>NZ_AAXW01000005.1 GCF_000169335.1 Crocosphaera chwakensis CCY0110
GAAGTTCTAATATTTGCTCTTTAGTTAAAGAATTTTCAGTGCTATAATGGCGTTGAATAGCATTAATTAAACCAAGATCAGCTATAGGAAAAATATCCTTTCTATGTAAGTGAAAAATTAAAAACATTTGAGCCGTCCACAGACCAATTCCTTTAATAGATGTTAATTGTTTAATCACTTCTTGATCACTCATCATTGACCAAGTTTTAGGAGTCAAAATGTCTTGTTCAAATCCCTGAGCAATATTAGTAATATAACTAATTTTCCGATAAGATAACCCACATTTTCGTAAAGATGCTTCATCAGCTTCTAAATAGTTTTTAATGGTAATATCGCCCAGTAAAGATTTTAGTCTTTGACTGACAGTTGTAGCAGCACTAACCGAAATTTGCTGACCAATAATAGCATTAGCTAAAGTCAAAAATGGGTTATGATAATTAATTATTGTTTCCGATGAATAAGAACTAATTAAATTAGCTAGAATATCATCTTTTTTTGCTAAATATTCTTTAGCTTCCTGCCAGTATCTAGGACAAGTCATGAGATTTATTATTATTAACTATTTAAGAAAATTTTTAGAAGTCCAAGTGCCATGAAATCCTTGAGGAAGATGATGAGTTAAATAACATTGTGCTAGGGGAGAACTCAGATTTTTTGCATCTAAAATCACTAAATAAGAGCGATGAATACAAGCATCATAAACCACCGATAATAAATAACCATTATCTTCTTCAATTGTACCTTGTCGGGGAACAAAAACGGGTTCCCCTGCAAAACTTCTTTCCCCTGGGTTCCACATCTGATATTGACCGTTAGACTGATCATATTTCATAATAGATTGAATAGGGGCTTGATTAGTAACTTTTGAAGCAACGTTTAAATATAAATAACGGTTTTTTTGGCCAACAAAGGCAGGATGAACTGAAGGAAAATCACAACTTCTTTTTACTAATGGTTGACGGGTTACTTTTTTTGAAGTCAAATCAAGGGTTAATTGCCATAATTGACCAAAAATAGGTTTATCAAACGACATTTTATCTAATTCCATTTTATCTTTTTCTCTTTGGGGAAAGCTATCAGAACAAATAGTTGTCAGATAAATTTTATCCTCTGATTCCCAAGCATTGCCATGATGAAAGCCAAAAAATGCCTCTGTTTCTAAAACTTCGATTGTGTCACTTTTACGAGAAATAATTAGTATTTTAGTTTGATTTTTATTATCAAAGGTAAGACACTGTTCTAAACTTTTAAATCCTAATAACCAAGGTAAAGGATTTAATTTGAAGGGATGTTTAATAAAAATATAGTAATTAGGAGTCACTAAAAAATCATGAAGAATAGAAAATCCATCTACAGGATACGAAGAAGATGTTATCTTTTTTCCTTTTTGATTTAATTCCCAGATAGTTAAGGTTTGGGGAGTGATTCCAGATACGCCAAAATTGATAAAAATGTCATCTATAATTCTAGGATGTGCTGAGAAAGTTTCTTTGTTTAATAATCCGTTTAAATTATCAAGTCCAATAGTTTCTAAGGTTTCAGGATTTAATTGATGAGGATAACCACCCTCCCACATTGTCCATAATTTTTCACCCCAATAAATAACATTTGTATTAGCAGCATTTTTAAAGTTTGTATTGAAAAAATTAGCGAACCATCCCCCTGATTTTTGGGTTCCAAATCCTCTATAAAGTATAGTTTTAGCTTCTTGTTCTTTTAGATAACCTTCGGTACGAACATAACGATTTTGAAAATATATTTTTCCTTCTTGAAACCTAAACACACGAAGCATTCCATCAGCATCAAAAATATGACCGATGGTTTTTCCTCCTATTTCAAATAATCCTGGACCATTACGAAACAATGTCCCTTGTAAATCAGAGGGTATTTCACCGTCAATATCTTGTATTTCATATTCATATTCGTTAGGTTGAGAAGTATAACCTTTTGCCCAATCTTTTGCTAATTGTGAAGGGGATGAAGTAACAACCATTATTCCTAAAAATTATTGTTTTATTAATTGTAACTTATTTTTATAACTATTTTTTGATGATGTAATTTTCTTCAACTTCTAAAATAATATTACCCGGAAAAGAAGACGTACGGCTGCGTCTAGGTGCATTGATTAAATTAACCGTCTCTTCTATTTGCTCAAAATTAGGTTTTCTAATGATTATTTTCTCTAAAAATTGACGAATAACTCGTCTTTGCAAAGCCAGAGGTATTGGTTTTAAGATATCTCGGTTTAACTGTTGTTTGCTGTTATTAAAAGATGCTATTAAAATTTTATTAGCTTCTGATTCTAAATAGTCTGATTCTGTTTTTAAAACTTCTGAGGTTTGAGATAACGTGCTTTCTACATTGGGATTAAAATGATCTTTTAAATAAGGTAATAATTGCTGACGAATACGGTTACGAGCATAATCTAAATTAGCATTAACTGCATCTTCCCAAATAGGTAAATCAAACTGTTGACAAAAGGCTAAAGTTTCAGGACGAGAAACTTTTAATAAAGGACGAACTAAACTAATTTTATTACTTAAGGGACGTTTCCAAGTTAAAGAACCCAGTCCCTTACTACCTGATCCTCGAATTAAATTATATAATAAAGTTTCAGCGCGATCGCTTAATGTATGACCAGTTACCACTTCAGTAAATTCATTTTTATTAGCGATTTCAACTAAACTTTGATATCGCCATTCTCTCGCTGCCGCTTCCGTTTCTTTCATGGCTTCAGCTACTTTTAAATAAAAAGGAATATTCCAATGATAGGCTAATTCTCGAACATGATCAGCAATTCCTATATCAGAAGCCCAACCATGATCACAATGACCAATAGCAATTTTCCAGCCCCATTTTGACTGTAAATCTACTATGAGTTTCAGTAAACATAGAGAATCTTGTCCTCCTGAAACGGCAATTAAAATATTACTTTGATGAGGCAAAATTAAACTATCTTTTAACGTTTGATGTACCTTAGCATGAAGAGATGTCCACATTTTTTTAATCAAGCCTCATACTTAAATCTAACCAAATAGAACGAGTAATCGGCGCACTACTAGAAATATAATCAACTCCTGTTAACGCAACTTGTCGAATATTATCCAGGGTAATATTGCCCGATGCTTCAATTTTTATCTGTTTGTTTTTTTCTCTAATATATTTAACACATTCTTTCATTAACTCCAAATTCATATTATCTAACATGATAATATCTGCTCCATAGTTTAACGCTTCTTCTACTTCTTTAAACGTCGTTGTTTCTACTTCAACAGTTAGAGGATAAGGAATAGTTTGACGAGTCTTTTCAATTGCCCCTTGAATACTCCCCACAGCTTTGATATGATTATCTTTAATCATGACCCCATCATCTAAACCCATACGGTGGTTTTTTGCCCCTCCGACTTGAATTGCATACTTCTCTAATATCCTTAATCCTGGTGTGGTCTTGCGAGTATCAACTAATTGGGTGGGTAAGTCAGCAATGACCTCTGTGTATTGTCGGGTCATTGTAGCAATACCACTTAGTCTCATCGAAAGGTTTAAAGCAACTCTCTCTCCAGTTAATAAGAGATTCAAAGGACCGTTTAATTTTGCTATCACTTGTCCTGTTTTTACTCTTTCTCCCTCTTTGACGACTGGAATAAATTGGATTTGAGAATTTAATAATTCAAAGACTCGTTGAGCAATCGGTAAACCAGCTATAATACCTTCAGCTTTGGCTATCCATTGACCTGAACCCATTTCCTGACAGTTCAATCCGTCCGTTGTGCGATCGCCTCTTCCGATGTCTTCTTGTAGCCAGGCAATCAATAATGGATCTATAATTAATTTAGAAGGTATCACAATCGTCGCATTTTTTCAAGATTTTCCATCCTTTATCATAACCTTTCTTTCTAAAAAATCTCTTTAATAGTTAATAGAGGTGAGAAATAATTAATTTATAGAATCGTGATAAAAATATAAATAAAATAACAAAACGCAATAAACTGAGTTCAAAAAGCTTCTAAGTTGTATGATAGTTTACAGATTTTTACCCTAATGATATAAAAAACTGACTTTTTTATTGAGGATTATTCAGAAACGTCATTTATGGTTGCATTATTAGTATAAATTCTTTCAAGAAGTTGATAACATCCACAGCAAAAGAAAGACATAAGTATAGTAGAATGTTCACAATAAACATAAGCAGAAACATTTATTAAATACCATAACAACAGTGAGAAGTGTTACATCATAAACTGGCACAATACCAGTGAAGTCCTAGTAAATTCATACGATTTTTACTATTTTAAAAACTGATAGTTATTATCAGAGTAGAATCTTTTTTGTGTGAGAGATAAATAGATGGGGTATTGTGCTAAAAATACTGCATCATGGGAGATTTATTAGATTGATTTTTAATCTAGTAATTAACCCCTGTGACTATATTTTGCTTCATTTGTTACTCTTCATAAACGGCCATGTCTTATACTATTTCTGAGAGTTGCCCTAGTTGTCATAATTGCCAAATTGACTGTCCAACTGATGCCATTCAAACCGAGAATGGTGAATATTGGATTGATCAAAAAAAATGTAATAATTGCGAAGGTTATTACCAAGAACCTCAGTGTATTGTGCAATGTCCTATTAGTAGTCCAACTCCCACCCAAGCGAAAAAAGGAAGATATAAAAATGTAGCAAGGGTAAGCACCTCTCCTGAATTATTTATTAATGGAAAAAATACCCCTTTTGCTTCGTCAATGATCATTTGGGAAGCTTGTACGGTGCTAACTCGTGCCTCTGTGCTTCTTTGGGAAAAAGATGCCCAAGGAAATCTTTATTATGAGAAACCTGTTAAACAAGGACAAGGAACAATTCTTTTTCGATTAAACAATATTTTAGATGCACAATTATCTGAATCAGTTGATTATTTATCCGACTCCACTAAGCTAGAAAATATTGATATTAGAGCAGCTTGCTTACATCTGTTATTTGCAGCTTATGCAACTAGCTTAGAAAAACCTTGGCAAGAACAATTTGTTATTAGTGATCAACAAATTGAACAATATTTAGGATTAGATAAACGAAAAGATATTAGTAAGGCATCCAAATTAAGTCTAATTAAACTATTAGTTCAACAAACTTGTCAATTATTAGCAACTATCCAGTGGCCACAACAAGGAAAAGTTAAAGAATTTACCGTACCAGAAAATTCGATTTGGAACTTATTAGATATACAACACCACTTTCAAGAAGACGATAATGGTTGTCAACATTTAATTGGTTTAACCTTTACCGTACAACCCGGAATATGGGCAAAATATTTCCTCAATAAACAAGGTTATAGTAAAAGAGTTGCCTTCTATCAATACGGTTCCTTACCTCAATTTGTCTTAAGTAGTGTCATGAGTATTTGGCAACAACATCCAGGGGCTGTAAGAATCATGGTATGGTTGCTATTTAAGAGTAAAATGGGACGCAAACAATGTATTACTGTTCCCACCTTAATGCGAGTCGCTTATGGTCAACAAAAGATCGCCCAAGCAGATATTCAACGAGAGCAACGAAAACGACTCTTACGCACCTTTGAAAGTGATTTAGAAGTCTTAAATCATTATGGACTAAAACCTGTATTTGACCCCGTTTCCTACCCAGAAAATATACAACCCCTATGGGTAAAGTTAGAGCAACTACCCGACGATGCAGAAGAAGCCTTAAACTTTTGGATTAATGATGGTTCCCAAGACAATCGTTTAACCGACTCAGGACCAAGAGGAAAATGGAATTGGTTGATGAAAGCAAGAATTCTTAACTTTGAACTACCCCAAGAATGGGAAGAACAACTAGCTAAATTTGAACAAAAAAAACAACGGAAAAATAATCGCAAAAGTCGCAGCAAGAAAACCCCCGACTTATCCGCTAAACAAATTTTAGACGCAAGAAAACGAAAAGGATTAAGTCAAAGAGCTCTCGCCAAAGAAATTGGAAAAAGTCAAAGTTGGATTCGGGATCTTGAAAATGGCCGTTTCTGTGCTAAACCAGGAGATCGCGAAATGCTCCAAACTGTTCTAGAATTATGATCAGGTATTAATGGCCTTCTTATTAAAAATTATTATCCCAACAGGACACAAACGGTTTATGATAGTACCGATGTTCTGACAAATAGGGAAAACTCATGGAACCGTTAACCCCCGCACAAAAAGAATTATACGAATGGTTGATTAAGTACATTAACGAAAATCAACACGCTCCGTCCATTCGTCAAATGATGAAAGCCATGAATCTGCGATCGCCAGCACCGGTGCAAAGTCGTTTAGAAAGACTCAGGAATAAAGAGTATATCGACTGGACAGAAGGAAAAGCCAGAACTTTAAGAATTTTGCACCATCAGCCCAAAGGAGTCCCTATTTTAGGAGCGATCGCAGCAGGGGGATTAGTTGAACCCTTCACGGACGATCAAGAACGCTTAGATCTTTCCCATCTCATCCATGCTAACAATTATTGGGGCTTGAGGGTAACAGGAGATAGCATGATCGAAGATTTAATCACCGACGGGGATTTAGCGATTATGCGATCGCTAGATCCCGATGAAACCTTAAAAAATGGTGAAATTGTAGCAGCTAGAGTTGAAGGAGTTGGTACCACGTTAAAACGATATTATCAAGAAGGAGAAATCGTGATGTTAAAGCCTTCAAATCTCAACTATCAACCCATAGAAGTCAAAGCCAACCAAATAGAAGTCCAAGGAATCTTAGTGGGAGTTTGGCGAGGTTATTAACTTAAATTATTCTTAAAAAAGGGTAACTTTTATGAGTTAAAGTTTAAGTTAAATCCTCAATGACAAACATCATTCAAACTAAGCACTATGGTATAATTAGCCAGAGTGCCTAAGCCGGTATTAGCCTCAACTATTCAGGTTGCAATATATGGAAAATATACCCAATCACCTCAGCAAAATTGATGGGCAGTTAGGAAAATTAATCATATTAGGATTTCCCTTTGAAGAGCTTGCCACTAATGCTTCCTTTGAAGAGATGATTTTTTTATTTTTGCACAATCATCTCCCTAATAAAAATGAACTGGATAATGTCACCAAAAAGCTATTATCCCATCGATATCTTGATGAAAAAATATTAGATGTTCTCAAAAACGCAGCAGCCAATGACATCGAACTGATTGAAGGCGTGAGAATCGGAGTTAGCTGTCTTACAATGGATATGCAATCTCATCGCATCGATAAAGAAGGAATTAATGGTGCGCTAAAAATTATTGCTTCAGTCCCCATTATTACGGCTTCCTATTGGCGACTACTTAACGGTCAACCCCTTGTAGAACCCCACCTCGAACTTGGCCATGCTGCCAACTACTTATATATGTTGACAGGGGAAAAACCTATCCCAGAAGATGTCAAAACCCTAGAAATTTATCTTAATACGGTCATTGAACATGGCATGAACGCTTCTACCTTTGCAGCACGGGTTGTCATGTCCACTCGCTCCGATTTTGTTTCTGCGGTAACGGCGGCCATCGGTGCAATGAAAGGGGTCTTACACGGAGGTGCGCCAGGCCCTGTACTAGATATGCTATTAGAGATGCAAGAATCAGGAGATATAGAAGGATATTTACGCCACAAGTTTGAAAACCGAGAACGGTTGATGGGATTTGGTCATCGGGTTTATCGTGTCAAAGATCCTAGAGCCATTTTACTATCACAAGTGTCAGCCGATATCTGGAAACGGAAAGAAAATAAGGAGTTTTGGGGGTTAGCCGTTGATGTAGAAACCACTGCTCTAAGGTTACTCAAAGAATATAAACCCAATCGTAGCATCGAAACCAATGTTGAATATTATACCGCTTTAGTATTGCATGGGTTAGGGCTACCGTCTGCTTTATTTACTTCAACCTTTACCGTCAGTCGAGTGGTTGGTTGGTTAGCTCATTGCTTAGAACAATTAGAACTCGATCGCATTATTCGTCCTAGTTCTGATTATACTGGACCGAGTGAACAAAGATGGTGTCCTATCGAAGAAAGATAAGTGAAATGTGGGGGAGAAAAACCTTTCTCCTCTACAGCATTGAAAAATTTTTATTCAGCAAAAGAAACTCCATCAATTCTAAGATATCTAGATAAAAATAAAGGAAAACTTTAGGTTTATAAATTTAAGTTTGCAGAGTAATTTTTTATAATAAAAAGATAGAGTCAATCATCTAACCTCGCCACAGGAACTTATCTAATGAGTAAGGATCACAATGCAGACTTACCCCTATGGGTACAAGATCGTAATACCGTCCTAGATCATGATGAAGGAGTGAAATGGCGTAACGGAGAAAAGCCAGACTACTCCCATACCGACCAATATTTACACCAAGAAAGTAAATATAATCATGCTCCTGGATCATTAGAAGCGATCGCTCAAAATCTAGTGAGAACCTTTGAAATGGAAGCCTCTCATAAAGCCGATCCACAACAATGGTTATCTATTGTCACTGATAAATTTCAAATGAGTAGCAACGGTGGCCCCATTTACAGTGCGCAAGATGTCAGTGATCAAGGTACTTATAACCTTTTTATTGATAAAACCCCTGGTTACGATCCTAACGCGGAAAACTTTGAATCCTCCTTTGATCTGTTTCATAAAGCCTTTCCCAATGGATTTTTATGGGAACTAATAGAAGTATTATCTGGTCCACCTAATGTGACGTTTAAATGGCGACATTGGGGAACCTTTAGCGGTCCTTATAAAGATCATCAACCTACAGGAGAAACCATTGAAATAAGAGGAATGAGTGTGGCTAAAGTGACCGACGATCTCAAAATCCTATCTGTTGAACATTATTTTGATAATAGCACCTTTCTCAAAAAATTAACCTCTGGTTGTCCAGTTGCTCATTAACTAACATATTGCAGCAGTTTCCATAGCCAAAGTTAATGTTTCAGCTAATATTTTTGCTGAAGCATTTTTTAATACCATCGAGGGACGGTGCGTCCCTCTCCTCTCCCCTAAGAACCGTATTTGACTTGAGACTCGTCGCCCCATATGTGTTCAAACTTTGCCATTACGGGAGATTAACTCCCTTGCGGTCAAACACAAGGGAGGGTTATAGGGGGTTCACCCTCTTTCCCTTCTGATGACCTTTGAGAAGGTTCAGACTTGACGAATATTTAGATAGCTTTTAGATACGATTGTTGCTTTTGCTGCCTAAATACTTCGGACATTGACGGCACAAGGGCCCTTTCTACCCTGGCCAACTTCATATTCAACTGTTTGTCCTTCTTCGAGAGATTTGCTTTGGACTTCTGAATAATGAACAAAGAGATCATCTCCTCCATCTTGCGGTGCTATGAACCCATAGCCTTTCTGGACATCGAACCACTTAACTTGACCTTGTGCCATAAACTTGCTCAAATAAAGAAAATTTGCCCTAGCTTGAAATTCCCAAGTTAGTTTGAACCTTGATTATACTGTTGATTGTGAGATTTTGCATACTGATATCTTGAACCAGTACAGAAAAAGCAAACAAAAAAACGAGAAAATCAATTCTCAAGCAGTTAAAATCAAATTTGATTCATGAATTCATGACATTTTTCTCCCCCTCGATTATAATCTTTACTTTATCTATTTTAGATAACTCTTAACTCCGAACTCTAAACTCGTAACGACCCATTCCTCTTCTGTGGCAATCTTTACCTGTACTGCACAAGCTTTTAACTCAGGTTGCAAAGAGGTAGGGCAGGCCGTCGGATGGGTTAAAGCGTTAGCCTCGGCATGATCAGCCCAAAGTGCGCCCCAGTGCATGGGGATAAACAGAGTACCAGGAGCGATCGCTTTGGTGATTTTTGCCAAAAAACGAGCCTTTCCTCGACGCGATCGCAGTTCAACTAAAGTATTCTCTTCAATGTTCAATTTTTCAGCATCTTTAGGATGAATTTCTATAAACGGCTCAGGGTGCATCTTTTTAATTTTGGGAATGCGTCCGGTACGGGTTTGGGTATGCCAATGACCGTACAATCGTCCAGTGGTTAAGACGAAAGGATAGGCTTCATCAGGAGGTTCAGCCAGCCCTTTAGAATGGTAGGCTGCAAACCTTGCCCGTCCATCTGGGGTGTTGAAACAAAAATCGGTATAAAGTCGCTTATTAGTCCGATTTTGTTGCTCTAAGTCCTCTCCTTCTAGCCAAGGCCAAGCATCAGGATAAGGCCATTGTAATGGGCCATAAGCGCGTAACTTGTCGTGACTCAACCCCGAACTATCGCAGGGACGGCCTTCGGTTATTTGCACAAACTCTGCATACACTTCGGCAGAATTTTTGAAACTAAACGCTTCTTCAAACCCTAAGCGTCGTCCCACTTCTGCCCATATTTTCCAGTCTGGCCTCGCTTCTCCTGGGGGATCACGAAACTGGGGACATAACGTCACCATCCTTTCCGAGTTGGTCATTACTCCTGTTTTTTCACTCCATTGGGCTGCCGGAAGTAGAATATGAGCATAAGCTGCGGTTTCGGTGGGATAATAAGCGTCTTGATAAACGGTAAAAGGCGATCGCTTCAAAGCTGTTTGAGTTCGTTTGAGATCGGGCATACTCACCGCCGGGTTGGTGGCTGTGATCCAGAAAAAGCCCACTTCTCCTGTTTCTAACCCTTGAATCATTTCCCATGCGGTACGACCCCGTTGCGGTTGAATTGTCCCTTGAGGAAGCTTCCAAAACTGTTCAACTTCAGCCCGGTGTTGAGGGTTATTAACCACTCGATACCCCGGTAAAATATTACAAAGTCCCCCGGCTTCTCGACCACCCATTGCGTTGGGTTGTCCAGTGAGGGAGAAAGGCCCAGTTCCAGGTTTACCAATATCTCCAGTCATTAAATGTAAGTTGATCAGGGTGCGAACTTTAGCCGTTCCTTCAGAAGATTGATTCATCCCCATCGACCATAAAGATAACACCCGTTCTGACTCACCCCAATATTGGGCTGCTTTTTCTAACTCATCGATACGAATACCACAGTTACGGGCTACTAACTCAGGGGGATAATGACGGATAACATCAGCATAGGCCGAAAAGTTCTGGGTACATTCATCAATGAAAAAGGTATCAATACGACCCCACCGCATGAGTAAATAAGCAATACCATTAAAGAGATCGATATCGGTTCCAGGTTTAATGGCTAAGTGTAAGTCGGCTGCTTCTGCGGTTTGGGTTCGTCTGGGATCAACCACCACCATTTTAACTTTACGGTTCTTTTTGTGATGAACACGGAGACGGTTAAAGACGATAGGGTGACATTCTGCGGTATTAGTTCCGATTAAAAATGCACAGTCCGTTAACTCTAAATCTTCGTAACAACAAGGAGGCCCATCACTGCCGAAACTTTGGGTATAACCTGCCACTGCAGAAGACATACACAGACGAGAGTTAGCGTCAAAGTTATTGGTTCCCAAGAACCCTTTAAAGAGTTTTTGAGCGATATAATAATCTTCCGTTTGGAACTGTCCGGAACCGTACATACATAAAGCGTCTGAGCCTTGGGTTAAGCGAACGGTTTGAATCCGGTTTACAATGGCTTCTAACGCTTCATCCCAACTTACCCGACGAAACTCATCGCTTAAACTGTCTCGCATCATAGGATATTTCAGGCGACACTTGTCTAAGGACTCACTAACCGTTGCCCCTTTAACACAAACTTTACCTAAACTAGAAGGATGGTTGCGATCGCCTCTGACTTGCCAGATCGGGGTTCCTTCACTATCTCGGTTAACAGGTTTTCCAGGTTGGGCCGGGGGCAGGACTTCTAAACCACAACCGACACCACAATAAGGACAGAGAGTTTTAGTAGAGTTCGTCATAGGTCATCTTACTTTAATGTTTAGGATAGAAGATTTTTGATAAACAGAAGAGGTGGACTATTTTAAAATAAGAAAGCACCAAAGATTACATTTCTTTTCTAATTTTGAGGAAAATTTTATAGTTGGTTTTTGTTGATTGATCATTTTAATGTGTATCATAATCCTTTATTTACGACGATGAACGATCATAGGTATTGGCTGGGAATTGAGGCACTAAAAAAGGAGCATCTGTGTTAGTATTTACTTGATAAAAAATGCGACTTTCGCGAGAAGCACAACATTGTGCATCTGTTGGTAGATAACGATTAAATGAAGCATCAATCATGCTCTCACGATAAAGATCAACTTTAAACAGACTTCCATCGGTGCGAGAAGTCATAGGAATGGGGGACAAAGTGCCAGAAAACTTACCATCAGTGAAGACAAAAACTTGAAAATTCATGGGACGACACATCCCATCTGCATCGGTCATTCCTGTGATTATGGTGGTTGATCCATAAATTTGAGCAGCATTTGCTAAAGTCCAACCAGCAGCTTTTACTAATTTATCTTCGGGTAATACTGCTGGCCGTATGGTATGCTGACAAGACTCAAAATTAGTTGCTGTTTCTACCGGTGCTTTAGGGATAGAATTATTAGGTTTATTCCAGTTTTCTTCTTGATCTAACCAACTACCATTAGGATTAGTTTGGGCGAAAGTTGTTGAGGTTAGTAACAGTGAAGTTGTTACTAGAAAACCTGGGATTATAAAGATAAGAGATTGCTTCTGCTTTGACATTGATTTAAAGTTCATCTGAATCAATTCCTAATTCTTTTAATTTAGCAGCTAATTTGTTGGTTCGTTATTTTTCTTGTTGTACTTTTTCTCTTTCTTCTGTGTAGCTAGTAAAGCTATCTCCATCAGGATAATATAGTTTTAATTTCGGTTCTGTTATTTTAAAACGAATCCCTAACCGGGGACTAATCCAATTATTCATATTCTCAATAATTTCTAATCCTTCTTCTCCTCTTAAGAGTCCACTAAGTTCATTTTTATGAGGATCATAAATGTAGTATTTTTCCACTCCATAACGCTCATAAAATAGCAATTTTCGGCTCATTTCTGTCTGGCTGTTTCCTGGGAAAAGTATTTCAAAAACCACTTGTGGAGCAATATTATCTTCTTTCCATTGTTGATAGAATTCCCTTTCTTTTTTAGGACGACCAAATACGACCATAATATTCGGTGCAAGTCTTTTTTTATTGTTACCTTCCATAGGATACCACAGTAAATCACCAGCAACAAAGACATTATTATTATCAGCAAATAACCAGTCTAAATTTGCCTTTATCATAGTAATACAACGAAACTGAAGGGTATTATCGTCCATGGGTTTGCCATCGCTGTCTGGATAAATAATATTTGAAGTGGTTTCGTTTTTGAGTTGAGTCACCATAATTGTATTAGATGGTTTTTGAGGATTCTATTATTAGTTTAATGGTTGCGTTTTAGGGCAATTATAGCCCTACAAGAATTAGTTCTGATTGACTTCTTTAATATCTTGTTTCAGTTCTTTAAGAACTTCTGATAGATCATAAGTAACGGTATTGGGTTCGTTCATGAGTTATACTTCTTAATAAGATTATTTTTGATGATGTCCTCTTGGTGACTTACGAGAGGACTCTTTTTATTTTATACAAATTATGAAAGATAATTATGTCTGTTATGATCAAGACAATCAATTCCTTTCAAATAAAAAACAAAGACTAATGAAAGTAAAAGTAATCATTTGGCAAGAGGATGATATTTGGTGTGGTTCGGTTCCTGCTTTACCAGGATGTCATACCTGGGGAGAAACCTACGATCATTTAATCGAAATGCTTAAAGAGGCGATCGAAGCATGGTTAGATGTAGCAAATGAGAAAGCAAATCTAGAGAAAGATAGTAAACTTGTCAAAGAAGTAGAAATATCTATATGAAGTCTATTTCAGGTAAAAAACTTTCTAAAATTGTTGAAAAGTTAGGTTGGCAGTTAAAACGAGTCACAGGAAGTCATCATATTTACACAAAGGAAAATAAAGAGGCGATTTTGGTCATTCCGATTCATGGTAATCGAGATTTACCCATTGGCACACTCAAACAGATTATGAAGGATGCAGATTTAACTGAGAATGATCTTTAATGTCACTTTTTAGCTAGAAAACATAATTATTTCTGCAAAAAACATTAAATTTTAGAAAAACCTTGACTTCCCTCCTCGTGCTATTTTCTTGGAGCAACAATTATTTCCTTAATAGGATAAGGAGTTTTCATTAATGATGACACTGTCTCGTTTTCTAACAATTACCGCCCCAACAGTAGCTACTCTTTCATTCACCCACTAATGCTGCCACAGTTACTGCCACACTTGATCTAACTAACCTTGGTCGTAAGGATCAATTAGCTTAGTTTTTCGGGGCTTAGTAACATTCAGCCCCTACTACAGCACTTTGCAAGTTATTAAACTACATCTAACATCTGTCTTCTGCCTCCTGCCTCCTGCCTTCTGCCTCAAAGCGATAACTGTTGTACCTCACTAAGTCGAAAACTGCTGTAATTTACCTAACCTCTTGCAATAGAATCAACAGAAGTATCGCTTTCCATCACAGGAACATGAGGTAACTGATGATCCTCTTCTTCCCCTTCATGGTGTTCAGCAAATGAACCTTCGGGTTCTTTTAAGACAAACCAACATAAAAAGGCGACAATCACAGCCATAATTCCCATTATCTGGAAAAAGGCCGTATTTGCTTGAGCAATAATGGCCGGACTAGGATCTTTTCCTCCTCCTAACCATTCCGGTAACAGGCTAAAAATAGTTAAATAAGCCACTGCACCGACGTTTCCGTAAGCTCCCACATTACCCGCAACTTGTCCCGTAATACGACGTTTTACTAGGGGAACGATCGCAAAGGTTGACCCTTCTCCCGCTTGTACAAAGAAAGAACAAGCCATGGTTAAAATAATTGCACCCGGTAGCCACCAACTGCTAGTAACCGTACCCAAAATCAGATAACCAATACCCATACACAGGGTTAACACCGCCATCGTATTCTTACGACTACCCAACTTATCGGAGATTAAACCCCCACCTGGACGAGACATTAAGTTCATAAAAGCATAACTAGAGGCAATCATCCCTGCTTGTGCTGGGTTTAAGGGAAACGTTCCTTCAAAGAAAGCCGGAAGCATCGAAACTACCGCTAACTCTGACCCAAAGTTTACCACATAAGTTAATTCTAAAATAGCTACTTGAGAGAAACGATAACGATCTTTAGGGGGATAATGTTTCTTCCCTGTCATCAAGTCTTTATTCACTACCCAACAGTTATAAGCTTGGAACAAGTATAAACCCAATAAACAAGCCCAAACAATATACATGGTATTGACACCATAGAAGCCTACTTTTTTTAACCGCCACGCTAACACCATGAGAATGCCGGATAAAGGTGCATTCATCACCATTAAGAACCAAAAATCTTTTTTCGTGGTTACTTCAATACCTCTAGCACTTTTAGGCTTACGGTAGGTTTTTCCGGGGGGATGATCTTGGACGTTATTGTAGTATAAAATCCCATACAGCGCAGCAATGATGCCTGTTCCAGCGATACAAAGTCGCCAGTTGAGGAGGGGATCACCTCCGGGGGAAAGTGCGCCAAAGGCAAACCAACCGCCTATAGTAGGCAGGGTAAAAGCAGCAGCAGCAGAACCAAAGTTACCCCAACCGCCGTAAATACCTTCAGCGAGTCCTATTTCTTTCGGGGGGAACCATTCTGCAACCATGCGAATACCAATGACAAACCCTGCACCGACAATACCTAACATTAACCGTCCGACGACTAACTGGGTAAACCCTTGGGCCGTTGCAAAGATTAAACAGGGAATAGCTGCATACATCAACAATAGTGTATAGGTAATTCTAGGCCCATAGCGATCTAGTAACATTCCGATAATAATCCTCGCAGGAACCGTTAAAGCAACGTTACAGATAGCTAAAGTTCTAATTTGACTCTCTTCTAGACCAAAATCAGCTTTTATCTGAGTTGCTAAAGGTGCAAGGTTAAACCAAACAACAAAGGTTAAAAAGAAGGCAAACCAAGTCATGTGAAGGATTTTATACCTTCCACGTAGTGACCACATTTCTCCAAGCATTTTTGTTTTTTTCCTCTCGATATAGATTGTAGATAAAAATTTAAGGTGATAGTGAAGGTAGGCAATAGGCAAACGTAAGTGAGTATGAGAAGAAAATTAACTATTGTTCTCCCTCTGCTCCCTACTCCCCTGCTCCCTGCTTCATTTCCGTTTTGCCCCAAAATTCTTAATTAAGAGATCAGACAAAACAGGAAGTAAATCGTCGCAAGCAATACCTTTTTGAACACAAGTGCCTAAATGAGCATCTTTACCCACTTTTCCTCCCATATATAGGTCAACCCCTTCGACGGTTGTGCCATCTTTGCGAACTTTTGTCCCCATTAAGCCAATATCGGCCACTTGGGGTTGTCCGCAGGAGTTGGGGCAACCTGTCCAATGAATACGCACGGTTTGGGGTAATTCTAAGATTTCATCGAGTTCTTTAGCCAAAGCAAGCGCACGGTTTTTCGTCTCTACCAGAGCAAAGTTACAAAATTGCGCCCCTGTACAGGAAACTAAAGCTCTTTGTAAGGGTTTTGGACTAATACTAAACTTTTCTAGAATGGGTTCTTCTAAAAATGGCTCTAAGTTATCATCGGAAATATTGGGAATAATGACATTTTGCTCAACTGTGAGGCGAATTTCCCCATTTCCATAAACTTCAGCCATCCTGGCTAAGTCTAGCATATCCTCAGCGTATAAACGACCGATGGGAATGTGCAGTCCTACATAGTTTAAACCTGCTTGTTTTTGGGGAAAGACACCAATATGATCCCGTTTTTCCCAATCAATTGCGTCTTTTTCGGCTTCTGGGGTTAATTTATAGCCTAATTCAGCTTCTACTGCTTCACGGAACTTATTTAAGCCCCATTCGTCGATTAACCACATCAGACGGGACTTTTGACGGTTGGATCTCAGTCCATGATCCCGAAATACGGTTAAAATAGCACGGCATAATTCCACAACAGCGTCTTCTGTGGGAGGAACCCAAGCATTAAGAGGAATAGCAGCCTCACAACGTTTAGCAGAGAAAAAGCCACCCACAACTACATTAAACCCTAAATTGCCGTCTTTATAAGCAGGAACGAAAGCAATATCGTTGATTTCAGCGTGAACCGAGTTATCTCGTCCCCCTTCAATGGCAATATTGAATTTACGGGGTAAGTTAGTAAAGTCATAATTACCTTCCCCGTGGTTAGTAATCATGTCCTGCACTTTTTGGACTAATTCACGGGTGTCGATGAGTTCATCTGCATCTAAACCGGCCATGGGTGAACCTGTAATATTACGAACATTATCCATTCCTGACTGCACAGATGTCATATTAGCTGCGTCGAGACGGTTAAAGATGTCAGGAATATCTTCGAGACGAATACCCCTCAGTTGTAGGTTTTGTCGGGTGGTGATGTCGGCATTTCCATCGTCTCCATATCGTTGTACAATATGACCGAGAACCCGCATTTGGTCACTGTTTAGGATACCATTGGGCATCCGCATCCGTAACATGAACTTGCCAGGGGTGACAGGACGGTAGAAAATACCCACCCATTTGAGGCGATGTTCGAGATCGGTTTTGTCCATTGCTTCCCAACCGATGCGGGCAAAGTGTTCTAATTCATCTTTTATATCTAGTCCATCTTTTTCAGCCTTTATCTTTTCAAATTTGTTTAACTTTTCTTTGTTTTTAGATTGGGTACTTTGCACCACAGGGTAAACCCTCCATCTGGTCAAGTTGTACCTATTTAAACTCTACAATCCGAGAAATTTTGTAGCTAATGTAACAAAAAGTTGGGCAAAATTCGTCTTTTGCATTTTTTTCATGTATTTTTTGCATTTTTATTACGTTTGATTACCTACGGGACTCAGTTGGAAGATAAATTAATCAAAACAGTGGCAATGATATCATTTTTTGATACCATTAAGGAGGTACATCAATCTGGGGGTTTATGCAGACACTTGTTGTACAAACAACTGCTAGGGGAGTCATGGCGGAAGGGTTAAATAGCAAACAGCGTCGTACTTTAGAAGCGATCTATACCAACCCTGTTCGAGCAGATATTACTTGGACAGATATAGAAAATCTTTTAATAGCGTTGGGAGCAACCGTCAGTCAAGGAAGAGGCTCAAGAGTGCGGGTTTTTCTTAATGGAGAAAAAGCAGTATTTCATGAACCTCATCCACAAAAAGAAGTCTGTAAAGCTGCTGTTAAAAGCGTTAGAGACTTTTTAGAAAATGCTGGTGTAACGCCTGGATCTCTATAACAAAACCATATTACGATGTCCATTTCCTGGGGGGACTAGCAATAGTGTCCTCCTCCTACCCAAAAAATCCCCAGATGTCTCTAATTTAATTAACTAATTTTCATGTTATTTAATGACTTATCTAGTTCAATTGTTCCGTTTCAACGAAGAGGTAAAATGCAGACAATGTTAACTTATAAAGGATACACTGGTAATATTGAGATTGATCTTGAGAGTGGTATTTTATTTGGTCGTGTTCTTGATATTAAAGATGTGGTTACATTTCAAGGACAAACTGTTGAAGAAGCTTGTCAAGAGTTTTATAATTCTATTGATGATTACTTAGAATTTTGTGAAGAAATTGGTCAATCTCCTGAAAAGCCATTTTCTGGTAAATTTCATTTTAGGACAACTCCAGAAACTCATCGAAAAATTACTATTGCTGCCACTAAAGAAGGTAAAAGTATTAACCGTTGGATGGAAGATATTTTGACAAAAGCTGCTAATCAAACTATGAATTAATTGCCTTAATTAATAATTCATTAATAACTGTATTATTAAAATACAGCCAAAGAATAGAAAGCGATCGCTAGATCCAAAAGTTATTTAATTGTACTTTTTTTAATTAATACACGAAAATAGTACAATAAACACTGTTCAATCAATTATGTTGAGATACTTATCTTTAAGAAGATGGATTTTGTCTTTCTATTGTGTCTGCTAATCTTTCCATAGCTGTTGTTAATCTTTCTTGAGTCGCTACCGCTTGGTCTATTTGTTCTTCTGCGATCGCTTCTTCTTGACGAATCAATCTTTTTTTCGCCATTTCAAAGGAACGAATGATTAAAAATAAGCAAAAAGCAATTACTAAAAAATTAAGAACGGCAGCGAGAAATAAACCGTATTGAATACCATTGATTGATAATTCACTTAATTTTTCAACCCCACTAGCTTCCATAGCTGGATTAAGAATAGCAGGTGTAATGATATCCTCTACAAGGGAATTAATGATTTTGCCAAATGCCCCTCCAATGATAACCGCAACTGCTAGGTCAATCACATTCCCCCGCATAATAAAGTCTCGGAAGTCAGCTAATAAACCTCTCGTTCTTCTGGCCATAAGTTTTCTGCCTATAATTACCTTTTGTCAGTATTATATCAGTAAATCAGCACTCTCCTCGCAAGACCACCTATTTTTGCTATAAAACTACAATTAGGGACAAGCTTACTAATTTTTGCTTTTTAATCAAACATTACCCACCCTACAGTTATAATTATGACTTTTATAAAAGTTAACGGGATAAAATTTGAAACTCTTATTCCTCAACCTGTCATCAAAATCCCTGTAATAACAGTAGTATTTTTATCTTTTGTTACTGTATCAAAAACAGTTTTAAAGTTGTTTTCGTCTTCACTCGAGTTTATGATGTTTATCGTCTCAAAATTGTAGATAATTGAGTACACATATCATTATAAATATTTTTTATTAAAACACAGCCAAAAAATAAACAGCGATCGCTACATCAAAAAATTCAGTAATTCTACTTTTTTCACCCAATATACAAAAATAGTACAATGAATATAGCTTATGTGGGTTGGGCAAATGTTTGATAAATTATGATAACTTTCTAATTTGCCCACATTGCTGTCTTTTTATATATTAAATTTTTTCTAAAATATGCCAGAAAGATTGGAAAGAATAGTAACAGAATATAATTACGATTCTTATAAAAGATTTACACAGCCACGTGTCGGCATTCTATCTGATTTAACGACTCGCTCAACTTTATGGTCTAACTATGAAACTTTTTTATATAAAGTTCAAATTCCTTTTGAATATTTATGTATTAGGATAATTAAAGATATTAAAAAAAAATATATTCATATTTCTCTTATTCAGAAAATAGTTGAAAATCAATTTAGTCTTTGGTTACGTAAACAAGCTTTTAAATCTATTACATATAGAATGGCTTTTGGATTTTTAGAATCTAATTTTGTTACGCATTTTAATAAATCTAATATTCATTACTATTTGATTTTTAGTATTCAGTTAAAAAGCGAACATATTTCGTATAAATTTAATATTCAAACTGTTGAAAAAAATAATAACTTATTTTTATTTAATAAAAATTGTAAAATAATGAATCAACAATTAGCTACTAAATTTGAAGAAAAAATACAAAAATCTGATGTTTTTGCAATTTTTTCCTCTACGGAAGAACAAATTACTATAGAAAATTTTTCTGAGCTTTTAAAAATTTCCGAAAGTTACTCAATATGTGAAGTAAGGGAACTCAAAAAATATTATCCCTTTTATCAATATTATGAGTCTCTATACGAAGGTTTTGAAAACTTCATAGTTTTATCTCTTTTAGCAACATCTGAAAATCCAATGCAAGAAATTGATCTGATTTGGAATTATGACGATTACGATGAAGAAGAAATTAGCAAAATAATTAGAGACATGAAACCTCAAGAAACTTACATAGAAGAAACTCAATTAGAACAATATATCGACACCCTAAAACGTAAAAAACATATTATTTTTCAAGGTTCACCAGGAACAGGAAAAACCTACTTAGCAAAACACATTGCTAAACATTTAACCAGTAGTGGGGATGGATTTCATGAACTCATACAATTTCATCCTAGTTATAGTTATGAAGACTTTATACAAGGTATTCGTCCCCAAACTTCACCCGATAAAAACCTAAACTATTCTATGGTACCTGGACGCTTTTTAACCTTCTGTGAAGAAGCAGAAGAAAAGGAAGGTATGTGTATTTTAATCATTGATGAAATTAACCGCGCTAACCTCTCTCAAGTGTTCGGAGAATTGATGTATTTACTAGAATATAGAGAAGAAGAAATAAAACTTGCAGGAAGCGATCAAAAGTTCAAAATCCCGAAAAATGTTTATATAATTGGAACTATGAATACTGCCGATCGCTCAATAGCTTTAGTGGATCATGCGTTGCGTCGTCGCTTTGCATTTATTCCCATCAAACCTAACTATGATATCCTCAGAAGATACCATCAAAAACACAAGACTAACTATAATATTGAATTTATTGAATCATTAATAAATATTTTAGAAGAACTGAATAAAACGATTAATGATTCTGATTATGAAATTGGTGTTTCTTTCTTCCTTACCGAAACATTAAAAGATGATCTCGAAGACATTTGGACAATGGAAATAGAACCCTATTTAGAAGAATACTTCTTTGATGAAACTGGCAAAATTGAGAAATTTCGCTGGACAAAAATAAAAGATAAATTGAATAAACTATCTTCTTAAGTTAAAAAAAGACTATACAGGTCTTTATGGCTTAGTGACTCAATTATCAAAAAAATGCCAGCAAAAGATACTTATCATGATGCGGTTAAAAATGCTTTAATAAAAGAAGGTTGGAAAATTATGGCTGATTCTTATCCTATTAAATATGAAGAAGTGAAACTGTTTGCAGACTTAGCAGGAGAAAAAACCCTTTCTGCAACAAAAGGAGAAAAACAAATTGTGATTGAAGTAAAAAGCTTTAATAGTCCTTCTCCCATGCGTGACTTTGAAACTGCACTTGGTCAATATTTAATCTATCAAACTTTCCTTTCTATTACTCACACGGATTATAAAATATATTTAGCTATTAGTCACAGGATTTATGAAAAATTTTTCACACAAATTGCCATTCAACTAATTTTAAAAAAATATAAAGTTTTACTACTAACTGTTGATATTACTAAAGAGGAGATTATCCGATGGATCAATTAAAACATTACCAAAATCTTATCAAAAGTATTCTACTAGAATATGAAAAAATTTCTTCACAAGTTCCTGATCCAGATATAGATGAAGTTCTTATGTTTGATGATGAGAGAAGTCAATATCTATGGTTTAATATCGGTTGGAAAAATGAAAAACGAGTTAAAGCGATTTCTGTTTACATTCGGATTAAAAATAATAAAATTTGGATTGAAGAAGATTGGACAGAAGAAGGAATTGCAGTTGAGTTATTAAGAAATGGTGTCCCAAAAGATGATATTGTTTTAGGATTTCATGATCCCGAAACTCGTAAAGTAACTGAGTTTGCGATCGCCTAATTTTAAAATCTTGTTAATCAACTAAATTAATAATATTAAATTCATGTCCATCTATTATTCATGAATACAATAACTC
This sequence comes from Crocosphaera chwakensis CCY0110, assembly GCF_000169335.1. Lineage (GTDB taxonomy): Bacteria > Cyanobacteriota > Cyanobacteriia > Cyanobacteriales > Microcystaceae > Crocosphaera > Crocosphaera chwakensis. The sequence goes on from NZ_AAXW01000005.1 coordinate 22,390, forward strand.
TAACAGAATATAAACCCTGCTACATTCCCCGTGATCAAATTCCACAAGAGATTATTGATTATCTAAAAAACAACTATAAAAATAAATTTAGAATCAATCTGAAATATAGCAAAAAAGGCGATCAATGGGAAATAGTTTCTCAAGGATGGATAGGTTATATCCCTATTAATAATGATTGGAATTTTCACATTAAACCGAAAGTTCATATTACTAATATTTTTAAGATGTTAGAGTATGCTTATAACCTTAAAAGCTTTCAATTTTTAGATGGTTTAATGACTTGTGATAGTTTACCCGACTTTTATAACCGTTTAGCAACTATTTTTGCTCGTCTTATCTTAAAAAGAACTCAAAAAGGACTCTATTCAACTTATATTAAACATTCACAAACATTAAGCTATGTCAAGGGAAAAATAGATGTTAAAACCATGCTGAAACATCCCTGGAAACCTAAATTAACTTGTCACTATGATAACTTTACCCAAGACATAGAAGATAATCAGATTTTACTGTGGACAATTTATGTTATAAGTCGTCAAGAAATCTGTCAAGTAAATACTCGCATTTTAATTAGAAAAGTTTACGGCGCATTACAAGGTTATGTAACCCTATCACCCTCTACAGCAAATGATTGTATTAACCGAAAATATAATCGTCTTAATGAAGATTATCGCTGTTTACATTCTCTCTGTCGTTTTTTCTTAGAAAATACAACACCCAGTCATAAAAAAGGCAACCATCATAGCTTACCTTTTTTGGTCAATATGAATCAACTTTATGAAAAATTTGTCGCAGCATGGCTAAAAAAACATCTTCCCCCACACTTAGGAATAAAAACACAACATCGTGTAGAATATAATAACTTTAGTTTCAAAATTGATTTAATTATCTATAATAAAAATACAAATCAAAATTTATATGTACTGGATACCAAATATAAAACAGAAATTACACAATCTGATATTTATCAAATTATTACCTATACTTTTGAACAAAATTGTAATTATGCTATTATTATTACACCAACAATAAGAAATCCTATTAATGATAAAATAAATAATATTAATATTCGTAGTCTAAACTTTTTTTTAGATGAAGATATAGAAGCAGCAGGAAATAACTTTTTAGAGCAATTAATGAGCCAGAATTATATATAAATCATACAGTTTATGGTGGGCATTGCCCACCCTACAATTATGATGTATTTAGATTAGATTACAAAGAAACAATCAAATAATGATTCTGAAACTTTGCCCCTTTTACAGATTGTCCTGCTAAAGGACCGGGTAATTCAATATTACGACGTTGATCACCAGCTTCAATGGTTAATTCTGGTCCATACTGAGTTAACTTAACTTGTTTTTTCTCAAATCCAGGTAAAAATACCTTAACTTGACGATTAGCAACATCAATAGTCACTGGCTTAGGTGCTTGAGATTCCCCTAAAAATTGCGGTAGCGCAGACATTAATGTTTCCCAGTTACCCTGCTCCATTTTAGGGAGAGAAGACAGGTTTAAAGGGTCAAATTGCTCTGCTAAAGCGGTGGTTTCCCCTTGATTAACAATCACACCTCGAACCGTTAAACCTACTTGTTGCGCGCTACCCCAATAATACTTAGCTGCTGCGATCGCCATTTCGTCTTCTGTGGTTACTAAATAAGCTGCCACACGATTACCATCTGCTAAAGCGGACTTGCCAGACTGTAAAATATCATTAGCCTGAGTATTTTTGAGATCCTCAGCACTCCAGGAAACATTTAAAATAGCACTGGTGATAGGTTGGACAAACGGAGCCAACGTTTTACCCACATCAGACTCTGTTAACACCTCTCGAAACCGACGCACATACCAACTCATGATCTCTGGAATGCTAAACATTCGTAGGGTGTTTAAAGCACTATCCCCATCATACACAATGACATCGTACTCGTTGCTTTGTTCATATTCTCGTAACGCATTAAGTGCTAGGGCCCCATCCATTCCGGGTAAGACTCCTAACTCTTGACCATAGACATTTTTTAATGTCGGCGATCGCAAATATTGTGCTTCTAATTCCTTAATATCTTCCCATCCTTTTGAAAGCAATTGGGCTGATTTTAAAGCCATCACCTTTAAATTAGGCTCTATTGCCGTCGGGGATGCTTCTAACGTCGTTCCCCATAAATGACTCAATACTGGACTAGCATCTTGGGATAAGAATAAGACACGAGAGCCTGCCGTCGCTAGTTTTTTAGCTGTAGCGATGGCAACTGTTGAACAACCACTACCGCCTTTGCCTAAAAAGGTTAAAATCAAAGCCATGAGTTATGAAAATTATTTTTTGATTGATTAGTTTCCCAGTTTGTCTCATGTTACCAGGAGATAGACCATGAGAGCCTCTGTCTTAGGGTAAGGGAGAAGCTCTGAGATTCTCAAGATCAACGTCGATCAAGAATAGCCACGTTTAGCTGTTGCCTCTCCCAAAAGAAGGTAATTATTCAACCGGTTTAAGTTCATCGCCAAAAAACCAAGTTGCGGTTTTATCAGCAAACTCTACTACTGCACCGATTCCACTGCCATCAGTCATTTTAAATTCTTTGATGGTACCTTCTTTCCCAAGTTTATCAACAAGTTGTCCAGAGACGCGATCGCGAAGACGGATCACTTTAACTTTCTGCCCGATTTCCATGCCCAAATTTACTAATATGTTAATGAACCATTCCCCAGTTTAGCCGAATCTGGCCCAATGTCGATGGTTAAAATTTTCTGAAATTATCGGGAACAACTCGACAAAAGTATCTGACATTTAATACAATACCCCATTAATTCCTAACTTGTTGGTATTGACAATTTATTATGACCATTACCCTAAAAGCTAGCCTTCAAGGGTCGTCAACCAGACGATACCTAGAATTGCTACACATCTTAGTAGAGAGAAATTTAAAAGGACGCTATCGAGGCTCATTTTTAGGGGTGTATTGGTCACTATTAAATCCCCTGATTATGACGGGGTTGTATGCAGCTATTTTTGGGACAGCCTTTGCACAATATTACGATAATTCGACCTTTAACTATATTTTAGCTGCCTTTACTGGCTTAATTGTTATCAATTTTTTCTCCTCTTCTACCAGCCAAGCTTTAACCAGTGTCGTGGGCAATGGGTCATTGTTAAATAAGGTTCGTTTACCCATCACTATTTTTCCCGTTTCGATGATTGTGGCCAATATTTTTCAATTTCTCATGGGTCCATTGCCTTTATTGGCCATTGTTACCTTAATCATTTCTAAGAATCCCCTCAATGTTATTGCTCTAATATTTCCTTTAATGGCTCTCAGTTTTGTCTGTACAGGGGTAGGATTTTTTGTTAGTGCATTGTATGTTTTTTTCAGAGATTTACCCTATTTTTATGAGCTAGTTTGCTTTGTTCTTTGGATTAGCTCTCCGATCTTTTATCCGGCTGAAATTGTTCCGAGTTCAGTCAAATCCTTCTTACTCCTTAACCCGCTAATTCCCATTATCGAAAGTATTCGCCAGATATCCTTATCTGGCACTTTACCGGATGTGACCTTAATTTTACATTCATTTTTTAATGGTTTCATTCTTTTAGTGTTAGGGTGGATGTGTTTTCGCTCCTGGCAAAAAAACTTTATGGACTTGCTCTAAAGGTTAAATGGTAGAAGCAATTAGACTCGATCAAGTATCCCTGTGGCGTAGAACCCAAGAAGAGTTTTCTTATGATTTAAAGAAAACCATCTTGTCTATGTTAGAAGGGAAATACCGTCAACCATCAAGGAAATTAATTCTTGACCGTATTAATTTGACGGTTCATGCTGGGGAAAAAATCGGTATCATTGGAGCCAATGGGTCAGGAAAATCCACCCTACTCAAAGTGATCACAGGGATTTTAGAACCCACGTCAGGCCAAATTCGTGTCAAGGGAGAAATCGCTCCTTTGATTGAGTTAGGGGCAGGATTTGACGGAGAATTGTCCGTAACTGATAATATAATTCTTTACGGAGTGATGTTAGGCTTTCCGCGTCAAGAGATGAAAGAGCGTGTAGCCTCTATTTTAGAGTTTGCCGATTTAACAGAGTATAGCTTAGCTCCGGTTAAAGCCCTTTCATCAGGGATGGCCGCCCGTTTAGGGTTTTCTATCGCTACGGATGTAGAACCAGATATATTAATCCTAGACGAAGTGCTATCTGTTGGTGATGAAAGCTTTAAGCATAAATGTCAAAAACGGATGGATAGATTATGGGGACACCACACAACAATTTTAGTGGTTTCTCATGGATTAGATTTCATTCAACAATCTTGCGATCGCGCTATTTGGCTCGATCAAGGCAAAGTTCGCTTTATCGGCGATACCGATGAAGCCATTCATCACTATCTCGTCTCTGTTCAAGAAAATTCAAAACTAGAATTACATAATCATCTATGAAAATTTTAATCACAGGGGGTGCCGGTTACATTGGCTCAATTTTAACCCCAACTTTATTGGCAAAAGGCTATGAAGTCACAGTATTAGACAGTTTTATGTTTGGCCAAAATAGTTTGGCTGATTGCTGTCAATACGATACCTTTAATGTGGTGCGTGGGGACTGTCGCAATGAATCGTTAATCAAAGAATTACTTAAAGACGCTGATGTAATTATCCCCTTAGCTGCTTTAGTGGGTGCGCCCTTATGTAGTCGGGATGAAGTAGGAACCCGTACCATTAACTACGAAGCGGTTAAGATGATTTGCGATTTAGCTAGTCCCCAACAACGGATCTTAATGCCAGTAACGAATAGTGGTTATGGAATCGGAGAATCTGGTAAATTCTGTACCGAAGAGTCTCCCTTACGGCCAATTTCTCTTTATGGGACTACCAAAGTTGATGCCGAAAAAGCAGTTTTAGAACGAGAAAATAGTATGACGTTCCGACTCGCCACTGTGTTCGGAATGTCCCCTAGAATGCGCGTTGATTTGTTGGTTAATGATTTTGTTTATCGTGCCTTTTATGATCGCGCAGTAGTCATTTTTGAAGGGCACTTTAAGCGCAATTATATTCATATTCGAGATGTGGCTAAGGTATTTGTTCATGGTATTGAAAATTTTGAAACCATGAAAGGCAAACCCTACAATGTGGGATTAGACGATGCTAATTTATCTAAGTTAGAATTATGCGCTGAAATCAAAAAATATTTACCTAAATTTGTCTATCTAGAAGCTCCCATCGGCGAAGATCCTGATAAACGAGACTATATTGTTTCAAATGCCCGTATTCTAAAAACAGGGTTTGAACCCGAATGGCCCTTAAGTCGAGGAATTCGAGAATTAATTAAAGGTTATACCATTCTACGCAATAGTATCTATTCCAATGTCTAAAACAACTAGGTAAACTTAGTCAAAAAGTGCAAGATTTTCAGCAAAAGGGCTAGAAGATTCTTGCATTTTTCTCTTAAAACCTGTGTCCCGTACCCAATACCCCACACCCGAAAATTCCCATTAAATTAAGCATTACTTAGCCAAACCTCGTGGTAAGTTACCTAAAAGGGGTAAACAAACTTACCAAAAATCTCTATTATCGTAATTAGAGACTATTTCCTATAATAGATATTCCTTATAACGTTTTCTCGTAATTGATAAGCTAGGAATAAGCCCATTACCCAGGCTTATATCAAATCCGCTAAACTTGCTTGATTATTAACAACGATTATGTCAACCCTTGTTATTGTTGAATCACCCACCAAAGCCCGTACCATTAGAAATTACTTACCCCAAGGATACCAAGTCGAAGCATCCATGGGCCATGTTCGGGATCTCCCCGCTTCAGCCGATGAAATACCAGCTTCCTACAAAGACAAAGACTGGGCAAACCTAGGAGTCAATGTAGAAAATGGCTTTGAACCCATTTATGTTATCCCCAAGGGCAAAAAAAAGGTGGTTCAGGGGTTAAAATCAGCGTTAAAAAGCGCAGATGAGTTAATCTTGGCCACTGACGAAGATAGAGAAGGAGAAAGCATTAGTTGGCATTTATTACAACTTCTCAAGCCCAAAGTCCCCATTAAACGCATGGTGTTCCACGAAATCACCCGTGAAGCGATTCAAAAATCCCTAAAAAATTGTCGAGATATTGACGAAAACTTAGTTCACGCTCAAGAAACTCGGCGTATTTTAGATCGTTTATACGGTTATACCCTTTCTCCCTTACTTTGGAAAAAAATCGCTTGGGGACTGTCTGCCGGTCGGGTTCAATCGGTGGCCGTGCGGTTACTGGTACAACGGGAACGCGATCGCCTTGCTTTCCAATCGGGGGGCTATTGGGATCTTAAAGCCTTATTGGAAAAGGAAAAAAGTCCCTTTGAAGCCAAGTTAATTACCTTAGGAGGCAAGAAAATCGCTACTGGGTCAGATTTTGACCCCAATACAGGGAAAATCGCTCAGGGGCGCGATGTGGTGCTGCTCAACGAACAAGAGGCCAACACCCTCAAAGAAAGATTAGAGGGGAAAACCTGGACGGTTACGAAAAAAGAAGAAAAAGCAACCACCCGTAAACCCTACGCCCCGTTTACCACCTCCACCCTCCAACAAGAATCGAACCGTAAATTGAGTATATCGGCACGGGATACTATGCGGATTGCTCAGAAACTTTATGAAGAAGGTTATATCACCTATATGCGAACCGACTCGGTTCACTTATCCGATGAAGCCATTAAAGCAGCCAGAAACTGCGTTGAAGAAAAATATGGTAAAGAATATTTAAGCCCGAAACCCCGTCAATATACCACCAAAAGCAAAGGAGCCCAAGAGGCACACGAAGCCATTCGTCCGGCAGGAAATCGCTTCCGTACTCCCCAAGAAACTGGGTTATCGGGTCAAGAATTTGCCCTGTATGACCTCATTTGGAAGCGTACCGTCGCTTCTCAAATGGCTAACGCCAAATTGACTCAAATTAGCGTTCTTTTAGATGTAGAAGACGCAGGTTTTCGGTCTTCTGGGAAACGAATCGATTTTCCTGGATTTTTCAGGGCTTATGTAGAAGGGTCTGATGATCCCGATGCGGCCATTGAAGATCAAGAAGTCATTTTACCGCCCCTAACAGAAGGCGATCATCCCGACTGTAAAGAATTAGATGTCTTGGGCCACGAAACTCAACCTCCGGCACGATATACAGAAGCTTCCTTAGTAAAAATGTTGGAAGGGGAAGGAGTTGGCCGGCCCAGTACCTACGCCAGCATTATCGGAACGATTCGCGATCGCGGTTATGCCCAAATGCGGAGTAAAGCGTTAGTTCCTACTTTTACTGCTTTTGCAGTGGTTAATTTACTCGAAAACCATTTTCCTGACTTGGTAGATACAAAATTTACCTCAAAAATGGAGCAAACCCTCGATGAAATTGCTACTGGGGAAGCACAATGGGTTCCCTATCTACAAAAATTTTACTCAGGGGAAGAAGGGTTAGACACTCAAGTTAAAGTACGAGTGGATCAAATTGACCCTGGAGTCGCTAAAGCCATTAATTTGGACAATTTAGACGCAACGGTGAAAATTGGCAAGTTTGGTCCTTATGTTGAAATTGAACAAGGGGAAGAGAAAATTACGGCTTCTATTCCTGCTGACTTAACCCCTTCCGATCTTAATCCTGAACAAGTTAATAAGTTACTGAAACAGAAAACCGAGGGACCAGAGAAGTTAGGGTTACACCCAGAAACCGGCGAACCGATTTATATTTTGATTGGTAGTTACGGGCCCTATGTTCAATTAGGAGAAGTCAGCGAAGAGAATAAAAAGCCAAAACGGGCTTCTTTACCCAAGGGAACTAAGATTGAAGATGTTACCTTAGACATGGCGGTGGGGTTATTGGCCTTACCCCGTTTACTAGGAACTCATCCAGATACCGAAGCAAAAATTAAAGCCAGTTTAGGACGGTTTGGCCCTTATGTGGTGCATGATCAAGGAAAAAACGGCAAAGATTATCGATCGCTGAAAAAAGAAGATGATGTTTTAACGGTGACGTTAGAAAGGGCCTTAGAATTACTGGCCCAACCCAAAAAAGGACGGGGTGGAGGTCGCACCAAGAAACCGTTAAAAGAGTTAGGAGTTCATCCTGAAGACCAAGAACCAGTTAATGTTTATGAAGGTCCTTATGGGGTTTATGTTAAACACGGTAAAGTCAATGCTGGTTTACCAGAGGGAGAAACCGTTGAAACTATTACCTTAGAAAAAGCGTTAGAATTATTAGCAGCCAAAGCTTCAACTAAGAAGAAAACAACCCGAAAAACCACAAGTAAGACCAAGAAAACCACGACAAAACGGACGACTAAAAGTAAAACCAACACCACTAAAGAGACAAAATCTTAAGGTGAAATGTCTGACTCATATCTTGCACCTTACGATAAAATTAGCTAGTTTAGACATCTCTCTTCTAACTCCCTCCTATCCCCTCCTTTAAACGAGGGGTAGGGGGAATGGCAATAGTATTTGTTTTTGACTATAATTATTTGAGAACTAATTTTCTTTAGTTTTTCTGTAAAGCGTGCAAGATGTCAGTCTGATGGATATTTGTATCGGTGACAGTACAAAGACAGATTATGACATTATCTAGGATAGGAAATACGCGCCCTACAAGGTTTTTTTACTACAGAAAAACCAGAAGTTAATTAAATTACAAAACACGATACCTAAGATTGCTGAGCAAATATACAGCGTATAAAATAACACTTATTAATTATCAACAGAGTTCCACAATACCCCCTCATGAGGAACTGTTGTGACTGGGGTTGAAGATGAAGTCATAGTAAACCCATAAATAATAGGTAACGAACCTAGAACGAACGAACCTAACACCACTAGGAAGATCATCATTAAAGGGTTTTCTTGAGGTTTGCGTAGGGTTCCGTTGGTAGATACCACCTCATTTTTAGCGTTTTTAAGTTCATGAATATTAACGTGCATTGATTTTTCTTGTTATGTTAATGTTCTCTGACTCCATTTTATAAAAAGTAACTTTAGTTACACTTTATTTTTACAAAATGTAACTATTTATACAGAAAACATATTAAATACACAAATATATTCAACATATAAAAAATTTAATTGAAATTTTAGATTTGGATCTCAAACACCATGAGTTTCTAGAGTGTTTACAATTTTTGTCCTGTACTTACAGCACTTTGCAAGTTATTAAACTACATCTAACATCTGTCTTCTGCCTCCTGCCTCCTGCCTTCTGCCTCAAAGCGATAACTGTTGTACCTCACTAAGTCGAAAACTGCTGTAGAGCGATCGCGTATCATCAAAGGGTTTTAGAATTTAGAAATAACAAGGATTTTCCGAGATTGATGGAAGAGGGATATATTCATCTAACAGAAGAAAGATGAAATGATTTGTACTGGTTTAAGATATTTTTGTAAAAATAGGTTAGTGAGGAGTTGTTCTCATCTGAAGCCACAGCCTTTATGTCAAACCCTCCATGTCAATTCAATTAGACGATATTTTAATGACTGAGGAGCTATCTTTGCGATCGCCTCGTCAGCCCAATTTACAGGCCGAAAATGAGGCGTTGCGATCGCTGGCTCGGCAGTTAGTCCACAAACCAGAAAAAATGCTGCAAAGCTTGGTAGAGATGTCGGTAGAGTTATGCGATGCGGGAACGGCTGGAGTCAGCCTACTAGGAACACAGCCCGATAATCAGGAAAACTTTTGTTGGGTCGCCATAGCCGGAACCCTAGCATCCCAAAGAGGAGGCTGTACGCTACGCAACAATAGCCCTTGTGGGATCTGTCTGGAGCAGGGTTCTCCCATGTTGTTTTCCCATCCTGAGCGGTATTTTACCTATTTTCAAGCAGCTAATATCCCTTTTGTAGAAGCGTTAGTGTTACCCTTAATTTGCGAAAAACAAGCACTCGGCACGATTTGGATTATCACCCACGACGAAGGTAAGCAGTTTGATGGCGAAGATGTAAGGCTGATGAGTGGGTTGGCAGATTTTACAGCGGCCGCATTGCTACGAAACCAACAATACACTCAGCAATTACTAGCAAGCAACACTCGACTTGTAGCAGAAGAGTCTGATCGCAAGCAGGCTGAAGCAAGAGCCGAGGCTTTAATTGCTAATCTACCCGGTGGAGCAGCATTTGTGGTAGATCAAGAACTGCGCTATTTGTTAGCGGCAGGAGAAGCTTTAGCGATCGCCAATTTTAAACCAGAAGATTTCATCGGCCATACCATTTTTGAGGTGCTACCCCCTCAACTTGCGGCTAGTTATGAACCGATGTACCGTCAAGCTCTCGCAGGGGAACCCTTTGAGCATGAACACCAAGCCCACGATCGCTGGTATATTTCCCGTGGTACACCACTGTATGACAGCAAGGCTGAAGTCTATACTGTCTTGGTGATTTCCTATGACATCACTGACCGCAAACAGGCTGAAGTTGCCCTGCGTGAGTCAGAAGAAAAATATCGATCGCTGTTCAACTCAATGGACGAAGGATATTTCCTGGTTGATGTGATTTTTGACGAAAATGATCAGCCCATTGACCTGTTCTATATCGATGAGAATCCAGCCGCAATTCGCATGACGGGGCAAAGTTTTCGTGGGCGGCGACTTAGAAAAATTAGTCCTAACTATGAAGAATATTGGTACGAGATTTTTGGTCGCGTTGCCCAAATGGGTCAAAGTAAACGGCTAGAGCGATATGCTGAACCTGACAAAATTTGGTACGATTTTTATGTATTTAAAGTTGGTGGTGATGACACTCAACGAGTTGCGGTTGTGTTTAATGATATTACTGACCGCAAACGGGCTGAAGCAACCTTGGAGGCTAACGCCAAACGACAAGAGTTTTTGCTGGAATTAAGCGATACCCTCCGACCTTTAGTAGATGCAGAAGCGATTAGCTATCAGGCCGCCTGCATCCTCGGCCAACATTTAAAGGCCAATCGGGTTGGCTACGCAGAAGCCGACGACAACGATGAAACTATCGTCGTCACACACAATTACACCGATGGCGTGTTAGGCATTGAGGGGCGATATCATTACGACGATTATGGATCGGAATTATTGCGAGAATTTAAGGCTGGACGGACGGTTGTACGTGGTGATATCGCCAATGATCCATCCCTGACGGATAAAGAAAAAGCAGCCCATGCGGTACTGCAACTGGGGGCTACGGTCAATGTGCCTTTGGTCAAGGCAGGGCGACTGGTGGCGGTGCTGTTTGTTCACTTCCAATCTGCCCATGAGTGGTTAGACAGTGAACTGGTACTCATCACCGAAGTCGCCGAGCGGATTTGGGATGCGGTCAAGCGCGCCCGTGCCGAAGCAGCCTTACGGGAATCGGAACTTCAGCGAGTGAGAGAACAATCTGCTCGTGAGCAGGAACAGCAACGTGCTGAATCCTTAGCTGAAGTAAACCACGCTAAAACTCAGTTTTTTAGCAATGTGTCTCATGAATTTCGTACACCATTAACCCTGTTGTTGAGTCCACTAGAAGATGCCATCGCTCAGTTAGGGAAGAACAAAGGAAAGCAGGATAATGTCAAAAAACAACTACAATTAGCCTACCGCAATGCCTTACGTTTACTCAAACTGGTCAATACCCTGCTGGACTTTTCTCGTATAGAAGCAGAGCGAATTGAAGAAAACTATCAACCGACGGATTTAGCAGCCTATACAACTGATTTAGCCAGTCTATTTCGTTCAACCATTGAAAATGCAGGTTTACAATTTATGGTTAATTGTCAGCCTCTGTCAAAATTAATCTGGGTAGACCGAGAAATGTGGGAAAAAATTGTTCTCAATCTACTCTCGAATGCTTTTAAATTTACTTTTGAGGGAGAAATTCGGGTGAGTTTGCGAGAAGAAGAAGATAATAGCAAGACTAATAATAAATTTGCCGTTCTCGAAGTTCAAGACACCGGCATTGGCATCTCAAGTGAAGAACTTCCCCATATTTTCGAGCGATTTTATCAGAGCAAAAGCCACCAAGGACGGAGTTATGAAGGGTCGGGTATTGGTTTATCGTTGGTAGCGGAATTAGTGAAACTCCATGGCGGTACGGTTGAAGTAAGCAGTCAAGTGGGGAAGGGAACAACATTTACCATAACCTTACCCACAGGAACCGAACATTTACCAATCAATGAGCAAGCGCACCTTGTCGACCAATCTCAAGATAAATCCTTTGTTGACACTGGCGAGGCTAATGCGTTTGTCAAAGAAGCTCAAAGTTGGCTACCAGAGATAAATTTAACCTTAGAAGAAACTGAACCCGTTCAGGTTTTGTCTGAATCTGAGGCAAAAGCTAAAATTCTTCTCGTTGAAGATAATGCGGATATGCGTAACTATCTCAAAAGACTATTAGACCCCTATTACGAGGTAGAAACTGCCAATGATGGTTTAGAGGCTTTGACCTTAATTCGTAATGTTTCAGATCATAACAATCATGGTGCTATGTATGATCTCATACTGACAGATATCATGATGCCCAGGTTAGATGGCTTTGAGTTATTGCAATCGCTAAGAGATAATTCTGAGATGCAAAAAATACCGATTATTATGCTCTCAGCACGAGCAGGGGAAGAATTCCAAATAGAAGGATTAGAAGCAGGGGCCGATGACTATTTATGGAAACCTTTCTCCGCAAGGCAACTCTTAGCGCGAGTTAAGACTCATTTGAAACTGACTCAGATGCGACAAGTTCAGGCATTGAACGAAACCCTGGAGGCGCAGGTGAAGATACGGACTGCTCAGCTTGAAGCGATTAATGAAGAATTAGAGGCTTTTTCCTATTCGGTATCCCACGACTTACAAACCCCTCTGCGCTATATCAGCAGTTTTGTGGAACGGTTGCAGGGAAAACTGGATGCCCATGCTGATGCCAGTAGTCTGCGCTATCTTAGCATCATCAACGAAGCAACCAGTCAAGCCCATCGGATGATCGAGGACCTGTTGGAATTTTCCCGTGGGAGTAATACTCAACTACGCCTAACGCAAGTCTCGATGGAGCAACTGGTGCAAGAAGTGCGATCGCAACTAAAACCAGAAATCAGCGATCGCCTCATTGAGTGGCACATTGAACCCTTACCAGAGGTTCAGGGCGATCCCCAAATGTTACGACTTGTTTGGCAAAATTTAATGTCAAATGCTGTTAAGTATACTTGTAATTGTTCGACTGCAATAATTACTATCAGTAGTAGGATTGATGATAACGAGATTGTTTTCTTTGTTGAAGACAACGGAGCCGGATTTGATATGAAATACCAAAATCGCCTGTTTAGCCTGTTTCAACGGTTACATTCCCAGGAACAGTTTGCTGGCACTGGTGTAGGATTAGCAAATGTGAGACGGATTATTCATCGTCATGGTGGACGGGTTTGGGCTGAAAGCACAGTTAATCAAGGAGCAAGATTCTACTTCTCCCTACCCAAACAGGAGAAACAAAAATGAACAGACTTCAGATTCTTCTCTTAGAAGATAATCCCCTGGATGCAGAAGTGGTGAGCGTTACCCTGGCTGACGGTGGTATTGATTGTGATTTAGAAGTTGTCAATACTCGCACTAAATTTGTGGCAGCCTTGGAAACAAAGAGGTTTACTCTCATTTTAGCTGACTATGCCCTACCGGGATTTGATGGTTTGACAGCATTGAGCATTACCCGTGAACGTTATCCTTATCTGCCCTTTATATTCGTTTCAGCCAGTTTAGGGGAAGAGTTAGCCATTGAATCTTTGAAAATGGGAGCCACCGATTATGTTCTTAAGCAACGACTAGAACGGTTAGTTCCCTGTGTCAAAAGAGCGTTACAAGAAGTTAAAGAATATCGTAAGCGCAAGGCTGTCGAAACTGCCTTACAAGAAAGTGAAGCTCGATTACGTTTAGCCATTGAGTCTGCTCAACTGGGTACCTGGGACTTGAATCTGATCACCAACGAGCTAAAATGGGACGCGGGTTGTAAAGCCATGTTTGGCTTACCTCCTGAAGCAGAAATTAGCATGGATGTTTTTTTTGAAAGATTACATCCAGAAGACCGCGAACGAGTACATCGGGAGGGACACAACTCCTTAAATCCTGTCAACGGAGGCAATTACAACACAGAATATCGAACTATTGGCTTTCAAGATCAAGTTGAACGCTGGGTCAAAGCAAAAGGACAAGTTTATTTTGATGCTAATGGAACACCAATTCGCTTTATTGGCACCGTTTTAGAAATTACGGAGCAAAAACAGGCACAAAGGAGAATGAATGCTGATCTCCAAGATACTCAAGTCTTGCAAGAACTCAGCACCCGTCTGATCTCTGAAGAAAATATCGAGGTCATCTACCAAGAAATTATCGAGACTGCTATCACCCTTTCACGGGCTGATGCCGGTTCGTTTCAATGGTTTGATGTTAAAACCAACCAGTTGAAATTATTGGCAACTCAAGGCTTTAGTCAGCGCATCATCGAGCATTTTGACCGTGTTACGGGGAATTCACAAACATCTTGCGGACAGGCTTTACGTAACGGTAAACGGGCTTTTATTGATTTCGATGCTCCAGATGATCCTGATGGCTGTTTGAAAATGCACCTGGATGAAGGATTTTTTTCGGCCCAGTCAACTCCCTTAATCTCCCGATCCGGTCAATTCATCGGTTTGTTGTCCACTCACTGGCGCAAATATCATCGTCCGAGTGAGCGAGAACTTCGGTTTCTCGATTTGCTGGCTCGCCAAGCTACCGATCTCATTGAGCAACGACAGGCTTTCGCTGAACATCAACACCTCTTAGAACGGGAACAGGCAGCACGGAAAGAGGCTGAACAGGCTAACCGCATTAAAGACGAATTTCTGGCAATGCTATCTCACGAGTTGCGATCGCCCCTGAATCCCATTTTAGGCTGGTCAACCTTACTGCAAACGAAAAAATTCGACTCCGCTACAACGCAAAAAGGTCTTTCGACTATTGAACGCAACGCTAAACTACAAACTCAACTAATTGATGATCTCCTTGATATTGCTCGCATTTTGCGCGGTAAGCTCAAGTTAAAAGAAACCACGGTTAATCTGGTAACGGTGATTGAAGAGGGGATAGAAGTGGTTAGAAGGGCTGCTGAAGCCAAATCTATCGCTTTACGGTTTAACCTGATTGATTCTTGTCAGGTCAGAGGCGATGAGGGACGACTAGAGCAAGTGCTTTGGAATTTGTTGTCAAACGCTGTTAAATTTACTCCAGAGGGGGGTCAAGTGATAGTACAGCTTGAAGTCCTCCATGATCAAGCTTGTATAACTGTTGTCGACACGGGCAAAGGCATCAAACCAGAGTTTCTCCCCGATTTATTTCAAACTTTTTGTCAAGAAGATATTTCCATCACTCGCAATTATGGGGGTTTGGGGTTAGGACTGGCTATTGTTAAGTATTTGGTGGATGCCCACGGGGGCAGTATTACAGCCGAGAGCGCAGGAGAAGGACAAGGAGCTACGTTTACGGTACAGTTTCCTTTGCTAAAAGAAGAGTCGAAACCCTCTCCAACCTTACTAGCTTCAGTGAACACTGATCTAAAAGGTATCAAAGTTCTGGCGGTTGATGATAACGAAGATACGCGCCACTTACTCAAGATGTTGCTTATCTCTTATGGAGCCGAAACCAACGTCGTTGCTTCTGGTATTGAGGTACTAGCTAATTTAAAGACGTTTGACCCTGATGTGCTGATCTGCGATATTAGTATGCCGGAGATGGATGGCTACACCCTCCTTCAGCAGATTCGCGTCTTACCTGATGCTCAGGGAGGAAAAATCCCTGCGATCGCTGTTACGGCCTTTACTCACTACGAAGATCGCCAGAAGGCTTTAGCGCAAGGTTTTCAAGAACATATTCCTAAACCCCTGAACCCAGAAATGTTGGCAACTGCGATCGCTCGGTTAGTTTAAAATTAACCGCGCTAAACCCACTCCAGGATAATAATGATCCAATATTTGTTGATAATCGTAACCTTTTTTAGCTAATCCATAAGCCCCTATTTGACTCATTCCTCTTCCTTTATGAGCGCGAGCAACAATTTCATCCGTCGCAGCATAGAGGGACTCCACCACACCCCCTTGATGGCTTAATATCTGTCCCATCGTACTTTGTACCGCATGATGACCCGTATTATATTCACTGTTTAACCCCTTATACACCTGCCACCGTTGAGTATTTCCCAGATCGTACCAAGCACTGGCTGGACGGATCATGTGAACTAAAGCATAGGAACGGGCTGCGATCGCTTGAGCTTTTAATGCTTCGGTTGGTGCATTAGCGTGCATTTCACTTCCCACCACACTGTATAAATAATGCTCTAAATCAACATGATTGACGGCCAATAAGCTATTACCCTGAGACACCAGTAAAATTTTGCCCCGATACCAGCGATCGCCCACATAAATCAGACTTCCTTCTGTCGGTTGCACCCAAACCACCCCAGGTAAAGACTGTCCCCCCAAGGATAACGATCCCCCATTAGGTTCCACATTCCACCCTTGAGAACCAGAGAGGGTTTTTAATTGTTTATTGTGGCGATCGCTCACTACTGCTTGTCCTGACACCCCGATAGTGGTTCCTGGTGCATCTCGTAAAATAGCCACACGAATTTCTAAAGGAGGGGGTTGGTAGTCCACTGGTGCAGCAGCTAAAGACTTAGGAGAGGGAGGAGGAGACGGAGGGGAAGTTTGGGATAGTGGAGGATCAAGAGGCTTTTTAACCTCTGGTTGTTTCGTATTATCAACTGGCTTTTCAGTTTCGGCCTTTGGTTTCTTCTGGGATGGTTGTTTTACATAAGGTTTTTGAACGTCTGAGCCTTGTTGGGGAGAAGGACTATTTTCTTCTACTTCAGAGGACTTCTGAGAAGGCTGTAATTGACTCAGAGGCGGTAAAGGGGTTTTCTTGGTTTCCGTTTCTAAAGAAGGCTTAGAGGGTTGCCACTGAGTAACAATGATGGGAACCGTCAAAGCGCACACCACAGGAACTCCCCACACTTGGGGACGGTTGACAAACAAGTTTTTTAATAACTTTTTCATAGCACAACGAGAGTGACAACCTGTAACAACAAAAATAGTTAGAATATTAAACAACAACTGCCTTCATTACTATAACTGATCCCCGATAACTGTTCACTGATTACTGATATATGTCCCTCACCTCTCTCGATCATCTTCTTGAAGTGTTAGCCAAACAGCCGAAATGGGAAGAATATCGTCGCTATGTTGAAATCTGTGACATTTGGCCTACCATTGTCCCTAAACAAGCTGTGTCTCAGAGTCAACCCCTATATGTTCAACGGGATATGTTATGGATAGCTGTCTCTAGTTCAGTTTGGGCGCAACAGTTATCTTTTCAAAGTTTTTCTTTGCTTCAACAACTAAATCATCATTTATCCGATTCGCCCTTACATAAGCTTCGTTTTTCCCCTGCACAATGGCATTCTCATCAAGACCAGACACAACCAGTATCCTCAGACCAAGGTAAAAGTTTCTTTTCTTATACTGATGCGGTAAAATCTTCCCCTCACACCTCTCAAACTCCAGAAGAAGCCTTTCAACGATGGACGAATGCGATCGCACAACACCTCGAAACCCTTCCTTTGTGTCCTCAGTGTCATTGTCGGACTCCTTCGATTGAACTCCAAAGATGGTCTAAATGTTATCTTTGCATAACGCAACATTGGCAAACAAAAACGCTGTCAAATTTAGAGTAATTATTAAATTCCCAAAGGAATAACTCCAGTTTTTCTCCGTATAATCTCTTATTATTAGTTAAGTTATCCTTCAATATTTTTATTTTTACCCTTGATCCCCAGCATTTTCTTTGGTCGTTTACTCAATTTAAGAAAAGTAATTTAATTAAGTTTTTTTGATTATTCGAGGATTTTATTTACTTTTGTAAAACAAATATAAAAAAAATCTAAAGCTACAGGGATCAAGTAAAACAGTGAAATCTAGGCAGAGGCATCAGTAAGCAGATTACATCATACTTTAGTGATATTAGATAATGAAACGTGGAAAGAAAATCTTATAAAGATCCCATACAACCCTTGCCAAAAAACTCCCATGAAAACTTCTAATTTTTTGACCTCATCTTGTCGCTTTTGTCGTTACTATCAAACAGAAGGTCGTCGAGGGGGAATGTGCCAACAATTAGGTGTCCCAGTTCGTGCAGAGTGGAAAGCCTGTAGTTTAGCGGTTGCACCTTTTACTCATACTTGGGAAAGTTTAGAGAAAGTGGTTAAGTTAGAAAATTCTCTTGTTTTAAAATGTTCTACTGATATAGAAGCCGTTGAAGAATTCAGTTCTTCAATAGGTAATTAATCCCCATCGAATTCCTAATTAACATAACTTATAAAAAAATCTTATTTTCTTTTTATCAGTGTGCCGAAGATAACATCTTTGTTAACAAAAGATGTTATTTTTAATAAGAGCATTTTTATCAAAAAAATTCTGTATCAATGGTCACTCAAGCAAAAATAGGCATTCTAGGCGGTAGCGGTTTGTATAAAATGGATGCCCTTAAGGATGTACAAGAAATTTCTCTAGAGACTCCTTTTGGTAACCCTTCTGATGCGTTCATTGTGGGCAACTTAGAGGGGGTGTCAGTGGCTTTTTTAGCCCGTCATGGTCGTAATCATCATTTAATTCCTTCAGAGTTGCCTTTTCGGGCAAATATTTATGGCATGAAGCAGTTAGGGGTAGAGTATCTTATTTCGGCTTCTGCGGTGGGTTCTCTTAAAGAAGAAGTCAAACCCCTAGATATGGTTATACCAGATCAATTTATTGATCGCACACATCACAGAGTTTCTACATTTTTTGGTCAAGGGGTGGTAGCTCATATTGGTTTTGGTCATCCCATTTGTCCCCAACTGGCCGCTATTTTAGGGGAGGCGGTGAAAAGTTTAGCTTTACCTGAAATTGATTTACATCAAGGAGGAACCTATGTGTGCATGGAAGGCCCTGCTTTTTCAACCATCGCTGAATCGAATTTATACCGCAGTTGGGGTGCATCAATTATCGGTATGACTAATTTACAAGAAGCAAAATTAGCTAGAGAAGCCGAAATTGCTTATGCTACTTTAGCCTTAGTCACTGACTACGATTGTTGGCATCAAGACCATGATCATGTCACTGTTGAAATGATCATTGATAATTTACATAAAAATGCTATCAATGCTCAAAAAGTTATCTTAGAAACCGTAAAACGCTTAGATAAAAATCCCCCAGTTTCTGAGGCACATTCAGCTTTAAAATACGCTATTCTTACTCCCCGTGAGCAAATTCCAGCAGAAACGAAAGAAAAATTAAGTCTAATTATCAACAAATATTTATAAGGAGGACAAAACATGAAACAGAAAATTTTAGGCTTATTCTTAACTGTTTTATTATTGTTTAGTTTGTTCAATGTATCTGATACGTTAGCAGCCACAGAAACCACAGAAATTAATGTTAGTTTAGGAAATAAAGCAGGAGAATTAGTGTTTGAACCGAATCATCTAGAATTGGTAGCAGGAAAAAAGTATAAAATTAAATTAGATAATCCCAGTCCTACTAAACACTATTTTACCTCTAAAGATTTTGCGGATGCTAGTTGGAGTCAAAAAGTTGAAGCAGCTAAAGTGGAAGTAAAAGGGGCTATTCATGAGCTAGAATTAAAGCCATCAGCAGAAGCAGAATGGGTTTTAGTTCCCATGAAACCAGGAACCTATGAACTTCATTGTTCCATTTCTGGTCATGCAGAAGCAGGAATGGTAGGAGATATTGTTATCTTATCTGAATAGATTAATTACTATTTGTGGGTTATGGCAACTGCAAATCTATCTCGGTTTCGACTCCTAAAAAAACGCCGTCATTTTTATCAGTCTCGGTGTCAGGTTTTGCGTTCTCAATTAGGCTTTAATCAAGTTGAATCAACCCGACCTAAAATTTGCATTGGTTGCTGTCATTATCACGGTAAATTTTATGGATATAATCGTAACCAGAGAACTCAATTAATTTGTGGATTTCATCCTAGGGGTTGGCTTGGCAATAGTTCTTGTCCTGACTGGGAAAACAACTTAGATAGTTAATCTAGATAGTTAATCTAGGATTCCTCTAACGCATCAGGTACACCTAACACCTGCCTTCTTCAAAGCAATAACAGCAACCTGGTTGCTAGTTCCTTAGAGTTTTCCACACTTACGTTGAGATTCCTTAGAGTTGCTACTGAATCATTAGATTGCAGTTACTTTACTCTCTTGGTTCTACTTGAGGAAATATAAGCCTCTAGCTTGGTTGCTGTTATTGAGAGTTAACGAGACAGACATGAACTGATACAGGGTGTTCTCCTTTGAACTTATTGTTTTACCTTGCTAGTTGATCTGCCAGGAAAGCTTGATTAATTAGCTTCATTTTCAATTTAACATTTTACTTTGATAATTCTTAGAATTTGCAATTAAACTTTACATTATGGGGATCAAAGCAATCTAATTTATTCTTTAGGTATTTGTTATCAGTTATCAGTTATCGGTGAGAGGCAGAAGATAATTTTCACATCTTATTTATTAACGCTATATCACCGTAACATTGTGTATTATTGTGAATAATATTAAGTCCCTAACAACTAATAATTATAACTTAGTCCCACAAATCTTACAGAAGTTAGCATCTCGATCATGAAATTTTAAGCCACAATGAGAACAATTTTGATCACCTTGTTGACTATTTTGTAAAAACTTTTGAGTTAAAATTCCTAGTTGCCAAGGAATTAAAAGAATACCTGAAAAAATCATCATTACCGTTAAAATTCGCCCTGCTTCCGACAGGGGAATAACATCACCAAACCCTACAGTTGTCATGGTAACAACGGAAAAATATAAAGCATCAAAAAAGGTCTTAAATACTTCTGGATTACTATAATGTTCAACTTGATAAATAGCTCCAGAATAAATAAAAATCAAGGAAAATAAAATCAAAAAGATTCTAACTAAAACAACACCATCTTCAGATTTTACTCTAAACAAAGATGTTTCAAATTTAATCAATCTTAGAAGCCTAAGAATGCGAAACCAGCGAAGAATACGAATAAAACGAATATCAACAAACCCAATAAATAAAGGTAAGATAGAAAGTAAATCAATAAAGGAAAAAAGACTAAAAATAAATTTTGTTTTTGATTTAGCACACCACAAACGGATTAAATATTCAAACGTAAATAAGTATAAAATGACATTATCTAATTTTGCTAAGAACGTTAAACTAGACTCAGGCAAAGGATAAGTTTCAATGACAAAGATACCTGAAGACAATAAAATAAGCCCCAAAATTGCTAAATTAACGGCGATTCCGATGGGGCTATTAAAATTATCTAAATAATAAGATATTTTTTCTTTAATGTTGAAGTTAGGGACTTCCATATTGAATTAGAAATTATCTTTCATACCCCTAATTTTACCAAATACTCTGGCAGGATCATTCATCCCTGTGACCATTTGCAAAGCGGGTTGATCCCATCGTAAAAAAGGATTGGTTTTCTTTTCTTCTCCTAATAGAGATGGAACGGTTGCTTGCTCATTTTCACGGGCTTTAATAACTGCTTGGTAACGAGTTTGTAAATCACTATTATCTTTATCAACTGTGACAGCAAATTTAAGGTTATTTAATGTATATTCATGGGCGCACCAAATACGAGTATTATCTGGTAAATTTCTCAGTTTACTTATCGATTGAACCATTTGAGTAGGTGTCCCTTCAAATAAACGGCCACAGCCTCCAGCAAAAATAGTATCGCCACAAAATAAATCCCCTATTTCTTCTGAATCATTGGGGGGAAAATAATAAGCAATATGTCCACGAGTATGACCCGGAACAAAGTAAACTTTACCGGTTTTCCCTGCAAATTCCACTGTGTCTCCTTCTTGTAAAAAGACTTGTTGTCCTGGAATTCTACCTTTATCTTCTTGGCTTCCATAAACACAAAGATCGGGGAATTTTTCCATTAATTTTTGATTACCTCCCACATGATCAGCATGATGGTGAGTATTGAAAATAGCGACTAATTTTGCTCCTAGTTGATCTAGGCAATTTAACACGGGTTCGGCCACCGCAGGATCAACCACTGCGGCCGTATTATTATCGGGATCATGTAACAGGAAAATATAATTATCAGATAATGCAGGTAAGCGTTTAATTTCCATAAAAATATATTATTTACTTCTTTTCTATTTTATCGTTTAACTCTGTTTCTTCAATTAATAACTTTTTAACAAGGGTTAATATGTAATATATTTGTATTTTTAATACAAACTTTTTCGAGCTATTTTTCTAAAAAAAGTAACATAGACTACCAAACACTTTGAGAACTGTATCAATTTAATACAGAATTATGTGCGATAATTTTGTGTTAAGTAACGAGAAAATGGGGTTGACAAACCGTACTACTTTTTTATATAATTTTCTACAGTATAAGGTGTATGAGTAAAAAATATGTCTGCCTATAAAGTCTTTTCAGGTGGGTTAGACAGTGCATCTCGAAACAGTGAACACCTACTAAGTATTTCAGCTTAAACATAGATATGGATTAATCATGGTAGTCAAGAATGTGGACAAACTAAAAGAGTTATATGAAATTGATGATTATCTGTGGATAGAAGAAACGGTTAAATTGTTGAAAGGTAAGCGGTTTGAGGAATTAGACTTAGACAATTTGATTGAAGAGTTAGAAGACTTGGGGAGTGAGAAACGACATAAAGTAGAGAGTTTATTAGAACAGATTATCCGTCATTTGCTTTTATTAGAATATTGGCATAATGAATATGAAAGAAATTATCGACATTGGCAAGCAGAGATTGTCGGGTTTCGTAACCAACTTAGCGATCGCATGACAACTAACTTTTATAATTATCTGGAGGAAAACTTACCTAAAATTTATCGAAAAGCTCATAAATATGTACAAGTTAAATCAGGGTTAGATACGTTTCCTCAAGACTGTCCTTATAGCTTACAACAATTATTAGATGAAGATTGGTTACCTAGCAAATAGCTTAAAATTAACCATTTTTACGATGTAAAGTCACTTGTTTTAACTCAGTTAAATTAGACACTCCAGCGCAGAAAGTAGCAATTTTGAGGGTTTCTAAGAGGATTGAGAACTTATCATACACTGCCTGAGATTGATGGGTAGCAGCGTCTAATAAAGGGGCTGCACTACCCACCAAACTTGCTCCCAATGCGATCGCTTTAGCTGCATCGATCCCGTTACGAATACCGCCACTGGCAAACACGGGTAACTCTGGCACTGCTTCGCGTACCTGCATTAAAGACATTGCGGTAGGAATGCCCCAACCAGCAAAACAATGGGCAATTTGACGACGACGAGGATCATGCTGTCGGTAGGCTTCGACTTCACTCCAACTGGTTCCTCCAGCCCCGGCAATATCAATGGCAGACACTCCACAATCAGCCAAACGACGGGCAACTTTCCCACTGATGCCGTTACCCACTTCTTTAGCGATGATGGGGACTTCTAATTGAGTGGCGACAGTAGCGATCTTATCGTAGAGTCCTTTCCAGTTGCGATCGCCTTCTGCTTGCACCGCTTCTTGCAGGGGGTTGAGATGGAGGATCAAAGCATCAGCTTCGATCATGTCTACTGCTTTTTTGGCTTCATCGATCCCGTAACCATAATTAAGTTGTACTGCTCCTAAATTAGCAAATAAGAGGATATTCGGAGCAACTTGTCGTATTTTGTAAGTTTTTCCTAAGTTAGGCTGTTCAATAGCTGCTCGTTGAGATCCGACTCCCATAGCGATACCCAAGGCTTGGGCTGCTTCTGCTAAATTTAGGTTAATGATGTGTGCTGAGTCTGTACCTCCTGTCATACTACTGATGAGTAAAGGAGCTTGCAGGGTTTTTCCCCAGAGTTGTAAGCTAAGATCAACGTCATCAAGATCCACATCAGGAAGGGCATCATGTTCGATCAAAAATTGCTCAAACCCTGTGGTTATGCCTTTACCTGCTACATCTTCTTGAAGAACAATATTAAGATGATCCGCTTTTCTGTTTTCGATTAAAGTAGGGGGAATAAGGGGAGATTTATTCACAGGGTGAGACATGGGTTAAAGTATAATATATTGATTTTTTTAGCTTATTTTAGCAAAAAATAGAAATTAGGTAGAATTTTAAAATGTTTCAAGGTTTACAAAAATCTTTTCCTCAGTATTGGACAGGAATTTATGTAAGATTTTTGTCTATTTGTTTAGTTTATGGGGCTTTGGTTCATTGTACTAATATTTTAGGATTAGGGAATGTTTCTTGGTTAGATACACCTTTTCATTGGCGATTAATGGATATTATTTTATTAATCTTTGATGTTATTACTTCTGTTAATCTTTGGTTGCAATCTTTTTATGGTATCATCGCCCTTATTATAGTTATAGGAATTTTTGTTTTACAAATTCTTCCTTATACTGTCTTTCGTCAATTTTTTATAGTTAACCCAGAAGATATAGAAATTTTAAAGGGGTTAATAGGGACTGAAATTGTATTGATTAGTCTTTTAGTTATTTTAATTATTGCTAGAAAATGAACATTACTGAAACTATTGATAAATTACGTCACCTAACGCAAATTAATAGACAAGCTAACTGGTTAGCAACTTCAGAAGAAATAGACATCAACCATATTAATGTTGATAACTTAGAATTAATTACAGCTAATGATAAAGGATATTTAACCTGGGAAGCAGGAAGCCACTTAAAATGGTTAGTCCAAAAATTTGTTATTCCTGAAGACTTAAAGGGTTATCCTTTGCAGGGACTTTCTTTGAGATTATCTTTAGTTTGGTGGGCAGAAATAGCGCAAATTTTTGTTAATGGTAAGTTAGTGCAAGAGGGGGATTTATTTGATAGTTTAGCTAGAGTTTTATTAACTAATTCTTCTCAACCAGGGCAAGAATTTTTAGTCTGTTTACGGTTAGTGAGTCCGAGTCATGATATTGGTGCATTAATGAAGTCCCAATTAATTTATGAAAGTGATCATAATTCTATTGATCCTGGTTTCGTGGCTGACGAAATTGCTGTTTTATTTAACTATTTATCAAACTTTGAACCTGACAAATTAGATTTCGTAGAAGAAACTGTCAATAAAATTGATTGGAATTATGTTCATAACAGAAACAAGTTTAATGATGAATTAAATCAAGTCAGAGAACAATTACAACCTTTAAGTAACGAGATTAAACAACGAAATTTTAACGTCGTTGGTCATGCTCATTTAGACATGGCTTGGTTGTGGACAGTAGACGAAACCTGGGAAGTTGCAGAACGAACTTTTAGGTCAGTGATTAACTTACAACAAGAATTTAATGACCTGACATTTTGCCATACAACCCCTGTTCTTTATGAATGGATCGAAAACAATCGTCCTGAGCTTTTTAAACAGATTCAAGCTTCATATCAAGCAGGTACATGGGAAATTTTAGGAGGGATGTGGGTCGAACCAGAAGTTAATTTAGTCTCAGGAGAATCTATTGTCAGACAGCTTTTATATGGACAAAAATACATTAAAGAAAAATTCGGAAGGATTACAGAAATTGCCTGGTTACCTGACAGTTTCGGATTTTGTTTACAGTTACCGCAAATTTTTACACAAAGTGGGATCAATTATTTTGTTACTGGTAAACTTCACTGGAATAGTACCGTAAAATTCCCTCATGGTGCCTTTTGGTGGCAATCTCTTGATGGTACACAATTGTTAACGGTAATGTCTCCCCCAAATGTGGAAGGAGTCATGACCACTCACCCCATTACCATGACCAATTATAGTGTTAAATGGGAACAACAAACGGGGTTAAAAGAAATACTGTGGATACCAGGAGTTGGAGATCATGGCGGTGGTCCAACCCGTGACATGGTAGAAGTTAATCAACGCTGGCAACAGTCTCCTTTTTTTCCTAAAGTTGATTTTACAACAGCTAAAAGTTATCTAGATAAGGTTAACAATATCGTTGAAAATGGGTTAGATATGCCTATATGGGATGATGAACTCTATTTAGATTTACATCGCGGTTATTATACCAGTCACGCTGATCAAAAATATTATAATCGTCGGAGTGAAGAATTATTATATGAAGCGGAATTGTGGTCATGTTTAGCAGCTATTATTGAAGGTAAAGGGATAGATAATGAAGTAAAAAGTAACATAAAATTGGCTTGGAAAAAAGTCTTATTTAATCAATTCCATGATATTTTACCAGGAACCGCTATTAAGGATGTTTTTGTGCAGGCAAATGAAGAGTGGAAAGCAGTTCAAAGTATAGGTAACACACTCTTAAAATCTGCTTTAGAAAAAATTATCTCATATATTCAAGTTCCTGCTATAACTGGAATTGAGGGAAAATCGATTATTATTTTTAACTCGTTGAACTGGGAGCGATCGCAAATAGTAGAAATTGAGAACAATTATGAGGTTTATGATTTAGAAGGCAAACAATTAATTACTCAAGTTTCTCATGATAATAAGCTCTTATTTTTAGCTGACAAAATTCCTTCTATCGGTTATCGCATGTTTTGGCTAGGTTACAAGAAGGCTAAAAAAGAAGAAGCAAAAATATTGCAGCAAAATGAAACTATTTTAGACAATGAATATTTAAAAGTTAGAATTAATAAGACTACAGGAAATATTGATAATATTTATGACAAAATTAATGATCAAGAAATTTTAAGAGGAGAAGGAAATCAGTTACAAAGCTTTAAAGATAAAGGACAATATTGGGATGCTTGGAATATTGACCCCAATTATAATAATTATCCTTTACCTGATACAGAATTAAAAACCATAGAAACTTTAGAAACAGGTCCATTACGATGGAAAGTTAGAGTAAGCAGAAAATTAGGACAATCAGACTTTACTCAAGATTACATATTGCAAAAAAATTCAGCAATTTTACAAATCAAAACCCAAGTTAATTGGCAAGAAACCTATGTATTAGTCAAAACAACATTCCCATTTAACTTAACAGCAGAGTATACCAGTTATGAGATTCCTTTTGGAACTATTCAACGGACAAATTTTCCTAAAACACCTTATGAAAAAGCTAAATGGGAAGTTCCTGCATTACGATGGGCAGATTTAACCGATAAGAATAAAAACTACGGGGTTAGCTTATTAAATGACTGTAAATATGGCTATGATAGTCAAAGCGATCGCTTGAGACTTACCCTATTAAAAAGTCCCCGATGGCCTGATCCCACTTGTGACATTGGATATCATGAATTTACCTATGCTATCTATCCCCATCAAGGAAGTTGGCAAGAGGCAAAAACAGTCCAAAAAGCTCGTGAATTAAATATTCCTTTACAAGCAATAATACCTAACAATAAAATCAATAATCAAGGAATATTGCCCCCCATATTTTCAGGATTAAACGTAAAATCAGATAACTTAATTGTCTCTGCATTTAAACCCGCAGAAGCGGTAAATAATAACTATATTTTGCGCTGCTATGAATGTGAAGGAAAATCCGCTAATCTTGAGATTGCAAGTGATTTAAACTTACGATTAGGTCCAGCAGTTAACTTATTAGAAGAAAAAACCAATGATGATAATCAAATCCAACCGTGGAAAATTATGACCTTTGAGATCACATAAAGAATAGCAATAGGGTTTTCTGTCTGGGGGTAAATTCTTTAGTTTTTTTGTACTGATGCAAGATATCAGTAAACAAATTTTAAATAAAATTTAAGAAATGATTATAACTTAAGGTATTTTTAGAGTAAAATGTTTATTCTGAACAATATTTTAGGTGGTGACTCAAACAAAGCAATTTAAGAAGGTCACTTAACCTTAATTCCTTAAATTCGTAGGTGTGAGAATTGACTTCAATGTTGAAATTTTTGTTAACAATGACAGTATCTCCGACAATAATCGGTCTGTCTTTTTTGGTTACAGAAACAGCGATCGCTTCTTCTGATAACAACAAGAACCTAGAAACCGTTTCTTCCATAGAAGCTTTAGATATTATTCGTAATCGTCCTCAGTTAAAAACTCCCCTTAACCGTGATACGTCCAAACAGTTTCAGGATGTAGGAAGTACCCCTTCTATGACTCAAGTGACCAGTGTTGGGGAATTACGGGATATTTCTCCTACAGACTGGGCTTATGAAGCCTTACGCAGCTTAGTAGAACGTTACGGTTGTATTGTAGGGTATCCCGATCGCACTTTTCGCGGTGATCGTGCTTTAAGTCGTTGGGAGTTTGCAGCCGGTTTAAATGCTTGTCTCAATACCATGGAGCGACTGATCCAGGAAAATGTCGCTGTTTTACGGGAAGATATCGAGAAATTAAAACGGTTGGCACAGGAATTTGAGCAAGAATTAATCGCTTTAGGTGCGAGGGTCAGTAATCTTGAAGAAAGAGTCGCTTTCCTAGAAGAACATCAATTTTCCACCACCACCAAGTTAAACGGAGAAGTCATTATTACCCTCTCCGGTGCGTGGGGAGAAAGAGCGTTAGATTTTCGTGAACAAGACTTATTCAATCAAGGGTTACTCGAAAGACGACGCATTGATGACAATGGGGTAATTGGTCATCGAAGCCGTTATAATTTCGATACCAGTTTCACCGGAGAAGACTTACTAAAAACCCGTTTTGAAAGTGGTACGATTGTTAACTGGTCAGATCCCACCGGCACAGAAATGGCCCGTCTTGGCCATGACTCTGAAAGTGGTAGTGATACCTTCATTGATGACGTTTACTATCGCTTTCCTATTGGTAATTTAACCACCTGGGTAGGGGCTAACTCACTGGATATTGACGATATTTTTGATGTCGGTAACCCCCTCTTATTTGCTGAAGAATCTGGGGCTTTATCCCGTTTTATCCGCTATAACCCAATTACCTTCCGTGGGCCAGAAGGAAAAGGGATCGGTATCAACTATGCTTTTAACGATGTCTTCATTCTCAGAGGACTGTATCTGAGTGACACCGCAAATGATCCCTCTCTCGGCAATGGTTTATTCAACGGGAACTATAGTACAGGGGCCCAGTTAGGGGTTTATCCTAGCGATGCTTTGAGTTTCACCTTTACCTATCTTCACTCTTACTTTGCTGCCGGAAATTCCGATATTTCTTCGAGTACCGGTAGTTATGTTGAACCGGATAACCAAACTCCCCAAACTGGTCAAGGTATTGCGAAAGATCCCTTCTTAGGGGCCCCGACTATTCGGGATAGTTATGGTATTACAGGAAACTGGCGCATTAATGAAACCTTTAACTTCTCTGCTTGGGGGGGTTATGCGTTAGCTCGCGCCCAAGGTTTGGATGCTGAAGGAAACAGTCGTAAAGGGTTCGGGTCCGATGTCTGGGCCTGGAGTGCTTCTTTATCCATGGTGGATATTGGTAAAGAAGGGGCCGTTTTAAGCATCGCCGGTGGTTCTATTACCAATAGTCGGCGAATCGATGCTCTCACGGGAGATTTAACGGTTCCTGACCAAGATACGCCCTATATCATCGAAACTCAATATCGTTACCCCCTCAACGATAATATTTTGTTGACTCCAGGGGTGTTTGTCATTCTGCAACCAGATGGCAATAACGAAAACAATAGTATTTGGGTTGGTGCCTTACGAACCACATTTACCTTCTAAAAACCTACCTGAGATATTTCTTCTGGCTACTTTGATATAAGCCAATAACACAAAAATGAACTAACCTTTCAAAGATTAGTTCATTTATTTATTTCTACTGTTTGGACTCATTTAGTTGTAGGTAATACTTTGTAGCTGCATATTTACAGTATCTATATAAGCTTGATTACTGATATAGTCAGAGGATAGTCTGCCTTTAGTAATAGCACTTCTAACGATGATTTCTGCATCAATTTTTTGAGAGATTAACGCCTGTTTAAATGCTCCATGACTAGGAATTCCTAAATCAGAAAAATATCCTCGATAAGCCAGTTGTACGAGGTTAACTGGTGTTACTTGAGCAAAACTTCCATAAGAGGGTTGAAGATTCACTTTAGCCACCTCTTCAGAAGCAATTACTGGAGTAGCAAGGTTTGAAAAAAGAACGACTGAAAGACTACCGAGGATAAGATGTTTCATAGGAATGATTGCAAAAAATGCTGGTGAGGAAGAGTCAGAACGAAAGAATGCTTTTTGTCATCAAATCTTGAAATTAAACTGATATACATCTTGACTAATTTCAGGAGAAATCTTGACAACATCTGCATTAACCATAAAGCATATTTTAAAAGGTAGTATTATAAGTCGTCTTCCCCCAAATAGGTCATACAATCGGAGGACAAGTATGAATTAATTGCATTAAATCAATTCTAAAATTAAATCATCTTTTAGGTTGGGTTGTGTTTTGTATTTAACACTCTGGTTTCTTGAAGATAGTTGCAAAAAAATTGACAGTTTTTTGCTTTAAAAATTGAGCTAAAAAGGAGCCTCTGTTATAATAAAACTGCTATATTAGCATGAGGAAACTGTGAAACTTCTGGTTGCCGTTGATTGTTCTGATTCTACTCAAAAAGTAGTGAATAAAGCCCAAGAAATGGCTAAGGCTTTGTCAGCAAAATTATGGATTCTCCATGTTGCTCAACCAGAACCAGATTTTGTCGGTTATGATACCGGTCCCCAAACTGTCAGAGATTATGTAGCAGAAACCTTTCACGGAGAACATTCTCAGATTCAGGAAATCGCTAAAAAATTACGGGATCAAAGCATAGAAACCACCGCTTTATTAATACAAGGTTCAACGGTAGAAACTATTATCAAAGAAGCAAAAAAATTAGAAGTGGATATGATTATTATGGGGTCTCATGAACGTAATCCTATCTCTGAACTCTTTTTAGGAAGTATCAGTAAAGGGGTAATTTCTCACTCTGAATGTCCTATTTTGATTGTTCCAACCCATTAATTAATCATTAATCATTTTCCACTTAATTTAACCAAGCCAACACCTCCAAAATATAACCCCAATACAGCAGATGCTAATAAAGATTGAGTCAAAGGATCAGTCGAAGGAGTTAAAATTGCCCCTAAAATAACGGCTGCTAAAATTATTACACGCCATCCTTTTAACATTTGTTGAGATGATACAATACCCAACTGTCCTAAAATTAATTGAATAACAGGAATTTGAAAAGCAATCCCTGTACTAAACATTAATAATAAAACAAACTCAAAATAACGATCAATTGACCAAGATTGTTCAACAACATCCGCGCCGTAACTAATAAAAAAGTTTAAAGCAGCCGGAATCAAAGCCCAATAAGAAAAGGCAATTCCTGCAAAAAATAACACACTTGATCCCAAAACCACAGGAGCTAATAAACGTCGTTCCCGACGGGTTAAACCAGGTAAAACAAACTGAATGATCTGATAAAGAATAAAAGGACTCGCTATCAATAAACCGCTATAACCTGCTACCTTAATGGAAACAAAAAAGAACTCTCCAGGAGCTAATTGTAAAAACTTTACTCCTTGTGCCGGAATTTCTAGCCATCTAACTAAGGGCTTCACCACAAGAAAACAACTTAACATGGCAATAACTACAGCAATTAAAGCATAAAAAATACGCATCCGCAGTTCTTCAAGATGATCAAACAATGACATCTCTAGTTCATCGGGTATTTCATCGAGATAAGTATCCTTTTCAACTTCGGTACGCGGTTGACTATCGGTTTGGGTCATAACATCTTTGGGATGAAGTTAGTCATTTCCTATTGTAAGAAAAAATGTTCAGTTTCTGCGACTATGGTGGGAGTAAATTAGCACAAATGAGGCGATCGTGTGCGTCTTCTTTTGCTTTATACAAAGCTAAGTCAAGATTATATCAGTTGTTTAATGAATGCTATGATATGAAAGCGAACTCATAAAATCAAAACTTCAGATGACAGATTTTTTATTAGTCACTGATCTTGACCATACTCTTATTGGTGATGATACGGCTTTAATTATTCTTAACGAAGTATTAGAAAAAAAACGACAACAAGAAAATATAAAACTTGTCTATTCCACAGGGCGATCGCTCGAACTTTATCGTCAACTTAACCAAGAAAAATCTCTTTTATCTCCAGACGCTTTAATTACCTCTGTGGGAACAGAGATATACTTTCACCCTATTAAAGATAATTTTGATTTACAATGGGCTAATCAAGTTTCTGAAAAGTGGGATCGAGAAGCAGTGTTTTCCATTGCCAGTCATTTTGCTGATTTGGTATTACAACCTTCATCCGAACAAACGCCTTTTAAAGTAAGTTATTGTTTATCTGATACGATAGCTCAAGAGGTTTTACCTCGATTAAAAGCCGATTTAGCGAGAGAAAAGTTAGAAACACAGGTTATTTATAGTGCTAGTTATGCCCTAGATATTTTACCTAAAAATGGAGGTAAGGGAGCAGCTTTACAATACTTACGAAATAAATGGACAATAGCTGCTAATAAAACCGTTGTTTGTGGTGATTCTGGTAATGATATAACCTTATTTCAAGGAGAAGAAAGAGGTATTATTGTTGGGAATGCTAAATCAGAACTTTTGCAATGGTATTATCAACATCAAACCCCCTTTCGTTACTTAGCAAAACAATATTGTGCTAAAGGAATTTTAGAAGGTTTGAATCATTTTAAATTTATTACAACTTAAATTAAACCCCTGTGATTAGTTACTTAAAAGGTAGTCCCATCGAAGTGATTAAAAATACCAATAACCGTATTATATTGGTGTTAGAAGTTAATCAAATTGGCTATGAAATACAAATCCCTTCAAAATTAGCGAGAGATATTTCTCAAGAAAAATTAGATATTATTCAAGTTTTTACCCATTTACAAATTAAAGACGATCAGCAAATTTTATATGGATTTTTTACCACAGCAGAAAGAGAATTATTTCGTCAATTAATTAGTGTCAGTGGAATAGGCGCACAATCAGCTATTGCTTTAATTGATACCTTAGGCTTAGAAGAATTAGTACAAGCTATTGTTACAGGAAATATTAGAATTTTATCTCAAACCCCAGGAATTGGCAAAAAAACTGCTGAAAGAATTGCCTTAGAATTGAGAACTAAACTATCACAATGGCGAAAATTAGTAGGAGTTACCGTTACCTCTTCTTCTGCTATGCCGTCCTTAGAAATTTTAGAAGATATTGAGATGACCTTGTTAGCTTTAGGTTATACTAATGAAGAGATTAACAAAGCCATTTCTACCTTAAGTCAAGATAATCTCATGTTAAAAAATACAAACACTGAGGAATGGATAAAAGAAGCGATCGCTTGGTTAAGTCAAGGAACATAAATTATGTCATTATCCAGAATTCAACAACTAGAAAAATATACCATTACTCATCCTGAAGAAGTATTATTAATCACAGTTAAAATTGAAGAAGATATGGATCAACTAATGATTTTTAAAGGGTTTTCCAGTTCAATTATGAAACCAACAGAATTTAACCCTGATATTCCCGTGCTATCAGACATAGCTAATATTATTAGTATAGATCGTATTAAAAGTCCTTATAACCCCAATGATCCTAATTATATAGAACAAGGATTAACTTGGAAACAAATGGAAAGTCTGCTATAGTTTAAGGTGTAAATTATTAATTATTAATTATTAATTATTAATTATGACTGCGCCCTTTACTCCCGAAGAAATTGCAGCAGAAGGACTTAAACCCTCTGAATATGAAGAAATAGTCAAACGGTTAGGAAGACACCCCAACAAAGCAGAATTAGGAATGTTTGGAGTGATGTGGTCAGAACATTGTTGTTATAAAAATTCCCGTCCTCTATTGAAGAATTTTCCCACCGAAGGCGATCGCATTTTAGTGGGGCCAGGGGAAAATGCAGGGGTGGTAGACTTAGGGGAAGGGTTAAGATTAGCTTTTAAAATTGAGTCCCATAATCATCCTTCAGCCGTAGAACCGTTTCAGGGTGCAGCCACTGGCGTTGGTGGTATTTTAAGAGATATTTTTACGATGGGAGCGCGTCCCATTGCTAGTTTAAATTCTCTGCGGTTTGGAGACTTAAAAAATGCCAAAACTAGACGCATTTTTTCAGGGGTTGTTGAAGGAATATCCCACTATGGAAACAGTGTGGGAGTGCCAACAGTGGGGGGAGAAATTTACTTTAATTCTGCTTACAATGGTAACCCATTAGTAAATGCCATGGCCTTAGGTTTAATGGAAACAAAAGACATCGTAAAATCTGGGGCTTCAGGAATAGGGAATCCTGTATTATATGTAGGATCAACCACCGGTAGAGATGGCATGGGTGGGGCCAGTTTTGCCAGTGCAGAATTAACCGATCAATCGATGGATGATCGTCCTGCAGTACAAGTAGGCGATCCCTTCTTAGAAAAGTCTCTAATTGAAGCTTGTTTAGAGGCGTTTAAAACTGGGGCAGTGGTGGCAGCGCAGGATATGGGAGCAGCCGGAATTACCTGTTCTACCTCTGAAATGGCCGCTAATGGAGGGGTTGGCATTGAATTAGACTTAGATAAAATTCCTGTACGAGAAACAGGAATGGTTCCCTACGAATACTTATTATCTGAGTCTCAAGAACGGATGTTATTTGTTGCCGAAAAAGGCAGAGAACAGGAACTAATTGATATTTTTCATCGTTGGGAACTGCAAGCGGTAGTAGCAGGAGAAGTAATAAAAGATCCCATCGTTAGAATCTTATTTAAAGGAGAAATTGCAGCAGAAATTCCTGCTAATGCTTTAGCCGATAAGACCCCTATTTATCATAGAGAATTATTAGAAACCCCTCCCGAATATGCACAACAAGCTTGGCAATGGAAAGAAGACAGTTTACCAAGTTGTACACCAGAAGGGGTAAAAATTAAAGGAGAATTGAAAACCTGGGATGACATCCTATTAACCCTTTTAGATACCCCTTCTATTGCCTCTAAAAAATGGGTTTATCGTCAATACGATCATCAAGTCCAAAATAACACCGTTATTTTACCAGGAGGTGCCGATGCTGCAGTAATTCGTGTGCGTCCTATCGAAGCTAAACCTGATACTTGTAAAATAGGGGTAGCTGCTACGACTGATTGTAATTCTCGTTATGTGTATTTAGACCCCTTAGAAGGGGCAAAAGCAGCCGTAGCTGAAGCAGCTAGAAATCTCAGTTGTGTGGGTGCTGAACCCTTGGCAATTACTAATAATTTGAATTTTGGAAGTCCTGAAAATCCTATTGGTTATTGGCAATTAGCTTTAGCTTGTCAAGGTATTTCAGAAGGTTGTCGGGAGCTAAAAACACCAGTAACAGGTGGTAATGTGTCTCTATATAATGAGACAGTTGATACTCAACAAAATCCCACACCAATTTATCCGACACCAGTTATAGGAATGGTGGGATTAATAGAAGATATTACAAAAGTTTGTGGACAAGGTTGGCAAAAAGAAGGGGATATTATTTACTTATTAGGGGTTGAGCAAAAACCCACTTTAGGTGGATCTGAGTATTTAGCAAGTCTTCATGATATGGTATCAGGAAAGCCTCCCAAAGTTGATTTTGAAAGAGAACGTTTAGTACA
Organism: Crocosphaera chwakensis CCY0110; assembly: GCF_000169335.1. Classification (GTDB taxonomy): domain Bacteria; phylum Cyanobacteriota; class Cyanobacteriia; order Cyanobacteriales; family Microcystaceae; genus Crocosphaera; species Crocosphaera chwakensis. The sequence goes on from NZ_AAXW01000005.1 coordinate 57,879, forward strand.
GAAAACTTGTCGAGATGGGATTGGTCAAGGTTGGATAAAATCAGCCCATGATTGTGCAGAAGGTGGCTTAATTATTGCTTTAGCTGAATGTTGTATTAGTGGAAATTTAGGAGCAGAAATAAGCCTTAATTCTGCTCATGAAATTCGCTTAGATACTTTACTATTTGGGGAAGTTTGTGGACAAATTATCGTATCTGTTAGTCCCGAAAATCAACAAGAATGGGAAAGTTATCTACAGCAAAATTTAGGAAATAATTGGCAAAAATTGGGTAAAGTAACATCTAATAAACTCGATGTTATGTTATCGGATAAAGCTTCAATTATTAGTGTAGAAGTTAAGACGATGATTAATGATTGGTCAAATGCTATTGAAAGAAGATTAAAAAGTTAACCTATTTAAACATACTAAATATAGTAGAAAAAAACTCAATTGAAGCTGGAAATTCCAGAGAAACTGTTTTTTCCAAAGTTTAAGATGCCTTTCTGGCTAAAGACTAACTATTAATCGTATCCCCGTTAAAAACCCTAATGCTAGGTATTTTTGTACTAAAATTTAAAGCCAAGATATTTGTTAGGATCACAGTGGTTGAAAGTGGGTTAATTCTTTAAAATAGAAGGCGATCGCTGAACCTGATTAAATGTTTTATTATGGTCTATTTTTAGCAATACCCTGCTAAGATAAAGTTAAACATTTGTTAAGAATTCTTTATTATTTTTACAGAAGTTGCCCTACAATTCTCCCTAACACTGTTTTCAGGAGTTCACCCCTAACATGAGTGCCAAAAAAAAACCTTCCCCCACCTATCAGTTATTAGATTCATCTTTTGATGGTGATGAGTGTCCCTTAGATAAACCGGAAGAAGCTTGTGGCGTTCTTGGGGTATTAGCCCCGGAAAGAGAAGTAGCGAAACTTGCTTATTTTGGTTTATACGCTTTGCAACACCGTGGTCAAGAATCAGCCGGCATTGCCACTTTAGAAGATGATGTGATTCACGTCCATAAAGATATGGGGTTAGTGTCTCAAGTTTTTAAAGAAGAAACCTTAAAGAAACTAATCGGAACGTTAGCAGTGGGTCATACTCGATACTCTACCACTGGCTCAAGCCATAAAGCTAACGCTCAACCTGCCGTTCTCACTACCCGTCTCGGTAATTTGGCCTTAGCACATAATGGTAATCTTGTCAATACCTTAGAATTACGTCGAACCTTAGAACAACGGGGTTGTAATTTTAATACCACCACAGACTCAGAAATGATTGCTGTAGCCATTGCCCAGGCAGTAGACCAAGGAAAAGACTGGTTAGACGCTGCTGCTAGTGCTTTTCAACTGTGTTCTGGTGCTTATAGTTTAGTGATTGGAACCCCTAAAGGATTAATGGGAGTTAGAGATCCTAATGGTGTTCGTCCCTTGGTTATTGGTCTTTTAGAAGGGGAAACTAACCGTTATGTTCTTGCTTCTGAAACTTGCGCGTTAGATATTATTGGGGCCGACTATTTAAGAGATGTCGAACCGGGTGAACTGGTGTGGATCACAGAAGAAGGTTTATCTTCGTTTCATTGGGCAAAACAACCCCAACGAAAATTATGTATTTTTGAGATGATCTATTTTGCTCGTCCTGATAGCTTGATGCACGATGAAACCTTGTATAGTTATCGGGTACGGTTAGGGCAGCAACTAGCCAGAGAATCCTGTGTTAAAGCAGATTTAGTTATGGGGGTTCCTGACTCTGGTATTCCAGCAGCCATTGGCTTTTCTCAAGTGTCTGGTATTCCATACGGGGAAGGATTAATTAAAAATCGTTATGTAGGACGTACTTTTATCCAACCCACCCAACACATGAGAGAGTCGGGAATCAAAATGAAGTTAAACCCCCTCAAAGACGTTTTAAATGGTAAACGGGTGATTATGGTGGATGATTCGATTGTCAGAGGAACTACCAGCCGAAAAATTGTCAAAGCGTTGCGAGATGCGGGGGCTAAAGAGGTTCATATGAGGATTTCGTCTCCTCCAGTTACCCATCCTTGTTTTTATGGTATTGATACGGATAACCAAAGTCAATTAATTGCAGCCACCAACTCCGTTGCTGATATTTGCGAGCAAATAGGGGTCGACTCTTTGGCCTATTTGAGTTGGAAAGGAATGTTAGAGGTGACGGGAGAAGATCCCAATAGTTTTTGTTCGGCTTGTTTTACTGGGGATTATCCCATTAATATTCCTGATGATATCAAGCGATCTAAATTGATTTTAGAACAGGTTAACGCTTAATCAATGAATAATGAATAATTAATGATTATTGAACTCTAGTCATCCTAATATACTAGGGTTTTATTTGATGGCTTCTTTTATGACTATTTCTAATAATTCATTCAGAGAAATACCCTTTGCTTGTGCCATCATAGGAATAACACTTTTAGGGGAAAAAGAACAGTATAAACCAGCTTCTAAAAACCAGGGTTGTCCTTGGGGATCAATACGAAAATCAAACAAACTATAATGACGACAACCTAAAGCTTGATGACACTGTTTAGCTATTTCTTGAACTCGTCGAGTTACAGGATTATTACTATCAACGATCCAGGCTTTTTTCTTATCTTTAGCTGCATAAGTTAACTCTCCTGAGTCATCTTTTTTTAGTTTGTCCTCATGGTTACGAATGGGATTATTTTCGGTATTAACAGCGTATTCTTCTAAGGGTAAACTAATTAATTCACCTTCTTTAACAATGGTTCCACATCTCACTTCTCGTCCCAGTTCGATATATTCTTCTACTAATACTTGATCTGCATATTCAAAGGCTTTTTCTAATGCTGTGTCACATTCGTCCATTGTTTTAACCAATGTTACCCCTAAAGAGTTATCGGAGTTATCAGGTTTAATAACTACCGGTGGCCGCAAGTTTGGAGTGTCACCCTTATGCAATAGTTCCCCATAAGGGACTTTAACCCCCATTGAACGTACGATCGCTTTAGCTTTGGCTTTATTTGCGGTTAAGGCCATTAACTCGGCGGTATTGCCCAAATAAGGGATATTGAGAAGGTCAAATAAACTGCGATACTGAGTCATTCCAGGGATACAAAACATTTGGGGCAATACTAAGTCAATATTTTGTTCTGTGATCCACTGGATAGCTTGAGAGGGGGATAAAGGTTTAGCTACACTAATGTCTTGGCGACTTAACGATGCAGGAAAACGCCACAAGCGATCGGGGGTAATATACGCAATAAAAAATCTATAGCGCGAGGGTTTTGCAGTGGCTGCCATGCAGTCTTTAGCATAAAGACGAGATAAGTCGCAATAAAACTGATTTTCTGCTGAACCGACTAAATGAAGAATATTAAGAACTGACATAGTTAAATCTCCTGATTAATAGTTAAAAATGAAATAATTAAGTTACTTTTTTCTGTTCCCTCACAAACCAATACACGGCATAAACAGCCATTCCTGCAACCATACCGGGTAATACTTCGTAAACGATATCGGAGAGATTAAAGACTAAATTCCAGATCAAGGCGGTGGCGATACCGATAACCATCATGGCGATCGCAGTTACCGTACTAATAGGTTGTTGCCATACTTTCACCAGTAACAAAGGACCTAACCCAGAGGCTAAGGCTGACCAAGCAAAGGTGACTAAAGCAAAGACATTATTATCTCCTACTAAGGCCATAACCAAAATCACCGCAGTAACAGTTAATGTGCCGATTTTGGCGAAATTGTAAGATTGAGACATCCCAGGAAAAACGTCTTGAGTTAAGGCTGCTGAACAAGATAAAATTTGTGAGTCTGCAGTGGACATGGTTGCAGAAAATAGTCCGGCTAGGATCAAACCGACTAAAACAACCGGTAACAACTCCAAAGAAAGATAGGGTAAGGCCAACTCTGGATCGCCAGAAGTCAATAACTCAGGTAATAACACCCTCGCAGTTAAACCAATACCCAACGCAGAGAAAGAGTTAGTTAACCCTAAACTCAATTTTAAGTTTCTGGCAAACGCAATATTTTTAGATGAGTTAATAGCCATGGCCCGAACCATAATATGAGGTTGACCAACGACGCCAAAACCGGCTACGATCCAACCAATAAGGAAAGGTATGAAGCCTAACGGCAGAGACTGGGGACTAAAATTGGTTAAATTAGGATCAATTTGGTTCAATGATGCCCAAAGGGTAGAAAAACCACCACATTTTATAATTGCGATCGCCAATAATATCAATAGGGACCCGAACATTAATATCCCTTGTAAAGCATCGGTCCAGATAGACGCGCGAATGCCCCCAGAAAAGCAGTAAATGACCACAATAATCGCACCGACGATAATGCCTAAGTTATAGTTCCAACCAAACACCGCATTAAGGGCTTTGCTACCGGCTACCAGTTGGGCTGCTGCGTAGGAACCGAGAAAAATAATGGTGATAATGGCAGAAAATAGCGCAATTAGGCGATATCCTTTGATATTTTTGCTTAAAAAGCTCGAAACCGTATCCGATGCTGTGGCTTCAGACTGTTCTCGTAAAGGTTGAAAAACAAACAACCAAGCGAGATAATCGCCGATCGCCCAACCAATAATTAGCCACATGGCGGAAATGCCGATATTATAGGCAAAACCCACCTGTCCGATAAATAATAGGCCACTTTGCCCGGTTGCCATAGCTGAAAGGGCTGTTAACCAAGGGTTAACCTGACGACTGGCTAATAAATAATCAGTTGTGGTAGCTTTTTTCTGAGTAGCTGAATAGGTTCCTACCCCTGTAAACAACAGCAGAAAAAAGATAAAAGTTATGATGATGCCAATTTGATCAACCATTATTTTTTAGAGTTAGGATAATACCTTAACTTCTGACTTCTGACTTCTGTGCGATAGCGCCGAAACGTAGTGAGGAACTTCTGACTTAATTTAATCTCCACCAATTTCAACTAATTTACCAATATTAAAGTCAATTTTTACCCAATTTTTGAACTGGACTAAATTTTGCAGTAATAATAAGGTAATTTGCCAGTGAGGATTCATTAAAAATGGCAGAGGATCATTTAATTGAAAAATTGCATCGGTTCCTGTTGTAATATTCTTGATCCAAGCTTGAAAATCCGATAAAGAACGGATCCCCGTTAACCGCCAAATCTCATGATAAAGCCAATAAGTGGGCTTACTATCAGCTAAAGGAGTAATAGATTTTTCATTATTTTTAGCATCATTCAGATAAGCATTCGCTACTCCTGGATGATTATAAAACATGGTAATAGCAGAGTGAGTTCGAGGGTTACATTCGATGGGATATATCGTACCATCTTCTGACTGAATAAAGTCAAAAGAAATTTGTCCAGTTAAGTTTAATTCCTTAACAAATGTTTCTACCCATGTATAAATTTCTGGTTTATCGATATGTTCATAATTTACCTGAAAATGAGAGGATTCTGAACAGCAATGAAGTCTAATTTTCCCTTTTCTAACTGTGCTGTGAGTGCAGTATTCTTTCCCTGTAATAAATTCTTGCATTGTCCAGGGATTATCTTTAGTAATAGGCAAACTTTTAACATAGTCTTCCATTCCTTCAAAAGGAAGTTTTGTCATATCCAAGCGAGAAACAGAGTCATATTTAATGCTTTTTAAAAGATACTTTTTGCCTTGATTCTTTTCAAAGTCAAAATTTAGAATTTCTTGAGTATCAGTTATGAGAAAAGCTTGGGGTGCAGATAACCCTAATACCTGTGCTTGTTTACATAATTCAAACTTATCGTCTAACATTCTAGTCATGTTAGGTTCAAAGTGCATGATTTCACAATAAGGAGTTAATAAAGTACCAGCTACTGAATCATAATAACTAGCAACGGGACTCGACACGGGAATAAAAATATCGATGTTTTCTTTTTGAACAATATTTAATAGTCCCTGATAATAGCTGGCTGGATCTTTTTCAGGTGCATCAACCGTATAAAACCCTTTAACAGCATTAGAAAAACGATGTCCTGATAACCAATATTTATGGGTTTCAACTAAATAAACCTCATGACCAGCTTCATGAAAGCAACGGGCAAGTTGCAACGCTTTGGTCATTTTGCCCCCAGTTAAAAGGACTTTTTTAGGAGTTTCATTAACCTGTCTTTGAGAAAAAGGAGAGGTGATCCAACTAATAATAAGAGACAGAAAAACAATAGTTAGATTAATGGGAAAAGCAACTAAAAGTAATCCCAATGTACCGATAGTTTTTAAGAAAGCAGTCATTGTTTTTTTCTAAAATTCTATTATGAAGAGTATTGTAGATGCAATTTATCAATTACATCTACAGGGACGATGGATAATAATATTTCAACGAAAGAATAATGAATAAAGCAACAATTATTCATTATTCATTATTTAACTATTTCCGTCGAATCAGGGTTAAACCATCGCGCAATGGTAATAATACCTGTTCAACACGGTCATCATCCGCTACAAAACGGTTAAATTGAGCGATCGCTTCTCCGTTAGCTGTCCGTTGTTGCGAAGGTAAATAAGGCTGGCCTTGCAACAAGGTATTATCCACACAGATAACCGCTCCAGAAGCCACTAAGTTGCGCTCTAACAGCAGTTTAAAGTAGTCAATGTACTCGGTCTTATCGGCATCAATGAACACTAAATCAAAGCATTCTTTAGCATCTGCTAAGGCTTTCATCGTTTCTAATGCAGGAGCCACTTTGATGTCAATTTTGTTGCCATGAGGCGACTCATTGAAACAAGCGCGAGCAAAGTCAGCCACATATTGATCCACTTCGCAAGCGATAACGCAACCATCTTCTGGTAACGCTTCGGCCATGGCTAAAGCAGAATAACCAGTGAACATTCCCACTTCGAGGATACGCTTTGCACCCATCATAGAAACAAACAATTTTAAGGTTTGTCCCTCAATGTGACCTGATAACATTTCCTGTTCTAACTGACGAACCGTTGCACCGTCAGAAAACTGCTTACTCCAGTCTTCTTGTGCCGTTTTTTGGGCTAAATTAGCTAAAGCTGCTGATTCCGCTGTAGTACAGTCATCTAGATAGGGATCTATCCCTCCTGCTAAGGCTTCTACTTCTTGTAAGGCAGTTAATAGAGAAGCAGATACTTGCTCATTTTCGGCTAATTTACGGACATTTTCTAATTTTTCGACTAGAATGCCTAAAGGCGTGACAGGTCTAGCCGTCGGTGGAGTGGTTAATAATTGACTCATGTTTAATCCCTCCTATGCTAAACCAAGATCGCTAAGATACATTTCCTTGCCTTCTCCCCCAGATGGCAAGGAAACACACAAAGTTTTATGCTTATCGACTGCTTGTTGTAATAAACCGGATGAAACTTCTTGAGCAAAATCACATTCTCCGATACCAGTCGGTAATGGGGCCCAAAGTCCGCCTTCTCCACGCTTACGGCGCATATTTTTCTGACCTTCTAGCATGATATCCATATCTTCCAGAATAGGATGGAATACAGATAAGCCAATGGAACTACATAAAGCAATAATGCGATCGCGATCTTCTGTTGATAACCAACCCATTTCTGTGGCTAAACTTGCACCGAAAGCCATTCCAATAGAAACCGCATGACCGTGCATTAACTTGGCTGCTGGTTCAAAGCGAGGACTCCAGGTGTGTCCGTAAGCGTGGGGACGATCTTGATAGGTTTCAAACATATTTGTCCCTTCATGCTTCATATAGGAGAATAAAGCTCGATAAATCACTTCATCAGCAATCTCTGCTAGTTCCTCATCTCCTTCTAAAGTAGCAAAATGAGTCTCTAATAAACGACTCCCGTATTCTTCCATCAATTCAAATAAAACAGGGTCATCTGTTACCGCCATTTTAATAATTTCAGCCATTCCGTTACGAATATGACCAGTGTCTAAGGTACGGAAGAAGGTACGATCCACTAAAGTTAGAACAGGAGGATGATAAACTCCCATACTATTCTTAAATTGACTACCATTGGTACAAGTACGAGGAGAAGGACCTGCATCAATTGCAGCAACTACGGTGGTTCCGATCATAATATAAGGGGTACGACGGTGTTGCAATGCACAAGCTAAGCCGGCGACATCACTTAATACGCCACCACCAATAACTAAGACGGGTTCATTACGGGAAACATCGCAGCCATCTTTACCGAGGAAAGCGAGTAAATTATTAACGGTTTGGGGGGTTTTATCAGATTCCCAAGCGCGACAAGGCATTATCTCTAGGTTAATTTCATGATGCTCAAAATAATAGCGTATTGCTTCCCCATACAATTCGTCAACGGTGAGATCAACAATAGCAACACAACGACCACGACGACTATAAATCTCGGCTAAGGTTGGGTTATCTGGGTTTAAGATTTCGTTAACTAACTTAACAGTAGCTTTTAAGTTATAACTAGCAGATACTTCAAAAGAACGATTATCTCCACTAGCAACAATTTCACCATGTCCTGTGTACCATTCCGAAGTACGGTATTTTACAGGGTGATTGAACTGAATAATCTGATTAGACTTAGAAATAGTCTTCTCAGTCAAGGTTTTTGCTTGAACCATGTTTATCCTTGCGTATTTGCCTATTATGTATGTGAAATTTATGAAAAATTGCGTTTCCTGAGATCAGGAATTACAAGCTTGTTTTAAGCATTGTCACACAGGCATTGTAACAAGATGTTAAGCAAAAGTAAACTTTTCTAAAGAAATAGGTTTTTTTTCTCATAAAACAGTACAAGTAAATTTAAGTATATATCACCAAAATTTAGCGATAACTATAATCTACTGTCTTAAGAAATCTAAATAAGCTATGACCCCTTAAGGTGCGCTCTCCCTGCTCCGGTCTCCCGACTCCCCTGCTCACTTTACCGTAACGTTGATTGTTGTTTGGGTACTTAGTGCTATAGTTGAATAATTAAGCAAAAATTAATTATCATTATTATCAACCCATAGAATAAATATAACTATGGATTTTTTAATTTACATAAAAGTTTACTAATAAGGAATATATGGAATCTTCTTTTAAGATACTTCATCTAGAAGCCTATAAGAATCGTTTTTTAGAATTTTTAAATTTACCTTCTTTTTCCTGGCGTTTTCTCCGTTTAGCCTCTATTAATATCCTATCTAATTTAATGGTTCCTATTGCTGGTTTACTCAGTATTACCTTTTTAGGACATTTACAGGATATTCATCATTTAGCAGGGGTAACTTTAGCCACTATTATTTTCAATTATCTTTATCGTGCTTTGGGGTTTTTACGCACCAGTACAACAGGAATAACCGCACAAGGAATGGGACGAAAAGACTCCCAGGAAGTCTTATTAGTGTTGCTAAAAAATGGACTATTAGCCTTAAGTTTAGGATTAATTATTTTAGTCTTACAGTATCCTTTACGATGGATAGGGTTTAATTTAGTGAGTGCTGCACCTTTGGTAAAAGCATCTGCTCAAGCTTATTATGATACTCGTATTCTTGGCGCGCCGGCTGTTCTACTCAATTTTGTTCTCATTGGTTGGTTTCTGGGAAAAGAACAAAGTAGTAAGGTGTTATGGCTTTCTATTATTGGTAATGGTGCTAATGTTATCCTCGATTATTTATTAATTATTCGTTGGGGTTTAGACAGTGGAGGTGCTGGTTTAGCCACATCTTTAAGTCAGATTATCATGTGTTTATGTGGGGTTCTTTTAGTTAGCCTTGATATCAACTGGAAAGAGGTTAAGCAAGTGATTAAAAAGCTTTCCTTTGAACAGTGGAAAGGAAATTTAATGTTAAACCGAGATTTATTTATTCGTACATTAATTTTATTATCTGCTTTTTCTTTATTTACTAATGTTAGTTCGGCGATGGGAACTTTAGTATTAGCAGAAAACTCTGTTTTATTACAAGTCTTTTCTTTAGTGGTTTATTTCATTGATGGTTTAGCTTTTGCTACTGAATCTTTAGCTGGTAATTTTAAAGGACAAGGGATTAAAAAACAGTTAATTCCTTTACTTAAGTTTTCGGCGAGTCTTAGTTTTATCTTAGCGTTAATGTCAGTTTCCCTTTTAGTTTTATTCCCTAAAACTTTATTTAGTTTATTAACGAACCACACCGAAATTTATCCTTATCTAACCTCCCATGTTATTTGGTTATTACCGGTGCTAGGTTTTGGTTCTATTGCTTTTATTTTAGATGGTTATTTTATTGGTTTAGCTGAAGGTGTTATGTTAAGAAACACAGCATTAGGGTCAACATTTCTCGGTTTTGTTCCTGTAGCTATCATCGCTTGGCATTACAATAGTAGTAACTTATTGTGGTTAGCTTTATCTTTGTTTATGGCGACAAGGGTTCTCTTATTAGGTTTAAAAGTGCCTAAAACATTAGAAAATGTATAAAATAAGTCCTGACAATTTATAAGTGCTAGTGCAAAATTAATTACCTAATTTTGTAAGGCAGGAGTTAATTTAAAATGTACAGATAATTATGCTTAAGTCCTTATTACCAATGTAAACTTTCTTTGGTTAGATTTAGGTTGAAATCTCTATCTGTATCCACCTCCTGCCTTTTTTTAAGACTTTTTTCCAATAAAAGGAATTAACATAGGAACTTCACGACGATAATTTTTATACTTTTCCCCATGAATATCAACTAAATCTTTTTCCTCTAATTGAATAGCGACTAAAATATAAATAGTAGTCACTAAAGCAAAGACAAGATGAGCGACTGTCATCAGAGGAGTCATCCAAATTGCCAGTAACCAACCTACATATAAAGGATGACGAACATATTGATAAAATGCAGGGGTTTCAAACTTTAATGGAGTGTATTCTTTTTCCTCGAAATAAAGATAAACCTGTCGCAGTCCAAATAAATCAAAATGATTGATTAAAAAAGTAGAAACCAATACAATTATCCAGCCTAAAGTAAAAAGAGAATAGAAGATAATTTGTGCTACTAAATTATCAAACTGCCAAATCGTAATACCAATCGGTCGCCATTGCCAAAATACAAGTATTAAAGCTAAGCTAGAGAATAAAACATAGGTGCTTCTTTCTATCGGTTTAGGAATCAACTGTGTCCACCAATCTTTAAATTGTTGACGGGCCATCAGACTATGTTGTAAGGCAAAAATTCCTAACAAACCAACATCAATTAATAAAGCGGTGACTAATGATTCTTGACCATTAGAATCAAGAGATTTCGGTAAGAAAATATTACCAATAAAACCCACAGCATAAGCGCAAGTCAAAAGGAAAGCAAAATAACAAAATACACCATAAAGCAGAACAAAAACTCTACCTAAGAAACTATTGTCAAAAGTTTGTTGTTGTTGCATGATTCATTCCAACTCATCAATTTTTAATATTCAATAAAAACTGCTCACTGTTCACTGATAACTGACAATTAAGCAATTTTAACTAACACCTTTTCTCCCCTTCTTTTAACGGGATAAGTTTCTAGGAATATACCTGGAGAGGTGAGACATTCACCCGTTTCTAAGTGATACTGAAACCCATGATGTAAACAGGTTAAAATACCATTTTCTATCTCTCCTGTATCTAATGACATAGCTAAGTGCATACAACTGTTACGATAACCTTTAACTATCTCATCCTTCCTAACTAAAATTAACTTTAACCCTTCAATTTCTAAGGGTAAGATTCCCCCGTTAGGAATTTCATCAACCCTCGCTAAAGCTACCCAACCAGCGTCTTGAGATGTTGCAAAAGGACTCTCTATTTTATCCCCTGTATAAGTAACCGTATTATTGACAGAAATTACATTTTTAATTTCAGGACAGTAGGTTTTTATGGCTTGTTCAACTCCTTGTTTCATGGTTAAGGTAGAAGCTGGACAATTGCTACAAGTTCCTACTAATTGAACTTCTACCGTATCCGGTAATTTGATAGCTACTAATTCTACATCACCGTGATGACTTTTTAACCCTGGCCGAACTGTTTCCAAGGCTTGTTGGATACGTTTTTCTAGGGGGGGAGTTGGGGGTTTAAGTAAGTCGTGGTATCGCAGAAGTCCATAAACTAATTCATCTTGTATCGCCTCTCTTAATGCAGGTAATGCTTCTTTTTTCAGGGTTTTAATGAGACGGGTTAAGGCTTCTTTGTGTAAGTTTTCAATCGCTTCTTTTAACCGTTCGACTGCAACTTGTTGATTTTTATCCCATTGATTAACGATTTGTTCATAACGACTAATTTCTTCAATTAATTTTTCTAATGTTTGTTGTTTTTCTGTTGTTAATTGTGTCATATCTATACTTTAATTACTGAATACTTTAGTTTTTATAGAATTAACTATGATGATTAGGAAATTGATGAGATTCCTCGTTCCTCGGAATGACAATTAAATAGAATGGGCAAAGTTTAACAAGTTTATAATTAAGTAAATATCTTTATTTTGCCCACCTAAAAATTAGTAATTATTTACTTCATTTTCACATCTTTCAGTAAAAACGGCATCATCATTCCCGTTACTAAACTAGAAATAGTAATTACAAAAGCGAGATTTAATCCTGTCTCACCTAATCCTACTAATAACAAAGAACCAATTAAAACCCCTAAAGTTACTTGACGATAAAAATAACCAGGATTGCGGAATAATTTACCTTTAAAAAATAACTTTGCTGAGTACCAAGCTAAATCTAACATAATTAAAAACTCCTAAACTAATTTGAGAACAACTAAACCAATAGCAGCCACAGGAATAACTCCAGCAGGACCAAATAAACTCCCTAAAATAGCTGCTAATTCATAGCCTAAATCTTTTCCTGCTAAAATAATGCCACCAATAGCACCGGCAATCATGGAAACAATAGCAGCAAAGAACAACCAGAAAATTCCTGTAATTAAGGTAATTTCTCCACTCATTAAATTAGCAAAAAATTCTTGAATCCCTGGGTTACTACTCACATATCCGATTAAGTCAGTCATAGAGAAAAGTCTCCTAAAATGAACGAAAGTACAAACTTTTGTGTCTCAATTATTTGTAGGTTTATTGAGATAATGCTGATAATTCTTTTTCGATATCTTCTAACATTTCTGTGACTAAATTAGCTCGTTCCCATTGTCCATAGTCACTAAATATTTGTTTCGCTTCTTGATAGTAAGCTTGAGATTGTTTTAAATTATTAGGGTTGCCGACTTCTGGCTGTTCAATATTATCGGGTAAATTAAACAAAACATTGGCTTTATTGGCAATAGTATTGGCATATTCTATGGGGGTATCTTGCAGGGTTCTTACTTTTAACGCCTCATCATAAGCTGCTAATGCCTTCAAATTGTTCTCAATGGGATGGGATGTATTAAGATACTGTAGGGCGTTAGCTAAATTGTTTTGTAGCATTGCGTATTCACTCGGATGATCGATCAATGTCACCCATTTCAATGCTGCTTCAAAAGACTGTACCGCCATCCCTTGACGCATTTTTTCCTTATCCGGACTCAGGGGTAAAGATAAATAAGCGATCGCAATATTATTCTGTAAAATAGCAAATTCTTGGGGATAATTTTCCCCGGTGAACACTTTAGCTGCTTTTTGATAAGCTTGTATTGCGTCTTGCATAGTGGCTTCGTGGAAGTTAACCAACCCCTGCAACACTACTCCTAAATTCATCTGAGTTTCAGCTACTTCTTCGGGAGAAGCGTGTTCTTGTAAAATGGGTAAAGCCTTCTCGTAGGAGGTTTTCGCTTCTAATAATAAATTTGCTCCTTCACTGGGAATGGTTCGTAAAGCAGTTCCCATCCCCGATAAACATCTCGCCTGTAACATAGGCATTTCAGGGGTACACAGTTCTAACCCTCTACGGTAAAGTAAAACAGCATCTTCGAGTTGTTGGCTGGTTTTGGGTTTATTTTGTAATCCTGCGGCCATTTCTATCAACATTTCCACTTTTTCGGCTAAAGTGGCGGTTTCCGATTCAATGGCAGTTAAAGCAGCCTTTACATTGGCATCGCTGATGGTGGGTGTCACGGCATTCAATAGATAAATAAGTGTTCACAAAAACAGGTAACAAACTCTTCTATATCGGTTTATTCATTAGAAAATATTAAGGTTGCTACCGCTATTTGACTGTTGTTAAAATTAAACCTGTTGAAAGATAATCAGATGACAGACAAAATTATTAGTGTTTTTTGGTATTTAGCCAAAATCATCAACCTATTTCTAGGCTGATAAGATAAGGATACTCACTCTATTTAATCAACGACTTTTTAAATTGTTTCTATTTCTTGCTATTTTTTTAAGATTAGTGTAAAAAATCTCTAAGAAAACTCTGAAGTTCATCCAACCATCGCCACAGAGCAAGCAAAGCAAAAAACAGCTTCAAACGCTCGTGCTTTACCTCCAAACATCCCAGTGCCAATAATACAGCCGATATTATTAGCCACTGAAATAACGATAACGTAAACTGGTATCATCAGCAGATAAGCGACAAAACTAAGTTTTGCTCCTACTAAAGCTGAATCATAGCTGCAATCGAACCAACAATACTTGACCAAAATCCGATTAAAGTGTGCCTCTTGACGGCTGCCTTCATACTAAAAATAATATAACAATTCTATTTAAAGGATAGTTTAGATTTGGCAAAGACAAATATATTGTTTGCTAAATCTTTATGTAATTATTAATACCATTGATAGCTCATTTCTAAAAATATCAAAACCTTGCAGTTTAAACTGAAACCAAGGAAAGATTAAGATTTTGGGATCAAATTGATGTTTGTTAAGGAACCTAGATAAAGTAGTTTTCGTTCTAGAACTTAAGGACAATTCCCCGTAAAATAGACAGGGGGTTTCCACACCAGCAAATATCAAACTGAATGGTTGAGGAGTAAACACATTACATGAACTGGTCTTTAACATCCCTAAAACAGAATAGACTGCCTTTATTAGTCGTCACCCTAGTCACAAGTGTGAGTCAATTACCAGCGATCGCACAAGTCAAGTTAACCCCTCCTCCCCCTGTTAAGTTGGTTCAATCTGCTGATCAAGTGGATGAAGAAGGGTTAAAAGAGAAAGCTGAACAGATGATTCAGCTATTAATCCAAGAAGACTACAATCAGGTGAGAACCCTATTAAACCGTGATCTAGCTGTTCAATTAACCAGCGATCAAATTGGGGAAATTTGGAGTAATTTAATTGAATTAACAGGACCAGTTAAAGACATTGCAGGCTATCGGGTTATTCCTAGTGTTAACGCTAATATTGTTGTGGTAGAAGCCACTTTTGAAGATAAAACCGATGAGTTTGTTGTTACCTTTAACAAACAAGAGGAAATAGTCGGCGTTGACTTTCCTAATGTAGCCTCCATTGAAGAAATTGCTGAAATAATGGTTAATTCTGTTGCGATCAATGATTTTGCACGGGCTAGAGGCTATTTACATCCTTCCCTAAAAAGTGAAATTTTACCCAATCGCCTACAAAGTTCTTGGCAGAATATTCAACGGGAAAATGGACTTTATGAACGCATAGAGACGATTACCGTTAGGCCAGGGTCGGGTGTTGATTCCGTTGATTTAGTGGTAGTGGAAGCCAAATTCGAGAAAGGAATTAGAAAGTTTTTTTTCATATTTGATGATAACCGTCGTATTGTCGGCATCAATCTCGCAGAATAGACAAATTTCTCTCACTTGGAGTTAATTGAATCCATGCTAAATAAACCCGTCGTTTCCATTGAAGAAATTACCGCTAGAGAAATTTTAGACTCTCGTGGCCGTCCTACCATTGAAGCAGAAGTCTTACTGGAAACAGGGGCTTTCGGTATTGCCCAGGTTCCCAGTGGCGCGTCAACTGGTAGCTTCGAGGCCCACGAATTACGGGATGATGACCCCAACCGCTACGGTGGTAAAGGCGTTCTCAAAGCGGTTAGTAACGTTATAGACGAAATTGCCCCTAAAATTATCGGAATGGATGGGTTAGATCAAACTGCGATCGATCACACCATGATTGAGTTAGACGGTTCTACTAATAAAAAAGAATTAGGGGCCAATGCTATCCTTGCCGTTTCCTTAGCCACTGCAAAAGCTGCCGCCGATGAATTAGCCCTTCCCCTGTACCGTTATTTAGGGGGTCCCTTGGCCAATGTCTTACCCGTCCCCATGATGAACGTGATTAACGGGGGTTCTCACGCGGATAATAACGTAGACTTCCAGGAGTTTATGATTATGCCAGTGGGTGCGGACTCTTTTAAAGAAGCTTTGAGGTGGGGGGCCGAAGTGTTTGCTTCCCTCAGTAAAGTTCTAAAAGAGCGTAAATTGCTCTCTGGGGTAGGAGACGAGGGGGGATACGCCCCGAACCTGGGATCGAACCAGGAAGCCTTAGATTTGCTCATAGAAGCCATTGAAAAGGCGGGGTATAAGCCAGGGGAACAGGTGGCTTTAGCGATGGATGTGGCTTCAAGTGAGTTTTATAAGGATGGCGAATATATTTATGATGGTTCTCCCCATTCCCCTCAAGAATTTATCGATTATTTAGGTAAATTAGTGGATCAATATCCTATTATTTCCATTGAAGATGGCTTACAAGAAGATGACTGGGATAGCTGGAAAAGTTTGACCGATACGTTAGGATCTCGCATTCAGTTAGTTGGGGACGATCTTTTTGTCACGAACCCCACTCGTCTGCAAAAAGGCATTGATATGGGTGTGGGTAATAGTATTCTCATTAAACTCAATCAAATTGGTAGTTTAACGGAAACGTTAGATACGATTGCTTTAGCGACTCGTCATCAATATAGTTCCGTTATTTCCCATCGTTCCGGAGAAACCGAAGACACTACCATTGCAGACTTAGCCGTAGCTACACGCGCTGGACAAATCAAAACCGGTTCTCTGTGTCGTAGTGAACGGGTAGCCAAATATAACCGACTATTACGTATTGAAGAAGAATTAGGCGATCGCGCAGTTTATGCTGCAAAAGTGGGTTTAGGCCCTCAATAATGTTAATGTAGGGGTCAACGGTTGTTGACCCTTTATTTATAGAATTTGATGAATATTTTCAACCACATCCTCGATAAAATCAATGGTTTCACTCACTAAAATTTCATCAATGGGCCAACGATTTCCTATATTATAAGTTGGATCGATATCTGCTTCGTGAGCAATTTTATTTCTACGATCAACAATTAAAGTGAGTTGTTGTTTAATATCTTTTGCTGGTTTATTCATATTATTTCCTACTTCGTCCCATAACTTTTTATCAGAAATTAATCGAATCGCATCAGCAATTTTATCAGGTTGCTGATAACTTTGATATCCTAACGCTTCTCTAATTTCAGCCTCTAACCAACTGGTATTATTAAGTTGATTAATCATACTATTAGATATCATAGGTAATAACTGAGAAAGATTATAAGATTGTTGGAGAAATTCAGAGCCATAGTTTTGTTGAATTTCTATTTCTAACCAATTTGCGATATCTAAGGCTATTTGTCTTTCTTTACTTGCTCCACCTAAAGACACTTTGAAGCGAGAAAAGGCTGATTTAAAAGTATTACGAGAGGGGTTAGGTTCACTCCGTTGTCCTTGATAAATTTCTAACATTCCTAATACAACCACTTCATGAATATAGTAATCTAATGCACTTACTATTAATACTAAAGCTGATCTTAGTATATCTGATAAATCTAGTGCAGAGGTTGATTGAACTTTAATCGAATTATGCAATGCAATGAGATCCCGAACTCTCTTGATACTAACTCTAAATTGCTCAATTGCTGACTGCATAAGCTGAGGTTAAATTAATTACTTTATCTGCTAAGTCTGAGAAAGTTTTTTTATTTTCTTCTCTTGAATTTTTAATTAAATCTACTTGTAATTTCTCTATATCTAAGTCTTTATCACTTAAATCATAAAGCGGTTTTTGATATTCTCTAAAACAAATGCTTAACATTTCAAAATTGGTAATTTTTTGTAAAAAATAACTTTCGCTTATTCCTAATTTGGTATAATCGTTTAACGGTAACATCATATTGTTTTTAACTAAGTTAGGAATTAATTGATTAGAAACATCTTCTTCAATTTTTCTAAAATGTTTATCAGAAAAATCTGCTTTTTTGCCTATCAAAGCAGCATCATCGTAAATAACAATCCCTAAAAATTTGAGTTCAATATTAGGGAAAGGGTAGGTTGCAGTTTTGAAAATTGGTAATGAACTAGCTTGCTTTGCCCAATGATACCATTTCGGTAAAACCCTAGATAACGAATCAATTGACATTGCAGAAAATAAGTCTGGTTGTGCAGGAATAATAAAAAAATCACTCGTCATTAATAAATTTTGATTGATGGCTCCTAATGTATCGCCCATATTAATTAAAATATAATCAGCATTAAATTTACTAGCTGTTTTATTTAATAAATCAGTAATAGAACCTGGTAAATCTTTGAGGCTTTGAACTGGATTTCTTAAATCTTGAGCAATATTTAATGTAGCTTCATATTCAAAAAGACCTCTATGACCAGGTAACAAAAATAACCCTTTAGGCTCACCAATGGGAATACAATCTATTGCTTTGATAACTCTGGGTTGGGATTCAAATGCAGGAGCTAACCCTATTTTTATATCTGACTTTTTGTTATAGATTTTTTCAATTCTATCTCGTTCTTGTTGGGTTTTATCTCCTAAAGCACTTGCTGTTAAACTACAAGTAGGATTAGCATCTACTAAAATAACTTTGTATCCTTTAGTTGCCAGTATCCAACCTAAATAAAATGTTGTAATTTCTTGGCTAAACCCAAATTCATAATTGAATATAGCAATTTTTTTAACCATTTCACTCTCCTTTTTTTATAATTATATCAAATGTTAATTTCATCAAGTTTATCTAATATTTTTAATTTTTCTTCTACATTTCCCTTAGCAGCGATCGCTTTAAACCTATTTTCAGCATCAAACTCAGCTAAAGCAATAGTTGCCAGTTCTTCAATCAACTTATTAACACTAATACCTCTAGCTTTTGCCAGTTCTTTTAATCGATAGTGTTTGTCATCAGGTAAACGAATCGTTAAAGTCTCCATTTTTCTCATTGTATCTCATCCTCTAAGATAGTTTATAATGTATTGACTTTAAACATCAAGAAAATGAACTATCTTAAGAAATGTAAATAAATTATATAGATATTTTCACAGGAATAAACTACTTATTTAAAAGTTGATCCCTGCCTTTTGCCTCTTGCCTTTTGACTCTTGCCTTATCTAACCTGTAACATTATTGTTTTCCAACCACTGATTATCAATGTCCAGTTATTCAGAATCAAACTCTACTCCTAGCATTGCTACCAGTAAATCTCCTCATACTGATTATCGTCCCCTGGAGGTTAAGAAATTAACCCCAATGTATCAACATTATGTCAAAGTTAAACAACAGTATCCTAACGCTTTATTACTGTATAGGGTTGGAGATTTCTTTGAATGTTTTTTTCAAGATGCTGTTACCATCTCTCAAGAATTAGAGTTAATGTTAACCAGCAAAGAAGGGGGAAAAGAAATCGGTAGAGTTGCCATGACTGGGGTTCCTCATCATGCTTTAGATCGCTATAGTCGTTTATTAGTAGAAAAAGGCTATGCTGTGGCTATTTGTGACCAAGTAGAAGACTCCGCCCAAGCAGCAGCCCAAGGGCGAATGGTAGAGCGACAAATCACTAAACTTTTGACTCCAGGAACCCTAACCGATGAGGGAATGTTATCAGCGAAACACAACAATTATTTAGCTGCGGTTATCATTGCAGGGGAACATTGGGGACTCGCTTACGCTGACATCTCTACGGGGGAATTTTTTACGACTCAATCGAAAGAATTAACTAATCTGAATTTAGAGTTATTAAGGCTACAACCAGCAGAGATTTTAATCCCAACCAATGCCCCTGATATTAACAGTTTATTGCGCCCTGGAGAAAAGTCTCAATATTTAGCGGATGTGTTGCCTGATTGTTTTTGTTATTCCCTGCGATCGCAAACCCCTTTTACTTTAAATGAAGCAAAAAGTAAGCTATTAATTAACTTTCGAGTCCGGTCTTTAGAAGGGTTTGGCTGTGAACATTTACCCCTGGCGATTCGAGCAGCAGGAGGACTATTAGAATACATAGAAGATACTCAAAAAGCTCATCAAGTTCCCCTACAATTATTACGCACTTATAACCAAGTTGACTTTCTTATTTTAGATTATCAAACCCGACGTAATTTAGAAATAACTCAAACTGTGAGAGATGGCAGTTTTCATGGTTCTTTATTATGGGCATTAGACCGCACCTGTACAGCAATGGGGGGTCGTGCTTTACGCCGTTGGTTATTAGAACCTTTAATAAGCATTAAAGGCATTATTGCCAGACAAAACAGCATACAAGAGTTGATTGATAATCCTACGTTACGGCAAGATATTAGACAATTGTTACGCAGTATCTATGACTTAGAAAGAATTAGCGGAAGAGTAGGTGCAGGAACAGCTAACGCACGGGATTTATTATCCTTAGCGGAGTCATTAGTTAAGTTAAAAGAGTTAGCAGAATTAGTATTACAAGGTCAATCTTTATATTTAAAAGCCTTACAAAATATTCCCCCAGATTTAGAAAAACTAGGTCATTACGTTATCGATCATTTAGTCGAATCACCTCCGTTACATCTTAAAGATGGCGGTGTGATTCGGGACGGGATTAATGCTGATTTAGACACCATGCGAAAACGCTTAGAAGATGACCGTCAATGGTTAGCTAATTTAGAAATTACAGAACGAGAAAGAACAGGCGTTTCTAACTTAAAAGTTGGCTATAACAAGACCTTCGGCTACTATTTAAGTATGCCTCGCAGTAAAGCAGAACAAGCCCCTAATAATTACGTTAGAAAACAAACATTAACCAACGAAGAACGCTATATTACCCCAGAATTAAAAGAACGAGAAACCCGTATCTTAACTGCACAGGATGATCTCAATAAATTAGAATACGAGATTTTTGTAGAATTACGTTTAAAAGTAGCAGAAAAAGCCCAAGAAATTCGTAAAATTGCTAAAGCAGTGGCTGCTATTGATGTGTTATCAGGATTCGCAGAAATTGCTGTATTTCAAGGCTATTGTCGCCCTGAAATTTTGGATAGTCGCTTAATAGAAATTAGGGACGGTAGACATCCTGTCGTAGAACAATCTTTAGGGTTTGGTTTATTTGTTCCTAACTCGACTAATATGGGAAATAATGAAAAAGAAACGAACCCTGATTTAATCATTTTAACGGGTCCTAATGCCAGTGGAAAAAGCTGTTATTTAAGACAAGTTGGCCTGATTCAATTAATGGCCCAGACAGGGAGTTTTGTCCCTGCTACAACCGCAAAATTAGGCATTAGCGATCGCATTTTTACCCGTGTGGGTGCAGTGGATGATTTAGCTACTGGACAATCAACCTTTATGGTAGAAATGAATGAAACGGCTAATATTTTGAATCATGCTACCGAAAAATCTTTAATTTTATTAGATGAAATTGGTCGAGGAACGGCTACCTTTGACGGACTTTCTATTGCTTGGTCTGTGGCGGAATATTTAGCAACAGAAGTACAAGGAAGGACTATTTTTGCTACTCATTACCATGAATTAAATGAACTAGCTTCTATTCTTTCTAATGTCGCTAATTATCAAGTAACTGTACAAGAATTACCCCATGAAATTGTCTTTTTACACCAAGTTAGACCTGGTGGGGCTGATAAATCTTATGGCATTGAAGCTGGAAGATTAGCTGGTTTACCTGCTTCAGTTATTAGTCGGGCAAAACAAGTTATGAATCAGATAGAAACCCATAGTAAAATTGCGTTAGGATTGAGAGAAGGAATTAGTCAAGTTAATCCTAAAAACAATAAAAATAATAAAGCAGAATTGATTGAACAATTAGATATTTTTGACGATTTTTAACTTCCTATGAATGAAAATGGTATCCGTTCTCAATATAATAAACTTGCTAATATCTATGATCAACGATGGCATCATTATCATAGTAATAGTTTATCCTTTCTAAAAAACTGGGTTAATATTTCTGCTCAATCTACTGTTTTAGATGTTGCTTGCGGCACAGGAATTTTTGTAGAAATGTTACTTAAAGATTATCCTACTTTACAGATTATTGGTGTTGACATTTCCTCAGAAATGCTAAAAATAGCTAAACAGAAATGTCAGAATTATTCTACTGTTGAATTCTATCAAAATTCCGTTACTTCTTTACCCTTTGAAAATAATAATTTTGACTATGTGATTTGTGCCAATGCCTTTCATTATTTTGATCATCCTATCACTGTTTTAACAGAAATGAAACGATTAGTTAAACCTGATGGTCAAATTATAATATTAGATTGGTGTCGAGATTATTTAACCATGAAAATATGTGATTTTGTTTTAAAATTATTTGATCCCAGTCATCAAAAATGTTACAACCAAGCAGAATTAAGTCAATTTTTAGCCTCTACAGAATTACAAATTATTGACAATACTAAATTTAGTTTTAGTTGGGTTTGGGGTTTAATGGTATTTACAACAACTCCTAAGTTTTCTTATTAGTAGGGTGGACAGTACATCGACTTACAATACTTAATAAACTTTAATTAGTAGGATGGAAACTGGATCAGATTACTAAAAAACAAGCCATATTTTTATAAAAATCACCCTTTAGTTAGATGAGAGCTTACCTTATACTTGTTACGGTTGAGGTTGTATAAACTTAGAAAATCTTATCTAAATCATGAATTATGAACAATTCTTAAACTTGTATAGTGAGGCAGTTTTAACATCTTTAAGTTTTTTCTGGAAAGCATTATGGGCATTTGTTTTAGGTTATGTTGTTAGTAGTGCCATCCAAGTTTTTGTCACCCGTGAACGAATGCAGAAAACCATGGGACAAGCAGGAAAAAAGAGTATTGCGTTAGGTACTTTTTTCGGCTTTATTTCAAGTTCTTGCAGTTTTGCTGCGTTAGCAACCACTAAATCTTTATTTAAAAAAGGTGCAGGGTTTATTCCTTCTTTAGCTTTTTTATTAGCCTCAACTAATTTAGTGATTGAATTAGGATTCATTATTGCGATCTTTTTAGGATGGCAGTTTGTTGTCGGGGAATATTTAGGCGGTATTTTATTAATTCTTTTTACTTGGGAAATTGTCAGATTAACTCGTCCCAAAAAGTTAATTAGAAACGTACGAAGAAAATTAAACTCAACAGAAGGAAAAGAAAAAAGCGATACGGATACACCCAACTGGAAAGAAAAAATACAAAGTAAGCAAGCATGGAAAAAAGTTGCTAAAAAGTATTTTATGGAATGGGGTATGGTATGGAAAGATGTTACCTTTGGTTTTACAATAGCAGGGATAATTTCTGCTTTTGTTCCTCAATCTTTTTTCCAGACGCTATTTATTAATGCTGGTAATAATCCAGGCTTTTTCTCTATTTTAGAACATACTGTTGTTGGTCCAGTAGCTGCCTTTTTTACTTTTATTGGTTCGATGGGAAATATTCCCTTAGCATCTATTTTGTATAGTAACGGTGTCAGTTTTGCTGGTGTAATGGCTTTTATTTTCAGTGATTTAGTGGTTTTTCCTGTGATTCGGGTTAATGCTAAATATTACGGTTGGAAATTATCTTTATATATCGTTGCTGTCTTTTTGGGAGCATTAGTCGCAACTTCAATGGTCATGCACTATGGTTTTGCTCTTTTCAATTTACTGCCTGATAGTAGTAATAGTCAAAGTGTAGCCCAAACCGAAAAATTTGCCATTGATTATACCTTTTGGTTAAATCTCGTCTTTATCGCCATAACAGGATTGTTAGCTTGGTTAAACTTTGGCGGTGAAAGTAAGAAGAAACACGGAGATGATAATCATACACATCATAATCATAGTAATAAAAAAGGAATTATAGAAAAACTAATTTTTTGGTTAGCTATTTTTTCTTATATTTGGTTAATAGGTGGTTTAATTGCGATGGTTTAGTTAAGAAATATGACAAACTATTAAGCCAAGAGTGGTCCATTAGAATAGGGTTCATTACAATGGCATAAAATACCATCACCCGCGGTCTTCTGTAGCAAACATAAAGCGATTTTATAGCAATTCCCATACTTGTTAGGTACAGAGGTGATTGCTTTGAGGCAGGAGGCAGGTGTTAAATGTACCTCATGAGTCCAAGAAACGCTATATATTAAGTCTCTACTCTTAGATAGATGAGATGTCTTGTTTCTTTGAATAACTCTCAATCTTTAATTAATTGTGGATTTATTATGAAAAATTTGCATGAAGACTCCTAAAGGATGATCTTTATTAGGACAAAATCGCGCTACTCTATAAGTAGAAAGCACAGCAGGACAAGATTATTATGGGTCTAACCAATGTTATCAAAGTCTTGTTAATTGAAGACACTATAGCAGAAGCGAGACTGTTGCATGAAGTGCTAAAAGGGGCAACACGGCAAGAATTTCAGTTAGTCCATGAAAAAAGGCTAAAAGACGCTCTGAATCAGCTAGAAACCCAAAATTTTCACATCATACTACTCGATTTGACCTTACCTGATAGTCAAGGCTTAGATTCTTTGTCCCCTATTATTAAGAATAATTCTCATATTCCTATTGTGGTTTTAACTAATATGAATGATGAAGAATTAGCTTTAGAAGCAGTGAGAAGAGGGGCGCAAGATTATCTGGTAAAACGCCATATTACTTTAGATATTTTAGTGCGTTCTATTTGCTATGCTATTGAACGTAAACAGATGGAAAAACAATTAAAAGAAGCAAATCAGGCACTAGAGAAAAGAGTTGAAGAAAGAACCATTCAATTATTAAAGGCGCAAGAATTAAATCAATTAAAATCTGAATTTGTTTCTATACTTTCCCATGATTTTCGTAATCCTCTCAATACAATATTATTATCAACAGGATTATTAGAAGATAGTCATGATCAACTGACCAGAGAACAGCAATTATCCTATTTTCAGATGATTCGTCAGGCTGTTCAAGATATGAATCAATTACTGAGCGAAGTTTTATTATTAGGAAAAGCTGACTCTGGAAAATTAAAACCAAACTTTGAAAAACTTAATCTTCAACAATTTTGTCAACAAATCATTCATTCTTTACACCTTTCTTTTGAAGATGAAAATCAAATTATTGCTAAATTTAAAGGAGAGTTTCAAGAAGAATTTTGGGATAGTAAATTACTCTGGCATATTCTGCATAATTTATTAAGTAATGCTCTGAAATATTCTCCTAAAGGGGGTAACATTTTGTTTGATATTATTGTTGATGAAAAACTCGTGACCTTTCGTATTGAAGATCAAGGAATTGGTATTTCTCAAACAGCCCAAAAACATCTTTTTGAACCCTTTTATCGTGCTGATAATGTAGAAAATATTTCAGGAACTGGGTTAGGTTTATCAATTGTTCGTAAATGTGTAGAAGTTTACCAAGGAGACATCTTTGTAGACAGTCAGTTAAACAAAGGGACAACCTTTACAGTTATTTTACCTCGACAGCAACCACTTATGAGTAAAATAGAAAAAAGTATCGAACAAATATAGTCATGAGTTGGGTATTTATGAGTACACAAAAAGATTCTCATCCTAGCGAATTTACTCGGACTCCTCCTTGGGGAAGGGTTACTATGTTAGAAGAAGGGCCCCGTTATCGGATTAATCGAATTGAAGTTAATCCAGGACAACATATTAGTACCCAAATGCACTATCATCGTAGTGAACATTGGATAGTCGTTTCAGGAACCGCCAAAGTTATTTTTGATGGACAAGAACATCTTTTAAAGCAAAAAGAATCTACCTATGTTCCCATGAATACCCGTCATCGAGTTGAAAACCCTGGGGTTATTCCTTTAGTGATGATCGAAGTACAAAATGGGGAATATTTAGGGGATGACGATATTATTCGTTTCACCGACGAATAAATCAATAAGTAAGGTGCGTTTATCAATTAAAGATGATTTACAATTGTTGGACAAAGAACTCATCTTCTTGTCTCAAAGGTCTTAAAATAATATATATTTTTATAATTATATTATCGAATATTAGATAAAATAAAATAAGAAAGTTTGGGTTAAGAAGAGAGCTATAGCTGCCAGCTAACTCAAAATTAAGGAAACAGGAGGAATCAAGATGAAAGTCTTAATCACTATACTTCTGTTAACCCTTGTTTTGTTGTTCATGAATGGCTCTAAACCTGACTTAAAAAATAGATTATTAATAGCACGAGAATGTATTGGGTGTGATTTAGAGAATGTAGATTTACAACAGTTAGATTTAGAAGGCGTTAATCTAGAAAAAGCGAACTTACAACACGCTAATCTCCACGAAACTAACTTAAACAAAGCAAATCTCAAAAATGCAAATTTACAACAAACAAGGTTAACAGAAGCTCAATTAAAACAAGCTAATCTCACAAAAGCTAATTTATTTGAAGCCAATTTATCCCAAAGTAATTTAGAAGAAGCTATCTTAC
Source organism: Crocosphaera chwakensis CCY0110 (assembly GCF_000169335.1). Classification (GTDB taxonomy): domain Bacteria; phylum Cyanobacteriota; class Cyanobacteriia; order Cyanobacteriales; family Microcystaceae; genus Crocosphaera; species Crocosphaera chwakensis. The sequence continues at coordinate 84,287 of NZ_AAXW01000005.1, forward strand.
AAGAAGCCAATCTCATTAATACTAACCTCAATAAAAGCATTATAAAAAATGCTAACTTATACAAAGCTTTACTAACAGGAAGTAAGTTATCTAATGCCAACTTGGAAGGGGCTAACTTAGAGCAAGCAGATTTATCAACCTACGAAGAATTGCCCACTTTATTAAATCGTACAAATCTGAATAAAGCCAATCTCAAACAAAGTGACTTAGAAGGAGCTTGGTTAGTTAAAGCTCAATTAATAGAAGCTAATTTACAACAAAGTAATTTAAAATACGCTAACCTAAAAGAGGCTAATTTAGCAGGATCAAATTTAAAAGAATCAAAGTTAAATTATGCCATTTTAGATAAAGTAAATTTTTGTGGTACAATGATGGAAAACGGAGCAATTTCTTTAAAAGGATGTTCAGTTCAGGGAATATATGATTTCTCCCCTATTAATCATCGCAAGCATCACTCTAGTCGTCGCCATTTCAATTAACACAATTTTTAAGAGCGATTATGGTTGGTTTAATCGTCTCCGTCGTCCGCAATGGTTAACCTTTGAATGGGCAATACCTTTTATTTGGATATTCGTTTTTATTGGTGGGGTTTATTCAGCTTACCAACTGTGGATTAAACAACCAGGAACCACTAGAACCTGGTTATTAATGGCAGGGTATTTCTTATTAGAAATATTGGTTATGGCCTATACTCCTGTCATGTGTAAACTGCGGAGTTTACAAGTAGGAACTATCATCGGTGCAACCGGTTTCTTTTGGGGTTTAATTCTAGCAGTTTTAGTATGGCCACTATCACAAGAATCTGTCTTTTTATTACTACCTTACTTATTGTGGAGTCCTATAGGAACTTATGTTACTTGGGCAATGATTTCTTTAAATCCCTTAGATAAATAATTGAGAATTAAGAATTAAAAATCGAGAATTTGACGTTTCTTATATAGTCTCATTGGCTGTTCTTTTTGTGTTAAAATAAGAAAGAATAACTTATTTAAAACCATTGACATTAATATTAAGCTTTTTTGTCAATTTTTAAGGCAATTGTCCTTTAAACTGTCCCAGTTAACGGAGTTAAGACACTTATGACCATCCCTCAAGATAGAATTATCCCCACAGACTTGAGTAATGAAATGTCCCGTTCTTATCTAGAATACGCCATGAGCGTCATTGTGGGGCGAGCATTACCCGATGCTAGGGATGGTTTAAAGCCCGTTCATCGTCGTATTCTCTACGCCATGTATGAACTGGGTTTAACTCCCGATCGCCCCTTTAGAAAATGCGCCCGTGTCGTCGGGGAAGTTTTAGGTAAATATCACCCTCACGGTGATACGGCGGTCTATGATGCGTTAGTTCGTATGGCCCAGGACTTTTCCATGCGGAGTCCTTTGATCGAAGGTCATGGAAACTTTGGTTCGGTGGATAACGACCCCCCGGCAGCCATGCGTTACACCGAATGTCGTCTGCAAGCTTTATCAACCAACGCCTTACTCAGAGACATTGAAGCTGATACCGTTGACTTTGCCGATAACTTTGACGGATCGCAACAAGAACCCATCGTCTTACCAGCCAGAGTACCGCAGTTATTGCTCAATGGTTCATCCGGTATCGCTGTCGGTATGGCCACCAATATTCCTCCCCATAACCTCGGAGAATTAATTGACGGAACCATCGCTCTAATTCATAACCCAGAATTAAGCGAAAAAGAACTCATCAAAATCATCCCCGGCCCAGACTTTCCTACTGGGGGACAAATCTTAGGCCGATCCGGCATCCACGACGCATACATGACCGGACGGGGTTCCATTACCATGCGAGGAGTCGCCCAGATCGAAACCATCGAACAACGGGGCCGGCCTGATCGCGAAGCCATTATTATCACTCAGTTACCTTATCAAACTAATAAAGCAGCCTTAATTGAACGTATCGCCGACTTAGTCAACGAAAAACGCATCGATGGTATTTCCGACATTCGTGATGAAAGCGATCGCGACGGAATGCGAGTGGTCATAGAACTCAAGCGAGATGCTTACCCCAGAGTCGTCCTCAACAACATCTATAAACAAACCCCCGTACAAGGCAATTTCGGGGCCAATATGTTAGCCCTAGTCAACGGAGAACCCCAACTCCTAACCATCAAAGAGTTTCTCAGTGTTTTCCTTGACTTTAGAATTGAAACCATCACTCGTCGCACTCAATACGAACTCCGCAAAGCAGAAGAAAGGGATCACCTCTTACAAGGGTTACTCATCGCCCTCGATAACCTCGATGCCGTCATTCAACTCATTCGTAGGGCAGCCGACACCAGCAGCGCAAAAGACGAATTAGTACAAGAGTTTGGCCTCTCCCCCGTACAAGCAGACGCTATTTTGCAAATGCAACTCCGTCGCTTAACCGCCCTAGAAGCCGAGAAAATACACGCCGAACACGAAGAATTACAGCTAAAAATTGCCGATTTACAAGACATTTTAGCCCGACGAGAACGCATTGAAGCCATTATCGAAGAAGAATTAACCCAGATCAAAACCATTCATGCGACTCCTCGACGCACCGAAATCGTCCATGATGATGGAGAAATCGTCGATACCGACCTCATTGCCAACGAACAAGCCATTATCCTCCTCACAGAACAAGGTTACATCAAACGGATGCCCGTCAGTACCTTTGAGGCACAACAGAGGGCTACCAGAGGAAAAGCAGCCGCCAAAATTAAAGACGACGACGTAGTTGAACACTTTTTAACCTGTTGCGATCACGATCAAGTTCTCTTTTTCAGCGATCGCGGGGTGGTTTATGCCGTCAATGCTTATCAAATACCCTCCTCCTCAAGAACCGCCAGAGGCATTCCCATTGTTCAAATGTTACCCATCCCCAAAGATGAGAAAATAACCTCTATCGTTGCCGTGAGTGAGTTCACAGAAGACGTTTTCCTCGTGATGTTAACCCACAAAGGTTACATCAAAAAAACAGCCCTTTCCGCCTTTAGTAATATTCGGACCAATGGTTTAATCGCCATTTCCCTCGGTGAAGGAGATCAACTGCGATGGGTAAGACTTACTAGAGAAGAAGATAGTATTATCCTCGGAACCCGTAAAGGTATGGCTATCCATTTTCACGCTGATAACCAACAACTGCGACCCCTGGGACGGGCAACTAGAGGGGTGAAAGCCATGAAATTGAAGAAAGGGGACGAATTAATTAGTATGGATGTGTTGCCGGCACAAGTCACCGCAGGGATAGCTGATGCAGCCGAAGACGAAGACGTTTTGGACAACGAAACCGAAGAGTTAAGCGAAGAAGAAACCACTGCAGGTCCTTGGATCTTAGCCATTACCAACGGGGGTTATGGTAAACGGGTTCCAATTTCCCAGTTTCGTTTGCAACGACGGGCTGGAATGGGTGTTCGGGCGATCAAGTTTAAATCAAAAACCGATTGTTTAGCCTCCCTTCATGTGGTTAATGCAGAGGATGAATTAATGATTGTTTCTAACCGAGGGATTATTATTCGTCAAGCTGTCGATGCTATTTCTATGCAGTCTCGCGCTGCTACCGGGGTTCGAGTCCAACGGTTAGATAGTGATGATGCGATCGCCGCCGTAGCATTAGTTCCTCCTGCGCCTGAAACCGAAGAAGAAGAAGGGGAAGAAGAAGCAGTAGAAGTGGCGAGCGAGTAAATAATAATCTGCTTTGAGACTCCCTGCGATAAATCGACAGGGATTCTAGAGGTTATCTAAACAGGGGATAAATCTACCTGTTTAGACCTTATTCCAGGCGCGGGAGACTCCCATTGACCCCATCTTTTAAACCATCTGCATCTATCACAAATATAAATTTCTGAAGGTCTACTCAAAGTATGCTCACATTCCTATCATCTCATTTTAGCTGTGCCAATCCAGTAGGCTGGGTTAAGTGTTAGATTAATTGTCATGAACAACTAATTAGTTTTGCTCAACACCACAGTCCACCACTTCAATTTTGTAACAAATTAATAATGAGGACAAAGCATTTTAGTATCATTACTTAAATCTTGATTATGCTCTAAGTAATTTCCTAACCATTGGCAACTTCGATTAATTAGCTCATCTAAATTACCATTCCAGTTCCATAAAATTATTGAACCATCATTACTAGCTGAAGCAATAACAGATTGCTCTTTGTTGATAAATTCAACATCATTTATTTGTTCGTAATGGCCTTTGAGAGAGGCTAACAATTGTTTATTGGGAATATTCCAAAGTTTAATCGTTCCGTCTCCACTCGCAGAAGCCAAAATTTCGCCATTAGTATTAAATTTTAGGGTCGTAATATCACTAATATGACCATTTAAGCGAGTAATAGGTTTCCTAGTCAAAGGATTCCAGAGGCGAATTGTATCACCTCCTGATGCTAGAATTATGCCATCAGGACTATATTTTAGAGCGTAAATGTTACCCACTTGTGCCTTTAAGAGTTTCAATGATTGTTGGGTACTTATATCCCAAAAGTTAATCATTCCTTGACTGCCAGAAAAAGCTAAGATGTTAGATTGTTTTGGATGAAATTCAATTGCATAAATTCCCCCTAAATGATTAGGAAAGTTATCGGTTAAAGACACAGGTTTATTAGTTGATAAATTCCAAAATCTCAAAGCTCCCTCTACTTCCTTGCCATCTTTTAATTCTAAAGATTCTCCTGATATTAAAAGGGCATCATTGTTATTAAATTGTAATGAACTAACAGGTTTTTCAGTCTCTAAAAGTAAGGATTCAGGTCTAGAAGTTAGGAATTAGGGAAGGAAACAAACAATTCGGATGACCGACTTTGGCTATTAATGACTTCTCGAAAAAATCAATCACCGAACGTTCTTGACGACGACAAGTTTGAATAACCGTCAATAAGTTAGCTGTTTGTTTAAATCGTTCCATGCTTCTTGAACCCCCACTAACTTTCCGTTTCGTGATGGCTAATCTTAAGGATCTTTCAGCAAGATTATTATCAGGGGGGATCTCTGGATGCTCCAGAAAATACCACCATTGCTCTGCCTTTTGCCGAAGGTTTCGCAAAAGTTTTCCGGCTTCATAACCGGCTTTAGGCTTCCATTCTTCTGTGGCTATCTTTATCTTATCTTTGAATTGTCTTGCCCAAACTTGATAACCATGCCTATTCTTATCGTTTTGCCAAATACGATAATGACGGAAAGCTTCATCAATTAATTTGAGAAAAGTTTGACCGATGGTTTTGTTATATTGACCTGGAGTTTTTATTAATCGCTGAAAGTGACGGCGTAAATGTGCCAAACATTTCTGTTGAGCAACAACAGTATAACCATTGTAAACTCCCAAATCATCACTACTTAAAACACCACCATATTCATGGCCTAACTGATCTTCTAATTCCTTACGCCCCCTAGTATCAGCAGCCCGAAACAGGCAGAAAAGTTGATTGGTAAATACCCACAACCATTCTTTGACTCCCTTCACTGGCCAGGGTGTTTCATCAACATGAATTGGGGGTTGTTCTACTTTGACCCACTTGGATAATTGTTCAACCGACGGATTAATGGCTGTTTCTACTCGTTGATTGGTGGCTACGATGGTCCCCATACCTATCTCAATTTGCCCTAACTCCCACAACATCTCTTGTTGCTTTTCATAAGGTAGATGTCCATAATTCCCTAACCATCCCAGAAAAGCTTGTAACTTCACTCCTAAATCTTGTCCTGGGACGGTCTTGGGCGACCAATTCGCTTTGGTCACTTCACCACAATGCCCACAGCGACAATGATGACGATGATATTCTACTACCTCAATGGGTTTATCTACCAGTTGTGCTACCTGCTGAGAATCAACTTTCACTGGTTCTATTAATAATTCTGTTTGACCACAGTGACTACATATTGATGGTTGCAAGATTTGAATTCTGTCAATTCTCCCAAAGCCTTTCCTTGTTTTTCCCTTATGTCCAGGTTGTCCCCCTGGTTTTCTTTTCTTATCCTTATCGTCTTCAGTTGTTTTAGCCTTCTCAGACTTTTTCAATAAGTCTGTTGATGGGGGTTTTGATGAGGTTTGGCTATCTAAATTACGACTGAGCTTTAATTTTTCTATTTCTTTTTGTAGCTGCTCGATAAGTTTCTGTTGAGCCAAGATAATTTGTACCAACCCAGATTTTGACAGTTGGTTTAATTCGTCTGGATTTAACTGTACTCCTGGTTCAGTTTGACTCATACCGTTACTTTAGCGCAGTCAGCCTGTTTGTCAATATTTGCCACCTGAATCCTTACCTCTAAAATTTTATTGATTTGAAAATTATCTGTGTTAATTACCTGGATTATTCCCAAATTTTGAACTAATTTGCTCTTAGATTGTTCAAGAACTCCACCGACAGCAATTTTTGTTTTGTCATGATTTAAGGCAACCGATAAGATATTAAAGTTTTGATGATTATTAGATAATGATATCGAATCTATTTGTTGTTTTTTGTCTAAATCCCAGAAGCGAATTGTGCTATCTGCTCCTACTGATGTAATTGTATTTGTATTAGAATTAAAACTTACATCCCAAACTATTCCATTGTGACCGTGTAAAACAGGTATAAATGGCTTTTGAGTTGTCCATAATCTAACAGTCCGATCATCACTACCAGATACTAACATTGTCCCATCAGGATGAAATTGGAGTGAGCCAATAGCATTCGTATGACCTAATAAAATCGCAAAAGGTTGTTTTTGACTTTTTTGCCAATCCCAAAGACGTATTTTGCCATCTTTTCCAGCCGCTGCTAAAATTTGACCATCCGGACTAAATTCAAGATTTTCAATTGTATTATTTGAGTTATCTTCTTCAAGACAACTAATTTCTTTTTGAGTTTCTAAATCCCACAGCTTAATAACTTTGACAATTTTACCTTCATGTACAATTTCATCTGTATTTGCTAAAATCTTTCCATTGGAACTTAACTGTAAAATTTTAGTCCTATCTTCTTCTAAGTCACAATTATTATTTTTGTAAGGTGTCCAAGGTTGAATTGACTTTAAATTAAAATCCCAAATTTGAATAGTACCATTTATTTGTGCTACTGCAAGAATATTACCCTTAACTTGAATGTCTCCAAAAGGACATTGATCAGTCGAAGGAATAGAATTTATGATTTTTTTGTTCATATCCCAAATATGAATATTGTTATTATTTTCTACAATAATTAATTTAGTCTCATCTGAAGTAAATTGAACAAATTCAATAGAATTCTGAGAACTTTTTAAAGCTAAAAGAGTAGGAAAGTCTTTTTGTGCTAAACTCCATAACTTGACTTTACCCTCTTTTTGACCTGTAGCTACAATAGATAACTGAGAAGATAAAGCAAACGTATTAATTCCTTTTTCGTTATTAAGAGGATGTTCGATAAGCTCCCCTTTTTCTAGATTCCATAATTTTATGATTCCATCATCACTCCGCGAAATTAACAAATTACTTTCTTGACTGAAGACAATTTCTCTAATAGAATCATCATGACCTGTTAGGGTAAATTTATGTTTTCCTGACAGAGCATCCCAAATATAAATTTCTCCATCTCTTCCTGCTGAAGCTAATAGCTTTCCATTAGGACTATATTTTACCTGCCAAACTTCATTTGTATGACCTTCTAAATGATTGATTTGCCAGAGATTTTGATTTAAAAGAGCTTTTGTTTGATAACTAATGGGTAAATTGAAAAATCTTAAATTTGTTTTTGAAAGAGACTTTCCCGCTTGAGTAGCAGTAATTAAAGCCTCAAAAGGTTGATTGGATGATAAATAGGTTTCTGCTGTTTGATTGAGTGCTTTAATCGTTTTGAATTCTGCTACAAGTTTGTTGAAATAGGCAACTACTCCTAAAAAGACCACTGTAGTAGTCAGTCCACAAATTAGTAGGGTACGAATGAAAGAAGATAAACGACAAGCTTTAAAAAAATCTATTTGTAAAGGTGTCATATTTTCTTCAGCTTGCTGATAGAAACGTTCCAATAAATCCAGGTCAGGAGAACGCCATAAACTACCATTTGGTCGCCCCATTTGTTGCCATCTTTCTGCTTCTTCTTGGACTCGCCTCTGAAAGAGTAAATTACTTTGATCTTCTTCTACCCATTCTTTAATTTTTTGCCAATTTTGAAACAAAGCTTCGTGAGTTACTTCAACGGTTGTTTCTTGCCCTTCTCCACTTAAAGTAATTAATCTTACTCCTCTAAAGGCGAAACTATTTAATACGCTTCTAAAATCGTTTTCATCATCTTTATAAGAACGTAATTGTTTTATTCTTACCCGTCGTCGGGTCATTTGATCCCCTACACCAAATTGAATTAATCCTAAGAAAATTCTCCGAGCAATTTTTTGTTGCTTTTCTGTTAAATTATCAAAAACTCTTTGAGCTTCTCCGGTTAATGCACCGCCTACCCCTTTAAGATATTCTAATGTTTCTGCTGGGGTTTTTCCTTGTTCTAATCCTTCCCAAATTTTGGTTAAAGTAAATTGTAAAAGAGGTAAACTTCCTGCTCGATCTTTAGTTTGTTCTAATAATAAACTAACAGTCGCTTCATCAAAAGAATAACCCGATTTTAAAGCAGGTTGACAAATAGCTTCTCGTAATTCTTCTTCAGTCATTGCTGGAACAAGAAAACCTTGACGAGAAAAAATTTGATTGAGTTGAGGCTGTTTTTGAATATTTCCCAAAAAATCACTTCTTAAAGTAATAATAACTATTACTTGCTTCGAGTGATCGCTAGCCGCATTGAGTAAATTACTAATAAAAATATTCCTATCCTCAGCACTTACCTCAGGAGAATAAATCTCTTCAAATTGATCAACTAAAATTAATAATGGTGCTTGATCAATATTAGGTAAAACTGAGGCAATACGACGTAATCCATCATATTCTCCTTTAGTATTAATTTGCTGTAATTCTTGTTTAAATTCACGACTTTTAGCAACAGGCGCAATGTCTTGGGTGACGGCTTTTGCTAAAACTAAACCTAAAGCATCGAGAGGATAATAACTAGCAACAAAAACAGCAACTTGAAGTTTATCAAAGCCTAAGAGGGGATTTTGCGCTAAACGGGGTAATAACCCTGCTCTAGTTAGGGAAGATTTTCCTGAACCAGAAGGTCCGTAGATCGGCAAAAAATCAGGAATTTGACTATTTTGAGCAATATTTTGTAAGCTCTCCCAGAGTTTTGTAATCTGTTGTTCTCTACCAAAGTATTGATCCGCATTGGTTTCTTGAAAGGGAAGCAAACTTTGGTAAGGATTTGCGCCAAGATTCTGGATTAAGCTAGAAGTATCTTCAGAACTAATTGTTTGCTGTTCTGTCTGATTTTGATAAATGACAACTTGATTTCCATCTCCTGAGATAATGGTACAGCCAATGGCATTTTTATCAATGCTAATACTACGATTGTCTGATGAAGTCATAAAAATAATTAAACAAGAGTTAGAATATAGCTGTTAAACCTACTTTGGTAAGGATAGATGCCCAATTTTTTCCTAACCATCCCACCGCACTGGTTAAATGAGGTTTCAGCTTGGTTATTGCCTCGGCAAACCCATTAGCTTTCTCTGCGTATTTGACGGCTCTTTCTAACGCTTGTCCGACTTCATCTTTATCGGGTTGAGGTTTTTGTAATTCTTCTTCTGCGTCAGCAATAGCATTTTCAATTTTTCTGCGATCGCTTGTATCAAGTTGTGCCAATATATCTCTAATAGTCATTAAAGTGGACTGAATATCGACACTCTGGGGTTCAGGCACAGGAACTGATTGATAGTCTAAAGAAACTTTATTACTATCTCCTGTTATAATATTTGCGCCTGTAACATTGCCTCCAATCGAGACAGAGCGATTTTGGGGGGATAGTTCACTCATGATGTTAGCTCCTTGTTAGGAAAAATTCTACACTCTTAATAATATTTAATATCTAGAAAACTTAGCTTCTTTTATACTGAATATTATAGCTAGTTTTGGCAAAAAATTCTTTATTTTTACAATGCTAAGATTGAGTTTTTATTCATTCTATTTGTTAAGTTTAGTTACTGTGGGAATGAGCTTACTTCCTCTTAAAGCTCTTACAGCAGAAGAGATACAGTTAAAAAGCATTGAACAACAAGATAATTGTATGGTTATCAAAGAAGATACTAACCAGACTCCTTTATTAAATATCCCTAATATGGGACAAATTTCTCAAAGTTGTTCTCAAATTGCCAATCGGTTACAAGCTGAAATAAACAAAAATAATCTCGAAGACTTGATTTTAATTGCGGATACAATTGGTCGTCGTTGGAAAATTTGTATGGTACGAAATGCCAATAGTCGATGCAAAAATAGTAATGTTTTATTGGATTTTCCGCCAGAGGCTGAAAGCAATCCACAACAATTTTTATCGAGTATTTTAGATATTGAGACAGTGATTGAACTTAATGGATTTGAAGGACAACAAACACCCCGTAAACCCTATAGTAAATTTGGAAAAGCCATTAAAAGACCTAATCGTTAATATTTTTTATTAATTAAGCCATAACTGCCATGTCTAAGCAATTTTGGAAGAAAACAGCCTTTTCTCTAGCCACTATTTTAGTTATTTATTTTTCTCTCATTGGGGTGAGTATGGGGGCAAATTTTAACCCTTCAACTGATCGATTTAAAAACGATCGTCAAGTCCCTGATAACTACCTAGCGCAAGTTACAAGTATCAGTCAATTAAGTGATATTTCACCCACTGACCACTATTATGAAGCAGTACGTTCTCTAGTCGAAAGGTACGGTTGTTCTATAGGTTATGGAGATAATACCTATCGTCCTACTCTAACCATTGTTCGTGCAGAAGTCGGTAGCATAACAAATGCTTGTACGAATGCTATTGAGCAATTAGAGGGTCAAAATTTTTTTGATATTAGTGAAGAAATTGAAGCCTTAACAAATCAATTAGCAGATATTTCTAATAAATATCCACATAAAAGGAGATAGACCCAATGTCTAAAACAGCATGGAAAGTTTTATCATGGTTTCTCAGTGCATTATTAACAATCTCAATCGCTTTATTTGGAATTCCTTTTACTCATCAAGGGTTACTTGCACAAAACGATCAAACATTTACTTGTGGAAATCCTACAGATTGGTCTTTTGAAGCAATTAGAGGTATGGTCGAACGTTATGAACTTGATACTAAATTTGTCTGTGGTAAGGGAACTTTTCAAGTCAATAATCCTGATGTTCGTGCTGATATTGCTGAATGGATAACAGGAGGATTAAAAGCCAATGAAAAAATATTGGAAGAGCAAATGCAAGTTATTTCTCAAGAGATAGAAACGTTACAAAAATCTTATATTGAAATTTCAAAATCCTACGGTTTATAGCGCAGTTGATAGCAATAATTAATGTCAATTTTCCTCTAAAGGTAAAATTTATGAAATTTTTAATCAGTATCGTAATTGTTTGTATCATTTTAATATTTGTCACTCCTGTAATGTCAAAATCTGATTTAAGTTTTCAGGAAATTCAAACAATAGCTCGTGGCACAACTGTCTTAATTGGGGCTAATTTAGAACCGAATCAAGTTGAACAAGCTCAAGAAGATTTATCAGCAGGATCAGGTGTTATTGTTCACCGTAATTGTAATACGAATCCAGCAATGTCAGGAATGCCTATCCCGAATGCAACAATGACGATTTGTGAGTATTATGTGTTAACAAATGCTCATGTCATTGCCGATCCAGAAACCGATTATGGAATTCGGACTGCTGACGGAAGAGTTTATGGAGAAGAAATTCAACCAACAATGAGCGATCAAAATTCTCCCTATCAGTATCATCGCCAAATTTATCGTTATGAAAAACAAGGATATGATCTAGCTCTTTTATCTTTTGTGAGTGATATTCAGTACCCCGTTGCTGCTTTCGGAAATCCTAATCAACTTCAGCCGAAAGATATAGTATATGTATCAGGATGGGCGGTTCCGCCAAAAGATAAACCTAAGCGAATTAGACAAACCATAACAGGTGAAATCAGACAAAAATATGCCCTTGGAGAAATTCCGATGAACTACACATTAGGTTATACATTAGGCACAAAAGTGGGAATTAGTGGCGGTCCTGTTTTTAATAATCAAGGCGAATTAATTGGGATTCATGGTAAAGGTGCAGGGGAAAATCTAGAAGATATCGGCAAAGATTTAACCTACGCTATTGATATTCAAAAATTTATTAATCTAGTGGCTTCTAGTGATATTGGAAAGCAAGACAATTTTTCTCTTCATTTACCTCAACCCCTCGATCCATTAGCCATGACATTTGGTAGAAAATATTTAGAATCAGGGGATAACATGACAGCAGAAGAACGGAAAAAATTTGTTATTGCTGATATGCTTAGAGATGATCCCAGACGAGATAGTGTAGAATATTTAGCAGAAACATTAGGCTGTCTGGAGTATTATGAAGGGGGGGCAATTGGGGCAGGATTAAGTAGTGTGCGATCGCAATTTACAGTGGATTTGAATACTTGTATGAATGCTTTCGAGCAATTGATACAAGAAAATGTGGCAGTACAACGAGAAAAGTTAGATTCTCTGAAACAACAAATTGAAAATTTAGAGTAAAAATTATCAGAGCAAGCTACTATTAATGCTTTATAACTGTAGATAAAATTTTTCTATTTTCTAGATAGATTATATTCTTAACGATGAACTTTCCCATCTGGCATAGTTGCACCCCGTAAAATAACACCTGCTAAGTTAGCACTCATCAACTCAGCCCTGGTTAAATTAGCGTTACTCAGATTAGCACCCATGAGATTAGCCCGCGCAAAAAACGCCTCAACTAAATCAGCATCTGTTAGATTCGCCCCTGACAAGTTAGCCCGACTTAAATCTGCGTGGTTCATCCGTGTTAACGTTAAATCAGCCTGATTAAGAGTAGCACGGTTGAACACAGCATGAGTCATTACTGCCCCTCTTGCTGTAATATCGTTCAACTCAGCTTGGGATAATTGCGCCCTAACCAGATTTGCGCCGATAAGATTAGCCCCGTTTAACTTTGCCCCTGTTAGGTTGGTATCCGTCAGGAAGGCTCCTTTGAGGTTAGCATTGGTTAAATCCGCTTTGCGTAAGTCAGCATCTCTTAAATTCACTTCTTTGAGATTAGCTCCTACTAAATTAGCCCGACTCAAATCAACTCCTTTCATATTTGCTCCTTGTAAGTCTGCTCTCGCTAAATTGGCAGCTTGAAGATTAGTATAATAGCTCTTCTTTTCTTGACGCATATTTGCCCCTCTCAGACAAACACCTGTGAGGGTTGCCCCACTTAAATCTGCTCCTCGTAAGTCAGCAGCCATTAAGTTAGCATCGAGAAAAGTAGCTAATGTAATATCTGTATCCCTTAAATTAGAGTTTTGTAGTAAAGTTCCATGAAGGGTGGCGTTGCGTAAATCTGCCCCACTGAGGTCTGCTTGAGACAAATTAGCCCCGCTTAAGTTCGCTCCCACTAGATTAGCCTGGGTTAAATTAGCACGATTAAAAAAGGCGAATAGAAGGTTAGCCCCGCGTAAATCCGCTTCATTAAGGGTAATTCCGATTAAATCTGCCCCCACTAGGTTAATTCCTGACAGCTTTAAGCCATTAAATAACGTTTCTCCGGCGGAATATCTTTCAATTAATTCACTGGGTTTCATAGGAACTAAATTACAATAATTTTATAAAAAAGGTTTTATGGCTTCAACAACGGTACTGGCAGTTTGTAGATAGGAATCAGGGTCATTGAGAGATTTGGCCATGTTGTAGAGTTTTGCTTCAATCTCGGTAATAGAACGACCACTTTGAAGAATTTGCTCTATAAGATCATCAAGGGTATAACTTCTCAAGGTAGACCAATCTTGTCCACTGCGATCCCAGGGATGAAAGAGTAGGGAGAATAGCAATATTTTAGCGCGTAATGGATTAGTATATTGCATAATTTCCAGACGGATTTCAAAAATGTCATACGGTGGTTTAGAATGAGAAGGTGTTGGAGCGGTTTGTACCTGTTTTAACTCAGTTACCATCTGTTCTGAGGTGATATCAATCACAGACGTTTCAAAGGCTGAAGCCGAAGACGGTTGCATATTTTTTTGATAGTGATCGCTATGATTGAGGGAAATGATTTGGGTACTGTAGTTATTGGAATTATCTGAAGATAGGATATCTTCTTGTTCTAAATTATCGTATAATCCACCAATTTGATTCAAAATAACTTTAGCAATAGCAAGATATAAATTCTTTTTATTAATATTATTAACTAATTGAATAAAAGCTTGTTTGAGAGTATTATAATCGGGATAAATTTCCAGGGTTTCCATAATCAAGTTACTTAAGCCATAATTTTTAATTCGGTTTAAATCATTTTCCCAACTGTTTTTAGTAATAGCATAAATTAATTTATGGATTCTAGCGGTTTCAGGATGATTAGATAAATTTCTAACTGCTTGTTCTAGGAGAATACGACTGTCAGCAACATGAGTCTCTTTCGGATTAGTTAACACTTCTATTACTTCCGTTTCTCGATTAAGTTCACGGTAAATAGGTCCGAGTTGTTCAACGATCGCTTTAGCTACACCAGCATAAACTTTAGGGCGGTTCAAGGTTTTAACCAGTCTATATAAGGAAAGAGTTAGTTGTTCAAGGGTTTGTTGTTGTGTAATCAGTTCTTTAACTAAACTTTCCATTGACAACCCATTGAGAATATTGAGATCGTTTTGCCAAGTTTTTTGACAAATACAAAAAATTAATTTTTTGACTCTAATGGATTCTGGATGATGTTCAAGATATTGAACAGCTTGGTAAAATGAATCAGATGATAATTGCATAGTTACCCCTTAAATAGAAAAAAATACTGATGTTAAGTTGTAAGTCGATATGTTAAGGTTTATGTTTATCTTCAAGAAAAATAATTGACACTTCATTGTCTATAATACTGTCTATTCTTAAGTTAGAAAACAAACCATATTACCATCGCATAACAACCAAGAAATAAACAAGGATTGATCAACTAACAAACACAAAACCTAGACAGTATTATGGATAATCTTTTCCTAAACTTATCAAGATAAGAAAGTTCAAAATACTACTTCCTGAAAAACCATAAGCTTTGAGAGTGCGGTGTTGATACTCATTAATTTCAACAACTTTTGTGCAGTCGCGTTCTAGTATAGGGAGGGACTTCTGGGGGATAAGGGAAAACCCGAATGAGTAACTGGGTTAATTGCAGGGTGTCTTTCAAGAAACTAAATGTCTGTGAATCACATCTTTACTAATATAGCTAAACTTAAGTTATATTCCTATGGGTAACTATCATTCTGATCAACCGATTCAACCTGAGTCTAAGCCACACTTAGGGGATGTCGACTCTACTAAGACAGAAACCCTTAACGCTGATTCTATTATTGAGCAACCGTTAGAGCAAGCTCCATCGTTGTACAGTGAAGTCGTCTCGGATACAAGGGGAAATGAAAGCGAAGAAGCATCGGAAATTACAGAAATTTCTATTGTCGAGGAAGAGGAGAATATTCCTTTAACTCAAGATTGGTTTAACCTAGCTCGTAAACTACGGGGACAAAATCGAGAACTCCTTGATACTATTGTCACGTTAGAACAAGCCTTAGCTGACTCAAGACAACAACTGCAAGACTATCAAGAGCGATCGCGTCATCACAACGCTTTGCTATCCCAACAAACTGCCCAACTTCAAAGTACCCAAGCACAAAATAGTCATCTCCTCGAACAACTACAAAGCTCTCAAACGAATCTACAACAAGAGCAACATAACCTAGCAACCTTACAAAAACAATTACACGCCTCTCAAGAAGCCTTTGCTCAGTTAGAAAGAGAATGTGCTTTACTCAAAGAAGAAACTCTACAGAATAAAAACCAATTAATCCTTAAAAAACGACAAATTCACGAGTTGCAGCAACGCCTACAGCGACAACAACGCTACAGCCTACAATACAAAGCAGCCTTAGATGATTGTTTAAGTAATCATGGAAAAAAACTGCCTCCGACTGATGTTAAATCTAGGGTAGACAGTCCCATTGCTTCTAATGTGGTTTCTATTCAACCTTGGTCGAGTTCTATAGAAAATAAAATAACTCCTAGTATTGCCCCTTCTCCTATAAAATCAGAAGCCTCAGAGCCTATCTCCGATGCCATCGATGACACTTTAGAAGAGTTATTTTCTTTGACCCCCGAACCACATTCAGATATAACTGAGCCTGACAACGATAGCAGCGACTCTGAGCAACCTTCAACCCCAAATCAAAACCTATTGGTAAGGGACACTCAAAAAGTTACCCAAGAACAAACTCAAACCAATTGCGAAGAAAATACTAACCATAACGATCAGACAGTTACTTCTTCCAACGGTTTATTAATGAGTAGTTCGGTGCCTTTTAGTTTCAGTATTGATCGTCATCGCAAAGAAGATGCTGCCAGGGAAAAGGTTGATTTACCTTCTTTTCTTCGTCGTCAATCTTGATGAGAGAGCGGGAAACAGGCAATCTTTAAACCTGTAACCCTTCCCTGTTGCGGTTAATTTCCTAATACTTGAGCAGCAGCAGCCATACCACTCCCAGACTTAGCCGATTGATCCCCTAAAGTTTCTAAGGTGGCTTCTAAGGCAGCGATCGCAGTTAAAACGTCTCGCTCGCTGACAAACCCTAAATGACCAATCCGGAAGATTTTACCTTTGAGGTGATCTTGTCCACCGGCTAAGGCAATATCAAATTGTTTTCTCATGGTGGAACGAATAGCCTCGGCTTCAACGGTAGAAGGCATTACCGCCGTGACTGCATGACTGGCTGCTTCGTCAGGAGCAAATAAACTCAACCCTAACCCTCTCATCGCAGCACGGGTGGCTTGGGTTAACCGTTGATGACGGGTGAACATTCCTTCTAACCCTTCGGCTTTCATTATTTCTAAGGCGACTTTTAAGCCGTACATGAGATTAACGGGAGGGGTAAAGGGTGAACTATTTTTATCTGTTGCTTTTTTGTAAGTGCCTAAATCTAAATAAAACTTAGGTAGGGTTGCCGTTTCGTAGGCTTTCCAAGCTTTGGGGCTAACGGCTACAAATCCTAAGCCGGGAGGTATCATATAGCCTTTTTGGGAGCCAGAGGCTACCATATCCAGTCCCCATTCATCCACTGGTACACTAACCGCCCCTAAACTGGTAACGGCATCCACCATAATCAAGGCTTCTCCGTGGGCTTTAACGTGGGTGTTAATGGTTTGCAAATCGTTGAGAACCCCGGTAGAGGTTTCAGAATGGGTGATAATGACGGCTTTGATGGTTTTTTCAGTATCCGCTTCTAATTTGGCTTTAAAGGCTCCTGGGTCAAGGGGTTTACCCCATTCTGCAGTGATTTCTTCTACCTCTAATCCGAAGGCGCGAGCAATTTTTCCCCAACGTTCCCCAAACTTACCGTTATTACCTACTAAAACGCGATCGCCGGCACTTAAAAAGTTGATAATTCCGGCTTCCATGGCCCCGGTACCACTGACGGTTAACATCAGTACATCATTTTGGGTTTGATGCAGCCATTTGAGGTTTTCGGTAATTTCCCCAATAATTTGACTAAAATCCCCACTACGATGGCCGATAGGGTGTTTAGCCATCGCTAATAGGACACTTTCAGGGACAGGGGTTGGCCCTGGAATCATGAGCATATGTTTATCTTGCATTTATGTGTGTCTCCTGCTTAATTTTTCTAAATCAATCATCCCCTGTTGAATGGACATGAGGATAGTGGCTTCACAGGGAGTCCAACCTATTAGTTTACCCTGTCCCTTTCCAGACTAAAAAAATCCTTGTCTTTTGTGGATTTTTTTAAGCTTTAATTCAGATTGTTTTCTTGTTGTAGACTCAAGGATGAAACTCAGAGAATGCTACAAGTTAAACTTTTATCTATCATGTTATATTTAACCGTGGTATTTAGTGTCTTCTAGCACTTCTAAAGGAAAAAATTATTATCGTAATGGAAATCAAATTCAATTCAGGACAAGTCAGTTTAATAACTATCACTCCTAATGCTGAAAAATTAATCGCTTATTGTGCTAGAGTCAGTAGCAAAAATCAAGAGAATCCTAATATCGAGAAATTACTAACATATTGTCTTAAACATGGTCATTGGTCTATTTTTGAACAAGCATCTATGACGGTTGAAATTCAGTGTCCTTTGGCCATTGCTATTCAAATTTTAAGACACAGATCGTTTTGTTTTCAACAATTTAGCAAAAGATACCAAGAAGTAGAAAAAGAAAATTTTGCTTATTTACCAGAAATTAGATTACAAGATTATAAAAATAGACAAAACAGTATTATTCCTGAAAATAATGAATTACAAAACAAATACAACACTAAAATAGAAAAACTATATGATGATATTTTTAATCTTTATAAAGAAATGATTGAGGATGGTGTGGCGAAAGAATGCGCTCGGTTTGTATTACCCGAAGCAGTGATGACTAAACTGTATATGACGGGTAATATTCGCAGTTTTATTCATTATATTCAAGTTCGTGTCTCTAAAGACGCACAAAAAGAACATAGAGAGGTTGCTGATGCTATCAGTGAAATCTTAAAAAAAGAATGCCCTATTATTTGGGACGCAGCTTTTAATAACTAATTATACTAAAATTTCTAGGGAGAATTAATAAGCATGAAATTAAAAATAAAAAGATTAAACGAGAAAGCAATTTTACCAAACTATGCTCATTTTGATGATTCAGGAATGGACTTATTTTCTATTGAGAAAAAAGAATTAAAACCAAACACTCAAGCACTAATTAAAACGGGACTAGCTATAGAATTACCTGAAAATACAGAGGCACAAATTAGGCCAAGAAGTGGATTGGCATTAAAACACGGTATTACGGTGTTAAATACACCAGGAACCATTGATCAAGGGTATCGGGGAGAAATTGGTGTTATTTTAATTAATCATAGTCAAACAACATTTTTAATCGAATATGGTATGAAAATTGCTCAAATGATTATTATGCCTATTATTAGATGTGAAATTGAAGAAGTAATAGAATTATCAATAACCAAAAGAAATGAAAGAGGTTTTGGTTCAACAGGGGTCTAATACTAGATCCGTTTTAGATAGTATAGTATTAAGTCTTGGAGCAGGGAGCAGGGAGCAGGGAGAAAAAATGTTACTCTACTAAAATAAGCGGATTTGGTCTAATTTAACGTGAGTTCGGGATAAGTAAAGAGACAAGTAGTAAGCTGAAAATAACCAAATATCCAGCAAATTCTCTCTATTGTTTTGCCAGAGGAATTTGATTAATTACCCGTGAGGACGAGAATCGCTTTTATCAAAGGCTCTGACTCAAGGGGCTTAGAGACATGGCATTGATAACCGTTATCAATAGCTCGCTGATGATCAACTTCTCTCACATAGGCTGTTAGTGCGATCGCCGGCACTTGTCCCCCTTGGTGGGCTGGTAAGGCACGCACTTGTCGAATCAAGGAATAGCCATCGAGATCAGGCATTCCAATATCACTGACTAAAACATCGGGTTGAAAAGACTCCAGATTAGCCAGTACCTCTGGAGCAGAAGCAACAGTTAATACTTCTGCTCCATATTCACTGAGGAGTCCCGTGATCAACGCCCTTGCATCAGGGTCATCGTCAACAGCTAAGACTCGAACGCCTGTCAAATCCAGGGCGGCTAATTGAGGCAACTCACGGGACAGTTGGGGTTCCGACTCAGCATCTAACAAAGGTAGTTGTACCGTAAAAGTCGCTCCCAGTCCTTCACCGGGGCTTTCTGCCCTAATCGTGCCACCATGGGCTTCAACCAGCTGACTGACGATTGCTAGACCCAGTCCTAATCCTCCAAATTTTCGGGTAATTGAAGCATCTTCTTGGCGAAAAGACTCAAAAATATGGGGCAGAAAATCTGGGCTGATGCCTTTACCTGTGTCCTTCACTAAAATTTCAGCATAGGAGCCAACCCGCTTGAGATGGATTTTCACTTGCCCCCCACTCGGTGTGAACTTAATCCCATTGGACAACAAATTCCAAACAATCTGCTGAAGACGCGCTTCATCCCCCGAAACTTGACCAATGTTAGGCAATTGGCTCTCTAGGGCAATGGATTTGGATTTTGCCGTTTGTTTGACTGTTTCGATGGCAGCCTCAATGGTCTTGGCTAAATTAACAGAGGTCATTGTCAGACTGAGCTTGCCCTGCAAAATCTTAGCCACATCCAGTAAGTCGTCAATAAGTTGGGTTTGTAACTTAGCATTGCGTTCGATGGTATGGAGTGCTTCAGCCGTTTGCGCTTCGTCCAACTTTCGGACTTGAAGCAACTGAGACCAGCCCAGAATGGGGTTAAGAGGCGATCGCAACTCATGGGATAAGACGGCTAAAAACTCGTCTTTAATACGGTTAGCTCGCTCAGCCACTTCTCGCGCTGCTTGCTCTTGAGCCAGAAGGCGATCGCGCTCAAGCTCTAATTGTTTTTGAACGTCTATATCCGTTGCTGTGCCATACCATTTGATCATTTTGCCCGGCTCATTCCCTTGGGGAATTGCTTGGTGCAGGAACCAGCGATAAGTTCCATCCATTCGCCGCATCCGCCCTTCTGCCTGATAAGGAGTTCCCCGTTGGACGGCTTCAGTCCATTGCTCTCTCAGCACAGGCAAATCCTCTGGATGTACCACCGCTTCCCAGCCATCCGCCCGAGCCTGTTCGAGACTCAGACCAGTAAATTCGATCCAGCGTTGATTGACATCGAGCAACTCTCCTTCCCGGTTAGCTGTCCAGACCAATTGAGGAATTGACTCTGTTAAACACCGATAGCGTTCTTCGCTCTGGCGGAGGGCATTTTCAGCTTCTCGAAGCTCGGTAATGTCTGTGTTGGTACCAAACCAGCGCAACACTTTCCCTTGTTCGTCACGGATAGGAATTGCCCGAGAGAGAAACCACCGATATTCGCCGGTTTTACTTCGCAAGGGAAACATATCTTCCCAAATCTCACCCGTTGCAAAACATTGGTTGATTTTTTCGGTAACTCGCTTCACATGGTCTGGATGATGCACTTTTTGCCAACCCCAGCCCTGCATCTCTTCGAGGTTAGTCCCTGTATAGTCAAACCAGCGCTGGTTATACCAAAAAATCCAGCCTTGCTCATTAGCCATCCAGGCAAATTGAGAAATATTGTCTGCCAAAGTATGAAAACGTAACGCATTTTCTTGCAGTTTTCGTTCGGTTTGCTTACGCTCACTAATCTCCTCAAATAGAATCGCCACCTTTCCCTCTTCAGGTAAACCAATTCGGAAGGCAGAAACATCAAACCAGCGCGCCATCACATCCGAGCCATGTTCAAACCGAATTGATTCTCCCGTGAGAGCGACCTTGCCGTAGGTTTCAAACCAGTGGGGTTCAAGGTCGGGTAACAATTGCCTCGCCGTCTTGCCCACAGCTTGGCTCAGTCCTGTCTGCTGCTCAAAAGCGGGATTCGTTTCTAAAAAACAGTAATCAATGGGCTGATTATCGGGATCAAACAACATCTTAATGACGCAAAACCCTTCACTCATCGACTCAAATAAAGTGCGATAGCGTTCTTCAGAGTGGCGCAAAGCTTCTTCGGCTTGTTTGCGATCGCTAATATCAATGACGGCACCGATATAGCCCTTAAATTTTCCATTCTCCCCAAACCAGGGATGAGCAGCATCAATAGCCCAATGATACTGACCACTGTGGTGCCGCAATCGATATTCCAACCGAAACGATTCATGCTTTTCATTGGCCTTTAGAAAAATCCCTCTAGCTGCTTCGCTGTCTTCAGGATGAACCGCATCTAGCCAGCCAAACCCCAAAGCGGTCGCTTCCCTTTGCCCAGTAAAGTCATACCATCTTTGGTTGAGGTAAGTGCAAGACCCAGTGGAATCAGTTACCCAAATCATAACGGGGGCATTATCGGTCATGCCACGCAGCTTGGTTTCACTGGCTCTCAAGGCTGTTTCTATCTGTTTTCGGTGGGAAATATCCATATCCACACCTGTCATCATGATAGGGTTGCCCTCATCGTCGTAAAAAACGCGCCCCAGACCCAACGCCCAGCGCAGGCTACCATCAGGTTTGATAAAGCGAAACTCAATATTATATTCTTCACGGTTGTAGAGGGCGCGTTGAAGGGCTTGCTCAACTTTAGGTAAATCCTCAGGATGGATCATGGCTCGGACAGTTTCGTAGGTGCCATCAAAGCTGCCGGGAGACATGCCAAATAGGTTTTCTAGGTTGCTAGACCAGTTAACCTCCCCCGTTTGAATGTTCCAGTCCCAACTGCCCATACTGGCAGCTTTCATCGCTAGATTAAGTCGCTCTTGGCTTTGTTGTAGAGCCAGGGTAGTTTGCTGATGCTGATTAATATGGGTGATTGTTTGGTTTAGTTCTAGTTCTAGCTGTCGATGAGCGGTGACATCTCGCCAGGAGGCCACAAAACCGTCATTCAGTTTGCTGGCTCGAATATCAAAGGCTCGAATCAAGCGGCGATCGCCATAGGTGTCGTCGTAAATTAATGAGTCTTTAATTAAGGGCTTTCCCGTTTCCACCACCCGGCAATATTCGTCAAACAGTCCTGATTGACGATGGGCGGGCAAAATTTCGCACAGCCCTCGACCAATTTGCATTGCTTTGGGCATTTGGTTGTTTTGGCAGGCTGCTTCATTGAGATAGTCGATGCGAAAGTCTACAATCTTTCCTAAGTCATCCCGCATGGCTGAAAAAATACCGAAGCAGTCTAGCATATTTTCCACCGAGGTACGGAATGTTTCCTGGCTGCGTTGTAGTTCTTGTTTCAATTCTGCATTTTCAATGGCAGTCCGCATGGCTAGACACAAATCATCTGGGGTTGTTCGGTGTTTGATCAAATAGTCATCAGCCCCATTTTTAAAGGCTTGCACCGCGATTTCTGTGTCGCCACCGTCGATGACGATAATGGGGGCGTTGGTCTGTTTTTTTAATTGGCTTAAAAGCTGAAGGCTGGGGGTATGGGGAGATCCAAGCTCGAGTAAAATGCCATCAATTTTCAGGGTGGATTGAGATAAGGCTGATAAAGTAGTGTTACTGCGCCCTAAGAGAATTTTGTAGACTATGCTTCTGTCCTGTTGTAATTGTTGTTGATAGGTGATGTCATCTTCTTTTGAATTAGCAATGACTAGGACAGTGCGTTGAGTTGTCATAACTTTAATCCTTTTTGACAGCTTACAAGGAAGCATTCAAAGATAAAAAATTGGCTGGATTTTTAGATAATTACCATTGATTTTAACAAAATTTCCGTATAATGGACTAGATTCTAGCTCAATCTGCTTAACCCGAACTCAGGTTAATTTATATCTTACATTGATTAGTAAAGGTTGGGTGTAGGGTGTGAAATTTTCTTTTAACTCTAACTGTTTTAGAGCGAATTGTTTTGTGTAATTTTTTAAGGACAATTATTCAATTGCCCTAATATTCTTGATAATAAAATAAGTTTAAATATCTTCAGGATTAACAGGAAAATAGAACTCAATTCCTTTATCGATTAAATGTTGATTATTAGCTAAAATTTCTTTTTTGAAGTTCCAAGCTAATACATAATAAATGTCAGGAAGTTCGGTTAATTCTTTTTCAATGATAATAGGAATGTGCATTCCTGGTGAATAAAGTCCCCGTCTCAGTTCATTTTTTTCTACTAAATAATCAAGGTATTGTGTTCCTACACCGAAATAATTTAACATGGTATTACCCTTAACCGGCGCTCCAAAACCCCAAACGGTTTTACCCTCTTTTTTCGCTTTATCTAAGTAAGCTAAATTATCAGCTTTCATCTGTTCAATACGCTTCGCAAAGTCTAAATAAGTCGAGAATTCATTACTATTTTCATTTACTTCTGCTTGACGCATTTTTTGTAAGCGATCGCTTGGTTTTTTCTGTCCTTGATGGGTAACAAAACCGATAATTGATCCCCCATGAATGGGAGATAAATAAGCATCAAACATGGATAAACCATGACGATTCAATAATACTTCAATGGTGTTTAAATTATAATATAAAAGATGTTCATGATAGATTTGATCAAAGGCTAAATTATCGACAATTCGTTTCATATAAAGGAATTGAACCACAAAAACTCCGTTGTCTGTTAACGCTTCTCTGATCCCTTCAGTAACGGAATGTAACTCTTCTAAATGAAAAAACACCCCGGCTGCATTGATAGCGTTAAACTTGCGATCAAGGCGTTTTACAACCTCTAAATTAAAGAAATCATTAACTGTAGGAACCCCTGCATCTTCAGCTATTTTTGCGGTGGTTTTTGATGATTCTACCCCTAAAACATCATAACCTAATGCTTGAAAATGTTTCAGTTGTGTTCCATCATTAGACCCAATATCTAAAACAGATTTATTCGGAGTATCTTTAAAGAAACGATCATCTACTTCATGAGCAACATTTTTAAAGTGTTCACTTAAGGATTTTGTTACTCCAGAAAGGTAGGTATGATCCCCAAACATGATCTCTTTTTTCACAGTATAATCTAACTGAACCGTTCCACAATCATGACAGTATAAAACTCGCAAAGGATAAAAAGGTTCTTTACCTACTTCTTCAGGTTTCAAGAAGTTATTACACCAGGGTTGATGTCCTAAATCAATGGCTAATTCTAAATTAGTAGAATCACAAACACGACAAATATTATCCAAGGTTAATTTTCCCTCCTAGTTAATAATCAATAGCTTTAATTATTAAATCATTTCGTTGCCATTTTCTCCAGCATAGGTAACTTGTTTAACTCGATCAACACAACCATTTTGCTGATGTGATCCGAAACCTAACTTTTCCCTGACTAAATAAAGGGGACGACGTTTATCTTCACGGTA
The DNA here is from genome assembly GCF_000169335.1 of Crocosphaera chwakensis CCY0110. Lineage (GTDB taxonomy): Bacteria > Cyanobacteriota > Cyanobacteriia > Cyanobacteriales > Microcystaceae > Crocosphaera > Crocosphaera chwakensis. Next base: position 109,173 of record NZ_AAXW01000005.1, read on the forward strand.
AATACGGCCAATATATTCACCAATGACTCCTAAAAAGATCAATTGAATGCCACCAATAAATAGAATAGCAATAAAAGAAATCGTCCAACCCGGAACCCAACTCATGGTAAAAAGTCGCACAAATAAAGCATAAATAATGCCAATGATAGATAAAGCAACGGTGAATAAACCAGCCCAAATAGCGACTCTTAAAGGAACCAAAGAAAAGGATAAAATACCATCAGCAGCAAAACGAATCATTTTAAAGAGAGGATACTTACTAACTCCAGCTAAACGCGGACTCCGTTGATAGGGAACAGCAACTTGACGAAACCCCACCCAACTTACCATTCCTCGTAAAAAGCGATCGCGTTCAGGCATCATTTTTAATGCTTCTACCACCCGACGATCCATTAAACGAAAGTCTCCCGTATCGAGGGGAATAGAGACATCAGATAAACGATTCATAATGCGATAAAATGCTTTAGCACTCCACAGTTTAAAAGGGGTTTCTCCCTGTCTGTCAGTCCGAACTCCATAAGCTACGTCATACCCCTCATACCAACGGTTGACCATCTCTTTAATCACTTCTGGAGGATCTTGTAAGTCTGCATCAATTAAAACAATAGCATCCCCACTGACATGATCGAGTCCGGCAGTTACGGCCATTTGATGGCCAAAGTTACGAGATAATAACACCACTTTAACCTGTTGCTCCTTTTGCTGTAATTGTCGTAGCTGGTTAGCGGTTTCATCTTGACTCCCATCATCAACATAAATAAGTTCATATTGGGGGGTTATTCCTTCTAAAACTGAGACTAAACGATTATGAGTTATCTGGATAACCTCTTGTTCGTTATAACAGGGTACAATAATTGAAATTAACACCGTTCATATCCTCTTGGGTTTTTTAAGAAACTGTACAGTCAACAACTTATCGTTTCAAAAATCATTAACCTATTCTATCTTGTTACATTTTTTCGGGGGGAATAGCATAGAGGGTATGTTCTTCCGTTGTTAACCGATAACCAAGAGATTGTAAAAAGGGTTCGATTTCAACTAGGGAAGATTTTCCCGTTTTAACATCAGCATGAATATCAATACACAGATAGGGTAAATATTTTTCTAGTGTTTGTTTAGACCCCTGTAAAGCATAAAATTCAAAGCCTTCTATATCCATTTTAATCGCTGATGGTTTTATAGAATTTTTGGTTACATATTCATCTAAAGTTATCACAGAGACTTGATAAGTTGTAAACTTTTTATATTCATCAATATTATTATCCGAGGCTAAGGTTGAGGTATCTGAAGCCCAGGTTGAGTCGTTATCTTGGCTATATTCAATAAATTCAGCAACGCCAGATTTATCAGAAATAGCCTGAGAGACTAAAGTAATATTGGAAATATGATTTAAACTGATAATTTTTTGTAAAGTGTCTTGGGTATTTTTTGCTGGTTCAAAGGCATAAATATGACCTTTTTTTCCCACTGCTTTAGCTAACGGAAAACTAATGACTCCAAAAGCTGCTCCGATATCTAGCACTGTATCTCCATAGTTTATATGAGAACATAGCCACTGGGCGCAATGATTTTCAATAGAAAAATTAAGCTTTTGTTCTGCATCAGGAAAAACACAATGTTGATAAACTTGCAAGGGTTCGATAGGGGCTAAAAGTTCAACCCCATTAACCCGACATTCGACAATACTTCCTGGTTTAATTTGATTGAGAAGTTCTTTAATTAACTCTCGTTTTTGATCTTTTAAAACTTGATCAAGGGCTGCTAAAATATCAATAATGCCTAAGACTCTACGTAGTTTATTAATTAAATAATCCTTAATTGCCATAGTTTAATTAGTTTGCCTATCTTAAAGAGATTAAGCTAAATGCTTTATTATACGACTATTTTACCTATCTTGTAAGTTCCTCAGATTAATAATAAATATACACGACTGTTCCCTGTTCGCTATTTCCTATTCCTATTGCCTTGAATCAAGTGTGAGGTCATTTTTTTGACAAAATAGCCAACTTATGGTAAACCTAATCACTAGCGTTTAAGGGAGAATAATCCTGGTTGATGGGAACTTTATGGGGCTTAAATATCTTCGTTTTGAACGATTTCCTAAGCAATTCTTGTTTATATTTTTGGTAATTATTTATTATATTATTGGGTTTTGTTTAATAAATAAAACGTCTATAACTTCAGATGAATCTGCTTATATTGGTGCTGCTTATGCTTATACTCAAGGATTAGGATTAAATCAAGAACATCCTCTCTTTTTTAAGTTAATTAATTCTCTAATTATTAGTGTATTTTTTCCTGATTATAATCTTGAAGTTCCTACCATTAATATTATTAGTGGAGAAGAGAGTATTGAGGCGCGTTTAGCAGCTTTTAATTTAGGTTACAATCTCTTGATGGAGAATGCTAAAAATTTTCATCAATTATTATTTAGTTTACGTTTACCCTATTTAATTTTTAATAGTTTTATTTTTGTTTGGTTCTATCTATATACTTTTATCTTTAAAAAAATCCCTTCTCAAATTTCTTTAGTATTTGCTATCTTATATACTTTTTCTCCTAGCTTTTATAGTCACAGTTTTTTAATTGCTTTTGATGTCAGTGTTAGTATTTATGCTTTATTATCTGTGCTAACTTTGATAATAATTTATGACACAGTTATTAACTCTAATAATTTGCTAGCATTTCACTTTCTAGTTTTTACTATTTGTCTATTTATAGCACTTAATGCAAAATTTAGTAACTTAATTCTACTTCCCATTACTCTAGGAACGTATATCTTTATTGCTATATTTTTATTCAAAAAAAAGAAAACACAAAGATTAATACAGTTTTCTTTATTCGGTGTTTTTAGTTTACTTATTCAAGCTTTATTAATTAGTTTAATGTATCGTTGGGCATTTGGAAATTTACCAAATCAGTCTCTAATTGACAATTTGTGGGCTTACATTGATGGTATAAAAATGAATTTGAGTACAGCAGGAGGAATTAGAGAACCCTTTTGGAATGGGCAATTTGTCTCAATGACTTCTTTAGGCTATTTAACTAAAATATTTTGGTTTAAAGAAAATCCTGGTCTATTTATAGTCGGATTATTTTTAGTGTCAATTTTAATTTATAAAATTAGTTTTCAGAAGATAGTAAGTAAAGATTACATTAATAAACAAACCTTACCTTTAATTATTTTAGGGAGTGCTTATCCTCTTATTTATTTTTGGTTAACGAAAGATAGTCGCTTCATTATTGGTTATCGATATTTTTATCCTATTATATTATTTATTTACTTATTAATTGCTAGTTTAACAGTCATTTTGAAACATAAATGGCAAAAATACGTCTTACTAGGAGTATTAAACCTGTATGTCTATCTAGGGATTTTAGGAATTAATCAATCTTTGAGTTATGTTAACCCACTTTGGACTCAAGAAAAATGGAAATTAGCCGATGATTCAACGATTAACTGGGGACAAGAAACCGAACATGGAGTAAAATACTTGCTAAGCCGTAACCTCTTACCAAAAGATAATAACAATGTCATTACTTATCAGCTTTTTGGCGTTAATATGGGGTTCGTGCAATATCTTGACTTATTGAGTAAAATACAAGACTATCCTATCAATATTGAATCCTATTATGCTCCCCCTAGATTTAATCCAGAAAGTGAAGTGATTTCCCAACTTCCTTATCAATATCTGCTTATTGATAGTACCGTAAAACAAAAAATTTATGCCCAAAAAGAAACTAATCCTATTGCTGCCAAAAATTGGAAACTTTTAATTAATAACCAACCCATTTATTCTCGAAACGATACTATTTTTATTTATAAACTTAGTTAATTTTTTTTGATTTATGAACTTAAAAAACATTATAAAATCTGTTCATCAATGGCTATACAAGCATCGTATTTCTCTAGGGATTTTGTTGTTATATAGCTTGATTGCCATTTCATTAATGGCACCCATGGCCTCATCAAAAATAATTAATGGAAACTTTAATGATACGGCTTCTCATGTTGGTTATATCGCCCAAGCAAGAACCGCTATTATTGAAGGACAATTTCCCTTAAGAGTTGCCCCAATTGAAGATAATAGCTGGCGTTATCCAGGGTTTCAATTTTATAGTCAACTGCCCTATTTTATCGGAGGATGGTTTTATAAATTAGTCACCCCAACTAATCCTTACGAAGCCTATAAATTAGTTATTATACTAGCTTTAACCCTTGGAGCATTTTATATTTATCGTTTAAGCTTTCAACTCACACAATCCCGTATTGCTGCGGTATTAGCTGGCATTGCTTATATGTCGGCTCCTTATTTTTTAAATAATATTCATGCTAGAGGAGCCTTTACCGAAGCCATTGCTCAAGGGATTTTACCAATTGTTTTATACTACGTCATTCAATGTTATTTAACAGGGAAAAGGCGTTATCTTATTATCAGTGCCATTAGCTGGTTTTGTTTAGCCGTTACTCATATTATTACCTTTGTTTATGGCACTTTATTTATTGCACTTTTAGCGTTAATTGTTGTTATTCAAACAAGGAAAACTGACTTTACTTTTTCTCGTTTACTTCCTCCTCTCCAAAGTTACGGTTTAGGATGGTTACTCGGATTTTATTTCCTAGCTCCCGTTGTCTTTATTTCTCCCTATCTTTCCATTCGTAAACAAATCGATGTTATCAATCCTTTTCATACGAATACCTATACTCCCCTTGCTAACTTACTGTCTCCGACTTCTTTACCCCCTGAACCCTCAGAAACTGGTTTAGCTGCTACCTATGGCTTACATCCAGCAGTAGGCTGGATTTTATTAGCTGCGTGGGGTGTGGTTATGTACTATAACTATGTATCCCCCCCTTGTGTTCCCCCCAAATTACAACAAACTCGCCCCTATATGTTGGGGTTATTGTGGGTGTTTGGGGTTGCCTTGTTTTTAACCTGGAGTCCCATTGATATTTGGAGTATTTTACCCCGTAAACTGTGGGTAACTCAGTTTACCTTCCGTTTTCTCACCCATGTTATGTGGGCCGGGGCTTTATTGACTGCCTATGCTACGGTGTTAATATTTCGCAGACGACTCGATCGCCGTCATTTAATTATTGGTATCCTAGTGATTGTTTTAGCCAGTCGTCCTTGGCTTCCGGCACCTAAAGGAACCCTAACCGTCGATAAATTACTCGAAGAACCTTTATTTCGGTATTCTGGAGCTTTAGACTATCTTTATCGTCCCCCCATCAGAACTCTATACGGTAAAGCAGAATTACCCTTATTGCATCCTGACTGGATTCCTGGATATAGTACCTGGAATACCTTCGTGAATCATCCTTTAATCTTAGACGCAGAATTACGTTATCCTGCTTGGGAAGAAGGAGAAAAACCGGTACTTTTGATTGAAGGAGAAGTTCCCTTAGACAATATTGTTGATACTGCCACCTTAGAAGTTCATTTTGATGAGCAAGTTATTGGTTCTTTTCCTTTAGTTTCCCGTGAATTAACCGAAATAGTGCCGTTTCCGCCCCTCCCTGAATCTAGTAATGATTTTGGTCTAAAATTCGTTGTCCAAGGAGGGACTCGTGATGGTCAACCCTTAAATATTCGAGTCAAAAAACTCTCTTTAGACGGAATGTTACCCAAACATACCTTAATTCCGGTCACAGAAACAGAAGATAACTGTCAGCAACAAGGAGTGACTACGGTGTGTAAGATTACTGTCACAGAAGAAGCTAATATAGTCCAGTTACCCGTATTGTATTATCCCGATATGTTGAAAGTTCGGGTTAATGGAAAAACCTCTAAAAGACCTTTTGCTGTTCATTATCGAGACTATAATCTAACTGGGTTAGACCTTGAACCAGGAACCTATGATATTCATGCTACTTTTCATGGGTTAGGATGGGCGAACTGGATTAGTGGTTTAGCCTGGTTAGGATTAATTAGTATGATGATTTTGCCTAACTTTGTCCGTTCTAAGGATAAAGGAGACAGAAGGCAATGGTAACAGTAAGAAAATATATATCATTTCTCTCACTATCCCTGCTTCTGCGCTCCCTGCTCCCTCTCTGAAAGATATCGCCATGCTCACCTCCCCTAAAACTTATTCTGTTCTTGGTTTACCCATTCACTTATCGGATAACTATACCGATTGGTTACTGCAATGTCTTGAGAAGGGTCAAGGGGTTCATGTGGTGACCCTAAACGCAGAAATGGCTATGTTAGCTGAAAAAGATCCCTTAGTGGCTCAAATCATTAATGAAGCGGATTTAGTCATTCCCGATGGGGCAGGTGTGGTTATCTATTTGAAAATGAGAGGACAACAACAGCAACGTTGTCCAGGTATTGAATTAGCCCAGTCTTTGATTGAAGCGTTAGGAACCAATGGCAAAAGTAATGTGATTGGCTTTTATGGAGGGAAACCAGGGGTCACAGAAGCGGCCGCAACTCAATGGCGTGCTAAACTACCTGACGCTCAGATTATTACCGCTCATGGTTATTTGTCCCCAGAGGAACAGGAAACCTGGAAAGATAACATAAAAGCCCAACAACCTAGCTTAATTTTGGTGGGGTTAGGGGTTCCTCGTCAAGAAGTTTGGATTCGTGAAAATAGAAAATTATGTCCCCGAGCCATTTGGGTAGGGGTTGGGGGAAGTTTTGATATTTGGTCAGGAACAAAAAGTCGCGCCCCTGGGTGGTTACGGAATAATAATCTAGAATGGTTATATCGACTGTATCAAGAGCCTTGGCGTTGGCGACGAATGTTAGTGCTACCGCAATTTTTTGTCAAATCCCTTTTCTCTGCTCATTAACGGCTTAAGCTCAGCATTTCAGTCTCTAATAAGGGTTTTTGCCCAATGGTAGAATCTAATTCAACGGATTCGAGTAACTCTCCTAGTTTTTGAGCCAGTTGAGTATTTTGGGGCTGCGATCGCTTCATGTTAGCTAGGGTATCTAATCGTTCGTGCCACAAATCATAGGATTGATACAGTTTGAATCTATCTTCTAGAGATGCTGTTTCAATTTCTTCAGCAAGGTTAGATTCGAGGGTAACGGGTTGTAGTAATCCTTCGACCACTACATCATCAGCGCGATCGCCTTGATTGCAAATTACTGACAAATACCAATGATAGGTATTTTCACCATTAGGGGATGAGACACGAGGACCATTTGGCAATTTTAAGCTCATAATTCCTGCTTGTCCCTTCCCTGAAAATGTTTGTTTTTTTACTAATTCATCCTGAGGACCCCGTAGCACAAATTCGATTTCTGTGTTAGCTGTAATCGCAGGAACGGAAAAGTATAAGGTAGGGGAAGTGGATGTGGTTTTGCTTTGGAGATTTGCGGGGATCAAGGCCACCAGTTCTTGAGGATTGAAGTTACACTGATTCTGATCATTACGACTGGCTGCAGGTTTCCGTCTTCGGGGAGCTTGAGCTACCTCCTCATCTTCTGTATTTTGAGGGGTTTGGGGTCTACGACTGGCTCCACCTTTACGGCGATCGGGAACGCTATTGGCGATAGAGTCTTCTGATTGAGTCGTGTTATTAGCATCAGTTGTGGTTTGAGTAGACCCTATACTGGTAAATGACAGTACAATGACGGAGGCTAGGGTTGTTATCCCTGTGGTTGTTTTAACGGGTTTCTTGTCGAACATAATTTCAATGTCCTGGTCAATTCCTATAATTAATTAAAATTTCCTAAGTAATTGCAGTTTAAAATTTATGCTTTATGATTTAGATACAATAATTCACGTAATGGATCTCACTCTATCTTAGCCTCTGTTGTTGTTTCCTGTCTAGTTTTTCAACCTCATTGTGATTGTCATCACAATATTTTTTAGATTAATCTCATTAATTCTATTCAAATAAGAAAGTAAGACTAAGCCAAACTATCTTATCTTTTTGTTTACTCATTCATCGAAACTGTAGTGATCACTAAGTTACATCAAGTAATTCGTTCTTTTCTCGTTGATAAGAGTAACGAGAAAGCTTCTCAAGGAACTAAAAATATTTCTATTAACTCTAGTAAAAATTATCGAAGACAATTACGCAAAATTTGGATATTTACTCTCCCTTCTATTTTTCTATCGAGTATTTTAGCAACTGGGGTGATCATTGGTCTAAGACAAACTGGCTATTTACAATTTTTAGAATTAGTTGCTTATGATCAAATGCTGAGACTTAGATCTGTCAATACTTCTGATTCTCGTTTGTTAGTTGTTGAGGTAAATGAAGAAGACATTAAACAACAAAAACAATGGCCGTTATCTGACGAAGTGATAGCTAAAGCTTTAGATCAATTACAACGTTATGATCCTAAATTAATTGCTCTTGATATTTATCGTGATATTCCTCATCCCCCAGGAACTGAAAGTTTAAAAAAAGCTCTAGAAAAAGATAATATTGTTGTGGTTAAACAACTACCAATGGGTGATGAGCCTGGGGTGAATGCCCCGAAAAATATACCTAAAAATCGAGTCGGGTTTAGCGATTTACCCATCGATCTTGATAATGTGGTTCGTCGAAGTTTGCTGTATATTGAATCGCCTTCGGGAAAAATTAAAGAATATTCTTTCGCTTTACAAACTGTTTTAAATTATTTGAGGAATGAGGGAAATTCATCCTTTCAAGTTAGCCCCAATTTTTTACAAATTAATTCTCAAAAATTTCCTAGACTTCAATATAACGCTGGTGGATATGTGTTACCTGAATCAGAAGCATCAGGATGGCAAAATTTAATCAAATACCGTTCAAAAAAAATATCAGAAACCATCTCTTTAACTGACGTTTTACAAGGTGATTTGGAGCAAAAATTAATAGAGAATAAAATTGTTTTAATTGGGGTAACAGCCCACAGTGGAAAAGATACATTTCCCACGCCTTATAGCGCGAAAGAAACAGAAAATTTTGAAATGGCCGGGGTTGAAATTCATGGACAAATTATTAGTGAATTGTTAGGAACGATTTTAGAAGGAAAAAAAACTTTTTGGTTTTTGCCCGAAGGAGTAGAGTGGGTATGGATTGGGTTATGGTCTTTGTTAGGAGGAGTGGTAGTTTGGCGATCGCAGCGTCTTTGGATTTTAGGAGGGAATGTCATAATTGTTGTAGCAGTATTATGGGGACTCTGTTTCTTCTTATTTACCCAATCGGGTTGGGTTCCTTTTATTCCTCCCTTACTGGCTTTTTTACTCTCAGGAACCTCTGTTTTAGCTTATAAAACCGTTTATAAAACCTATCACGATCCCTTGACAGGACTAGCTAATCGAAGGTCTCTAGAACGCAAATTACAACAACTCAATTATAAAAGTATTAACCAACAACCAGAATTAGTGGCGGTTATATTTATTGATGTCGATCGCTTTAAAAGTATTAATGATGGTTTAGGCCATCAAGCAGGTGATTATTTATTAATCGCTATGTCTCAACTTCTGCAAGAACACCTTAATTCTTCGGAACCTTTGGGAAGAGTGGGAGGAGATGAATTTGCTATCTGGTTAAAACCGGTTAAAGATAAACAAGAAGTGGTTCGCTTTGCAAAAAAATTACAACAAGCATTAAGTCAACCCCTATTTTGGCAAGGACATGAAATTTATATTACCGTGACGGTAGGAATATCTTTTGAGGAAACAGGAGACAACTTTCACGGGCCAGAGTTACTTCGCTATGCTGATATTGCTATGCACAGGGCCAAGGAACTTAATTCGAGTCGTCCTCAAATCTTTGAACCGGGAATGGATACCCAAGCGATACAACGTTGGCATTTAGAAACAGATTTACGTTTGGGATTACAGCAAAAGGAGTTTCAATTATATTATCAACCGATCATTTCTTTAAAAACAGGTAGAATTGCCGGCTTTGAAGCCTTGGTTCGTTGGAATTCTAAAACCAGAGGATTTGTCTCTCCGGGAGCTTTTATTCCTGTGGCAGAAGAAACAGGCTTAATCGTTCGTCTAGGAGAATGGATATTAACCGAAGCTTGTCGTCAGATTCGAGAGTGGCATGAGCGGTTTCCTCGTAACCCTGCTTTAATCATGAGTGTTAATCTGTCCGGTCGTCAATTTTCTGAACCGAATCTGGTTAAACAAATAAAAACCATTCTAGATTCAGCAGGGATTGAAGGCGATCGCTTAAAATTAGAAATTACCGAAAGTATGATGATGAATAATGTAGAAGAAGCCATTACTCTTCTCAATGGTTTAAAAGAGTTAGGATTACGGTTAAGTATTGATGATTTTGGTACTGGCTATTCTTCTTTGAGTTATTTACATCGTTTTCCTGTAGATACCCTCAAAGTGGATAAATCTTTTGTGGAACGGATGGAAGACGTAAAAGATAGTGATAAATACATTTCAATTGTACAAACCATTATCTCTTTGGGTCACAATTTGAATTTAGATGTAATTGCTGAAGGGATTGAAACGGAAGGACAAATGAAGGTTTTAGAATTCCTTGACTGTGAATATGGACAGGGTTACTTATTTTCTCGTCCCCTTTCGAGTGAGAATGCAGAAGCGTTATTAGCTAAAGAAAATTATTTGAATTATGGCTGAGATTACGAAAGAAGAATTGTTGGCTCGATATGCTGCGGGTGAAAGGGATTTCAGTGGGTTAGATTTCAGTGGAATAATTTTCGGAAGATGTGTTTTGAATAGTTGCAATTTCCGAGGAGCTAATTTTAGTGGTGCTAACTTTTCCAATTGGACTCACATTATGTACTGCGATTTTCGGGATACTATTTTTAGAGGAGCTAATTTGAGCTATTGTTCTTTCAGTGGTTCTAATTTTAGTGGTGCTGATATGCGCGAAGTTGATTTCACTAATGGTGAAGGTATTGGTGTGATCTTTGAAAATACCAATCTCCGAGGAATCAAAGGAAGTTTTGTTACTGAAGGAACTTTGTATATTCGTAACTGTATTGGTGAAAAAGGGGAAATTATTAATCGATTTGGTAAATACATTGTTATAAAAGAATTAGAAAATAGGTATGTTGATGAGTGGAATGGAATTCCAATGGATCAGATTCGTCCAGTTGGATTGAACAACACTAAGCTGAGCAATGTTAATATCGATGACGATATTATTTCTTTCTAAATCAGCTAACATAGTAGAAGATAGAGATAAAGTGTCAAAAAAACTGATAACAAAAAACCCACTTCTAAAACAGTAGAAGCAGGTTAATCATGACGGGAACAAATCTAAGTTTTAGTATTGGGGAACATTTGGGTCAACCTCTTGACTCCAAGCGGTAATACCCCCTTTAACATTAGTTCCTTCTATTCCCGCGTCTTGCAGAATTTTTAACGCTTTGGCTGATCGCCCTCCCATTTTACAATGAGCAATAACACGGTGATCTTTGGCTAATTCTTTAACTTTCTCAACCCCTGAACCTTGTTCTATATCAGGTAAGGGAACCAAAACAGAACCAGGAATACGGGCAATTTCATATTCATTAACGTTACGGACATCAATTAATACAAACGCATCAGCCCCATGATCCATTAATTCTTTGAGATCGGTGACGCTAATTTCAGGAATGGCTGCTTTTTCTTCTGTTTCGGCTGCTTGAGCTTGGGGAATGCCACAAAACTGCTCATAATCAACCAATTGCTCAATAACAGGCCGTTCTGGGTTGGGTCGTAGCTTCAATTCGCGAAAGCTCATATCCCAGGCATTGTACAATAATAAACGGCCACTGAGGGTGTTTTTCGCCCCTAAAATGATTTTAATGGTTTCAGTCGCTTGAATGGTACCAATGATGCCAGGTAATACCCCTAAAACGCCTCCTTCTGCACAGGAGGGAACCATTCCGGGTGGGGGAGGTTCAGGATATAAATCACGGTAGTTAGGGCCCCCTTCATAGTTAAATACGGTTGCTTGGCCTTCAAAGCGGAAAATTGACCCATAAACGTTGGGTTTATTCAACAAGACGCAAGCATCATTCGTGAGGTAACGAGTGGGGAAGTTATCGGTTCCGTCTACGATCACGTCGTAAGGTTCCATGATCTTGAGAGCATTCTCAGAAGAAAGACGGGTTTCGTATAAATCTACCTGACAAGCAGGGTTTATCTCTAAGATGCGGTCTTTTGCGGATTGAATCTTAGGTTTACCTACCCAAGACGTGCCATGAATAATCTGACGTTGTAAGTTGGAACTGTCAACAATATCAAAATCAACAATGCCAATTCGTCCAATACCAGCAGCAGCAAGATAAAGTAAAAGGGGAGATCCTAAACCCCCAGTTCCGATACAGAGAACACTGGCAGATTTTAACCGTTTTTGACCGTCTAGCCCCACTTCTGGCAAGATAATGTGGCGAGAGTATCTTTCAATCTCTTCTTTATTGAGTTCTATTGCTTCTAAATTAGGGTTTAGCATAGGCGTTGTCATTAATTGACCTAATTAAACGCACGATTTTTTGAGGGGCGTGGATCATCATTTTAGCAGATTTCACTAAACGCTAACAAATTCGGTCTGTTCTATTAACACCTTAAGCCGAGGCATCAACTCTTCTTATAATTTTTCTATTGTTTTAAAAGAATAATTAACAATTGGTTCATTAGAGCGATCGCAGGGGATGATTCAAAAGAAACGGGGAATCGGGAACAGATTTTAATCATCAACCCCTAACCCCGAATTCATATTAAGTACGAGAAAAAGAGACGATCCAAGTTCCTACATAAACCCGTAAAGGAATTTGTCCTGAGGTTAAAACATCACCAATAAAATAATAAGTGCCAGAACTGGGGTTTTTGACGTTGGAAAAGACAATTTCTGCTGAATTCCCGGCTTCTAGGGGTTCTTCCAAATCGATTTCTACGACACGACTCTCTTTATCCCAGTAAACTTCTCTTAGGGGAAGAGATTCGCCGTCAACTCGTACTTCTACAGAGTTGGTGTTAAATTTACCATCAAATTCAGGATCTTTGAGGTAAGAGACAAAAAACTTACTGACTCCTTGGGTTAATTTCTTCTTGGAAATACGCAGTCTCATGCGTTCCCCCAAAAATTTGGGTCGTCCATTAAAATCTAGTTTATAGTCTAAGATGTCGCTACGTTCTTCAACACCACTAAAAATAACTAATCCTGAATTACCATTAGCAAGAGACAAAGTTTGCACACCAGCTAATAAGCATCCTGATAAAGCTAACGTCGCCATAAAGCGTTTAGATAGTCCTGTCGCTAAGCTTTTGAATTTATTCATAATTAACTCTGTTTTAGAATCACTCGTTTTTAAGATAGAGTAATCATAGTTCACTCCTGTTGTTTAGCATAACAAATGATTGCAGTTATCAGTGAACAGTTAACAGTTACCAGTTATCCATATCATCGGTGGAGTTAACTCGGTGCATTCCAGCCTCAGAAAAGCGTTGAAAGGCTGCGTCTGCTTTATCGGTAAAGTCAATAACATCAGGAACTACCACAGGGGAAGTACAATCTTCTAATAAATAAACTTTTTTAGCTAAGTTTGGGTCTTTTTGTTGAATTTCCGTGAGTAAATCTTCAACTGTCCAAGCTACACAATGACTTTTCGCTTGACCGGCAATAATAATCTTATCAAAAGACAGTATTTTGTTGAAAAATTTAGTATTTTTTTGCGCTATTTTTTCCCCTTGATGATCTTCTACCACTTCAGGACTAAAAACTGAATAATTCTCTGTTAAAGGATTACCCCCTTTTAACTCAAATTGAGTTTGACTATTGCGAACCATATTATGAAAAAATAAGGCTTCTTCGACAGCAGAAACTAACGCATGACCGATTCCTCCTAACATAGAATGATAAGGCCAAATAGTTAAAGGATATTTACTATCTTCTGTCACTTTTTTAACGTAATGTAGGGCATAGTTTTCTAATTTCTCAGCAGAAATGTTTAAAATATTAGCAATATTTTTGTTAACTTTCCATCGTCCTTGTTTCACTTCTTCGTAGGAAATCATCGTAATACCAGCTTCAGGATGATTCCCTTTTTCATCTACCCAAAAAATAGGGTGAAAAATTTGCATCGCTGTATGAGTATCCATTGTTGGTGCAATGGTAGTTATTTGTCCCAAATTTTTATAAATAAATTCACACAAACGAATGTTATCTTCTACTGCACCATTTCCTGATTCTCCTGCAACAAATAATTCAAAATCAGGTAAACAAAAAGTATTTTGTACATCAATTAATAGTAATACAATTTTAGTTTTATCTTCTGTTGATGATGCTATTTTATATTTTTCTTTCCATTCTCTAGCTTCCTTAGTCCTTTGTAGATAGGGAACTCGCCAAAACTCATTAACTTTTTTGGCTTCAAAAAAGGATGGAATGGGTAATTGATTCATAATTTCAAATATTTTATTAATCTCTAATAATTTTTATGGTAACAGATGGATAGAAAAGATAAAAATCAGATAAACTTGAATCAGTTACTTTTAAATAATTAATCATAATCTAGTCTCATGACAGGAATGACTTATAAATGGACAATTGAACACTATCATCGAGCGATCGCAGCAGGATGTTTTGAGGATCAAGGGGTAGAGTTATTAAAAGGAGAAATTATAGTCATGACACCCGAAAGAGAAAGTCATGATTACTATAATTCAGAATGTGCTGATTATTTAAAAGATTTACTGAAAAATCGTGCTAAAATTCGAGATGCTAAACCCATTACTTTACCTAATAATTCTGAAGCTTCTCCAGACATTGCTGTTGTTAAACCCTTGGGAAAAGAATATTTAAAACATCATCCCTATCCCGATAATATTTATTGGTTAATTGAGTTTTCTAAAGCAACGTTACGAAAAGATTTAACTGAGAAAAAAATGATTTATGCAGAAGCAGAAATTAAAGAATATTGGATACTTGATTTAAACAATAATCAATTAAAAATTTTTAAGAACTTAAAACAGGGAAATTATACAACAGAATTAACCTTAACGGAGGGTAATATTAGTCTTTTAGCTTTTCTGGATCAAGTTATTCCTGTACATAAAATTATTAGTATTAATTAATCACTCACGTCACTTTTTTCTTGTTTCTTTCGATATTCTACAATTCCTTGACGAAACCCTAAAGCAACTAAAATATTAGACAAAGTTAAAAAAGATTCTGCGCTACCGTGTAACCAATCAATATTAGCTAATGCTTCCCCATATTCCATTTTGGCATAAATTCCAGCAGGAATTGTTACTGCCACAAAAACTAACAAAACATAAAACCCAATTAACGCTAAACGGGGGGTTTCTTGGGAACGAGTGAGAAACCATAAAAATCCTAAATAGGGAAATAAAGAAATAGCAAAAAGATTATCTTTAGAAAACATCTAAAAGGTAACAATAGAGAACAATTTTTAGTTTATCATATTTCCATTATATTTAACTGTTGATCCAGCTTTTTATCGCTGCGATCGCAAATGCACCAACAGGGTTATCTAATGATTTTTCTAATGCAGCGAGTCCCCCTTCTTTTGCAGCAGTAATGAGTTTATATTTTAAGGTAGGATTATTCTCTTATATGCTTTCTGGTTTCCATTCTCTTAACTAAAATATTGCACCTGGTTATATTTTTTATTTTACCATTGTAGTTTATAATCAATTAAAACAATCGTAAAAGTAATCTTAAAAATATGCCTGATATTGTTGACATTGCTGTAAATACAGAAGGATTTGAAACCTTAGTCACTGCAGTAAAAACAGCTAACTTAGTCGATGCTTTAAAAGGAGAAGGTCCTTTTACCGTTTTTGCACCCAATGATGCTGCATTTTCTAAACTTCCCCCAGGAACGATTCAAACCTTAGTTCAAAATGTCCCTCAACTAGCACGTATTTTAACTTATCATGTGGTTCCAGGTAAACTAATGAAAGCAGATTTAGCTAAAGTTAATTCTGTTATTTCTCTAGAAGGTTCTCCCATTTCCATTGATTGTTCGGATGGTTTTGAAGTTAAAAATGCCACCGTACTTGCTGCTGATATTGAAGCAGATAATGGAGTAATTCATGTCATTGATAATGTTATTTTAATGGGATAATTTGCCTAACATAACTAACAATAACAACGAACATCTTGACCACATTCATCCGCTAAATAACATAACGCACGGAATCTTAAAGCTACAACCTCTTCATAGAAGGGGTTGAGTTTGCATAATGGGGGAATATGAGCAATTTTCCGACCAAAGAGATAAATATCCTGTTCAAAAGGACATTGTACTGGAATCAGACGACACAAGAAATGTGCAGTAGACTCATTTTTTATTTCTACATTATCCAGATATTGACGGAGTGGTTGTAAGTAATCTTTAGCTTTACTTTGGTTAAACCCAATTTTAGCGGTATTGACTTCTTGATTATTTGGAAAACAGACCATAATGACCTCTTGATTAATTTCTATACTCCTAGTTTAACGATAAGTTTTACAGATAACAAGTGTTTTTATATATAACTTTTTTTTATAAATGATAAGCTCAACTTACCTGAGCAGAGGATTTTTTAGGAACAGACAAGAATGACAGCACTTTGCGACTTAATGGGTAAAGCTTTTATCCCGCTACACGAAAGGCAAAAGTAAGTGGGGACTAGATTTCGCAACTTGGGGATGTCCTAACTATAATGCGTAGTGCTATATTTTGAATAATTTTTTGCGTTGACTTTCTCGCTCTAATTGACGAAATTAGCGATCGCACTATCAATTTTGATAAGATATTATTTAGACAACTATAATTTAGGTCATAAGAAAAATATAATAATCCGTCTTCAAGCCACTATGTTTACTTTGATTAAAAGAATAATTCCCACCATAGTTAAAATTGTACCTATCACTGCTTTAAGCGTAATCTTTTCATGAAGAAAAATAGCAGCTAGAAGTAAGACAAAGATGGGATCAGTAGTATTTAGAGTATTGGCAATAGAAACATCCACGTATTTGATCGATACCAAAGATAACCAAAATCCTCCAAAGGTAATGAAACCAACAGACAGCAATAAATGACCCACTAACTTAACATCCCGCAATGGAACCATCCAACCTCCTAACTGCTGGGTTGTTATCCCTAAAAAGAAGATTCCCAGAGTGCCAGATACCATACGAATGAAAGTAGCTTGAATAGCAGAAATTGACGCTAATGCTTCTTTTGCAATAATAATTGACACTGACATACACAAAACGGATAGTAATCCCAAAATAATCCCCCTTAAACTTGATCTTTGTTGTTCTTCAGTCAATTTAGCTTGCAGAACAACTGCAATACCAGAGATTACAAAAATAATGCCTATCCAAGTGGTGAGATTATGCCTTTCTCCCAAAAAAATTACCGCCAAAAGGATAGTGAAAACTTCTCCGAGAGTTGACAATACCACTAAAGCGTGAGCTCCTAAATCTTGCAAAGCAGCAAAAAAAAAGGTATCACCCACAGAAATTCCTAACAAACCGCTCAAAATCAGCAACAATAATGACTGTCGTTCAACCTCCTCATATGGAGTCAAAACGAAAATGACTGCTAGAAGAATTGCGCTGAGAGTACCTTTAGCTAAGGTTAATCCCAGAGGGGAAATTTGTTCCCCTAAACGTTTGAACAAAATTGCTCCAATGGCCCAAGAAGCTGCTGAACCGAGAGCAGCAGCAATTCCAATTACCTTAAAATCCATGCCTTTTTTCCCTGGGATTTATCCTAATTGAAAAACTAAAATATATCGTTGGGGAATGAAAGCATATTGATCGATCAAACGAAAACCATAATATTTAAGTTGACTAATAATCAACTCTTTGGCAATGTAAGGCCCGTGATACGGAAGAGTTTGATCTTCGACAATACCATTATCAACAATAATCAATCTACCGTCTTTTTTGAGGGCTTGTTTCATACTTTCAACAAAACGATCTTTTACCGGTTCAAGAGACGTTGAGTAAATAATATGGTACAGAGAACACATATAAATCAAATCCATTTCCTCAGGTGGAAGCTTGGCATTATCTGTAGTATTGTTGACCAACTCGATATTATTTACCCCATATTTTTCGCTAACCCCCTTGATATAATTGAGATGATTTTCCACTGTATCTACAGCAAAAACCTTTCCTTTCGGACCTACTAATTTAGAGAATTTAAAACTGTAGTATCCAGGACCACTACCAATGTCAGCAATAGTATCCCCCGGTTCGATTTTTAAAGAGTCTAACATCTTGCTCGTTTTTTCCCATTCTTCTCTTCTAGGGTTATTGAAAAGGATGAAATCTTCTAAAAATCTCTCTCGCTCAATGGCTGCTTTTGATCCTTCATCTTCTAACTCACCCACTCCATATTTCCGTTTGAGATATTCTTTGAGACTGGCAAAATTGTCTTCAGCAAAAAAATTAAAGAATTCTGCAACTAACGGCTCTTCTAAAAACGCTTCTTGCTGTTGAGGAGATGCTAGTAGATATTCTCCGAACCACTGTATTGCAGTATATTCTCCCCCGAAATTTTCGTTAGGGATAATTTTCTCATAGGTTAAAACTGCTTCTTTAGCAGACTCTAAATTGTTGTTTTCGAGAGCATCAAGCATCAATTTAGCAGCTGCGATTCCTGCTGCTGTTTTATCAAAAGAATCGATACTACCTAAGTGAACCAAAGACACCCTAGAGGTAACTTTGATCCAATCTTCTTCTGGAGCTTGTGGCTCTTCACGTCCACTAGCTTTCCTAGTAAAAAGCAATAGTAAAGGAGTTAATAGAAATAAGGCCACTCTTCGACTCAATCGAGATGTCATTTTTGTTGAGATTGTGTTCATTCTTGCTAACTCAATCGTTTTATTTTCTTTCTAGAGGAAACAGATGAAAATGTGGAGACTCAAAATTATTGCTTTTTGCAAAAAATTGGTTAGGGGAACAATCTGAAACTGTTAAAGACGATTAATACTGGCTGGATGGTTTTCAAAGCATTATATCTATAGTTGCAGAACAACTTATTTTCCCAGATAAGCTTAAGGAACTTATGATAAAACTTTGAGCCGTAATCCTGCTCGTTCGATAGTGTTTAGAGCATGGTCTAAACTGACAATAAAACGTTTTTTAGAATAGATAGAATACTTTTCACGATATTCTGGAGGTGTAAAGTTGATAGTCATCACATTGGCTCCCGCATTTAAACCCATCAGTTGACCGTCTGGCTGAATTTTCTCTAGGGCGCTGACTGTAGGAATAAGGGGTGTTTTCAAGGCAATGCGATAAATGGCCATCGTGTTCAAAGTGTAATCCAAATTTCCGCAACCAATATTTTCTAATGGTGTATCTTGGTTAGGAATAAAAGGGGAACTACTGACAAAATTGGGTTGAATTTCTAGGGCGAGACGAATATCCTCAACTAAGTGGTCTAGAGTTTGTCCCCGTAAACCAACAATATTACCCGTACCTACTTCAAATCCAGCTTCTTGTAGCCAACGCAGACACTGTAATCTTCTCTCAAGGGGAGTGTGGATGATGTCTCGGTGCAGTTCAGGATTAGAAACTTCAAACTTGAGAATATAAGAATCAGCCCCTAGTTGAGCAAATCTTTGGTAAACGTTTTGAGGTCTTTCTCCCATGCACAAAAGAACTGGAAAATTATAGCGACGCTTAATTTCAGGGATTACCTCTTCTACAACAGAATCACTTTGAGGATCTTGGCCTGCTTGTAAGAAGAGAATGGATATATCCATTTGGGCAATTTGATCAGCAATCTCAAGAATTTCTTCTGCAGCCATTCTATATCGATTGAGCTTCGGATTAGCTGCACGCATCGCACAGTAATCACAGTTTTTCTGACAGTAGTTAGAAATTTCGATGACTCCTCGCAGTAGGACTTCATCGACACCTGCTTGCTGACGGACTTCCCTTGCTTGACGGAATAAATCTTGTTGTAATTCTCCTTGTGCTTGAATTAGTTCTTTTAATTCCGATTTACTAAGGTTGGGAATATCTAGGGGTTTTTGAATGGGTACTTGTATCATGGTCATTTTTTTTTATTGGTTTAACTACATTATCGTCTTAGTTGACTTGACTAATTATGTTTTAATATTATATTAATAATTTTTAAAATTGTCTCTAAAGTTCCAAAAAATAGGGGTGACTAAATCACCCCTTTAACTGTTGAGAAAACAGTTAACTTAGATTTTTTTTGACAATTAATTTAGAAGTTACACTGAGCATCAGCAATTTCAAAGCTTTCTCCTTCAAGTTTTTCTAAGGTTGCTTGCTGTTCATTGGTGAGAATTGTTTGGCTTTGTTGTTGATAGGTTTTTAAAATAGGCTCAATGGAGTTACGGTTTGTGTTGACAGGGTGGCAAACTTCCTCATCTCGAATTTGCGAAGATGCTGTATTGGTGTCAGGAGGCGTAAAATAACGACCAATATTCTTTTGTGTTTCTTGTTGTAAATCTTGCAGGTTTTCTTGCTGTTCAGGGGTCAACTGGATGGGACTGGACAAGGTTGAACTTGTAAAATCTTGCTTAATCGAAACCAAATTTTCTGGGGGAGATTCAGGAGTCCAACCATTAACTTGTAAGAGAATTTCTCGAAAACGCTCCAATTGCTTAGGTTGTAAGATAGTGGCTATCTGTTGTTTAGTTTGCTCTATTTGTCTTTTGATGTCTTCTTGTGAATTTCTTCCTCTACGAAACTCAGATAGTTGTTGTTGAACTTGAGTCCTGACTCTCTCGATCTTTTGGATTTGATCCTTAGTCAACTTTAATTCTTGCTGAACCTCCTTATTTTGTAATAATTGAAGCGGATCAGAGGCAGGACGCATAGCACCAGGGAGGTCTCTCATAATCTGAGGGCCAGGAAAGTTGGGTTGTTGAGGATTCTGAGACAAACTTGGTAACCCCCACAGGCTAATTAATACAGAAGCTAAACTAAGTTTAAGAATCTTAATTGAATTACTGAGGTGACTCATCGGTAGTTTTCCTCATGGTTTAATTTAGGATAGACTGAAGAAGTTCAGCCTATTTTCAATATACTATGATTGCTGATGCAATTCTGTACATTTGTTTAAATTAAATAAAATTACATAAATCTTACATAAATGTTGCCATACAATATAATTGATTAAATTTAGTAAGGAATATTTATGAAATGCAAACCTTTATCCCGAATTTAACCAACAAACAATCCCTAGATAGAAAAACCTTAATTGAAAAATCCCGTCAAAGGGTTCAAGACTTGTACCGTCTTCAAGAAGCAGGACTGATCTGCAAGAGTGGGGACTTCTTTCCTTCAGTTCACTATCCCCCGATCACCATGTATCATCCCATCACGGAAGAGCAACTTTTTGCGGATTACACCACTCCGACTGATGGATTATTAGATATCTATGTCCATATCCCTTTTTGTGAGAAAAAATGCGTTTTCTGCCACTATCCCGTGAAATTAGGCGAACAATCTTCAGAAAAAGACCGTTATCTGGATGCTTTAGAAAAAGAAATGGATCTCTATCTCAGACGACTGGGATTAGAGCAAATTAAAGCGCGCTCAATTCTTGTCGGGGGAGGAACACCAACTTTTCTCACCTTAGATCAGTTACGTCGGTTTTTAGACTCTTTTGTTACCAGGGTTGATGTATCGACTTGCACCCAATTTAATTATGATGTTGATCCCGTGACCTTAATTGGACCAGAGGGAGAAGAGCGGTTGCGTATCATGCGTGATTACGGTGTTGATCGTTTAACTATCGGTATTCAATCCCTGAACGCTGATATTCTTAAGATGATGAACCGTCATCACGGCGTAGAAGAAGCCCTTCTCTCCATCGAGAACGCCAAGAAATTTGGCTATCAAGTAGATATCGAATTCATTTTTGGCTATCCAGGAGAGACCTTAGATAACTGGATTGATGTTGTAGAGCAAGCGGTTTCCTTAGGGGTCGAAGAAATCCAACTTTATCGACTCAAAGTCGAAGCTTATGGAGACTATCAAGCCAAAATCAAAGCTGTTAAAGAAAGAGGATTACAAGCTTTCCCCAGTGTTGAAGAAAGCATCATGATGAAACAAATCGCCATCGATATCCTCAACGCTAATGGTTACCATGAAAACCTCAGACGGGTGTACACCAAGGAACGGAAATACTATTCCCACTATGCGGATAACCAGTGTTGCGGATTATTAGATCAGGTTGGTTTCGGTTTAACCGCCTTTAGTAGCCTTAGAGATAGATTTGTCCTCAATACTCAATCCTTTGAAGACTATTATCAGAAAATTAGCGAAGGAAAACTTCCCTTAAATCGTGGTATAGTCCGAAGTCATGAAGAACAGATGCGCTGGGCGATTATTTTGCCCCTGAAAAATCGCTGTGTTTGGAAAAAATACTATAGCGAAGTAACAGGAGGCGTTTCCCTTGATGAAGTATTCCGTCCCAAAATTGAAGCCCTCAAGTCTTTCGGATTATTGGTTGAAGATGATGAAAAAATTGAATTGACTAAACTCGGTGCTTTCTTTGCCGACGAAGTAGCTCAGCAATTCCATAATCCTGATTGTATTCCTTATGCTCGCGATGCTTACGAAGAAGGCCCGTTGTATCCATACAACAACTGTCAGCCTTAGTCTATTGAATCAAGTTGAAATCCTAATCGCCTCATTTTCCTTATTGATCATGGGTTTAAGACCTATAATCATCCATTCCTCGACCCCTGTGAAGCTTAAAAATTAGCCGATCTAAGCAAATATCAAGTAATTTGTTACTCTGTTGTTCCCTTACCCTTTGTTTGTTAATTAGCTATCGAATTTTAGTCGATAATTTCCGATGAGTTCTCATTCTCCTAACTCAATGCAATACAAGAATCTGCCTAACTCAGAAGATTCTGAATATAGCTCTAGCAAAGATCAGAAAAAGGGCATAAAATCTTTGATAACAAAGCTGATTATCTTGTTGCTGATAATAGGTAGCCTCTATCTTATCTATCGTCAGTTCGCGAGTTCGCGTATTAACCAAAATCAGCGACCCCTACCAGTACGGGCAGAACGAACTAATCTGAAAGTGAGTGTGTCTGCTAATGGCACAGTAGAACCGAAAAAGTTAGTTAATGTTAGTCCTAAAAATGCAGGGATTCTCAGAGAATTATTTATTGAAGAGGGTGATTATGTCAAAAAAGGACAACTAATCGCCAAGATGGATGATTCTAATTTATTGGGACAATTGATTGAATCAGAAGGTAAACTAGCAGAAGCGCAAGCAAATTTGAGAAAGTTAATCAATGGTAATCGTTCTCAAGAAATTGCCCAAGCAGAAGCAAAATTAGAACAATTAGAAGCAAATCTCAAGAAGCTAATCACAGGGAATCGTTCTCAGGAAATTGCTCAAGCACAAGCAAGACTAATTAATGCTCAAGCAACCTTTGAACAAGCAGAAGATGAATTTAAACGTGATGAGATTCTTTTTAAGGAAGGGGCGATTTCTCAACTCACCTTAAATGAACAACGTGCCATCCGCGATAGTGCTAAAGCAGAGGTAACCGAGGCCGAAGAGGAGTTATCGTTAATGAACGAAGGAACCAGACAAGAAGACATAGAGGAAGCTCGTGCCGAGGTTAAAGCACAAACAGAAGCCTTATCCCTATTAGAAGAAGGAACTAGAGAAGAAGAAATTGCTCAAGCCCGTGCCGAGGTTCAATCAACAAAAGGATCACTACAAACCATTAAGACTGAGATTGAAGACACGATGATTCGGGCCCCTTTTAATGGCATCATCTCAAGTAAATATGCCGATCCTGGGGCATTTGTAACACCCATGACCTCAGGAAGTGCCGTTTCTTCAGCTACCTCAACCTCAATTTTATCCCTAGCATCTGAAAATGAAATTTTGACCAATGTATCAGAAAATAATATTGCTAAAATCAAGGTAGGGCAAGCCGTTGGAATCGAAGCAGATGCTTTTCCTGGGATTATTTTTGAGGGAAAAGTCTCACAGATTGCTCCCCAAGCAACCGTACAACAAAATGTCACCAGTTTTGAGGTAAAAGTTGACCTAAGTCAAGAAGCTCAGCAACAGTTGCGTTCAGGAATGAACGTCTCTGTCGAATTTTATATAGACGAATTAAACAATGTTTTAACGGTTCCAACCATTGCAGTGACACGCAAAGATAATACCACTGGGGTTTTTATTGTCGGACTCGATCACGCACCTGAATTTCTTCCTATCGTTATCGGCGCGAGTTCTGATAGTTTGACTGAAGTTAAAAGTGGACTCGATGGCAGCGAACACATTCTAACAGAAGCCCCTCCATCTGATGCACCACCTAAAGCTGGTTTTTCTCTGAGAGACTTATTTAGAGGCGGTTCTAATCAGGGTCCTCCGGGGGGTGGTCCTCCTGGGGGCGGTCCTCCTGGTAGTGGTCCCCCTGGTGGTGGTCCTCCTCAATAAAAAATTGATCGACTTTTTAGCAAGATTATGATCGCCAATAAACAATCCTCTTCCTTCCCGTAAGGTAACAGTAATGCTGTCAGCCAAAAACATAAGCTATGCTGACATCTTGTACCAGTACAAGAAAACTTAACAATCAAAATTTAGCTAGTTTTATCGAAGGTGCAAAATATCAGTATGAATAACTATCATCCTCATCCAGTTCCTATTCCTGAGATTTTGTCCATGGCCATTACGGCTTTATTAAGCAACAAACTACGGACTTTATTAACAATGTTAGGGGTAATTATCGGTATTGCTTCTGTCATTGCCATTACCTCCGTAGGACAGGGCGTTCAAAAAGCCACAGAACAAGAAATTCAGTCTTTAGGAACAAATGTTTTACAAATCTTTCCAGGACAAGCGCGAACTGGAGGAATCAGTCAAGGTCTAGGATCAACAAGTACCTTAATCAAAGAGGATGCTCAAGTTATTCAAAAGCAAGTTTCATCTGCTCAAGTCGTTTCGGCCTATTTACAACGTCCAGGACAAATTGTTTATCAACAAGATAATCATGGGACTAATATTGTGGGCATCGATTCTAATTACTTAGAAGCGAGAAACACCAAACTCACTCGTGGACGTTTTTTTACTCAGGAAGAATTAGATAGTGCAACCCCTGTAACTATTCTAGGGAATACAGTTTTAAATGAACTATTTGGGGAAGATAGCCAACCCTTAGGGCAAAAAATTCGCATTGAAGGTAATATTTATGAAATCATTGGCGTATTTGAGAAAAAAGGCTCTGAAGGCTCCATCGACCGAGACGATCAGGTTTTTATTCCTTTGAGTAATATGTCCTCTCGCATCTTCGGAAATAACTCTCTGAGTGGCACCGCAGTTAATGGGATTTATGTCAAAGTTAGGGATGAAAAGCGAATGGAGGAAGCAGAATTTCAAATAACTAATCTTTTAAGATCACGACATAATCTTTCTGCTTCTCAAGATGATGATTTTAGTATTCGTAATCAAACCGATGTAGTTAATACGTTTACGAGTATTGTAGGACTCCTCACTGTGATGGTAGCTGCGATCGCTGGAATTTCTTTAGTGGTTGGAGGAATTGGTATTGCTAATATCATGTTAGTTTCAGTTGTAGAAAGAACAAGAGAAATTGGTATCAGAAAAGCAGTCGGAGCGACTAATTCAGCTATATTACAGCAGTTTTTAGCTGAATCAGTCTTGATTTCTCAAACAGGAGGAATCATTGGCATGGTCACCGGAATTATCATTGCTTTGGCTGCAGCAAATATTTTTGAGTTCCCCTTTATTGTTTCCTTTGCTTCGGTTATTGGTAGTGTTGGACTCTCTTTGATTGTTGGTTTATTGGCAGGTGTGATCCCCGCCCGTAATGCTGCTAAATTAGAGCCGATTAATGCTTTAAGACGTGAATAATCGATGATTTTTTTACAGAGAATTACTAAAATTTATCGTTTAGGTCAAGTTAATGTACCCGTACTAAAGGGAATCGACTTACAAATCGAACAGGGGGAATATATTGCCATCATGGGGGCATCAGGTTCAGGAAAATCAACCCTCATGAATATAATGGGTTGTCTTGACCGCGCCACTAGCGGACAATATTATTTTGATGGAACAAACTTAACCTCTTTAAGCAATGATGCTTTAGCCTATATTCGTAACCAGCGTATTGGTTTCGTTTTTCAACAGTTTAACCTTTTACCTCGTTGTACTGCTTTAGAAAATGTCATGCTTCCTATGATTTACGCTAACATACCTAAATCAAAACGTCGTCGAAGGGCAACAGAAGTTCTTTCCCTCGTTGGTTTAGGGGATTATTTATTTAACCGTCCTAATCAACTGTCAGGGGGACAACAACAGAGAGTTGCGATCGCCCGCGCTTTGGTGAATCGACCTAGTATCGTCCTCGCCGATGAACCCACTGGAGCATTAGATACAGAAACGTCTCAAGATTTAATGAATTTACTGACGGAGCTAAATCAACAAGGTATGACAATTGTCATTGTTACTCATGACTCAGATATTGCTTCACAAACCCAACGAGTCATAAGATTTAAAGATGGCATGATTCAATAGACTTGTTGCAACAATTTTCAGTCTTCTTAAAAGATTGTAAGAGTGCTAAAAAGTAGAACTGTAGCATGATAGGTTGAGCTTACAAGCATAAGGGAAACCTAAACAATGGCTGATCTCCTCATCTACTTTAAGCGTCCTTCTTCATGGGAACCAAGCATTAATCTTTATTATTGGGATACCAGTCCCTCTTCTAACTCGGTATCTTGGCCAGGAGTTTCTATGACAGCAGATGGCGATGACTGGTATAGCTATCGCCTTTCAGGAGTAGATAAGGCCAGTTTAATCTTTAATGATGGTCAAGGAAAACAAACTAGAGACTTGCAACGAGAGGGAAACGGTTGGTATTTCAACAATCAATGGTATGGTCGTAACCCTGAAACCGCTATAACTCCCCTTGTGGTTCATTTCAAAAGACCTACTTCCTGGCAAAAGACCATTTATATTTACTATTGGAATACCAGTCCCTCTTCTAACTCAGTATCGTGGCCAGGGGTTTCCATGACAGCAGATGGAAATGACTGGTACAGCTATCGTTTCTCAGAAGTAGATACGGCTAATATTATCTTTAACGATGGGACTTGGAGACAAACCGATAACCTAAGTAGGAATAGAGAAGGGTGGTTTTTTAAGGATAACTGGTACGACCAAAACCCCCAACGGCCTGCTATTCCCGTTATTACCGCTATGCCAAAAGGGGCAATCTATCAAGAGTCACAGCGTGTTACCCTTTCTAGTAACAATGAAGACGATGCTATCTACTATACAACCGATGGCACAGCACCCAGTGTTCAATCTAACCTCTATCAGCAACCCATTCTGATAGAAACTAGCACGACTTTGCGTTGTATTGGACGTAACGCATTAGGAGAAATGGGAGCTATTTTTGAATTTATTTATACTATTGATCCTAACGCAGACTTCAGAAAACCTACCATTACAGCGAGTCAAAACTCTGGGAACTATCAAGAAGCGATCACTCCTCGTTTTACTATTACCGATCCCCGTGAAACCCCGATTATCGCTTACTATACCAACGATGGCACAGCACCCACAACCAACAGTAATATTTATGTTCAAGGAAAGGCTATCAATGGCTTAACGGGGCCAAAAATACGCTTAGATAAGACGACTAATGTAAGATTTTTGATCATCGATGGTGCAGGGAATGA
Organism: Crocosphaera chwakensis CCY0110; assembly: GCF_000169335.1. Classification (GTDB taxonomy): domain Bacteria; phylum Cyanobacteriota; class Cyanobacteriia; order Cyanobacteriales; family Microcystaceae; genus Crocosphaera; species Crocosphaera chwakensis. Next base: position 136,780 of record NZ_AAXW01000005.1, read on the forward strand.
AACCTATGCAGACTTCTACTACAATGTGGGAGATAAGGTAGAAGAGGGAGACTTTCGAGCAGAAACCATCTATTTTCTCATTACCACTCGATTTTATGATGGTGATCCCAGTAATAACTTTTTCTGTCGCGATCGCATTAAGTTTAACGCAGCAGGGGAAGCAGAAGATCCTCACTGGAGAGGGGACTTTAAAGGGTTAATTCAAAAATTAGACTATATCAAAGACTTAGGGTTTACCGCTATTTGGATCACCCCTCCTATCGAAAATAGAAGCGGTTTAGACTATCATGGCTATCACGGTTATGACTGGACAAAGATCGATCCCCGTTTAGAGTCTCCTGACGCAACCTATCAAGATTTAATCAACGAAGCACACGCTAGAGGCATAAAAATCATACAAGATGTGGTGGTTAACCATTCCTGTCAATACGGTATCAGGGGGAAAGTTTGGATCGATCATCTCCCGATTAAATATTTTGTCCCCCAAGGATCACAACAAGGACAAGTTAATTATGGACCCTATCAAGGCAACTTAGGCAACTATAAAAACGAGTTTAGAGAAGATAATGATAACCCGGTGGCCCCTGACTGGTTTAAAGAAAGACAAACCTCTGATCCCGAAGGAGTCGTCCCTTTAGTCGATCCATTAACAGGGGAAACCGTTCCCAAAGAAGGCTATAACCCCAACCGCTTTTTTGGTATTGATGCCAATAATCTCGATCCTGAATGGTATCATCAAGACGGGTTTATGGCTGGAGGAGACTGGGAAAATGTTTCGATCCAAACCAAACATTTAGCCGGAGATACCATCGACTTAGCTACGAGACGAGACAATGTTAAAGACTACCTCATCAATGCCATTTGTCGCTATTTAGATATGGGAGTGGACGCGCTACGCATCGATACGGTTAAGCACGTTGAACGCAATAATTTACTCGAATATATCAATGCTTGGAAAACCCATAAACCGGGTTTATTCGTTTTTGGGGAAAACCTGGTTAAAGGGACTGGATGGGGTGATTTATTTGGAGATGATAATGCACCCTCTTTTTTACGACCTTGGTGGTACACTCGTTTAGGAGACGATCCCAAAGATCCCAAATCTGGGGGTGACTCTGGTTTCTCGGTGTTAGATTTTTCTTTGTTTTCTACCTTTCGGGATAACGTCAGTCGGGGGAGTTTTAGTGGTATTGGGGCTATTTTAGCTAATGATTGGGTTTATGGGGATGCAACCACTTTAGTCACCTTCCTACAAAATCATGATGTGGGGCCTGATAATGATTTTCGCTTTCGCTTCCAAGGCAATACAGAATGGGCTGCTGCTGCTTATAATTTATTGTGGACGATTAGAGGTATTCCTTGCCTCTATTTTGGGGAAGAAATCGAATTTATGAAAGGAAAACCCCAGGATATTATCGGCAATGATGATACATTAGATGAAACGGGAAGGGCTTATTATGGTCCCCATCTTGAAGAAGATACCATCCAAACCACCCAAAGTCATCCTCTCTATCAACATATTAAACGCTTAAACCTCATTCGTCGTCGTATTCCTGCTTTACAAAAAGGGGCCATGAGTCAGGTGAATGAGTGGGGAAGTGGCATCAGTTTCATCAGAGAAGATCAACCAAGTAATAGTTATGTTGCCGTTGGTTTAACCATTGGTAGCGAACAACAAATTACCCTTAATAATGTGAAAAATGGGTCTTATGCTGACGCAGTAACCGACAATAAGATCGATGTAAATAATAATACCCTTTCTTTTCTGGTTAAGGCCAATTCAGCCGGTATTTATGTGTTAAATGGAGAGGGAAAAATCGGAGAAAATGGGTCTTATTTAACCTGAGTTCGTTTTTCTTGATAGTGGTATAATACAAGTGATGGAGGGCTTAGAGAATCCAACCCAGTCCTAAGTGTTTCGCCAGTTGCTAATTAATTGATGAGGAAAAGAAAATGTTAGAAACCCTAAAAAAAGTCTATCGTGATAATCCTAATCGAACCATAGCCATTGGACTGGGAGCTTTAGTTGTTACTCCTGTGGTTCTCCCTTTACTCAAACCTGCAGCCAAAGCTACCGTTAAAACTGGTGTTATTCTCTACGAAAAGACTAAAGGAACCTTCGCAGAAGCAGGGGAATTAATGGCTGATCTCGTGGCAGAAGCCAAAGCAGAAGTGATCGCAGAACAAGCTGAAAAAGCTTCTCTTCTAGCTTCTACTTCTGAAGGCCATAACGAAACCTGAATAAAATGAGTTATAGTGCTACGCACAAGGCAAGAGGCAAGAGGCAAAAGTAAGTTAATATCTTACCCTTTATGCGTAGTGCTATAGAAGTTAGAAATTCAATTTATAAACAGAGGCCAGCGGCCTCTGTTCAATTATGCTTCTATTGCTTAGTTGAAGAATTAGAAAAAGTTTTGAGAGGCTTTTTAGAGGTAGTTTCTAACTTTTGAGGGGAAAGGGATAATCCTGTTTTAATAATGGACTTGAGAACCGGCCGTCCAAATTTAACGGCCGCAGGCAGGGCAATGGTTCCGACTAAAATGGCACCTAACCCTAACACCCCAGAAGAATCACCTTTTTGATGATGATCTTCGATAATTTCTTTAACATGAAAGGTTAAGACGGATTTATCCCAGTGTATCGGTGACATGATGTCGATCTCCTATGTTAGTTGCTTTCAAGTTTATGTTGAACCAAGGGACGTAAACTATTTAAGCCAGCCACGATCGCAGTTCCATTATGAACCAGGGTGGCTAACAATGGGTTAAGGCCAACCGTTGTGGCTAACCCCAAGGCAGCTACATTCGGGGCTACAACCATTAAAGTATTTTGAGTAATTAATTGCTTGGTTTGTTGGGCAATGGAAATGGCCTCTAATAAGTCTTTTAAGTCGTTATTCATCAACACCACATCTGCAGTTTCCCTGGCAATATCGGAACCGTTTTCAAAGGAAATGGAGACATCTGCGTAAGCTAAGGCCACAGAATCGTTAAGTCCATCTCCCACAAAAGCGACGGTTTTACCACCATGATGCAATTTTCGGACAATTTTCGCCTTATCTTCAGGAAATGCTTCGGCATGGACTTGAGAAGGGGGGATATTTAACTGTTTGGCTACCTCTGTCGCCCGTTTTTGGGTGTCTCCCGTCAGTAGATGCACTTCCATTCCGTAGTCTCGTTGTAAGGCATGGATCAATTTTGCACTTTGGGGACGCAGGGGATCACTATAATAAATAATGCCCTGAAACACACCATCACAGGCTACATACACAGGGGATAACCCTGCCGTTTCTTGTTGCTTAACGATTTCAATAACTGTTACTCCTTTACTACTTAATAACGTCTCACTCCCCACTAAAACCGTTTGTCCGTCGATTGTTGCTACCATTCCTAAGCCTACCTCATAGTCCCAAGATTGACGGGGTAAGATGTCTATATTCCTCTTGTTAGCATAATGGGCGATGGCTTCGGCGACGGGGTGAGTAATGCGTTGTTCGGCAGATGCAGCCAGTTGCAGGACTTTTTCTGGACCTAACCCTTGGGCAACGGTTTTTATGTGGACAACTTCAATGTTTCCTTGGGTTAAGGTTCCTGTTTTATCGAAGACAATAGTATCAATTTCTGATAATAGTTCTAGTGTGCGACCACTTCGGACTAAAATGCCATGACGAGTGGTATGATTTAAAGCGCCTAAAAAGGCAGTAGGCATGGAAACTCGAATACCGGTAACAAAATCTAAAGTAAGAATAGAAGCCACTCGACTGGGATCTCTGGTTACTGTTAAAATAATGGCTGATAATAATAATGAAGGCATAATTAAGTGTTCAGCTAAGTTGGCTGCATAGTTTGCCATTCGGGTGTCATGAACGGGAGCTTTTTCTAATAATTTAAAGCTGGCTGCAGCACGGGTATTATGTCCAATTTTTTCTGATTTAATGCGTATTTCTCCCGATCTCACTAAGGTTGAAGCATAAACATAAGTATTTTCTTCGGCTATAAGAGGCATTGATTCACCAGTTAATTGTTGTTGATCAATGGTGGCATTTCCTTTAACCACAATGCCATCGACGGGTATTTTTTCCCCTGGATAGACAATGACAATTTCTTCTAGTTCTACTTTATGACTTTCAACAGAAATAATGCTTTCGTTTCTTTCTACCCAAGCAAAGTTGCCGATTGTATCTAATAAATTGCTAGTTTTTACTTCAGTAGAGCGAGCAGTTTTTTCTCTAATAATATCTCCCAGTTCATGAAGGGTGATTACTAAAGAAGGAGTCACTATTTTACCTTGTAAACCACTAAAAACTAAAGCTAAGGTATCGATACAATCAATATTAAGTTTGTGTTGATTAATGATACTATCATAAGCCCTTTGTACCACAGGAAAAGCAGCCCGAAGTAACATTAAAATAGCTATCAATCTTAAACCAGGTAGTTTTATCTTTAGGGAAGTTAAGGAGAAAAGTGTCGCTAAACCTGGATAGGTTAAGCTTGACCATTCCTCTAGCTTTTTACTGTTATTATTATCTTCTTTTTGGTAAAAACTCTTGGCAGTTTCTGCGTGGTTAATACTCAAGAGAATCTGATGATTAATATTGAAGTTTTTATTTTTTTTATAATGAATAATAACAGAAGCTGACCAACAATTTAAACGGACTTTTGTGATTCCCTCTACTGTGATCAAATGTTCCTTAAGAAGCATAGCAAAGGATTGATCGTAACTGATACGATGCACGCGAATCCTTACCCTTCCAGGAACTTGATGAATTATCAAAGGTAGAAATTCGATTTTATTTCTCAACCTCGTATTTCCGAGGGATTTACTCATTATCATTTTATTCTTTTAATGATTGATAATCATTCTAAATCATGCTGGTACCAGTTTCAGTTTGTTTAGCTTGATTCAAAATACTAAGTAATCGTAAACCAAGCTCCATATCAGATACACCTTGACCATCATAATTGATGATAACCGATGCAGCAGAACGATTTACACGAACTTTAATAACAGAATCATCGTCATTTAATAATTGTTGGAGTCGTCTGGCAAAGTCTGCATCTTCTCCAAGTTGAGGAACTTTAATACGAATTCTTCCAGGAACAGAATGAACGATTTGATATTCACTTTCAGATTCATCAGTTGAGTTCATTCTACCGTTTGTTACTTCGGTTCTTTGTGTTGTTAAGTTTTGACTTTTAATAGTCGTAAAAACGTGTCGACATAAACTTGCAACCGCTAAATTTACCAGTAACGCATTAGCTCCACGGAGTTGAAATCGACTGGTAACAAAGACACCAATCAGAACAGGAACAATCATCTCAATTTCGTTATGTTGTCTTAAATAATTAAGTAATTGTTCCTCGGTTGCTCCAATTTGTTCACCGATGGTTTGATTATGGTCTTGTTCGTTAGTTACTGCACCTAAAGCATTATCTATCATGAGCGTTTCTCCTATCAATTCACTGAATCATAACCGTTATTAGTTGAGATAATCTAATCTTTGCTCTATCCTTATTCTTAAAGCAATAAACAATAGGGCTTTCTACTCTAATGATAAAGGATTATTTAACCCACTTTATTCCTTATGCTTGCTCTTCACTGATATCACTCCTGAAAAAGTCTTGATTTTACTGGTTTTCACTTCTCTACTGATCATAAACAGTTGAGAAAATCTTGTCTTTACTCCTTGCTATTAACTGAGAAGTTAATAAAAATTCTTCTCAATAGTATTTTACAACGACTGTTAAGAATCGAGAAGAGATGAAGCCTATTCTTTACCATCTCTTAACTTTATGTTGATACTACACCACTGTTAAGCTCATAATCTGAGTATTATCAACGTGAAATCAGTATAAATTCTAGTTTTATCCATACCCCACCCCCTACATCCTATTTTCTTTCATATTAGTTTCCATAAGTTATTCAAGCAATTATTTCTTAAAATTTTGTTAGTAAATATGGGTCAACTCTGAAAGCTGCATTAGAGTGAACAGAACTAAGAAGAATTCGGTAAAAAATCGTTACTTTTTATACCAAAAATGAAGCGTTTAACTCATATTTGCTTAGGGATTTCTTTATTTTTAATTCCCTTAATTCCACGATCCGTTTTAAGTGCAGAAACTCTCTATTTTATTTATGGACCGTTAAAATTACCTTTATCGGTTGATTCTCTAGAAATTTATGCAGAGGAAGGCAGAATTACCAAAGAATTTGCTTTTTTTGCCAGTCAGTTTGACGAACAAAGCTTATTAGAATTACGAGAGACTTTACAAAAACGCCATACAATAGACGGGGTAAGATTTTCTCGGTTATTACGAACTCCATTGATGGAAGACTTATTAAAAAGTATGGGAGAAATCTTTAGTACCCATCCCCAGTCTAATGGGTTTTATGCCATTCGTGGGGCTTTAATTTCAGCAGCGATTCATCAAGAAGAAGAAGGATGGACTGCTATTGATATTATGCGACATTTTCCCACGGAAGGCATTTCAATTGATACCAAACTTGCCACAACAATGTTAAAAGATAGTAATTTTTAAAAGCATTTATTATGAAAAGAAGACAATTTTTAATTCAATCTTCCCTCGCAGCCATGACTGCGATCGCTTATCATCAATTACCCAGTCAATCTAGTCCTATTTATAAACAACACACATCCTATAAAAGTTGGAAAAGTGATCATATTTTTTTGCGAGGAATCAATGCACCTGTCTTTGAAGAAGTTGATATTAAAAATTTAAAAGTATCGGGTGATATTCCCAAGGAATTAAAGGGAATGTATGTCAGAAATGGTCCGAACCCTATGTTTAAACCAGAATCCTATAGTTATCCTATTGAGGGAGATGGGATGTTACACGGGATTTATTTTAATAACGGAGAAGTTAGTTATAAAAATCGTTGGATTCAAACTCGTGGACTCACTTATGAAATGTTTGAAGGAAAACAATTAAACGAATTAAAGTTTAAAAATTATGCTAATACTAATATTATTGCTCACGGAGATAAGCTATTAGCCTTGTATGAAACTGGTTTACCTTATGAAGTTAATAAAGATTTAGAAACCATAGGAGAATGGGATTTTAATCATCAATTAGAACAAGCCATGACGGCACATCCTAAAATCGATCCTCATACGGGAGAGTTGCATTTTTATCGGTATTCTTTCTTCAATACCCCTTATTTACATTATTATGTTGCCGATAGTAATAATAAGATTGTTCGAGAAATGCCTATTGAGATTCCTCAACCAACGATGATTCATGATATGGCAATGACTGAAAATTACGTCATCTTTTTTAACTGTCCTTTAGTGTTTAATATGACAGAGGCAAAAAACAATAATATTCCTTTTGTTTGGCAAGAAGAAGAAGGGAGTACCATTATTTTAGTAGATCGCCATAATATTGATAAACAACCTATTTATTTAAAAACCGAGGCTTTTTGGACTTGGCATTTTATGAATAGTTTTGAAACGGATCATCAATTATTGATAGATTTTGTAGCTTACCCTAAAATACAATCAGAAAATGACTGGGAAACCATGTTAACTCATAAGTCTAATTTACGACGAGTAACCATTGATTTAGAGACACATAACATGGACTTTCAAGATTTAGATGATCGTTTTGTAGAATTACCTATTATTAATCAAAATTATGCAGCAAGAGCATATCAATTTGGGTATGCTTCCTACTACGATACAAAATTGTCGTCTCAGAAAAAAATTCCCAATCTATCGCCATCTTTAGTTCAGTATGATGTCGTTAATCAAAGCCATAAAGTCCATCATTATAAACCTGGATGTTATGGCGGTGAAGCTGCGTTTATTCCCAGTTCTCATGGTCAATCTGAATTAGATGGCTATGTGGTTACTTTCGTCTATAATGAGAATACGAATACCAGTGATTTTGTGATCATTGATCCGAAAAACTTTGAAGCTGAGCCCATCGCAACCATTCATTTACCGGTTCGTGTTCCTGGTGGTTTTCATGGTAATTGGATCGCATGATAATTATTCGTTATTAATTAATAGCTTCTCTAACCCTTGAAACGTTATGCCATAGGTAACAGTGGGTTGTTCATAACCCTTAAGATTAACAGTGTACTGAGAAAATAACGTATCAATGTCTTTCAACTCTACTGAATAGAGATAGGTTTCTTCTCCAATGGCAACATCTAACCCTAACTCCTTCGTCGCTGACTCTAAGCGAAAGGCTGCATTAACCGTGTCTCCAATAGCAGTATAATCAGGATGGTCTCCACTGCCTGTGTTACCAACCATTGAATAACCAGTATTAATACCAGCACCAATCTTTAATTCAAAGGGAACCGGATATTCTTGACTTAGCTGTTTAGTCATTTGATTAAGATCACGAACCGCTTGAAATATTTTCATCACATCAGCTTTGGTGACTTCATTTTCTCCATGAAACCAAATGGCCATCACCGCATCACCAATATATTTGTCTACCCAACTCCCTGCGTTACGAATGATTTCCCCTGCTTGGCGAAACCAGTTACCAATTAAAGAAGATAGTATTTCTTCGTCTAATTGTCGTGTTAAGGCCGTAAAGTTCCTCATATCCACAACTATCACAGAGGTCAAGCGACGTTCATGCAAAACCATCGTATCGTGGTCAGCAAACTCTGGAGGCGTGATATCATTATGGTGACGGGTAGGCCCGTAAAAACCCACATCAGTCTTGCCAAAAGTCACTTTATCTCCACTTTTCAGGGTAACAGGAATACTCACGCGACGCTCATTAACAAAGGTTCCGTTACGACTCCCTAGATCAATTAATAAAAACTCTCCTGTTTCAGTGGATTGCAAAATAGCGTGATTACGAGAAATACAATGATCTCCGATGGCAAAATCGTTGTCTATTCCTCGTCCAATCGTCCAATAACTCTTGCCCACTAAAGGAAAGTGGCGTTTACCTTTAGCAGTATCTAGCAACAGATGGGGAGTCTTGGCGAGATTATCCACAGATGTTTGACAGGGTGGCAATACGAGAACAATTAATAAGGACAAAGCCTATTACATTGTACCGAGTTACGCAAAAGAAGCAGCAACCCAAAATAAACTATCTACTAAGATTGTACTTAATACTGCACCCGCTAAAGCCCACCAATGGTGATCTGATTTTTGCATTGCCCATAAACCTATTCCTAAGAGTCCATTGGCCAAGACTATAGCCCAACTGGTTCCCCAAGGGGTTTGCACTTGTTCTAAGGCAGATTGGAAAATTGGGGTAGCTAAGCTAGGATCAACTTGCATCAGTTGTCGCCAATGGGGAATCAGTCCCGTAACATAAAAATACGCATCGGTAATAGCTGTCCCTAACAGTGAACCCACATAAAAGAAATTACCCACTTGTCCCCATCTTCGCCAAAGACACCACAAAGCAACGGGAACACCGATAGATTCAACAGGAAGATGGATTAGGGGTTCCCAACGAAACCAACCCCAATAGATTGCACCAGCTAACCAACTCCAACTAAACCCAAATAATAAATCTCCCCATAAATGAGTTTTAGGTTGCTTCATAAGGTAAAACGCTAACCATAACCATCCCCCTGTCATTATCACGCTAATTTCAGGGCAGAAACGCACCAGGGGGGCTTCTATAAACACGGGAACAGACACCAAAAAGCCCGCGGCCAAGAATGTCAGCCAATTTTTGACCATTGGGCGACTGAAAAACGGTTGACCCGCAGATGAGTGATCTGAAGGTGTTAAAGAATGAGTGGTCACGGTGGATGGGGTAAAAATCAACGTTTGTTAACCTTTATATATATTATGAGTTTTTCTTTACTTTACTTAACTTATCGTAAAACTTCTTCTTAGGGTATATCCCCTAGGGGGGCATACGATTTTATAGTAACGAAATTCTCTAGATCCGTCAATGCGTAGGGGTTGAACCGTGTTATGACTCTATTACAGTGTCATACCCTTAGCACACCGTTAAGCTCTGACAAAAATTTATAAGGTTAGAATATTATTAAGTTTCGGAGCATACTTATTTTAAATACAAAAATTATGAAATAAAAATAATAATATGACCACACAATTAAATTTAGAAACTAACTCGACAGGTGAACAAATTATTGTTTTTCCAGGGTGCTATAATTGGCAACAATTTAAAACAATACAATCTATTATTAATGAACAATCAACAGCGAAAATAAGTTATTTAGATGGACAAATTGACCTGATGACAACAGGAGAAGAATATGAAAGAATTAAAACCATCCTAGGATTTTTAATTGAACTCTATTTATGTGAAAAAGATATTGACTATCTTCCTGTCGGGAGTGCAACTCGTGAAGCAGAAATAAAAGGAGCATCTTTTCAACCTCATGAATCTTATTATCTTGATAAGACAAGAGAAAATCCTGATTTAGCGATAGAAGTTATATTTACCAGTGGAGGAATTAATAAGTTAGAAAAATATAAACGCTTTGAGGTTACTGAAGTTTGGTTTTGGCAAAATAATCAGTTATCAATTTACTATTTACATCATGGAGAATATGAGCAGGTTAATAATAGTGTTTTATTACCTGAATTAGATATTGATTTATTGATAAAATGTGTTAATTTACCTTCTAGACCACAAGCTAAAAAGATGTTTATGGAAGGGATAGAATAATTTTAAACTATTTAAGATGAAACTAACTTTCTGATTAATTCTACATCCAATTGTAATAAACTAGCTGTTTTTTCAATAGTAAACCCTTGTTTAATTAAAGTAGGAACTAACTCTAATTTTGCCTCAAGTTTACCTTCCATTTTACCTTCATCATGGGCTTCTTGATAAAAGCGTGTTTGTTTTAAATCATTTAATCCTAACATTTCGTCGATTTCCTCCCGACTTTTTTCTAGGTATAATTCAATCTAATAAAGATTTCTAAGTTAGAAACTTGTTGATACAAGCATTAATATAGATTTTTATATAATTTAAAAGTCAAGGTTTAATTCATAAAAATCAAGCATTTTTTGAAAAAAATCTAAAATTATATTTTCATAATTGTTTTGCATTATTTCATAGCCTCCAAATCGATAAACTTCATAGCCTAGGAATTTTAATCGTCTATCTTCCATTATCATTTCTGAGTAACGCTTAGTATCTGCTAACCCTTTATCATCTGAATAATGCTGTTTACCATCAATTTCAATAACAATTCTTTTTGATTTTGGCAATAATAACAAAAAATCCATACGCTGTCTTTTCAGTCTTTGTTTTTTATTCATTCGTTTTAACTCTTTGATAGTATAAGGATCATAATGTAAATAGACTTGTGGTAACAAGGCTGGAGAATTGTTACCTAAACGAGTACATACTTTAGTGTAATATGTATCAAATAATCTTATCTCAGCTTCATTATCTTTAAATGATTCTTTAAGCCTTTTGTAAAGGTGATCTCCCGCTTCTGAATTTGACCAACTGATAATCTTTTGATCTTTTTTCCACCATTCAATTAATTCTATCCATAAAAGTCCATGAGAATGAATAGGTTGATCATATACCAAACAGTATTCTTGATTTTTGATCATCTCAATATCATTATTAAGGGAGTCTGAAAAAATAATTTCTGGTTTTAAATAATTAGAAGCAAAAATAATATTTTTAACATCTGTGTGACTACTTTTATTAGTTAAATATATTGTATATCCATTACTATCAACTTCTAATCCGCATTTATTACATAAAGCACGTAAATAATCTTTTGTTTCATTAGATACATTATAACTGCTAGTTCTTAAAACATATTCTATAACTTTCAAAAATTTTTCAATATCGTCTTGTTTATTCCAATCAATTTTATTGTAATAACCGTCTACTTGATCTCGACGAGTGATACATTGAGGGTCTAATTTTTTAAATCCAGCCTCAGTAAACCATTCATCGATTTGCTTAATATAATAAAATACACAAAATTCTCTAAATTCAATTTTGAAATTTTCCAAATAAGGATTAAAATTCATCAGTTTTCTAATTCATAAAATGACTCAGCATGATCAATATTATATAAAAAAGGTGGGCATTACCCACCCTACAAGTTATACAGTTAACATCTCAGAAGGTAACCTTTTAAAGGTTAACCTTTCATCTTCAACATCGGCAAAGATAGTGTCTCCTGCTTTAAATTCTCCCCTTAAAATTGACTTAGCAATGGGAGTTTCTAAGTACCGTTGAACCGCCCGTTTTAAAGGTCTGGCACCATAGACAGGATCATAACCGATATCGGCAACAAAATCTAAGGCAACATCAGCTAATTTGAGAGACATTTTTTGGTCTTCTAAACGATTTCTGAGGAGTTGAATTTGTAGCTTAACAATTTCTCGAAGTTGTTCTTTCTGTAAGCTATGGAAGATGATAATTTCGTCAATACGATTGAGAAATTCAGGGCGGAAATTATTACGCATTGCGTCCATAACACGGGAACGCATTTCATCATAACGAGTATCGTCTCCAGCCACATCTAAAATGTATTGAGAACCGATATTACTGGTCATAATAATGATAGTATTTTTGAAATCTACTACCCGACCTTGAGAGTCTGTTAAGCGTCCATCATCGAGAATTTGTAACATGATGTTGAAGACATCACCGTGGGCTTTTTCTATTTCGTCAAAGAGAATTACTGAGTAGGGACGACGGCGAATGGCTTCGGTTAGTTGTCCTCCTTCGTCATAGCCTACATACCCTGGAGGCGCACCAATTAAACGAGATACGCTATGCTTCTCCATATACTCAGACATATCGATACGAACGATGGCTTCTTCAGTATCAAAAAGATTCTTCGCTAAGGCTTTGGCTAATTCAGTTTTACCTACGCCAGTGGGACCAAGAAAAATGAAACTAGCAGTGGGACGATTCGGATCAGCAAGTCCAGCACGAGAACGCTGTATAGCTTCTGAAACAGCAGTTACTGCCTCTTCTTGTCCGATAACTCGCTCGTGTAATTCGTCCTCTAATTGTAATAGCTTTTCTTTCTCAGATTCCACTAATTTACTGATGGGAATACCTGTCCATTTAGAGATAATCTCAGCAATATCTGATTCTACAACTTCCTCCCGTAATAAAGTTTTACCTGTGGTTTGTCGCTCTTCAATTTTGCTTTCTAAATCCTTAACTTGTCGCTGTAAATCTGTTAGTTTTCCATAGCGTAATTCGGCAGCTTTATTGAGGTCATAATCTCGTTCAGCTTGTTGAATTTCTAAGTTAACTTGATCAATTGTTTCTTTGAGTTCACGAATCTGATCAATGACTTCTTTTTCTGCTTGCCATTGGGCATTAAGTTGGGATTGTTCTTCTTTGAGATCAGCTAATTCTTTTTCTAGTTTTTCTAGACGTTCACGAGAAACTTCATCTTCTTCTTTTTGTAAAGATAAACGTTCCATTTCTAACTGAAGAATCTTACGATCAACTTCGTCTAATTCTTCGGGTTTAGAAGTGATTTCCATCTTTAATTTAGCTGCTGATTCATCTACTAAATCAATCGCCTTATCTGGTAAAAAGCGATCGCTAATATAACGGTTAGATAACATAGCTGCTGCTACTAAGGCCGTATCAGCAATTTTGACCCCGTGATGAACTTCATAACGCTCTTTAAGTCCCCGTAAAATGGAAATCGTATCGACTACATTGGGTTCATTAACTAATACCTCTTGAAACCGTCTTTCTAAGGCTGCATCTTTCTCAATATACTTACGATATTCATCAAGGGTTGTTGCCCCAATACAGCGCAATTCTCCCCTTGCTAACATAGGTTTTAAAAGGTTTCCTGCATCCATCGCTCCTTGAGTTGCACCGGCGCCAACAACGGTGTGAATTTCATCAATAAAGAGGATAATATTGCCTTGAGAATCAGTTACTTCTTTGAGAACAGCTTTTAGTCTTTCTTCAAATTCTCCTCGATATTTTGCCCCGGCAATTAATGATCCCATATCCAAAGCAATTAACTTTCTATCTCGCAAAGATTCAGGGACATCTCTGTTAATAATTCGTTGGGCTAACCCTTCTACAATTGCGGTTTTCCCTACCCCAGGTTCCCCAATTAAAACAGGATTATTTTTGGTTCTACGGGATAAAATTTGGATAGTACGACGAATTTCATCATCCCTACCAATAACAGGATCAAGTTTACCTTCTCTAGCTAATTGAGTTAAATCCCGTCCATACTTTTCCAATGATTCATATTTATTTTCTGGATTTTGATCGGTCACTTTTTGATTCCCTCTTACTTGTTTAATAATCTCTTTTAAGTTATTTTCACTTAGACCAAATTCCTTGAACAAGTTTTTACCAAAACGATCATCTTTACTGTAGGCTAAGAGTAAATGTTCAATCGAAATATAGTCATCTTCAAATTCTTTGCGAAACTTTTCACTTCTGTCAAGCAAACTATCTAAACTACGACCTAAATAAACTGATTCTCCAGGGTTAGATACCTTTGGTTGACGACGGATAAATTCTTCAGTTCGATCTCGTAATTTGGGAACACTAATGTTAGCTTTATTAAAAATACTGGTTGCTAGTCCCTCTTGTTCAGTCAGAGACTTCATTAAATGTTCACTTTCAATTTGTTGTTGACTATTTTGTTTAGCAATATCGGGGGTTCGCACGATTGCTTCCCAGGCTTTTTCTGTAAATTGATTAGGATTAGTAGGTTGCATTGTTAGAATTATCTATAATTAATTACACTGTTATTGTAATCTGGCTTACCCTATTAATAACGGCGGTTTACCCTACTTTTCTCGGTTGGGTTTACATCAATTATCACTAAATAATTCACGATTCAAGGATTCTTTATCTCCACTTATTGGTTATAAATTTGCAGTTAATATTCTATTTTGTTGTTCTCATGATTCCTGACTCCTTGGTTGATTAAAATGTCAATTAATTTGCAAAATTTGACAAAATGTAACAAGATTATGTTATAATAATATGTGAGCATTATACATTGAGAGAAAAATAACTTAGTTAGAATTAACCGTTTTATTGTTCAGTATCGGTAATATTTTCTCCGAAGATCACGCTCGAAACGTCGAAATCAAGATAAATAGTTCATGTCAATTTATGTCGGAAACCTCCCTTATGAGGTAACAGAAGCAGACCTAAACTTTGTTTTTTCGGATTATGGTTCAGTTAAGAGAGTCCATGTCCCAACAGATAGAGATACGGGTCGTCCTAGAGGATTTGCCTTTGTAGAATTAGAAACGAAAGCAAACGAATTTAATGCCATTGAGACCCTGAATGGGGCTGAATGGATGGGGCGTACCATGAAGGTAGATGAAGCCCGTGAGAGGAAACGAAATTAAACCTTATTTTAACCCCCTTTTCTTATAAAAAGGGGGTTTTAAAATTTCTCCAAAATTTTAGTCATGCTTTCTTTCCTTCGCTATCTAATACTTCTAAAAACTCTTGTTTAGGATCAAAAATCTGTCCACATTTACCAATTTCTATTAAGCGATCGCTGTACTATTGAACTACATAGTATAGTTTACTCAAACTCACTTCAGACAAGCTTCAGAGAGATTATATTACGACCTCAGCTACTAATGACCCATCATTGAGTTCGATAATGCGGTCTGCCATATCTAAAATTCGATTATCATGGGTAACGATCAAAATGGTACAGCCCTGTTTTTTAGCTAATTTTTGCATTAATTCCACCACATCATGACCTGATTTACTATCAAGAGAAGCAGTGGGTTCATCTGCAAAAACGATTTTAGGATGATTAACTAAAGCGCGGGCGATCGCTACTCTTTGTTTTTGTCCCCCCGATAAATTTTGGGGGTAATAATTAACCCGAGAACCTAAGCCTACAACTTCTAATATTTCCAGAGATTTTTGTTTCATTGTTTGAGGAGAATATCCTTGATGTAATTCAAGAGACATCTGAACATTTTCCCAAGCGGTTAAACATTCTAAAAGATTATGGGCTTGGAAAATATAACCAATATTACGGCGAATTTTCACAAAACTTTGTTTTTTTGCCCCTACTAATTCTTGTCCTAACACTTTAAGACTACCCATTTGAGGAACCCGTAAGCCACCCATTAAAGTCAATAAAGTGGTTTTTCCTGAGCCAGAAGGCCCTTTAAGAATGACCACTTCTCCTTTGGTTAAAGTTAAATTAATATCAAAGAGAATTTGTTTTCTAAGTTCTCCTTTGCCAAAATAATGATTGAGTTGTTTAATTTCAATAATTGGTTCATGATTCATAACTTAATCCCTGAGAGAGTTTTTTATATATGAGAGAAATTATTAGTTTAATTTAAGTTATTTTAAGCAATTAAGATATTATATTGAATCTAATATATCAAAATAACTGTATTTTAGGTTTCTTTTTTTTTACCTTTTGTATTGTGGCTTTCCTGTAGTAGTATCACTCAAATTATTAACTAACATCTTTCCTCCTGCCTCACCTGAAGGACTGTTAAAAAATATCAGCCGGATCAGCAGAATTTAATTTGCGCATAGCAATAGAACCAGCAACAAAGCACATAATAATTGCTAAAATAAGGACAAAAATAGCAACATCCACTGTCATCATTACAGGTAATTGTGTCTCGGATTCAAGATAAATGTACATTAAAATAGAAAGAAGTAATCCGGGAATATACCCTAAAAAAGCTAAAATAATTGACTCTTCAAGAACAATTTTTAATAAGTAAGTATGTTTATATCCCATTGCTTTAAGAGTAGCGTATTCAGATAAATGATTATAGACATCAGTATAGATAATTTGATAAACAATAACTGCACCAACAATAAATCCCATAAACGCACCCAATCCAAAAATAAAGCCAATGGCAACACTATTTTCCCAATAATTTTTTTCGAGAGCAGCAAACTCGTCTACTGTCATAACTTTGACATCATTAGGTAAAGCTTTTGATAACTCTTTAATTACCTTTTGTGGCTCAAATCCTGATTTAAGAGTAATTAACCCTAAATCAATTTGAGACTGTTGGGACTGTTTAAAAATATGTAAAAAAGTCGTATCGCTAGTAATGGCATGACCATCCGCAGAAAAAGACGTTCCCATACTAAATAAACCAGCCACTTGAATACGAGTGCCATTCACTTCAGTTTCCACGAATTGATTGTTTTGAAACGTTTCTGCAATGGGGCCAAACTCTGGCCGAGATAATTGGTCAAAAATAACGCGGTCGGGTTTTTTCAGTGCCTCTAAGTTTTCATTCACCCCAGGAAATTGAAAAGCTGGTCGAGAGGGATCAAATCCTAACATTAAAATGGAGCGAGTCCGACGGGTTTGAGGATTTTTCCAATTACCCAAACGGGAATATAAAAAATTAACCAACTCTACCCCTTCAACCCTTTGCGCTTGATATAAACGAATACGAGGGAAACTCCGCAGGGAAAATAAGACTTCAGATTGAGGATTGAGTAAAACTAAATCTGCTTTAAGATTACGATGGGGAGCCGTCGCACTGTCATAAAGGGCATTCATAAAGCCTAGTTGCATAAAAATAAGAATAACCGCAAAAGCGATACCTGCGATCGCAACTAAAAGACGACTTCTTTCTTTAACCAGAATGAGCCAAGCTAAGGGAATTTGTAGAATCATATTTAACCTCAGTTCGGTTTAAGGAGTGTAGGAGTTTGGGAGTTCAGGAGTTTGTTTAGGGGTTAGGGGGATAAAATAGCAATATAGATAAGAAAAGTTTGTTTTTTAAGACTTTAAATAATCTCCCCTACCCCCTGTTCCCTTCGCTCCCATGCAGACCAAACAAGTAAGTTTTCGATCTACTTAGATTTGGTATCAATGGCAACCTCAACTTGTAAATTGGTTAACTGAGCAACTTGTTGACTGGATTGGGGATCAAGACGAATTTTTACCTCAATCACCTTGCGATCGACATCGGAACTTGGCTCATTACTAAAAATATCTTGCTGCTTTACTTGTAAACCAATATGACTCACGGTTCCCTGTAATGTCTTATCAAACGCTGGACTGGTAATCGTTGCTTTTTGGTCCAGACGAATGTGACCAATATCGGTTTTATAAATTTCAGCAATCACCTCCATTTGGTCTGTTTTGCCAATGTCAGCAATTCCTTGACTGGTAACTGCTTCTCCGGCTCTGGTATGGAGTTCTAAAACACTACCTTTGAGGGGGGAGCGTACATAAGACAATTGTAGGTTGGCCTCCGCTTGTTGAACCGCCGTAATCGCTTTATCAAGCTCTGCTTGAGCAACTTCTACATCCACTGGCCGAACTTCAGCAATCTCTTCTAAGGTGGCTTGAGCTTCGATAATTTGGGATTGAAGGGTTCGTTGCGATCGCGTTAAACCAGCTTGTGCTTCTCGAATATCCGACGACAGAGTCGTGACAATGCGAGTTAAGTCCGCTTGCGCTTCATCTAGCTCTTCTCGAAACGTGGTTGCTTGTAGACATTTGCTGTCATATTCAGAGGCGGATACCACCCCTTCTCGATAGAGTTGGTCATACCGTTTACACTCGGTTTGAGCATTGTTGAACTCAGCTTGCAGACGTTCGATGGTTTCTTGTTGAGTGGTCTTTTGTCCTTGTAACTGAGCTTGTAAACTGGCAATTTTAGCCTCTTGTATCACCAGTTGACCCTCTAGTTCGGCTTGGAAGCGGTTAACGGTTCCTGACTGCGCTTTAATGGCACCGCTTTTAGCACCGGCTTTGACTTGCTCAAGACGGGCCTGAGCCACTTTGACCTCTTGTTTTGCCTGTTTCAAGGTGGCTAACTGGCGATCGTAGCTGTCAAGAATGGCGATGATTTGACCCTTATCAACCGATTCACCTTCTTCGACTAACATTTCTTTAATCCTTGCTCCCTCATCAGGAATGGAAGCGGATAAACGAGTTACTTTGCCTTGGGGAACAATCCGTCCGATAGAAGTTACCGTTGTGGTTGCAGAATTAGGCTCTACCGTTGTGGTTGCGTTACTGTCTGAAGTTGACTCACGAGAAGATAAGCGATAAAAAGTTGATAGGCCAAAGATTCCAGTTGCGCCGGCTGCGGCCACCAATAAACTGATGAGCCACCAAGGATTAGGTTTGAGAGCTTTGAGGTTAATCCTTTTTTTGTCCATAGTTTTTCTTAAAAAATAGACCCTTATCACCTTTAAACGTCTTCTACCCTTACGATAGAAAAGAATTAAAGGGTTTTGTGCTGAGGGAGTGAGAACAAATGAGGAAGTTATTGCCGTTAGAAACATAATCACCCCGGCTCCCAGATATAAACCAGTTAGACTAATTTCTAGTAACGCTCCGGTAATGGCTTGGGAAAAGGGGTCAAGGGAGGCGGCCGCAAACATGACTAAACTCATGACCCGTCCCTCCATCTGAGATGCGGTGTTTTCTTGAATCCAAGTAATCCCCAGAACAGTTACTAACCCACAACCAATCCCCATTAGAGCGATGACTCCCCAAGTCATCCACACATTGTGGGTACATCCGAGAACGATTAATCCCGCTCCTAAGCCGTAACAGAGAATAGTTAGAGCCATTTTTGGGCTTTTAATTCTCCCCAGTTGACTGGCTAATACAGCACCTAATAAGGAACCAATTCCATAGGCTGATTGTAAATAACCGAAAGTGGTGGCATTCCCTTCAAACCTAGCATTGACTAAGGCTGCCACCCCCACGACCAAAGGTCCCAACATGGCAAAATTAATCATGGCCAGAAGGAACAAACTAATCCGGATAGCTGGCTGTTTCCAAGCGTAGGCTAAACCGATGACAATTTCATCTTTTAGGGTTTGGGTTTTGGGTTGCTTTCGTAATAGCTGTGGAAGGGTGCCAATTTGCAACAGACACATACTCCCTAAGACAAAGGTTAAGGTGTTGATGGCAAAGGCTAATTGAAGACCTAATGCACCGATAATTAGTCCCACACTGGCGGGGACAATCACATCGGATAACTGTTCACTGCCTTGTATCCAAGCGTTAGCTTCATTTAACTGGGATTTTTTAATAAGTTTGGGTAACAAGGCCAAAACTGCTGGATATAGGATCGCTTCAGATAATCCAAAGAGAATGGCACTAATAATTAAATATTTGAGATCAACGGTGTTGAAGATCAATAATACCGTAACTAAACCCGTTAAAAAGGTGTTAATTACGGCTGCAATAGAGGCAATATGGTTAGCAGGAAAGCGATCGCTAATAGCACCCCCAACCAACATTAAGAGTCCTCTGGGAACGGCGGCCGCAATTAATACAGCACCCACCGCTAACCCTGAACCGGTTTTCTGAAGCACTAACCAGGTTAAAGCAATAAACCAAAATTCAGCAGCAGCAAAAATTAGGGTTTGTCCTAACCATAACCAGCGAAAGTGAGATAAACGTAAAGGAGATTGGAGCATGATTTTTTTGATTAAGATTTACCAAATATTCGCTCATTCCAAAGATAAGGAATGGGTAATAAAAACCAGACATATTCCCACCAAGATTGATTGATAATAGCCACTAGAATAGTTAATAAGGAAAAAACGGGTTCAATGGCAATTTTCCATCGAGTAGCGATAATTGTTTTTTTGTCTAAATCATAGGCAACTAACTTGTTTTTATAGGTTGCATAAGTCCAGTTTAAACAGGAGAGAAATCCAATCAAAGCAGTATTGATACTAAAACATATTTTGACCATAGCACTCTCAGGAAAATAAACCACTAAGGTATCAGCATAGGGAATGAGAAACATCATCATTAAATAGAGAAGATAAAGGGAACTATGAATGGTATCGGTTCTTTGATAATGTTTGAATTGATTAATGTTATCTAGCCAATAAAATCCCACAATTATAAAGGCTAAACCATAGCTAATAAGGGGTTTGATTTGTGTTAGCAAAAATTGGATGGCTTCTGAATTTGTCGGATGATCAAATTTCGCAGGAAAATCCACTGCAAAAAAACATTGAGCCATTGCTAAAGCAAAAATAATATCAGCGATTCTTCCTAAACGAATAATAGAACCATGATAACTAGCATTTTTGTACTTAGGATGATTTTTCTCTGAATCAATTAGCTTGTCATTGTTTTTTAGATTAATTAATTGATGTTCTAGATTATTGTTAATTGGCTTAATTGAAGACATGATATTTTGAGGATCAAAAAACTATAAAATCTATAATATTTTAAAGAATTAATGATGGTAATAATAAGGATTGTGTTTCTACTTGTTTTTGTAAATATAAAAAAATAAACAAGAAGATTAATTGCTTTTAAGACAAAAATCTACTCCACTTCCGAGAAAAATTATTACGTCTTTTTTTAAGAAAATCTGACATTGATTTAGAACAATCATGATAATTTTCTAAAACTTTTATTAATTCATATTTATCTTTAGTATCCATAAAATCTAATAAAGGTTGCCGAACCTTCATGGCTAAACTCAAAGCATCATTTAAAGAAGAAATAAATAAAGGTAAATAGTCCTCAACATTAGGAATATTTAAACCCTTTCGACAGTGGGGACTATCGCAATGACAAAAGCTCATTTCTCCTTGTTGATAAATATCTAAATAAGCTTGTAAAAGAGCATAATCTGTAGTTATTTGCTCGTTTTTAGCAATTTCTTTTATACTCACAGAAAATAAATAAGGAGTTAACAAAATATTAGAATCACAGCTATGGTTAATATATTTGCTATTGTCCCAAGATAAAACCCCTTGACCTTCTCTATCGATGTAACTAAAAGATTCAATAACTTCCCTAAATTGTTCATTAAGACGTGCATACGTTTTTGGCAATATTTTGATGTCAAGTGGATCAGAAAAAACCACAATTGTCCCTTTTGGTATAGGTTCAGTAGCGAAGATACCATAACCAATTGTTGAATTAATATAGCGAAGTTCATGGGAAGGATGTAGCATAATTTTTTAGATTCACTAATGAGTAAAGCGATTGTTCAGAAACTTCTAAAATTAGGTTGACCTTGTTTAAAAAAGTGTTCAATCTAAACAAATTAAGTAAAAATTTTAAGGTTGCTTACCAAGACGACGTAGCCATAGATAATGTGATAAGACACCATGCCAAAATGATGGATTAACTTGGTATTTTATACCGAATTCCTCACAGGTTTTCTTAACAATTGGTGACATGGCAGCATAATTAACATGACAAATAGTTGGGAACAGATGATGTTCAATATGATAATTAAGCCCTCCACAAAACCAATTTAAAAAAGGATTAAAAGAACAATTCACAGTGCTTTCTACCTTATGAACTGCCCACTCTTTTTCTATTATTCCAGTTGTTTGTGAAGGGATTAAAAAGGCTGCTTTTTCAACTTCATGACCGAGTAAAAAAACAAAATTCATTACTAATCCCATCGTGAATACCGTCATTACATAGCAGAATAAAACATTCCAAAACGGATGAAATTGTAAAGGAATAGCAAAAGCAAGGGTTAGGAATAGCACTTTTCCTAAAACAAAAATAACTAATTCTACTCCTTTGGGTCTAGGATAATCAAGATGGTCTAACTTCCTATCAAAAAAATTATTAAAGTCACGAAGTAATGACCATTCAATTGTATAAAGACCATATAAAAACCAAAGGTAATAATGTTGCCAACGATGATAAGGATGCCATTGTTGAAAGGGGGTTTTTCGAGCGAAAATACCAAATTCAAAGTCTTGGTCATACCCTGTTATATTGATATAGTTGTGATGAAGGACATTATGGCCTATTTTCCAGTAATAGGAACTAAAACCAATTAAGTCTAAAGACATTCCCATTAACTTATTTATCCAAGGAATATTAGAACAAGCATTGTGAGAACCATCATGTTGAAGATTAAACCCAATACCATCCATAATTAATCCAAGAACAATGGATAAAGCTAAAGCTTGCCACCATGTTTGGGCAAAAAATACTAAAAGAATATAGGTTGTGATTAAACTAAAAAGTAGAATAATCACCTTAAAATAAAACTGAGGACAATCTCGCTTTTGTCGTTTAGCGGTTTTAAAAAATTCATCAATTCGTCTATTTAGAGTTGGCAAAAATTCACTTTTTTGAGCAAACTTTAGCTTTTTTATCGATTCAAGCGTTAAAGAGGAAGAAACCGTTTGTGCTACTGTTGGTATCATCATTAAAATTCCTTTTTTTCTTAGAAAATATTAATTAGGAATTGGCAAATATAACTAAGTTCTAGACTACTAACTACCAATTCTTACAACAATACTTAGTGATTAATTAGTTAAAGGTAGATATCCGGCACGAAGTTCATCTAATTTATTAAATCGTTCAGTTACTTGATTCTCTGAATTATCTCTTTTAAATTGTTGATAGGTTTCCAAAACATTATTAGATATATCTAATAAGATATTAGGGTAGGTTACAGATAAAGCCTTATGAGCTTCTGGTAACTTATACCAAGGAATTGTAGGACAAATATGATGAACATAATGATACCCTCCATTGTGAAATAACAAATTAAAGAAAGGATCGATATTGGATCGTGTTCCTGATAGAGTATTAAAATGTTCTTCGACTTCACTAAACAGTGAGTAACCTGAATAACACCAGAATAAAGGAATAAACCAATAAAGAACTAACAGATGAAAATATCCAGAAAAATAAAAGAGGGGAATCACAATCAACCAAAATAAAACCATTTGAATGGTACTGATTAACAATTTTTTATCATTTTTGAGTTTTAGAGGATTAAAATTATATAGAATTTCAACACAAAAATAAATAGCTGAGAGTCCCAATAACGGTTGAATCACTAGAATAAAAAATAAACTTTTTTGGGGTTTATTTAATCCTAAAAAATTATAATTTTCAGGAATATAATCTTTTTCGCCCCACAAATCTTTGTGATGATCAAAATGATGCTCTTTATAGGAATAAATTGTTCTCAAAAAGGGATAAGCATAAAGAAACTGTAGTTTTTCATGCCATGATTTGTTAGAAAATAAGTTAAGATGAATGGCTTCATGAACTAATGATTCTCCAAGGGCTAATTGAAATGCTGCAATTAACCAAATAGAAATAAAATAAACAAAGATATTATCTGCCCAAATACTAAAAGCTATAATTAATAACATTGCTATCCAATCTCTAGCAATGGCTAAGATTCCTTTGAGATTGTTGCGTTCAACAAAATCAATAGGTTTGACTTGTGATTTTGATTTAGTTCTTGACATAATTTTATTTCCTGAAAATGTTTTATTTTGATGTTTAAGGAATCTAAGCTTAAATAAGCTCTTCAAACCTAACTCGCTAAAGTAAAAACCTTAACGAGTTTAGGCTTAATTCAACCTTTAATCATTGAGAACAAAATCTACATAAGCATGGGTAAACTGCTTTTCACAGGGAGGACACCAATGAATATCCTCTTTCACCATATCCGTATCGATCTGCCGAAACATGGTATTAAGTTGTTGATCCAGTTGAGAAGAAACAACAGATTTTAAGAGCTTAATACTGTTATCATCAGTGTGTCGTACATACTCTGCATACTTATCCACAAAGGTATTTAAAGGAACCTTCTCGATCCTTTTATTGCTCTGTTTGAAGTAATTAACAATATCAGACCAATCCAAAGGACAAGGGTTATAAAAGGTATAACAACTTTTTAGCTCACTCATGGGCAATAATGAGGTTTTAATAATTGCTTTTGCCCCATATTCAACTGGCATTAGATCGAAATTGGCATCTAGATCAGGAACACAGCCAATTTCAGGAATTGCCATTAAGAAATTCTCAAAGGCATCTGCTTCAATAAAAAAGTCGTCTTCTACTTTGTCGTAAGCTTTTGCTACTAACTGTAATAGTTTCTTAAAAGAAACATTGGGATCAAGATCCACATCAGAAATACCCAAAGTATAGAGATAACCTAAACGAAAACTACTCCAAGGTAATCCTTTTTCTGCTATACGCAAGATAATTTGTTCTGTGACATACTTGGTTTGAGCATATCCATTAACTAAACCAATAATGGTTGGAGGATCGCTACACTGTTCTAGTAAGGACACTGCACAACTGGAAACATGATAGAAGGGTTTGATTTTTCCTTCTAACGCAAAGTCTGCCACTTCAACAGTTCCTACCACATTGGTTTTCTTGATGATGTTGTAGGGTAAATAGAAGTTATCTACCGCAGCCACATGATAGACACTATCAATGGTCTTGGCATACTCCTGATAAACCTCATCGGTCAATCCTAACCGCTTTTTGGACATATCCCCGATGACGATCTGCACTCGATCTTCCCACCCTTGAGGAAGATGAGCATTATATTTTCTTTCTGTTTTGCGTATCCTTTCTAAACCGGCTGCTTCATCGGCCGCGCGAACTAAACAGAAAATTTTGAGATCCGTATTTTCCAAAAGTTCTTTGAGAAAGAAGGTTCCCACAAACCCCGACGCACCAGTTAATAAGGTGGTATGAGTAAGCTCGGTTTGATAACCTTCATCCCGTTGAGGGCGATCGCGCAATAAATAGTCCAACGCTTCTTGAATTTCAGTCTCAAGAGAATAATGACTGGTTTCAATCCCTAAATTGCCGTCATTAGAGATGGATTTAACAATATCATCGATCATCCCTTTGAAAGTATTGGCTTGGAAAAACGCTTCTGTGGGAATTTTACAATTTAAGCGAGCTTCTAACGCACTATGAATCTCAATAATCTTTAAAGAGTCAATACCATAGAAAAAGATGGATTTCTCAATATCAAAATCAATCATGGAAACGTCATATTTATCCCGTAACATCTGCATGATATAGGTAAAAATCTTCAGATGTACTGGTCCCATTGCAGTGATTTGGTCAAATGTCTTTTCAATATTCAACATAGTAATCTTTCCTTGTACGTAATCAATCAATTAATGAGAATTATTCGACATGGCACCAACAATCTCGTTGAGCATCCCTTTAACATTTTTGTTTTCGCAAAAGACTTCAATGGGAAGACTGCATTCCAGTTTTCGTTGCAGTTGGCGATGAATTTCCGTCAATTTGACAGAATCGATTCCATAAACCAGTAAGGGTTTTTCGAGGTCAAACTCTACCATTTTTACCTCATAGTCTTTAGTAAACATTTGCATGAGATTGGTAAAAACTTGTAGATGGGTAAACCCCATAGACATGATCTCGTCAAAGGTTTTTTCCAGATGTTGTGTATGGATCGCTTCTTGGGATTCCTGGGTGCCATCAGATTGAGTCCATCTCCCTAAAACATCGAGACTCTCTTGCAAAAACATCTGTTTACATTGTTGTCTTTGCAACTTCCCACTGGAGGTTTTGGGAATGCGTCCAATTCTTAAAAAAACCAATTGGGTTACCGACAATTCAAACTCTTCTCCAATCTTGGAACTAATGGCCTCGACCATTTCTTCCAAATAACCGGACTGTCCCATCTTAGTCATTCCTGCTTTGTTCAACTCTGCAACAATGACTAACTCTTCTGCTGTTTTTCCTGGAACACTAAAAGCGATAACACAACCGGAACGAATATCTTTATGAGCTTGTCCAACGCAGATTTCAATATCTTGGGGATAATAGTTCACCCCATTGACAATAATCAGGTCTTTGAGTCGTCCAGTGATATAGAGTTCCCCATCTTCATCCATAAACCCCAAATCTCCTGTCCGTAGATACAAGCGATCGCCTTTTTGAGAAACTAGGGTTTTAGCGGTGGCTTCTGGATTTTGATAATAACCGGCCATGATGTTTGGCCCAGTGACCCATACCTCTCCAACGTGATAACGAGGGACTTCACAGTTACGTTGGGGATCAATGATAAAGAGTTGTTCCCCTAGTTTGCCATGACCACAACCTACCAATCTTTTTTTGTGAGTATCATTGTTGGTTTCAACAGCAATATTGTCCTTACCCAAGATGTCTAAATCGATTTCGAGATAGACTGGTTCTTGTTCTAAGGTTCCTGAAGAGATAAACACTGTCCCCTCCGCCATTCCATAAGCGGGTAGAAACATTTGGGGTTTAAATCCATTTTCAGCAAATTTCTCGCTAAAATCCAAGAGGGTTTGGGCATTAATGGGTTCGGCTGCATTAATGGCCATGCGTAAGCAAGAAAGATCGAGATTTTTTTGCTCTTCTGGCCGAATCTTATCCACACATAATTGATAGGCAAAGTTCGGTGCGCCTGTATATTGTCCACCGTAGTTAGTGATGGCCCGTAACCACTCAAGGGGTCGAGAAACAAAGGTGGTAGGGGCTAAAATGACACAGTGACTACCCCCATAAAAACTGTGCAGTAAATGGGCTACTAATCCAAGATCATGATAATGGGGAAGCCAACTGACAAAGGTAGATTCAGGGGTTGCACTGGTAACAGATAAAGCCATTTCCAGATTACTCAGACAGTTACTATGACTAATCATCACCCCTTTGGGTAAGGAAGTTGAACCCGACGTAAACTGTAAGAAAGCTAAGGTTGAACCATCGAGATCAGGAAGTTCAGGGGTGGCCAACGGGGATAAGTTAAACAGGCGATCGGTGACAATATAGGGGAGTTCTTCGGGCCAGTTCTCTTCCTTGCTCAAAATCTGATCATAAGTCTCTTTTTGAGCTTCAGGAACTAAAATGGCTGCTGCATCAATGGAGTGAACAAGACTGGCAATCTTTTGATTAGACCGATTTCGTTTCGGTGCATGGATAGGTGCAGGAATAACTCCAGCATACAGACAACCAAAAAAGGCGATGATAAAGTCGATGCCAGGAGGATACAATAAAATAACATTACGAGATTGTAGTCCAGACCCTAATAGGGTTTGGGCTATTTTTTTGGCTTGAGAGTGTAGCTCTCCGTAGGTGATGTGACTTTCTTCAACACCATTGTTATCGAGCATGGTGTAGGCTTTATGTTCAGGTTGAATCTGAGACCAATGGGTTAAAACTTGTCCCAAGGTCTTAAAAGTTTGAACGGTCATAGTGGTAAAAACTCCTTCGGGTTTCTTGTTATCAACCTCGGTATCGTGGAATTTATTCTGAGATGGCGAGGGACTTGTTAGTTAAAGATTGATGAAATAAATTGGCTAAATGTCTTGGTGAACGGGAACGCCAGTTTTGCTGTTCATAGGCATAACCCGCAACCAGGGGAAAGGCTAAGGTAGCTTCAGAAAACACCATTTGTTCCCTGTTTTTGTCAACTTTGCCCCAGGAATGAGCTTCTTTTAGAGTGGAACCGGATAAGCCTCCATCCCGTTCGTCCGCTACTGTAATTTGAACGGTGTATTTGTGCATACTGGTGTCAAAACCCAGTAATTCAGCAGCTACTACTGTGTCTTGAGCAAAGTTTTTGGGAACCCCACCCCCAATCATGAGTAAACCAGTAGCAGCAGATGACAGCTTGCATTGAGTCAATTCTTTGAAGTCTCTGACCGAATCAATGGTTAAATGGGATTCAGGAGAATTCCATTGATGATACACTAAACCGAATCCGGCTGAACAGTCACTAAAAGCAGGAACAAAAATGGGAACTTGATGGCGGTAAGCACTTAAAACCACAGATTGTTCCGTTTTACCATGAACCTCAAGATAGGCTCCCATCTCTTCAATAAATTCCCGTGAAGAATAGGGACGTTTCTCTAAAGAATCAGCTAATTTAGCAAGGGTCATATCACAAACCCGTAACTGATCTTCATCGATATAAGTATCATAAATACGATCAATTCTTAACTGTCGTAAAATTTCATCATCCGCAAAGGGATCACCCACATAATGATGAAATCCTAATGCTTCAAAGAAGTCTTGATCAACAATATTCGCACCGGTAGACACAATGGCATCTACCATGTTGTGATTAATCAAATCACACACCACTCCTTTGAGTCCGGCACTAAATAAAGATCCGGCTAAACAAAGGATAATGGCACAGTCAGGATCACTGATCATTTGATCGTAAATGTTTGCTGCTCGTCCTAAGTTTCGAGCTTGAAAGGCGGTTTGACTGAAGGCATTCACTAAGTTAGCAATGTTTAAAGATTTAATATCGATTTGCTGAACCTGGTCTTGAAGAAAATCTTGTCGATTCATAATTTTAGTTCTGGTAAATTAATAACAATTGATGAAAAACGATGAATTCTAATGGAGTAAAACAAAATTTCCCCCCTTTTTTCCCACCCTCCACCCCTCCACAATTAGAATCTGTTGATAACAAAATGAACATTTCTGTCCAAAATTATTTAGGATAATAACCCTTACCAAGCCCTCCCACTTTTGTTGCTTTTTCTCTCTTGCCTATTACCTATCCTCAGTATTTATCGTAAATAAGTATAGTTACATAATGCCTCTTCATAATGTTTGAGAAACAGCCAAGATTCTTTAAGGGTTAATCGCTTTTCTTTGAGAGCTTTTTCTGTTTTTTGGCGCATGGTTTCTACCATATCTTGACTATCGTATTGAACATATTTCAACACTTCAGCCATAGAATTTCCCCTAACCACGTGTTCAATGTGATATCCCTCCGAATCTAAACGAACATGAACCGCATTGGTATCTCCAAAAAGATTATGTAAACTACCCATAATCTCTTGATAAGCTCCACTTAAAAAGATCCCTAAATAATAAGGTTGTCCCTCATAAAATTGATGTAATTCTAAATGGGGTTTAACCTCTTGTGACCCAATGAATTTGGCAATTTGTCCATCACTATCACAGGTTAAATCTGCTAAAATTCCTAGTTCAGTGGGCTTTTCATTCAAGCGATGAATGGGCATAACAGGGAATAACTGTTCAATCGCCCAACTATCAGGAAGAGACTGAAATACGGAGAAATTACAGTAATAAGTAGAGAACAACAGTTCATTAAGGGTTTCTAAACCATCAAATCCTGTATTAGTATGGTTAACAATGCCCTGAATTCGTTGACAACACTGCCAAAATAAACTCTCAACCTTTGCCCGATCTTTCAAGTTGAGATAACCAAAGGAAAATAAGCTTTCTCCTTCTTTTTTCAGTTGTAAAATATCATGATAAGATTCTTGACAATTGGCGGAGTTAATTGCATCGTAGATGTTAGCCATTTCTTGGACTAAACTATGACACTTATCTTTCTCAATATCAATGGGAAAGGTAGGAATTTTATCTACCCCCAGTACATTGGTTAATAACACCGATTGATGGGAGGCGATCGCTCGACCACTTTCACTAATGATGATCGGAACTTTTAGCTTTTGGGTCTCACAAGCGATTTTAATCGCAGCCACCACATCATTAGCATAATTTTGCATACTATAGTTTTTAGAAGCGGGAAAATGACTATGGGACCCGTCATAATCGATCCCCAACCCTCCACCCACATCAAAATATTTCATACTAGCCCCTAATTGAGACAAATTAACGTAAATTTGACTGGCTTCTGTTAAGGCTTCTTTGATGGTTGCAATGGAGGAAATTTGCGATCCAATATGAAAATGAAGTAACTGAAGACTCTCTAGCATCTCAGCAGCTTTGAGTTGTTCAATGGCTTCCATGATCTCCGAAATGGTTAACCCAAATTTGGCTTTATCTCCGGCTGAGTTGCCCCATCGACTATCTCCTTTACTACTTAATTTGGCACGAATCCCTAAAACGGGTCGAATACCTTGGGTTTTGGCCGTATCAATGGCCAGTTTGATTTCACTTAATTGTTCTACAACCACAATGGTTTGATACCCTAAGCGACGGGCTAACAAGGCTGTTTCTATATACTTTTGATCTTTATAGCCATTACAAATTAACAGGGCGTTTGACTCTTTTAATTGGGCTAAAGCAATCAATAATTCCGGTTTTGAGCCGACTTCTAGTCCGTATTTATGATTGTTTCCACAGTTAACAATGGCTTGGACAATGTGACGTTGCTGATTAACTTTAATGGGGAATACGCCTTGATAAGACCCTTCATAGTTATATCGGGTAATGGCATGGGCAAAACAAGAATTGAGTTCTTCTATGCGATCCTCGATAATATCAGGAAAGTGAATGAGTAAGGGTAAATTTAAGCTTCTTTCTTCTAGGGCTTTCACTAATTTGAAAAGGTCTAAGGAGCGACCTCTGTTTCCTTTCGGAGCAACGGTTATATGCCCCAAGTTGTTAATACTAAAATAGGGAATACCCCAGCGATTAATCCCATATAACTCTTCGCTATCTTGAATAGACCATTGACTTTGAGCAGAAGATTTTTCAAGTTTTTTAATAGGATCTAAATTAATGATCTTTTGGACAAGCGGTTTCTCTAAGACATTTAAGTTCTGAGAGGGAGAAATTTCCTTCATAGTATACTTTTTTACCTTTATAAAGATTTATCCATATATTTTTAATCTTGTTAAAAATATATAACATCAACTATTTTTCTAGTCAACCCTAGTTAACCAAAATTTAAACCACAAGAAATTCTAAATTAATCAAAGCTTAATAAGTTAAGAATTAATTATCTAAAATTAAGAAATTTTAATCAAAACTTATTCTAATTTAATCCATATATATTGTAATATTTTTGCTATTATAGTAATTTTTTTAAAATTCGTGAAACGACTAAAAACAGCCGAGGTTTTTCTTAATGGTGAATAAAAAAACAATAAATAGCCTAAATTATTCCGAAAATCAGACTATAGTTGATCAAAGCTCTAAAATTGATAATATTCCTGAATCGGTTCAAAATAAAGACATTAATCTCACTATTTGTCAAAATAAGAGTGAAAATGTTCACCTAAGTAAATTAGCAACTATCAATTTCAAATTAGCGATGACAGAATGTTTTATCCTTCTACAAAAAGTTGCCAAAAAATAGATAATACAACGGTTAAACTAATAAAATGTACACACTTCCCGCAGAATGGTATCAACAAGACGCTGTACTTTTAGCTTGGCCTCATGAAAAGACAGAATGGGGTTCTATCTTAGATACAATCGAACCAGTCTATCTTAATCTTTGTCAAGCAATTACCCAACGAGAAAAACTCGTTTTAATCGTACGAGATTACGACTTAAAATCTAAAGTTATAGATCAATTTATTGCCCATAATATAGATATTAGACAAATTCAATTTGTCATCGCTGTCAATAACGACATTTGGATTCGAGATTATGGGCCGATTACCCTCATAAATGATAAAGATGAATTAAAAATTCTTAATTTTGCCTTTAATGGTTGGGGACAAAAATATGAGGACATAGGATATCAAAGTGTTCTTGATAATCACATTAATGATCAGATTCTTGCTCAATGTGCTAATAAAGCAATCCCAACCGAATCCCCCTTTTTTGTCCTAGAAGGGGGAGCGATCGAATCCGACGGCAATAGAACCCTTTTAACCACAAAAAGTTGTCTGCTGAATCCGAATCGAAACCCCCAATTAACTCAAACACAAATTGAGGCATTTCTGAGGGATATATTAGGGGTCAAGACCATTTTTTGGCTGAAACATGGACATTTACAAGGAGATGATACCGATAGCCACATCGATACCTTAGTTCGATTTGCGCCTAATCAGACCCTTGTCTATGTGAGTTGCGACGATCGCAGCGATACTCACTATGACGATCTTAAGTGTTTAGAAACTGAATTAAAAGCCTTGAGAACCCCTGATGGGAACGCTTATCATTTAATTCCCCTTCCCTGGCCCCAACCTAAATATAATGAGGACGGAGATAGATTACCTGCTAGTTATGCCAATTATCTCATCATTAACGGTGCAGTGTTGGTTCCTACTTATCGAGATCAAAAGGATAACCAAGCTCTAAAACAAGTTCAAACAGCCTATCCTCGCCACAAAGTCATAGGAATCGACTGTTTACCCCTAATCCGCGAATTTGGTTCACTCCATTGTATGACCATGCAACTTCCCAAAGGATTTCTCAAATCATGAATCAATCATTAACTGTCGCTTTAGTCCAACAAAGTAACTCCATCCATGTAGAACATAACCTACAAAAAAGCATCGAGGGTATTCAAGAAGCGGTTAGCAAAGGGGCCCAATTAGTGGTTTTACAAGAACTTCATAGAAGTTTGTACTTTTGCCAAACCGAAGAGGTTTCTCTATTTGATTTAGCGGAAACCATCCCTGGCCCTTCTACAGAAAGCTTTGGACAACTGGCCCAAGAATTGGGGGTGGTTATCGTTCTTTCGTTATTTGAAAAACGAGCAACAGGAATCTATCACAATACGGCCGTTGTCCTAGATAAGGATGGAAGCATAGCGGGAAAATACCGAAAAATGCACATTCCTGATGATCCAGGATTTTACGAAAAGTTCTATTTTACTCCAGGAGATTTAGGGTTTGAACCCATTGACACTTCCCTGGGACGGTTAGGAATCTTGATTTGTTGGGATCAATGGTTCCCCGAAGCAGCTAGATTAATGGCTCTCAAAGGGGCCCAAATGCTAATTTATCCTACAGCTATTGGTTGGAGTGATCAAGACACCCCTGAAGAACAACAAAGACAAACAGATGCGTGGATGATGGTTCAACGGTCTCATGCAGTGTGCAATGGACTGCCTGTTATTAGTTGTAATCGTGTGGGACATGAAGTTGATCCCAGTGGTCATACAAAAGGAATTGCCTTCTGGGGTCATTCGTTTATTGCTGGTCCTCAAGGAGAAATTTTAGCCTGTGGAAGTAAAGATCAAGAGGAAGTATTGACCATTACACTTGATTTACAGGGTTCTGAAGATGTCCGTCGTATATGGCCATATTTTCGGGACAGACGTATTGAGCATTACCAAGATTTGCTTAAAATCTATCAAGATCAATAGCCAGACTAAGGCATTATTCAACCGAGGGTAACAGTTTTGCCAAATATCAAATTACTCGCATTTGCTAATATGATTGACGAAAAGCTTTTAGCGATCGCTCTTCGCTTCAAAATCCCTTTATTTTGGGTGCGAGAGGTTTGTTTAACGAGCTTGATTTTCAACTCTTTCAGTTAATACTAATGCTCTAACAATCAAGAGACGACTTGGTTGAATTTATGGTCAAAGCGTTACCCAAAAAACCCTATTTTTGAACAACGCCTTGTTGTCTTATAATTCAGGACAAGGTTCACCAAAACGACTAACCTCTTCGGTTTTAAGAGATTCAGATTGAGCATCAACCCAATGGTGATAATCTTGCGATAATTGATTAAGAAGACGGTTTTTAATGCGACTGAGAACCCCTCTTAACAGACCATTACCCGTCATTTTTAATAAGGAGTCAGGGGTTAATCTCAATGCAGGGGGTAGATCAACTTCAACCGTTAAATTCGCTTGTCCTTCTAGATAAGTTTTTCCCTCCTTTTCTTGAGGAGAAAGTTTCCCTTTAAGGGTTAAAGAAAAGCGATCATTAATATAATCAATTCCCCGAATCTCACAATCTTGGGATCTTAAAAAAACCGTTCCTTTACTATTAGACCAAACTCCCAAAATAACCGTCGGTTGAAAATGATACATCTCCATAAAATTCAAAGGACGCATCTTAAGACGAAACTCATTATCCGATAACTGTTCCATTAACTTAGGATCGGCGATCGCCTTTACTAATCGTTGCGGTTGTCTAAGATAATGATGGATCGGAATAGGAGTCCGTTTAACCGGTAAACAGAGGGATTCGGACGCTTTAAACTGAATCGGGTGCGAAAACTTTTGATTAGACATTGAAGATGTTATGAGTTCTATCGTAGTGTGATAAGAAATACACTACAGGAAAATCGGTAAAATCTATAATTTTGATTAAGAACCTATTCTAACACCCCTAGACTTAAGGGATCTAGGGGTTTATGATGAGATAAATTCCTTCTCATTGGAAAAAGCCGGCTTCTTGGTAAGCCATAAAAATTGTTGTTGGGAGAAAACTTTAATGCGAGATGCCGTTACCACGTTAATTAAAAACTATGATCTAACCGGCCGTTATCTAGATCGCGATGCCATGGCCAGTCTCAAATCTTATTTTGAGTCAGGAAGCGATCGCATCAGTGTGGCTGCCTTAATTAACGCTAATTCCCCTGCGATCGTTAAAGAAGCAGGGCTTCAACTATTTGAAGAAGTCCCAGAACTAATTCGTCCAGGGGGCAACGCTTACACCACCCGTCGTTATTCGGCTTGTTTACGGGACATGGATTATTATCTGCGTTATGCCAGTTATGCTTTAGTCGCAGGAGATCCCGATGTTCTCGATGAACGGGTTTTACAGGGGTTACGGGAAACCTATAACTCGTTAGGGGTTCCCATTGCCCCCACTGTTAGAGGTATTCAAATAATGAAAGAAAAGATCAAAGCTATGGCCGCTGATGCAGGGGTTCAAGACACTTCTTTTGTGGATCAACCCTTTGATCACATGAGTCGTGAGTTTAGTGAAATCTCTGTTTAATGAATTTTTTGAATCATTAAAGCGATCGCTTTTTCAAAGAGGCGATTGCTTTTTTATAAAATACTAACTCCAAAGCCACATAAGTAGGCTTTTGTACCAAAAATTGTTAAAATATTACAAAGTCTGTAACAATCAGACTCTCAGAACTTTTCTATTGACTAAGATCCATGAGTAAGAGACTATCCATCGGCATTCAAGGGATGGCCACTTCAACGTCAACTGCGCCTAAAGGATCAACAGTTATTGATCGCAAGCCTTACCCTAACTATAAGGTAATTGTTCTCAATGACGACTTTAACACCTTTAATCATGTGGCTAATTGTTTAATGAAGTACATTCCTGGGATGAGTAGTGATCGCGCTTGGGAACTCACTGAACAAGTTCATTTTGAAGGGTTAGCCATTGTCTGGACTGGTCCCCAAGAACAAGCAGAATTGTATCATCAACAACTACGTCGTGAAGGGTTGACCATGGCCCCACTGGAGGAAGCATAAATTATGACCCAAGGGGACAAAGGTAGGCTAGTCTGGAATCATTCGACTCATCTTGATGGGTTAATTCCTATTTTAGAAAAGTTGATCAACTATACAGGGATTAATACTATTACTCCTGGGGTT
Organism: Crocosphaera chwakensis CCY0110; assembly: GCF_000169335.1. Taxonomy (GTDB): domain Bacteria; phylum Cyanobacteriota; class Cyanobacteriia; order Cyanobacteriales; family Microcystaceae; genus Crocosphaera; species Crocosphaera chwakensis. The sequence goes on from NZ_AAXW01000005.1 coordinate 172,709, forward strand.
ATTAGTCGCGCGAAAGGCCATTGTCCCCATTTAAAACTACGGGTTTCTGTTCCCATTCGGGGAGGTTATAAAGCGATCGCCCGACAAGGAAAAACAGTACAAGAAGTCTTTATTGTAACCGATTTAAGTCAACAAGAATTAGAATCGGCTATTCAACAAGTATTAAGTTAAATTATTTTTAGGAACGCTGACATCTTGCACACCTTACCAATAAACTTAATAACCCTAAAGAATGCAATTAATTTTTAATAAGTTAGCATCAAAATACAACCCTGTTTCCTGGTTCCTGTTCTTTGTTCCCTTTTATTACTAGCAAATTATATCGAAGGTGCAAGATATGAGAATGGGAAATAGACAATGGGGAACGGTTATCAAGTTAGCTTGTATTTTATTCATTTTAATATTTCTCTTAATTGCCCATCCTTCTCCTATTTTAGCTGATCTGGAAAGATCAGCTTTAACCCCTGAGTTACTCCAACAAAGAATCAAATCACCTCAACTTCAAGAAGGAATTTTAACCCTTGATTTGACCTATTTAGAGATTGATTTAACTGCAGATAATAACGAATTTAAAGAAGAATTTTATCGTCAATTACAAAATTTTTTAACTCATTCTGATAAAGCTATTGGTTTAGATTTTAGCCATTCTTTAATTAAAGGAGATTTAATTAGTAGTCGTTTAGGTATGTCAACGGTACTTTCACCAGAGATATTACCAAAGAATTTGACTCAAACTGAACGAAAAATAATAGAGTCTGATCCCCAATTTTCTGCTCAATCTTTAGAACATATGAGTTCTGTAATTTTGTTTCGTGGATCATTACAATTTAACGAATCTACAATTACAGGAAACGTTGACTTTGCCAATAGTTTAATTTTACAAAAAATAGAAGCTAAACAAGCCAAGTTTACCAAAGAAATTAATTTTAATAATGCTGATTTTGGTAGAAAAGTTGATTTCAGTAAGTCAGTATTTAAACAAAATGCAAACTTTAATGGTAGTCAATTTCAAGAACCAGTAAAATTCAATCAAGTTCAGTTTTTAGGAGAATCAAGTTTTAACTATAGTCAATTTAAGCAATCTGCTGATTTTAGCGAAGTTGTTTTCAATAAAGTCGTCAATTTTAGTCATACTTCTTGGTTAGATAGCAGTAAATTTATCACCCTTAATTGTCGCGATCGCATTTTATTTTCTAATAGTATCTTTTCAGGTTCACTGAACTTATCAAATTCTACTTTTGAAAAAAGTATTGTATTTCGTAATTCTTATTTTAGAAATATGATTAACCTCAAAAATGTTAAATTATTAGGCATCATGGATTTTAGTAATGCTGAATTTTTAAAAGAAAAAGCCATTAATATTGCTGGTTTTGCTTTTGATTCAGATACCGCTAAGGTTTTAGGCAATACAGGAGAAATTGCTGAATTTATGTATCTTAATAGTATTGAAGGAAATGAAACAGTTTTAAGGAATTTTATTCAAAATTTTCGAGATTCAGAACAGATACCTGATGCAAATCAATTAGAATATAAAAAACAAAAACTAACTAAACAACAATTATCAGAAAACATTATTAGAACCCCATATCAAGATTATTGGCGACTCAGCTTTATTCAAAAAATAGGTCACTGGCTGTTATTAAATGTTTTATTATTATTGAGTCAATATGGAACTAATTTTAGTTTATTATTGGGAGTTGGTTTAATTTCTATTGGTTATTTTGGGGTTCTATTTTGGTTTATAGACCGGTGGCGCAGACGTTTACCCACTCCAATCCTTCCTAATCTTTATGATATCATTTGTATGGTAAGTAGTGGCTCATCTTTATTGGTGATTGGAACCATAGAAATTTTTAATTCTGCTGAATATCCTTTTATTACTTTACTCTGTTTAAGTTTAATTTTGATTCCCCTTCCTTTATCTTTAGTGACGTTAATGTATGAACGAGGAAGATATCATGATTTAATGGAAAGTTCTTATTTTTTATTAGATGGAGGATTACGACAATTACAATTATTAATTGTTCGTTTACCCATTATTCCTGAATTTCATTTTTTCCGCGATCGCTTTACACCTTTGATGTGGGAAAGACGTTGGAATTGGTTAAATTATTATGATTTTAGTTTAAACAATTTTCTTAAATTAGGGTTTAATGATATTCGACTACGAGATCAACATCTTCCTGGTTTAATCTCTACTTTAGTCTGGTATCAATGGACATTAGGAATACTTTATATTGCGTTATTATTTTGGACGCTTTCTCGAACGATTCCAGGGTTAAATCTATTGATTTATTTGAAATAAACTATAATTCAAAGTAACTTCAAAGGGATATATTAAACAGTTTACCATTTATTGTTTAGAAAATGATAGTTATCAAGTCAAGTCTAACAGTCAATTATTACCTAATCTAAATCTAAATTTAATGGCACCATATGTGATAACAAACGATCCTTTAGAAGCGATTACCCAATGGCGTAAGCAAGTTAAAGATAATATCAATTCTTAAAAGTTATCCGAGACTTAAATTGCCATTGCAAGGAGTAATATAAACAGTAAGCTTTGATGGTCACTAAAAACAAAAAACACCCCGATGCGATCTCTAACAACAGCCAAGAGAAACATAAAGATTGCTTCGGGAATAATGACTATAAATTAGGCTATAGTAGTTCTTCAACCCCTCGCAATGACAATCAAGAAATATTCAAAATTACTTATTATTATATTCTTCAAGAATAGCAATCAATTCGTCTAATCTTTCTATATTGTAAGTCTTGTAAGGTAGGTAATGCCTACCCTAGGATTTTAAAGTAAAAAATAATTATGAATTATCAATTATTAATTATTAATTATCAAACTCATCTTCATCATTGGGATTATTCACTTCTTCTTTGAAACCCCGTAATGTTTTACCCAAAGATGATCCTATCTCTGGAATTTTTTTCGGACCAAAAATTAATAAAGCAACAACCAGAATAATAGCGACTTCGGGCCATCCTAGTCCAAACATAGTTATCTCCGAAAGTTAAGTTATGTCTGCATTATGACATGGGGGTACAGTCTTCAGTATATCCTGAGAATACTGTCTTTTGTTGCATTTATTACTGACACATGACTACTGTAAAAACCTCACCCACCACTCTCTCCTTACACCCATTAATTCATCAGTTAGCTGAGGTTATTATCTCTCATTGGGAAGAGTATTTAGATTTAAGTCTCTATGAGTTACCGGATGGTTTAGGCTATGTAGAAGGAAAATTAGAAGGGGAAAGACTGGTGATTGAAAATCGTTGTTATCAATCTCCTCAATTTCGGAAAATGCACTTAGAATTAGCTAAAGTAGGACAAGGCTTAGATATTCTCCACTGTGTCATGTTTCCCAACCCTGACTATGCTTTACCCATGTTTGGTTGTGATATTGTCGCAGGGAAAGGAGGTGTGAGTGCAGCGATCGCAGATTTATCGCCAGCTAACCCTGAGTTAACTTTATCTAATAGTTATAATCAAGCATTATCTCAACTACAAAGTCCTAACTTTTCTGATCAAAGAGAATTACCAGAATGGGGTGATATTTTCTCAGAATATTGTCTATTTATTCGTCCTCAGACACAAGAAGAAGAAAAATTATTTCTTAAGCGAGTCGGCGACTTTTTAAAAGTCCATTGTCAGCAAGCAAACCAGTCTCACCCTGGTTCAACGCAACAGCGAGAATTTAACATACAAGGTCAAGAATATTATTGTCGTAAGCAACAACAGAACGATAAAACCCGTCGTGTTTTAGAGAAAGCCTTTGGGGAAGCCTGGGCCAGTAAATATATGACTCAGGTTCTATTTGATATCCCTAACTATTAACTTATGATAGTGAGTAGTTACCAGTTACTGGCTACCAGTTATCAGTTGAATTTGTAATTAATTGTTGGCTGCTAGCTGTTAACTGCTAGCTGTTTATTGTGTATTGATGCGAGGAATTCGTTAATAATGAATGAAAAGGCAAAATTGCTAGAAACCATTGCAGGGAAAAATAGAGGTTTATTAGCCTCAGAAATGGATCGGGTTAAGGTATTATCAGCCATTGAACAATTAGAAGATCATAACCCCAATCCTAACCCAATCAAAACCCCCGAATTATTAGAAGGAAATTGGCGATTATTATATACAACCAGCAAGGGAATTTTAGGATTAGATAAGTTTCCGGTGCTTCAATTGGGGCAAATTTATCAATGTATTCGAGTTGAAGAAGCTAAACTCTATAATATTGCAGAAATTGTCGGGGTTCCTTTGTTAGAAGGACTTGTTAGCGTTGCAGCTAGATTTGAACCAACATCGGATAAAAGAGTACAAGTTAAATTTGAACGGTATATTGCAGGACTTCAAAAGTTTTTAGGCTATCAATCTCCTAATAAGTTAATCAAAGAAATTGAAAAAGGAAAAAAGTTTTTTCCATTAGATTTTTCTCTGGAAAATCGAGAACAACAGGGATGGTTAGAAATTACCTACTTAGATGATGATTTACGGATAGGAAGAGGCAACGAAGGCAGTGTTTTTGTATTATCCAGAGAAAAAAAGTAAAATGATTGTTAATCACTTATCGATCTTTTCCAAACTCCCCATCATTTTCGTCCTATTCTCGTAAATTCATCATTATCTCTTTATTTTCACCTTCCCATTTAACTAAACTGACATCTTTCTCCAGTACAAGAAAACTTAATGACTAAAAAGAAGACAGTCAATTAAAAAGCAGTTTAACTCAACATAAAGTCTTATTGTCTATCCTCACGAGCTAGTTTTATCGAAGGTGCAAGATGTGAGTATACTAAACTGTAGGGTAGAATTTGTGGGGCGTTAATCCCAGTCATACTCACTCGACGGAAGTCTTCATATACCGAATTGAAAACTACTATGAACTACCTATGCGTTTGTACTCGGTTTCAAGATAAACTACAGTATGATATAAGATTGTTGTTAATATCATCATGAGTGTAGTTAGCCAAGTTATTCTAAAAGCAGACGATGAACTCCGATATCCTAGCAGTGGTGAACTCAAGGGTATCCAAACGTTTCTGAGTACCGGAGAACAGCGTGTTCGCATCGCTGAGACCTTAGCTGAAAACGAAAAGAAAATCGTTGATCAGGCTCAGAAAAGATTGTTTCAAAAACGCCCTGATTTTCGTTCCCCTGGGGGTAACGCCTACGGTCAAAAGCAGTATAACCAGTGTTTACGAGATTATGGCTGGTATTTACGTTTAGTCACCTACGGGGTGTTAGCAGGAAGCAAAGAACCCATTGAAAAAATTGGTTTGATTGGAGTTAAAGAAATGTATAACTCCCTAAATGTTCCTGTTCCTGGGATGGTAGAAGCGATTCGCTGCCTCAAAGAAGCAGCTTTAGGACTATTGAATAATGAGGATGCAGCAGAAACTGCTCCTTACTTTGACTATATGATTCAGACCATGTCCTAGCATTGCATCTATTGTGAAACTATAGCACTATGCACTAGGAGATGGGCGATCTAATCTTAAGAACCTTAAGAACGTCCTGATTTTAATGTGTGGTGCTATAGATAGAAAAGACACGAGTTGTTCGTGTCTTTTTTGATTGAAATAAAAAGATAAAGTTTCTTTAATCACCAAAGCTTCATAGTTACAATGAAGCTATGGCAAAGTTTATTCGTTTTCCTTTCTTGTGCATCGCTCTTGTTGTGCTGACCTACGCTTCATTTGGTTGGTACATTGGTCAATCTGCTAGTTCCTGGAGTCTTTGGCTAGCTTCTCAAGGAGAAAGTTGGGGATGGATATTAGAAGACGAAACGATTTTTTTCTTACTTCATATTTTAGCAGGAAGTCTAGTTCTCTTAATTACAATTAGTTTAATCGCACCGGTTGCTATCATTACAATTCTGTTTGGCAGTAGTTTTCAATCAGATAATAAAGCGATTATAGCAGTTTTATTGTGGTCTTTTGTGATTGTTATAACGCTCCGTTGGATTACTTTTTTTGCTCATTTCTTCTTGTTACTCTCTGCTGCTATTTTAGCCAAACTGGAATTACAAAAACTAGGATATCCCCAATGGAAAGTGATATCTATTTTAATTTTCATCTGTTTTGGAGGATTTATTTTAGGTTTGTTAGGTTCATATGATTTTGATATTAACAACTTAATATTCAAATAAGTACCTGAGCAAAATTAGTTACACATCTCAATAACCTCATTACCTTTTGCTTGTCCTAACTAGGAAATTAATTTTCTGTACTCACTTATTAAGTTTGTGTTAATTATCTGTATTGAGTGATCTGTGTCTGTTGTCCTTGGCGAAGGGCGCGAGTTTGTTCTAAAATATTTTCAATATTTTCTTGGGAGAGATTTTGAACATAGTTAATTTTAATTTCTTCTAATAAATCATTGAGTAACGATTCAATCTGATCGATACTGTGTTCTGCTTGTAATTCAGTCCCTAAAGACTTACTAAACTTTTCCACTAATTTTTCTAAAAGTCGATCAAATTCTGGGTCTTCAATTAATAATCCCTGTAGTCCAACGGATAAACCTTCATATAGTTGAGAAACTAATCTTTCGGTTAATTGGTGCTGCATTCCTTTAACCCCTGGAACATTCTCTAAACCACGATAAGCAGGGGTTTGGGTTAAAGCTTTATCCACGTTATATCGTAAAAATTCTTCAGCTTCAGGACGAATTTCAGGAATGACTTTAGTAATGACTAAATTAGCCATCAGTTTCACTAATTCTGAGGTTTCATTAACATTATTAATATCAACATATTGCTTAGTATTTTGTCTCATCAAAATATCACGAACGGTTCCATCTTCAATGGTTCCTTGAATTTGGTTAACCACTTGGAGAATAACCACTTCAGTAACATCGTGAGCAATTCCTGCTACAAATCCTTGACTTGCTTGTTTTTTAATAGCTTTTAAATCAATTAAGTTTGATTGATCTAAACGAACAATTAAAGGAATAATTCTTAAGAAACGAAGTATGGGAATCAATAAGAAAATATCGTACCAACGCCACAACATAGCATCGAACCAGCTAACTCCTGTGTGACGACGACTAATATACCAAGTACGAGCTAAAAATTCGGTTAAAAATAATAAGAAAAATGGAAAATCGATTAAACCAAAATTTTCAACAGGTTCGCCATTTTCTCCAACGGGACGAAAGTAATTAGTAGCAATTAAAGGAGCAATTTGTTGATCAAAAAAGTTAAGTTCATCACGCCAACTATTACGTCGAAAATTCTCCTCACTCCAAAACTGCTCAAAAGCATCTTTTGCTGAACTTTCTTCTGTGTCAAAAACATGTTCTCGCATCTTATTTTTAATTCGCTCTAAGGTTCCAGTTTTATTAGCAACTTGAAAGGGATTATCTGCAATCATTTCCCTACTTCTTTCTCGAAGATCGGCTAATCTCTCATCAATATTTGCTTGAAATTCGCTATTTTCTGCTGTATTTGAATCCGTAAACGCCTGTTGACTGACAAGCTGATTTACGGCTTCGTTTAAATCTTCTACCTTATCTAAATATAGAGCCGTATCTCGATAGGGTTCAATGCCTTTTATAATATCATATTGAGTAATAAAATCTGAAACAGATTCAGGAATAACTCGCAAAGAGGGTTTAGGAATTTCTCTTTCAAAAGTGCCAATTTTTATATAAACTTGAACTTTACCTTGTAACCAAAAATCTCGTAAAGGAATATAAGTTAAATCAAAAATAACTAAAATATAATTAACTAAAACAATCAAAGCCATGATTTTTTCAAACCAACGGCGAGGACGAAAAAACTTTTTTTGAGATGCTGAAGACACTTTTGCTATTGTCATATAAAAATTATACTCCCCTCGAAAATTTTATTAAAATGTAAACTAGACTTATTATAAAGGAACTTTCTTATTTGTCTAGGAAGTCTAAACTTTAGTATAGTATAGTAATATATATCTTACTAGAATTACAGCTTAACTATTTTTTTCTTTAAAATTTTACACTTTATAACTTATCAATATTAGTAATGACTGCAAATATGCAAAAATCCTATAGCTATAAAGTTGGTGGAAGTCTAGGATTTGATCACCCTACCTATGTAGAAAGACAAGCAGATAAAATTCTTTTAGGTGCCTTAAAAGAAGGGAAATTTTGCTATGTTTTTAACTGTCGTCAGATGGGAAAATCTAGCTTAAGAGTAAGAGCTATGCACCAACTGCAAGAACAAGGAATGAGTTGTGCATCTGTAGATATTACCAGTTTAGGCAGTGATATTAGTCAAAAACAATGGTACAGTGGCATTATTACGCAACTATTTTTAGGGTTTAATTTAATTGGAAAAGTTAACTTAAAAGTTTGGCTCAGAGAACGGGAAGAATTATCAGGCATTCAGAAATTTAGCGAATTTTTAGAAGAGATTTTACTGGTTCATTGTTCTGGAGAAAAAGTTTATATTTTTATCGATGAAATTGATAAGGTTCTCAGTTTAAATTTTTCTTTAGATGATTTCTTCTCTGTGATCCGTTTCTTTTATAATCAAAGGGCAGAAAATACAAAATTTGAACGATTAGTCTTTTCTTTATTTGGAGTGGCTACTCCTACGGATTTAATTCAAGATAAAACTCAAACCCCTTTTAATATTGGGTTTCCCATTGAATTAACAGGATTTACCTCAGAAGAAATAGAACCCTTAGCTCCTGGTTTAATCCCCATTAGCGATCACCCTCAAGCTGTTCTAAATAGTATTTTATATTGGACAGGAGGACAGCCTTTTTTAACTCAAAAAGTCTGTGATTTGCTTTTAACTCAAGGTCAGATTATTCCTTCAGATCAAGAAAAAGAATGGGTGGATAAAACGGTTCAAGAATTTATTATTGAAAATTGGGAATCTAATGATGAACCAGTACATTTAAAAACCATTAGAGAAAGAATTTTTAGAAATGAAAAAAGAGCAGGAAGACTCTTAGGAATGTATCAGCAAATTTTGCAACAAGGATTCTTAAAAAGCGATGAAAGTCCTGAACAAACAGAATTAAGGCTATCGGGATTAGTGGTTAAAAAGAACGGAAAATTAGTCGTTTATAATAAAATTTATCAAGCTGTTTTTAATGAAGAATGGGTTAAAAAAGAACTAGAAAAGATCAGACCCTATTCCGAGATGTTGACAGCTTGGGTTAATTCTAACTATGAAGATAATTCTCGCTTGCTACGAGGACAAGCACTGAAAGATGCTCTTACTTGGGCAATGGATAAAAGTTTAAGTAACCTCGATTATCGATATTTAACCGAAAGTCAAAACTTAGATAAACGAGAAGCAGAAATAAATCTAGCAACCCAACAACAAGCTAATGAAATTTTAACCAAAGCGAATCAAAAAGCCCGACGGATGATTCGTTTAGGAATGGGAATTTTAGCTATTTCTGTAGTAGGTGCAACCATTGCCTTTAACCAAGCGTGGATAGCTTTCCAAAAACAAGAAGAGGCACAAATGGGAACACAATTAGAAAAAATTGGGGATAGTGCTTGGCGACAATTTGAATTTGAACAATTGGAAGGTTTAGTTTCAGCAATGGAAGCGAATCAAAAGTTACAAACCTTAGTAAAAGATCGACGGCTGTTAGAAGATTATCCCGCCACTAGCCCCATTTCTGCACTCGAACAAATCTTAAACCGTATCCAAGAAAAAAATAAATTGATCGGCCATCAAGACGCTGTTAATAGTGTTAGCTTTAGTCCCGATGGTCAATGGATAGCTACTGCTTCGAGTGATGGAACGGTTCGTTTATGGGACTCCCAAGGACAACAAAAAGCCGTTTTAACCGGTCACGAAGGCAATATTTATGGAGTAGCCTTTAGTCCAGATAGTCAAACCTTGGCCACTGCAGCTCAGGATGATACCGCTAGGATATGGGACTTACAAGGGAAACAATTAGCCGTTCTCAAGGGTCACACTGCCTCGGTTTATAGTGTCACTTTTAGTCAAGATGGCCAACGTCTGGCTACTACCTCACGGGACAATACCGCCAGAATTTGGGATAAAGAAGGTAGACCCTTAGTGGTGTTACAAGGTCACACAAAATCAGTGGATGACGTGGCTTTTAGTGCGGATGGCCAATATATTGTGACAGCTTCACGGGACGGAACTGCTAAATTATGGAATAATCAAGGCAATTTAATCAAAAGTTTGCAAGAAAATGCCATTCCTTTCTATAGCATTAGTTTTAGCCCAGATGGTCAACGAATTGCTGCTGGTGCTAGGGACGGAACAGTTAAAATTTGGGATAAACAAGGAAATTTGACCTTAACGTTGAAAGGTCATCAAGAATTAGTTAATAGCGTGGCATTTAGTCGAGACGGTAACTGGATAGCCAGTGGTTCTAGTGATGGAACTGCTAGACTCTGGAGTAAAGATGGACAAGAAATGACTGTTTTAAGAGGTCATCAAGACCCGATTTATGATATTACTTTAAATCGTCAAGGAACAGAATTAGCCACCGCTTCAAGTGATGGAACTGTTAAATTATGGGACATTAGACAGACTCCTAATAATGGGTTTAATACCCTCGATACTTATATTACCAGTGCCGACTTTTCTCAGGATGGTAAACTATTAGCGATCGCCGATGAAAGTGGTCAGGTTTATCTTTGGAATTTACAAGGAAAAAAACTACGAGAATTTGAAGCTCATAACAGTGGAATTAATGCCATTCGGATAAGTCCTGATAGTAAAATAATTGCTACGACGGGGACTAATGGAAATGTGAAGTTATGGAATTTACAAGGTCAATTATTAGGAGAATTAACCGATAATAATGTACGCATTTATAGCCTTAATTTTAGTTCAGATAGCCAAATTTTAGCTGTCGCTAATCGTTCAGGAGAAGTATGGTTATGGGATTTACAAACAAACCCCTATCAATTACTCGAAAAATTTCAGGCACATGATGATACGATTACCTATGTAAGTTTTAGTCAAAATAATCGACAAGTAGCCACAGCTTCTATGGACGGAACAGCAAAAATATGGAACTTAGAAGGAAATTTACAACAATCCTTATCAGGACATTCAGATCCTATTAATTCGTTAAGTTTTAGTCCCAAGGAAGACTATTTATTAACTGCTTCTGAAGATAGTACCATCAAATTATGGAATCAAGAAGGAGAATTAATTACAACTTTAACCAGTGATTTATTTCCTATTTCTCGTGTTAACTTTAGTCCCGACGGACAATATTTTATTACCGCTTCTCAAGACGGAACTATAAGATTATGGGATCGAGAGGGAAAGCTACATACAAAAATGAAAGGTCATCAAGAGTCTATTGAAAGTTTACAATTTAGCCCTGATAATCAAACGATATTAACCATTAGTAGAAATGGTAAAGTGAAAATGTGGCCCGTAGAAGCAGAGTATGCACGCTTAACCTCACTTTTAACCCAAGGATGTCAGTGGTTAGAAGATTATTTAGTTACTCGTCCCCTCGAACAAGAAAAACTATCTAGTTGTTCTACAATTCAGGGAACACCAAACTCAGATTAATTTTTATTTAAAATTTAGGAAATTGTGTCCTAAAACCGATACAGTATGTTTCAAGGATTATTTAAGGAGAAATATTCTAGGCAATTATGGCATATTATTGGTTTAAAGCTTTTCATTTAATTGGTATTGTAGTTTGGTTTGCTGGATTATTTTATCTAGTTCGTTTATTTGTTTATCATGCTGAAGCTTCAGAGAAAAAAGAACCCGATCAAAGCATCCTTAAAACACAATATGAAATTATGGAGAAACGTCTTTATAATATTATTACAACCCCAGGAATGATTGTTACTGTTGCTATGGCTCTTGGCTTAGTTTCTACTGAAATGGATGTTTTAAAATCGGGGTGGTTACATATCAAGTTAGCGTTTGTTGCTTTACTATTAGGCTATCATTTCTACTGTGGAAGAATCATGAAACAGTTAGAAAAAGGGGAATGTCAGTGGACAGGACAACAGTTTAGGGCATTAAATGAAGCACCAACAATTTTGTTAGTTATTATTGTTTTATTGGCTATCTTTAAGAACAATTTACCTCTAGATTTAACGACTTGGCTGATTGTTGCGTTAGTCATTTTGATGGCTGCATCGATACAATTATATGCTAAAAAGAGACGAGTGGCTCAAGAAAAATTAAGTTCTTCTACTGATTAGATTAAATAAAATAGGCTAATAACTTGTCTGTTTAGACAAGTTATTTTGTTTGTCATTTCAAGGAGACGAGGAATCTAATTAACCTATTAGTCATAATAGTGAGTGTCATAAGATTACATTCTTTCTAACACAGAAATTCCTAATAAAGATAATCCTAATTTTAAAGTTCTTGCGGTTAAATCGCATAGTAATAAACGGGATGTTTTCACCGGTTCATCTGATTTTAATACGGGACAATTTTCGTAAAAACGATTAAACTTTTTACTGAGTTCATACAAATAGTCGCAAAGACGGTTAGGAAGTAGAGTTTTTTCCACTTCTTTGATAGTTTCACTGAGTTGTAGTAAATATTTTCCTAATTCAATTTCGGTCTCTTCTTTGAGAAGAATTGTTATATTTTCTCCTAAATTTTCGTAATCAATATTTCCCTCTCGACTAATACTTTGGATTCTTGCATAAGCATATAACATATAAGGGGCTGTGTTTCCTTGTAAGGCTAACATCTTATCATAACTAAAAATATAATCACTAATACGATTTTGACTCAAATCTGCATATTTAACTGCACTAATACCTACCGTTTCAGATACATGATTAATAAATGCTGCTGACTCTTGTCTTTCTTCTGATTGTAAGCGATTTTCTAAATCTTTTCGTGCATAATTAACTGCTTCATCTAATAAGTCTTTTAGCTTAACGGTTTCCCCTGAACGGGTTTTTAATTTTTTCCCATCTTCCCCTTTAACTAATCCAAAAGGAACATGAGTTACTTCTACAGTATCGGGTAAAAAATTGGCTTTTTCAGCTACTTGGAAAACTTGTGCAAAGTGATTCGATTGCCCGGCATCAGTTACATAAATAATGCGTTTCGCTTTATCTTCTTTGATACGATATCTTAACGCAGCTAAATCTGTCGTTGCATAGTTATAACCTCCGTCAGATTTCTGAACAATTAAAGGTAAAGGATCACCTGATTTATTAGTAAATCCTTCTAAGAAAACACATTGCGCCCCTTGATCTTTTTCTAAGATTCCTTGTTTATCTAAAGCTTTAATAACATCATCTAAATAAGGATTATAAAAAGATTCCCCCCTTTCTGTTAATTGTACATTTAAACGATCATATATTTTTTGAAATTCTCGACGGGATTGATCACAAAGTAATTGCCAAGCTTGGAGACTTTCTTTATCTCCTGATTGCAATTTTACTACAGCATCTCTAGCTGCTTCTTGAAACTTAGGATCTTCATCAAATCGTTTTTTCGCTTGCTTATAAAAGTTAACGAGATCACCAATTTCTAAAGCATCTGCCTTAGTTAAAGCATCAGGATAAACTTCTTTTAAATAGGTAATTAACATCCCGAATTGTGTTCCCCAGTCTCCCACATGATTTAGTCTTAAAACATCATATCCTAAAAATTCTAAAGTTCGAGCAATACAATCACCAATAATAGTTGAGCGTAAATGTCCAACGTGCATTTCTTTAGCAATATTAGGACTAGAAAAATCAACAATAACCTTATCGGCATTCTCTACTTTTTTAATCCCTAAACGTTGATTTTGATATAAAGATGTTAATTGACTTTCTAAGTAACTGGACTTAAGTCTTAAATTGATAAAACCAGGACCGCCAATAGTAGGAGATTCACAAATATTATTTAAGGATAAATTATTGATAATAATTTGAGCAATTTCTCTAGGATTTTTCCCTAATTTCTTAGCTAAAGGAAGGGCAATATTAGCCTGATAATCTCCATGTCTGAGATCCCTAGCTGTGGTTACTTGGGGATCAATCTCTTTAAATTCTTCACCAAAGGACTTTACTAAAGCCTCTTGAAACCCCTGGATTAATTGCTCATTAATAGAAGTCATAATACTTAAAAATATCTTAGAAAGATTTAACTACTTTTTTAACTTATTTAGCTTATCATAATTAATAGGGTAATAACTATAAATTTATCACAAAGATTTATCTACAAGCTTATCTCTTCACTTACCTACATAATAAAACAAGGAGATACAAATAATGATGAAAAAACATTTACATAAAATCACTCAAATCTTAGATAACCTATCCCAATCTCTTATTATTATTTTTTCTATTATTTTGGTGATAATCATTATTTCTCTAGATTTTTACATAACAATTGATTTAGGTATTTCAATTTTTTATTTATTTCCTATTGCTTTAGTAACCTGGTATGGTAGTAGGAAAATAGGACTTATTTTCTCTGTGATTTGTTCTTTGTGTTGGTGGTGGGCAGAAACAAACATTAGCCAAAATCCTCAACTATGGTTAGAAGAGTGGAACGCTGCTGTGAGGTTATCTTTCTTTGTTATTGTAACCTATTTATTATCAGAACTTAAAGCAGCTTATGAAAGAGAGAAAAAATCAGCCCGTATTGATAGTTTAACGGGATCAGTCAATAGAAGGTTTTTTCGTGAAGTTTTGCAAAAAGAAATAAAAAGACTTTCTCGTTATAATCATCCGTTTACTTTAGCTTATTTTGATGTGGATAATTTTAAAATAGTTAATGATCAATTAGGTCATAATCAAGGAGATTATTTATTGAAAGCGATCGCAGATATTATTAAAATGAGTATTAGACAAACAGATACATTAGCTAGACTAGGAGGAGATGAGTTTGCTTTAATCTTATTGGAAATTGATTATGAAAGAGCAAATGGTGTTTTAAATCGTATTAAAACCGAACTTTTAGTTATGGCTAAATTAGAAAAACTACCCATCAGCTTTAGTATTGGTGCTATTACTTATTATACAATTCCTGAATCGGTTGATCGAGCTATTGAAGAAGTGGATCATTTAATGTACGATATTAAAAACAATGGTAAAAATGGCCTGAAACATAAAGTTAATAATGAAATAAATATAATGAAATAAAATGGCTATATCTCGCAGAAATTTTCTAACGATAACAGGTATCAGTTTTACTAGCATTATTGCTGCTAATTCATTAAAAAATTATTATCATCTTGCTGCTAATGGTAAGACCACCAGTACCGATAAATTTGGTCAATTAATACCTGATCCTGATAGAATTTTAGATTTACCCAAAGGATGGCAATATAAAGTTATTTCCTATGGGGGAAAATCCATGACTGATGGTAATATCATTCCTCCTGCTTTTGATGGAATGGCGACATTTTCGGGTGAGAAAGATCAAATAATTTTAGTGCGTAATCATGAATTAAGTCCTAATTCCCCCTATGGCGTTAAGGGGTCAGCTAACGATAAATATGATCCCATTTCTCAAGGTGGAACCACTACTTTAATACTTGATAAAAATCTTAACGTAAAACAAGAATTTGCTTCCTTAGCAGGAACTAATCGTAATTGTTCAGGAGGAATCACTCCCTGGGGATCTTGGATTAGTTGCGAAGAAGATACTTCTATTTCTAGGATCAAAGATCGAAACAACTCTAATCAAATAATCAAAAAACATGGATATAACTTTGAAGTTCCTTCCCAGGAGAAAATGGCAAAACCGAATCCCTTAATTGAGATGGGAAGATTTCGCCACGAGGCGATTGCAGTCGATCCAAAAACAGGTTACATTTATCAAACAGAAGATCAAAATGATAGTTGTTTTTATCGTTTTCGTCCCAAGGAAAGGCAAAATTTACAAAAAGGAGGTGTTTTAGAAGCCTTAGTTATCGAAGGAATGTCAAAAATAGATACCAGCAAAAATTACCCACTTAATCAACTGAAATCAGTTCAATGGGTACAGCTTGAAAACGTTGATCCCGATGAAGATACATTACGCTACGAAGCACAAAAAAAAGGGGCTGCAATTTTTAAGCGAGGGGAAGGTATTTGTTTCGCAGAAGGTGAGTTTTATTTTACTTGTACCAGTGGAGGAAATGCAGAAAAAGGTCAAATTTTCCGCTATAATCCTGCAGAAGAAACTATCGCTTTATTTGCAGAATCTCCCGGTGCAGAAATTTTAGATTATCCTGATAATTTAATTATGTCTCCCTTTGGTGATTTAATCCTGTGTGAAGATGGTTTAGGAGAACAATTTTTAATAGGTGTTACACCAGAAGGAAAATATTATAAATTAGCTCGTAATGCTTATAATAATAGTGAGTTTGCTGGTGTTTGTTTTGCTCCTGATGGCAAAACCATGTTTGTTAATATTTATTCTCCAGGATTAACGTTAGCTATCTGGGGAGACTGGCAAACAGGTTAACCAATTAATTTACTATCTTTATTTAATTTAAAAGGTTGTTTTGGGTTCATGAACTGAGTTATTGTTCATCTGTACTTATTTTAATCTAACGACGGTGCTGCAGCACTCGCTCTCGCAAGACCCTATTTTTTGCAACAGAATACTTGCCAAGATGATATGAGAAGCTTAACTCACAAAACTTCTAGCAAAACTTCTGTCATAATCTCCAATTTGACGGTAGAGTATGTCAAAATCATAAAGTGGCAAACAAGGGAACACAGAGTTAAGAATGCGAATTTTATTTGTAGGGGCAGAAGTCGCTCCTTTAGCGAAAGCTGGCGGCATGGGAGACGTTATCGGAGCATTACCGAAAGTTTTACATCAATTGGGGTATGACGTACGAATTCTCATGCCTTATTATGGATTTCTCGACGATAAAATAGAAATTCCCTCAGAACCGATATGGAAATCCAATGCCATGTCCCAGGAGTTTTCGGTTCATCAAACCACGCTTCCGAAAAGTAATGTTCCCCTTTATTTACTGAAACATCATAGTTTTGCCCCTCGCCGAATTTACGGAGATGATGAATACTGGCGGTTCACTTTCTTTTCTAACGCAGCAGCAGAGTTTGCCTGGAATTGTTGGAAACCCAATATAATCCATTGTCACGACTGGCATACAGGAATGATTCCAGTGTGGATGCACGAAACCCCTGATATTACCACAGTTTTTACGATTCATAATTTAGCCTATCAAGGGCCAGGTCGTGGCTTTATAGAACATCATTCTTGGTGTCCCTGGTATATGGATGGAGATAATGCTATGGCCGCAGGAATTAAATTTGCCGGACGTATTACGACTGTATCTCCAACCTATGCTCAACAGATTCAAACGCCAGCTTATGGAGAAAGGCTCGATGGATTATTATCTTATGTGAATCAAAACCTGGTGGGTATTCTCAACGGCATTGACATGGATGTGTATAACCCTGCCGAAGATCAGTTAATCTATCAAACTTTTACCCCCTATACCCTAGAAAAACGCATCGCTAATAAAATTGGTCTCCAAGAAGAAACAGGACTAGAGATCAATAAAGAAGCCTTTGTCATGGGGATGGTAACCCGTTTAGTTGAACAAAAAGGGATCGACCTCATTCTTCAGATATTAGATCGTTTTATGGCTCACACGAATTCTCAATTAGTGGTTTTGGGAAGTGGGGATCATTATTATGAAAATCAGTTATGGCAGTTATCAGCCCGTTATCCAGGTCGGGTATCCGTACAAATTCTCTACAATGATGTCTTATCTCGACGCATTTTTGCTGGGTCTGATGTCTTTTTGATGCCCTCTCGTTTTGAACCCTGTGGCATTAGTCAACTGTTTGCGATGCGTTATGGTTGTATTCCTATTGTTCGACGGACTGGAGGATTAGGGGATACAGTCACTTTTTATGACCCAATTCACCAAGAGGGAACCGGTTATTGTTTTGACCATTATGAACCTTTAGATTTATTAGTTTGCATGATTCGTGCTTGGGAAGGATTTCGCTTTAAAGCAGATTGGATTAAGCTTCAACAGCGATGTATGAACCAAGATTTTAGTTGGTATAAATCAGCAGCCGAATATATTAAAATTTATAAAGAATTATCAGGAGAACCTGGACAGTTAACTCCCGAAGAACAAGATAAAATAAATGCCTTAATCAAAAAAAATCTTACGTGGAATGGTAATACAGATGAGAGTCTCAAGGAACAAGTTATAGAAGATCAGACTAAACATGACAATGAGATATCTGAGCAAGAATCAACCGAAACACAAACAGATATTTTACAAGAAACAACGAATGTCGAAGAGGTAAAACCAGAATCTCTCTCATCTGATCGAACTTCAGAAGTTGAAGATACAGAAAAAGAAGAGGAAAAAAACAGCAATGTTGAGCAAATAAAATTAGAGAATTCCTCATCTGATCTAAGTTCGTTAGAAAGTAAGAATATAGAAAAAGAAGAAGAAAAAAACAGCAATGTTGAACAGATAAAATCCGAGAATACCCCATCTGATCTAAGTTCGCCAGAAAATAAGAATACAGAAGAAGAAGGAAAAAAAAACAGTAATATTGAACAGATAGAATCTCAAAATTTATTACCTAAAACGAATTCTTCAGAAATAACTTCATTGAAAACTGGTGACGAAAAATCTACCATGCCAACAGAAAATATGAGAGCAACGATATCATTATCTCAAACAAATTATTCTGACTAAAAAAGTTCAAGGCAAAAGGCACTCATGTAAAGGGGAACCAAAGACTTTTGCCTCCGAGGTTTTTGCTTTAGTAAGATGACTTCAAAGCTAATATCATGCCAAATGCTAATATAAATTGAGTTGAGATTGAGTCTAGTCTGTAGCTGACCTTAGTTTATCATTGGCTTATTTTTTAACTTGTCCTCAATCAACTATCAATTTTTCATTTCTATTATCATTTAATTGTTTAACTAGAATTTTTGATAAACATTATGTTTGTTCTACGTTATTGTGTGTGTGTGAGTGTTGGTTTGTTGTCCGCATTATCCTGGAATACAGAGTTAATAGCACAAACCGTATCTTCTAAGGAAAAAGAATCTGAGGCTGCTAAATTACTCTTACAACCTGAGAATTCCTTGAAATCCCAACCCCGTGTTAGTGACATCAAACAGATGAAAGAGTCCTCTGTTTCGTCTCAAACAAAGAAAAAAAGGGCAACTGTTGTAAGAGAAAGCCAAAAAACTGATCCAACCATGCTGTCCCAGTCCACAACGCCTCCCAGTCTCGAAGCATCTGAGGAATATTCAGAAACAGTTCTCGAACAATTACCCCCAAATAACCTTAATCCTAGTGGTAATCCTTTATTATTCCCGACTAAACCAGAGAATGTAGAAACAACTATCAATCGGCCTTTAACCTTAGAAGAAGTCATTGCTTTTGCTCTACAAAATAATCGGGAGTTACAAGAAGCCCGTATTTCAGTCGAAGAATCCAAAGCCCTTTTAGAAGAAGAAAGAGCAGCCTTATATCCGACTATTGATGTGGATTCGAGAGTGAATCGTGAATTTATTGAACGACAGGTTGGGGACTTTAATGAGGGTTTCGAGAGGGATTCTGTGGCTGAATCACGAGAAACCACAGGTATTTTCAATGTCACCCTTGACTATGATATATATAGCGGTGGGGAACGAGATGGCCTTATTACTAGAGCCAGTCGAGAAATTCGTTCTCGCCAATTAGAGTTAGAACGTATTTCTGAACAGGTGCGCTTTGAAGCGACAGATAACTATTACCTCTTACAAAATGCCGATGCCCAAGTAGCGATCGCTCAAGCAGACGTAGAAAATGCCTCCCAAACCTTACGAGATGCCCAACTCTTAGAACAAGCAGGGTTAGGGACTCGATTTGATGTGCTACGGGCTGAAGGAGATTTGGCTGCAGCCAACGAAGAATTAACGAGGGCGATCGCTCAACAACGAATCGCCAGACGCAGATTAGCAGAAACCCTTAGTGTGGGCCAGCACGTTCAATTAGTGGCTGCTGATGAAATTACAGAATCAGGCAACTGGAACCTCTCCCTCGAAGAAACCATCGTTCAAGCTTACAAACATCGTGCGGAGTTAGAACAACAGTTAGTGCAGCGAGAAATTGCTCAACAGGATCGTCGCATTGCTATTGCTGGAATTATTCCACGTTTAGATTTTCTCGCGAATTATGGATTTGACGATGACTTTGATGATTCTTTGGGTGCATTAGTTAACTATCGTTTTGAAACCCGTTTAACTTGGCGATTATTCGATGGGGGACGAGCTTTTGCTGGTGCTAGGGCTGCTGAACGTCGTATGGATCAAGCTAATATTCAATTTGCTGATCTCCGTAATCAAATTCGTTTTGAGGTTGAAGATGCTTACTATCAACTGATTGCTAACAAGGAAAATATTAGCAGTACCCGACAAAATGTGGTGACTCGTGAAGAAGCCCTCAGACTGGCAAGATTACGCTTCCAAGCAGGGGTTGGTACTCAAACGGATGTCATTAATGCTCAACGAGACTTGTCCCAAGCACGGGGTAATTTTTTACAAGCTATCATTGAATATAATCAGTCCCTTAATGCCCTGCAACGGGCGGTGAGTAACTACCCCGATGGTCGTCTTTTTGAGATGAGGTAAATCTACTGTTTAGGATTTTTCTCTCTTCTCGTTAGGCTCAACTATTGAATACGTTGGTTAAATTACTTATAATTTCTTAACATTATAAGTAATGGTTGTTCTATACTATCGGCATAATGCAAGGAGGGCAGATGACTATCAATTTTGTTAAAGAAAATAAAGAGGTTGTGTCAGCGCAAGGAGCGAATCTACGGGAGAAAGCTTTACAAAATAAAGTTGATATTTATACCTTTAAAGGTAAACTGATGAATTGCGGTGGTTATGGGCAGTGTGGAACCTGCATTGTCGAAATTGCTGAAGGGATGGAAAATCTCTCTCCCCGTACTGATTTTGAAAAACGAGTGCTTAAGAAAAAGCCTGATAACTACCGTCTCGCTTGTCAAACCATTGTTAATGGACCTATCAAGGTAGTTACCAAGCCGAAATAATAAACAGGACGAATTGCAGTCATTGACCGTTGTAATGATATTCTAAGAGTTGTTGTTTTCATTTGATAACATAGAGGCTTATTACTCATGGAAGTTAACGATCTTGGCTTTATTGCAACTATTCTTTTTGTTCTCGTTCCTACCGTATTCTTACTTATTTTATACATCCAAACCCGTAAGGAAACGGAATCTTAAGCTATTTTTCATCAATGCTTAATTCAAGAGAGTGGGGAAATTTCAATTATTGAAATTTCCCTCTTTTTTTAACTTTCTATACTTAACAACATTAATTCATCAGCCATTTCAAAGTTAGTCGTCACATTCTGTACATCATCTAAGGATTCTAAGGCTTCAATTAATTTAATAATGGCTTTGGCCTGTTCATCGTCCTCAATGTAAATGAGATTATTAGGAATCCATCTTAATTCAATTTCTGTGACGTTAAAGTTTTTATCGTTAAATGTCTGACTTAATATATCTAAGTTAGTCATCTCTGTAAACACTTCTGCTGCTTGTTCATCTCCTTCTTCGTATAATTCATAACTGTCTGCTTCTCCTTCCATTGAGGCTTCTAATAAGGTGTTTTCATCGATGTTACCTTCTATTCTCACTACTCCTTTTTGTTCAAACATCCAACTGACACATCCTGTTTCTCCTAAGTTACCCCCATTTTTATTAAAAGCAGAACGCAAGTCGGCTGCAGTACGATTTCTATTATCGGTAAAGGCTTCTATCAGAATAGCAACCCCCCCAACGCCATAACCTTCGTAGCGAATTTCTTCATATACAGTGTCGTCATTTTCGTAAGTTCCGGCACCTTTTGCGATCGCCCGTTCAATATTATCATTGGGAATACCGGCTGCTTTGGCTTTTTCGATGGCTGTCCGCAGTTGAAAGTTCCCAGTGGGGTCAGGAATACCGTGTTTAGCTGCAACAATAATTGCACGGGATAACTGAGCAAATGTTTTCCCTTTTTTAGCATCCACTCTTTCTTTTTGGCGTTTAATATTTGCCCATTTACTATGTCCTGCCATAATAATATTTCTGATAACTATCTCTTTTTTATTTTAGCTTAGTTAGAGATTATATTGTTTTTGAATTGATAAGAATTTTTGCTTAACTTCTTCTGCATTATTAGCAATTTTACCAAATTCTATAAATCGCTTTAACTCTTTTCTTAAGAGGTTTCTTTCTACTTCCCATGTTTCTCGGTCTAAATTAGGAGGCATAACTATCATATCATAAATAATTGCTTGTTTTTTATGAGGATAAGGTCTTAATACTCTTCCTCTTCTTTGAATAAATTGGTGAGGGTTTCCACTACTGGCCAAAATCACGGCTTGTTCAATTTCTGGAATATCGATTCCTTCATCTAAACAACGAATGGAAACGACTCCTTGTAATTCTCCTTTTTGTAATTGTTCGCGTATTTTTTTTCGTTCTTCTAGAGTATTTTCAGCAGTATAAGTATTAACTCGATAGCCTAATTCTCTACCCAAAATACGAGTGACAGCCGAGATTTGTTTTTGATAATTTTTTGGTTCATTTTCTAAATAGCCATCCCCACAGTAAAAAAGTGTATATTTCGTTTCTAAACGAGTTTTCATTAATTCTCTTAGGGCATTTAGTTTATTTTCTGCGGTTCCAATTAAACGAGATCGCTGAATTAATAATGATGTCAAGTTATCATTGTTTTTAATATTATCATTTTTTCCTAATGCCCAACCAATACGCTGAGTTAATTTAGCATAGGTAAAGGCTTCTGATTCTGTTAAGTTAACAAAGAGCGGATAGTATAAATAAGGCACTAATGCCTGTTTTTTGATAGCATCAGCTAAGGTGAATTCTGGTTTTATTATGTCTCCAAAATAGATTAGTAAAGCCTCGGTTCCTTCTTCATCAAAATATCGTTCTGGGGTGGCTGATAAAGCTAGTCTTAAGCCAATATTTCGGGGTAAACAACTCTCTAAACGAGGGGAACCTAAATGATGCGCCTCATCACCGATAATTAAAGTTTTCTCAGGAAAAAATTTAACTTGTGATTGAAATCCTTGATTAATTAAAGTAGAGTTAGTTGTAATAATGGTTAAAAAAGGTTTTTGTTGACATTGTATATTATACAGTTCTGTTGATAGTTGACTTTGCCAATTATCAACCCTTTCAAACGCTAAAATAGGATTAAGATTAAACTTTTTACATTCTCTTTCCCATTGAATAACTAAATGACGATAGGGACAAACCACTAATAAAACTTGTAGTTTAATCTTTTCATATAATTCTGTAGCAATGGCTAAAGCAGTAATTGTTTTACCGCTTCCTGTGGCCATTTTCAAGGTTCCTCTTCCCTTATTTTTAAACCAGTTAATAACCGCTTCTTGTTGATAGTCTCGTAATTTTATAGATTCTGGAATTTGAGGAGTTCCTTGAGGAAATAATTGATAACTTTTTTTCTTTTCTGCAACTCTATAATTAGAATATTTTTTTTTATAATCTATTATTATTTTATTCCAATCAATCGTTAAATTAATTTTATTATAGTCATCCATTAGCTTTTAATTATTCATTTTTTTATATTTATAAAGACGCTATTAATAGCGTCTTTTACTCAACATTTTTTGAAAAGTCTTATCCTACAAAATTAGATAAAACACCATTAATAAAACTTAAACAGATTGATCCAAAAAGCGCACTCCAAAAACCATATCGCAAACGGAAACCGCTAACTAAAGCAGCAGCTAAACCGAATACGATAGCATTAACAACTAACAAAAATAAGCCTAATGTTAATATGGTTAAAGGAATACTGAGAAAAACCAGGATGGGTTTAACTAAAGCATTGAGAATACCAAAAACAATGGCAGCGACTAAAGCTTTCCAAAAATTATCCACTTCTACTCCTATCGGTAGTTGTGCAATAATCAATAAACTGATAGCGGTGATTAGCAAAGAAATTAATATTTCCATAATCTTATTTTTTTCAATTTATTAGCATTTTCTCCTATATTATAAGACAAACAATTAAAGAACAAAGTTATATTTCTTTATGAGTAAATGCTTTTGCATTTTCACCTGAATAGGTAGCTGCAATGTGACCCTTTCCTGTTACTTGATATTTATAGGTAACTAACCCTTCTAACCCTACAGGGCCTCTAGGTGGTATTTTTTGGGTACTAATGCCAACTTCTGCCCCAAACCCATAGCGAAACCCGTCTGCAAAGCGTGTTGAACAGTTATGATACACTCCGGCTGCATCTACTTGATTCATGAATATTTCTGCGCTATTTTTATCTTCTGTAACAATAGCATCGGTATGTTTTGAACCATAGGTATTAATATGATTAATTGCTGCTTCTAAAGAGTCTACAACCTTAATTGATAAAATCAAATCGCTATATTCTGTTTTCCAATCTTCTTCTATTACTGCTTCAATATTGAGATAATTTCGAGTTAATTTATCCCCTTTTAATTTAACTTGATTTGAGGTCAAAGCATCAGCTATTTTCGGTAAAAACTCAGCAGCAACAGCTTGATGAATTAATAAAGTTTCGATAGCATTACAAGCAGCAGGGTATTGAGTTTTTGAATCAACTGTTATAGAAATTGCTGTTTCTAAATCAGCTTTTTTGTCAATATATAAGTGACAAATTCCATCCGCATGACCTAAGACTGGAATATTCGTATTTTGTTGAATAAATCTCACAAATTCATTGGAACCTCTAGGAATAATTAAGTCAATATATTCATCTAAATCTAAGAGATTTCTAGTTTCTTCACGAGTGGTTAATAACTGTACTGTATCAGAATTGACTTTAGTGTTTTTTAAAGCTTCTCTAATAATTTTAACCAAGGTTTGACAAGAGTTTAAGGCTTCTTTTCCTCCTTTTAAAATGACTCCATTTCCTGATTTTATCGCTAAACTGGTAATTTGAATTAAAGCTTCTGGACGGGCTTCAAAAATGATTCCTAACACCCCTAACGGACAACTTACCCTTTTTAAGATTAACCCTTCATCTAACTCTCTGTGAATAGAAATATGTCCTATAGGATCAGATAAATTAATGACATTTCTGACGCCTTTTATAGTTGCATCAAGTTTTGTTTTTCCTAGTTTCAAACGGTTATATAAAGGCTTAGAAATACCTTCTTTTTCTGCTAGTTCACAATCCAGTTCATTGGCTTTTATAATCTCTGCTGAAGCCGTTTCTAAAGCTTGGGCGATCGCTTCTATGGCTTGGTTGCGATCGCTGGTTGAAAGTCCCCCTAATTTTCTCGCTGCTTGAGAGGTTTTTTCAGCAATTTCTTTTAATAATAATGATTGAGAAGAATTAACTATCATTGCTAATAATAATTTTGATTTTATAAAGGCTAATTTTGAGGTTTAGAACGAAAGATATTATCTAATTCTTCTTTGCTCATACTATGAGGATAGGGATATTTTTTAGCATTAGGACTACGACGATTAACAAATAGTTCTCTAATTGCTCCATCATCAGTAGGGTTTTGTCGGATATAAGTTTTCAATTCTTTACGAGTCATTTGTGTAAAATTAGGTTTCGTCATCTTCGTAAAATTCCCAGTTTCCTTGTTCAAAAATTATAATTTCTATTCCTTCGTTATTGCCAGCCAAAATATAGATGTGTTTTTAAAATGGATCATATCTAAATAAATGGATGGGTTGCAACATATCTGATAAAGATTGAGAAACACAAACTGAGGCAATAGCTTGTTCATGAGTAGGCATTTAAGAGCAGGTTCTCACTTAAATCTTGTTTGTTCATCACCATATCTTTAAATTATTATACTCTAAAATTCTGTCAACTTTTGGGTTTGTTGGCTTTTTTACTGGTTTCGTCCAAATAATCTTTTAAAAAATCATTTGTTTTCTAACTTTTTCACTTGCTCAACCGCATCTAAATATTTATCCATCTTATTCTGTTGTGAGTAAAGTTGTGCTGCTTGATTATAGTCAAAAATAGCCCCTTGTTTGTCTCCGAAGCTTTTCTTGGCAATACCGCGATTGTTGTAAGCAGCAGCATAGTCAGGGTTGAGTTTAATGGCTTGATTATAGTCAGCGATCGCTCCTTGGTTGTCTCCTAAGCTTTTATTGGCATTACCGCCTCCACATATAACGCCCAAGCAGCCCTACGTTGGGTAGAATCAACTTCCCATTCAGCCCCACCAATACCAAACGGAAGATTGATAGAGACTTTTCGTAATATTGGGCGATCAGCTTTCATCAGTTTAGAGAAAAATTCTACAGTTAAATTATAGTAACTTTTTTTATTGATAACCCACCAAAGTTTTGAATTGTTCTTCCCAGTTGGGAGAAAGTTTATTAATTTGTTTCGCTAGATTCAAATGTCTAGTTGTTTGAGCTATTTCTATCAACGATTCTTCAATTTGATAATCTTTATTTTCAACTAACCATGTCAAAATATCTGCTAAATGCCAAATAGATTGGGACCCCCGATAAACCGCATGAGGACATTTTGCATTGTCTTTTGGGATTAACTTTTGGATATTCTGTCGGGTGCATCCTAAAAGTTTCGCTATATCTGTTATTCCCACAAAGTCTGGTGCAACTTCAAGAATATTGGCTTGTGGAATTACTTTTAAAACATCTTCCATTGCACTTGATACTACTAAGTAAGCTGTCTCTGATTCTCTTATAAAATCCAAAGCAATATATCCCTTTTTTCCAATCCCAATTAAGGCATCGTCACACCCTGGCTCATACAATTGATCAATGTAAATCTCAGGATCTATATTTTGGTCTGGAAGCTCAAATTTTAAGGTAAATTCATATTCTCCCATTAATCGCTTCTCCTATAACCTAGTTATTTGTTTCTTTGGATATAATGGCGAAAGATAATATTCAATGTTACAAGATATGCGCTACAAAGTGAGGTTACAAGAAAGCGAAGAAGGATATGCCATATGGTGTCCGAGTCTCCCAGGATGTTGGTCTCAAGGTGAAACAAAGGAAGAAGCAATTAACAATATCAAAGATGCAATTAAACTTTATTTAGAGACAATCGAGGAATTAAATCAGGATTGGGATAATTAAAGAAAAGTCAACGTCGTCTATAAGTTTTGAATTTTTGACTAATCCCAATTAGATTGTTGCAATTTATACGAAACCATAATAATAGTAGTATCTTTTTATACAAATACCATGTATGATTAAATTAATGGATGTTAAAATCTCTCTTTATTTCCCTAATTTTCTACTTTATTAACACAATTTTCTACTCATTAATTCACAAAATTCTCTTTTTTCTGGGACTGAAGTATTATTATTAACCCGATAAACTAAGATTGAAGGCAAAACGCAGTCACAAACAAACATCAACCTACTGCCTTTGTCCAACATCTATAATCTGTTTTTTGCAAAGCGTTTTAAACAGATGACTAGGTGTGAGGGGTCATTGTTTTGAGGGAGGAGTTGGCGTTGGTGATAGCAATATCACTTCTCCTCTTTTTCTTCTCAGACATTCGTTAATTATTGACCCAAAGTGAAGTAAAACAATGAAAAAATTACCAGGACTTTGTATTGCCCGTTCGATTACTTTTTATGAAGTTGCTGCATCTTTAATCTTGGTAGCTTTTTTATGAGTTGTTGTTATTATTCGAGAGTGAAAGGGATTCTTTTTGATCAGAAGAAGCGATCGTTTGTGTGAGGAGATAATTAAGAATTGTTCGTACGGCAATAATAAGAATTAATCTGGCCAGATCATCCCATCGACTAGAAATCATTGTCTTTAAAATACTTGCCCCCACCAAAAAGCTTAAACCCAAAGAAAACGAATAACCCATTGCCAAACGACTGCGTTGAAACGCTTCTGTTGTTTGGGGTTTAAACAATAAATCTTTGAGGAAAATAATCAACGCCCTCATAATGCCAACAAAAATGACAAAGAGGGCTAATAATTGACATAAGCTGGTTAACAGTTCATTACACATACGAACTGTTAAGGCAAGGGTTTCACTCATTCTTAAAGGGAATAGGGAACAAAGAATAGGGAACAGAGCAACTTAATTACTATTCCCTTATTGAATATATCTAACTTGATCATTTCCCTTTATTTTCTTTCATCATCTTGACAAACTTCTCAAATAAATAGTCTGCATCATGAGGGCCTGGACTGGCTTCAGGATGGTATTGTACGGAGAAGAACGGTAAACTTTTATGAGACAATCCAGCAACGGTGCGATCGTTTAAATTCAGATGGGTAATTTCTACCTCTGCATCTAAGGACTTTTCCGTTACCGCAAAACCATGATTTTGACTGGTAATTTCTACCTTTTGTTGCAGTCCACAAGGTTGATTTAAACCCCGATGACCAAACTTCAACTTAAAGGTTTCGGCCCCTAAAGATAACCCTAAAATTTGATGTCCCATACAAATGCCAAATGTGGGTTTTCCTTGTTCAATTAAGGCTTTAACCGTCGTCACGCCCTCTGTAACTGCCGAAGGATCACCCGGTCCATTGGATAAGAAAATACCATCAGGATTGTATTTTAAAATGTCTTCTGGTGGGGTGTCAGCAGGAACCACAATGATTTTGCAACCATAACTAGCTAAACGTCGTAAAATATTCCGTTTTACCCCAAAATCAATGGCTACCACAGTAAAAACATCTGGAGAACCATCACCATTTCTAGCTTTAAATTCCCAATGTCCATCTGTTGGAGTTGACCACTCATAAATCTCTTTGGTAGTGACTTCTTTAACTAAATTTAATCCTGCCATCGAAGGGGCTGATTGAACTTGGCGCAATAATTCGCTTTTATCCAAGACTTCTGTAGAAATAATCCCATTTATCGCCCCTACAGAGCGAATTTTACGGGTTAAAGCCCTGGTGTCAATGCCATAAATACCGACAATCTTATGACGAATCAAATAATCAGGTAAAGACTCCGTTGATCGCCAATTACTAGGGCGATAAGTTATGTTACGAGCAATCACCCCTTTTACTTGGGGTTTTTCTGATTCCTCATCATCCGGATTGACCCCTGTATTTCCCAATTCTGGATAGGTAAACGTCACAATCTGACCACAATAACTCGGATCGGTCAAAACTTCTTGATATCCTGTCATTCCCGTATTAAATACTACCTCTCCCACAGTGGTTCCTTTCGCCCCGAAAGATAACCCTTCAAAAGTTGTTCCGTCAGCTAATACTAATAAAGCGGGTTTCCCCTTTGCCATTGCCATAATCGTTAAGTTTTTGATACTAAGAAGGGATGAAACCTAGCGGTTAACGATACACTAGATCAGGCAATCCATTAAATCCTGATATCCTAGTTACCTGTTGAGAATTAGTTTACCCCTAGGTTACTGGGGATAATTCTAGCAGATGCTTCTGAGGTGTTAAGGTAGAGTCGAACTGCCAAAAAGGTAGGTATAATCCCATGAGTCCCAAGAAACTAACTGACGACGACAAACAAGAAATTCTTAATCTTTATCGTCAAACTCCAGAAACTACATCTACCTTAGCTGACCGTTACGGGGTCAGTAGTTCTACTATTAGTCGTTTTTTGAAAAATACTCTATCGGATCTTGAGTATGAAGATTTAATTCAACAAAAACGCTTAGCCAGAACCAATAAAGCTCAAGCTATTGCCGAAGAAGACTCTACCTCTAAGCAAGCAAAACCGATTCTTAAAGTTAATGAAGAAGTTCCCTCACCAGAACTTCCTTCAGTCCCAGAAGCGACTACTGATCAAACAATAGAGTCGTCTGAGTCTATTCCTGAAACTCCATCCCCAGAACCTTCCTCAAAACCTAAGCCAGTGGTCAAAAAAGAAGCCCCTGTCTTAGTTTCTCAAGAGGAAGACCAAGACACAGAAGACTTAGAAGAAGTTAATGTGGTTGCTGTTGGAGAAATGCTAGGGGAAGAGTTAGAAGATAGTGACGACGACTGGGATGATGAAGACGATGAGGATGAGGGAGAGGAAGAAGAGGAGTATAAGGAGTCTTTATCGACAAATGAAGATATTAAAGTTCTTCCCTTATCTGCTGCTACTTTTCCTAAAACTTGTTATCTGGTCATTGATCGCTCTGCTGAATTAATCGCAAAACCTTTGAAAGAATTTGCCCATCTCGGTCAAATTCCTGTGGATGAGGTACAACAAAAAACGTTACCAATTTTTGATAATCATCGGGTTGCTCGTCGTTTCTCTAATCGTTCTCAACGAGTAATTAAAATTCCTGATGGTCGTCTTCTTTACAAAACTTGTGACTATTTACAAGCCAAAGGAATTACTCGTATTCTCATGGATGGTCAAATTTATTCCCTAGTGACTAATTCAGACTAAATTATTTTGAAGGAAGATTATGATTGAATTATGATGTCGAAAACCTCAGTAATATTTCAGTAAAAAAATAGACATTATTTAAAAATGCGAGGTCAATAGGGGGCATAAGATATAATACTTTACAAAATAACATGAGTAAAATTAAATAACAAATAAGTTTTTTAACAAATTAGAATTGATAGCGTCAATCATATTTTCTTCAGAGTAAAATAAAATATACGAACACTTTTATTCTGTTACACCAGGATAATTAATAGCAGTAGATTAGTTAATCTCTTAATTGAGACAGTATCTAGTTTACATGAACTAGAAGATAATTGAATTTACTGCAATTTATTTAGCTACCATCTTTGAGTGTGTCTAATCCTACTATGAATATTAGTCACCTACTGCGACAATATGAACAAGGCAATCGTACCTTCCCAGAACTTGATCTTAGGGGAGTTGATTTATCAAGAGTCATGTTAATCTCTGTGGATTTAACCCGATCAAATTTAATGGGAATTAACCTCAGTCGCGGATTTTTAACCAAATCAAATTTAAGTCAAGCTAGTTTAAATTGGGCAGATTTGTCCTATGCTAAAATGAGTGAGTCTCAATTGATTGAAGCGGATTTAACTAAAGCCAATTTGACTGGGGCTTTCATGGTTAAATCCATTTTAGTCAAAGCTAAGTTGAGTGGGGCAAATTTAGCCCATACTAATTTACGAGCTGCTAATTTAGCCTATGCTAATTGCTGTGGGGCCAATCTTCAGAAAATTAACCTCAGAGAAACTAATTTGATGGGAGTCAATTTCAATTGGGCTAATCTTTCACAAGCCCGTTTAACTTGTTGTAATTTACAAGAAGCATCTTTTTTTGGAGCGAATTTAAGTCATACATTCATCAAAGATGTTGATTTAAGTTACACTGATTTAGAAGGAATCAATTTTGAAAAATGCCGACTCACATATAGTAATCTTCAAGGGGCTAAATTACAAGGGTCTAATTTTGAAGGAGCGAAATTAGATCATACTAATTTACGAGGAGCTAATCTTCGAGGGGCTAATCTTCGAGGGGCAGATTTAGAAGGAACTGATTTAACTAATGCTATCATTGAAGATGCTGATTTTACTAACGCTAAATTTAATGAAACTAAGATAGTGGGAACTCATTTAAAATCCCAGACTATTAAACCGACTTCACTACAATTACAACTTAAAGAAACCTCTAACTATATGGGTTCCTTTAAACCGTTACAGACAGGTTTTGCTGTTTAAAATCTTGATAATCATAAAGTAAATTTAGTTATCAATGAATAGTAACCATTGGTCACTGCTCATCGATAACTATTTACTGTATTTTTATTTACTTTTTTGTGGATTTTTTGCCTGTTCCATGGCTATTTCTTTCATCGCTTCAAAAGAATTTCGATTAGAGGTTCCTTCAATGGCTTTAACCGCTAAATCTTGAACCTGTTTGAGAGACGCTTCTAACTGGTGAGACAGTTTTTGGTGACGAATGTCTTGATTGCTTATCGTTTCTTCTAAAGCAGCAATTCTGAGTTCATAATTATGTTTTTCTCCTTCTATTTCTTTACTACGTAAGTCGGATTTAATTTTAGCTTGATAAGTTCCAATTCCTTTTCCTTCTTCTTTAGCCTGTTTAATCTTCTGTTCTAATTCCTGTTCTAATTGTTCCAGTTTTGCTTTCGTTTCTTCTTGTTCTTTTTCCTGTTTACTAATACTTTCTTCTCTTTCTTGCCATTGTTTTTCTTGAGTTTCTCTTACTTCTTTTAATTCTTGATATAAAGCTTGTTTTTCTGCTTGATATTGTTCCTCATCTAGTTGTCTTTCTAATTCTAAATTATAAACATATTGTTCTTCATCTCGCTTCTTATTCGTCAAATATTCTTGCTCTCTTTCTCGAACTTCTCGATTATGATTTTGTTTTTCTTTATGCCAATTTTTTTGTAATTCTTCTAATTCTTTAGCAAGAGTTTCTTGTTGTTTATTTAGTGCTTCTTCGTTAGTTTTTGCACTGGTTTGATACTCTTCAATCAGTTAGATAAAGTGTCG
>NZ_AAXW01000004.1 GCF_000169335.1 Crocosphaera chwakensis CCY0110
ACAAAAAGAGACGTTATCCGTTGACATCAAAGACAAATTATTACAGAAACGTAAAGCCAGAGAAGCTAAGCGAAAACTAATGGGCTTGATTGGGTTCTCCGTATTTTTTGCTATCCTGGTTGGTGTTCCTCTTAGTTTTACTATTAGTCCTAAGATTGGTGCATCGATAGCCCTATTAATTCCTTCATTTGTTCTTTGTTACAATTATCCTCGCACAGCTTTATGGGCTTTCTTGATCTATATGCCCTTTAGTGGAACTGTTACCTATTGGATTGGTGGTGGTAATGCCCTTTTTCAGCTTTCTAAAGATGGCTTTTATATTCCTGCTTTATTGGGTTTAATGCAAGATTGTCGACGAAAAAGAAAGCCGATTGTTGTTTCAAAACCTCTATTAATAACCTTAATATTATTATTGATTTGCGCCTTATTAACTTTATTCTTTGTTAATGGATTTAAACAATTGCTACCGACTTGCGATTCCCTTGGTGAATACGAGAAATTTTTGCGAGATGCTAGTGGAGAATTCATTCTAGATGAAAACGGAATCGTTATTAAAACCCCTTGTAAAGAGTCCATACCCTTTGCTCAAGGAATACTTGGTTTAAAAATATTATTAGGCTACGTACCTTTAATTTTTTGTGCTTATTACTTAATTCAAGATAAAAAAAGATTACTTTTTCTAGGACGCTTATTAGTCGTTTTAGCCATTATTTGTTGTGCATTGGCATTTATTCAATATTGGATGCTAAAAACAGGGCGGTGTGCAGGAACTGACCATTTAGTTGGAGAAGATTTATTTAAACCGAAACTTGATGCAAAATGTTTTGTAGGAGGCTCTCTTTTATACGCACCTAGTCAAGGACAAATTCGATTACCGGGAACTTTTGTTTCCCCTTGGCATTGGGCTTGGTTTTTGGTTGCTAATGCAGCTATTTGCTTTTCTGTTGCCTTTAGTGACACTGCATTTTTTTGGCGAAATTGCGGTTTAGTTGGTATGGCGATGGTGTTTGTTAATGCAATTATTTGTGGTCAAAGATTGGCTTTAGCTCTTGTACCAGCCCTTATAATTATTATGCTATTTTTAACAGGAAAAATTGCTGATGTAAAACGGTTTATTCCCATCGGGATTGGGTTATCTACTGTCTTATTTATAGCATTTTCTTTTATTAATCCTGACTTTATTCAAGAGCGAATTGATAGTTTTGTCTCCCGATGGAATGCGTCTCCACCCTATCTATTTATCCTAAATCAATTTGACTATGCCATGAGCAACCAAAAAGGTATTTTGGGATGGGGTTTAGGTTCAGCAACTAACTCAACTCGAATTTTTGGAGATGTTGCTCTGGTAGAAACTTATCATCCTAAACTATTATTTGAAATAGGCTATATAGGTTTAGTTGCTTTCATGATTTTTGTAACTCATTTATCTTTTTTAACCTTTAAGGCTTATCGCCCTCTAAAAGATCCAAGTTTACGGAGTTTTGCCTCTGGTTTTTGGGTATTTATTCTAATTATTAGTTATTTTCCTTATTGGTATCCTTTAGATACTGACCCAGTGGCTATTTATTATTGGTTTTTTGCAGGTGTAATCTTCAAACTTCCCTTAATTGATAAGGAGGAACAAGCTAAATTAAAAGCCCAAAAAGCAGCAGAAGACGCAGCTAAAAAGCGTGTTAAAACTAAAAACAAAACTCCATCAGTTATTTAATTTTAACTTAAAAAATTATGTCTTATCCTTCAATTTCAATTATTATTCCAACTTATAGAAGAGAACAAATTTTAAAAGATACTCTAGAGGATGTTCTTAAACAAGATTATCCGCATTTTGAGATTTTGGTTATTGATCAAACAGAAACCCACGATCCTACTATTCAAAATTATCTGGAAACTTTGGCTAAAGCTAATAAAATTAAATGGTTTCGTGTCAGTTGGGCAAGTTTACCAGCAGCTAGGAATTATGGGGTTCGTCGCTCTCAAGGCGATATTATTATTTTCATTGATGATGATGTTCAATTACCAGCTAATTACCTACATACTCATACAAAAGTCTATCAAGAAAAATCAGAAATTGGAGCCGTTGCTGGAAGGGTTTTAGATAGAATGAAATTGGCTGATTCTGACAAAATAAACAATTCTGAAGACCCTTATACTATAGAAATATTACCTCCAGAAGCGATGGATCCTGGTATTGCTTGGTATTATATTGATTTAGTTCATACTACAAAACCCCAAGAAGTTATTTCTACTCGTGGTTGTAATATGTCTTTTCGACGAGAAATTTTTACTAAATATAATATTTGGTTTGATGAAAGATTTAGAGGTAATGCTGTTAGAGAAGAGTCAGATTTTTGCTTACATTTACGTCAAACAGATTATAAAATTTGGTACGAACCTGATGCTTACCTAGTTCATTTAGGAGAAGAGACTGGAGGCTGTCATGATATCAGTACCCGTTCTTTTTCTTACCAAATTACTTTCTATCATAACCATTTTTTAATGGCACTAAAAAACTTAACTTTATTACAACAATTTCGACTTTATACTAAACTTTTTGATTGTCATGTTTTAGGTAATCCCCCTTGTAATAAAGGCGGTTCTCCGATTAAAATTATAGTACGTTTATTGTTTTACATTTTAGGGCTTATCGATGCTATTAAAACAATGTTGGTATCTCAATGGAATGATGGACAAATTTACAGTAAAAATGATATAAAAAATCAGCAATTACAAAGTAATAAATCTTTAAAATCTGTTTCTTGAGTCTTAAATATTTATCAAATTAATTATTAATTATGAAAATTTTAGTAGTCAGTCATACTTATATTGTTGATCTTAATTGTGAAAAATTCAAAACTTTAGCACAATTAGATCCTAAGATTGAAGTTATTATTGTTGTTCCTAAAAAATGGAAACCAGGAGGCGTTCAAAACAAAATAATGGAAACCCAACCTCGTGTAGAAGGTAATTTTAAAGTTATCCCTATTTATAATTTTAGTCAAAATAATCAAGGATTATTAACCTTTGGTACGGATATTATTAAACTCTTAAACAAATTTAAGCCAGACATTATTCAAGTAGAACAAGGCGTTAAATCTTTTGCTTATGCTCAATTAATTACTCTCAATAAATGGTTAAATCTAAAAGCCAAAAATGTATTTTTTACTTGGTGGAATCTTCCCTATGAGTCAAAATTTCCTATTTCCTATCTAGAACAATACAACTTAAGGAATAGTCATGGATTAGTGGCAGGAAATCAAGATGCTGCTGATATTTTACGAGATCACGGTTATGATAAAGCCGTAGAAGTTATGCCACAATTAGGAGTGGATGAAGTTTTATTTTCACCTAAAAAGCAACCAGATTTAGCAACAAAATTAGGGATTAAAAAAGAAGATTTTGTAATTGGCTTTGTGGGTAGATTTGTTAAAGAAAAAGGTATTTTAACTCTTTTGCAAGCTGTTAAATCTTTACAAAAAAAAACTTGGAAACTTTTATTATTAGGAAGAGGAGAACTTAAGAACCAAATTATAGAAGAAAGTAAAAAAATTGGTATAAAAGATAAATTAATGATAATTGAAAGTGTGGCTCATGATCAAGTACCTCAGTATATTAATTTGATGAATGTATTAGTTTTACCATCAGAAACTACTTATCAATTTAAAACATTAACTGCTGTAGGTTGGAAAGAACAATTTGGTCATGTGTTAATTGAAGCAATGGCTTGTAAAGTACCAGTTATTGGTTCAGATTCTGGAGAAATACCTAATGTCATTAATGATGCTGGATTAATTTTTCCTGAAGGAGATTCTATAGAGTTAAAAAACTGTTTAAATCAATTGATGTTAGATCCAGCTTTGACTGATAAACTAGCGGAAAAAGGTTATAGAAGAGTATTAGAAAATTATACTAACAAAGCATTAGCTGAAAAAACACTAAAATTTTATCAGTCTATTAGTGATATTAGCAAAATTAATAAATAAGTTCTAAAAAGAATGTAATTATTATTGTTAACTAAGAAAAAATATGCTATCATTCAAAAGAAAAATTAATCAATAAAAATAATGTTAATTTTACCAGGATCAACGGTCAGAGTAACTAACCCTAACGATACCTATTATCGCTTTGAAGGATTAGTTCAGCGAGTCAGCGATGGGAAAGCTGCTGTTTTATTTGAAGGGGGAAACTGGGATAAATTAGTAACTTTCCAGTTATCAGAAATAGAAGCGGTTTAATGAGCAAGCAAACTAAATCAAAACTATAGAAATCGGTTAAGGTAAAAATCATTAGTTATCCTTGTCATTGCTATTATGCGCCTTCCTTTACCGCAATTTACCACAGATAATCATCATCCTGATCATATTGCTGAGGTTATCGAAACATCAACCACACAGTTTTTAGCTCAATGTTTAGAACCCGAAGACTTAAGTTTTCCTGTGATGCCACCCTTTGGGAGTTGGGTAAAATCCTTAGACGAAGAGTCAGGAAATAAAATCCTAGCTGTTGTTACTTATGCCACCACAACTCCCATAGATTCGGTGCATCGTGCGAGGGCGTTGGGGTTATCCTTAGAAGAGTTACGACAACAACAACCGCAAATCTTTGCCATGTTAAAAACAGAATTTAAAGGCACCATTGTCGGTTTTGAAAATTCTCAAAGTACAAAAAATGGTAATGGTTATAATTTGGGTAAAGCCTATCAATATTTACCCCCTCGTCCCCCTCAAATTCATCAAGGGGTTTATCGTTGTGAAGCAGCAGAAATCATCAATTTTAGTGAAGAAGTGGAATTTTTACGAATATTATTACAAGTTCGAGATGCCCCCGTGGATGCTTTAATTGCTGCTGCTATTAGAGATATTTATCTATTAAGAAAAGCCGATAAAAATTGGTTAGTTAAAGTAGGCAGAACCCTCAGTATTTTACTAAGGGATGATTACGATCGCCTTCAATACATTCTCAGTCAAGTTACCCTTTAATCGTATAATTGTACACATTATACACATTAGAGGAAATTTCCCCTCATACTGTTCGGTTCTACTACTGTTGTAAATTTCTCAATCCGTTTATCATCAAGAAAGTTAGAGGTGAATATGTTAAGTAAGAGAAGTTTATGATGATTTCTGAGGCTTTATTAGAAAAATTAAGTGATATTATTAACCGTGATTCAGGGGTGAATATCGTCCCTTCTCCGTGGGAACCGACGGCGATGGAAATAGAAGAACAACGACTTAAAGCCCAAGGACAATGGGTTAGTGCGATCGCCTCCTTAGAAATCTTACTCCTATCTTACTTAGACACCACAACATCCGACAATAAGAACCCTCAAGGATTAATTTTATCAGCCCCGACCCCTATTTTATGCCATCCTGATCTCACCCATGCAGTACGGACAGGTATTTTTACCCTGCAACCGAGTCAACACAGTTGGAAACAATTTCAACTGCCTGGGTTTGCTGA
The DNA here is from genome assembly GCF_000169335.1 of Crocosphaera chwakensis CCY0110. Taxonomy (GTDB): domain Bacteria; phylum Cyanobacteriota; class Cyanobacteriia; order Cyanobacteriales; family Microcystaceae; genus Crocosphaera; species Crocosphaera chwakensis. The sequence continues at coordinate 5,458 of NZ_AAXW01000004.1, forward strand.
CGCTGAAAATGGAAACTATCGACCCAATGTTAGAGAATTTCCCTTGTTTCCTCAAGATCCCTTGGCCACTGAACAATTTTGTTTAGTTTTGACCTCTCGGTTCTCCTTATTAATGGTTTTAGGGGAAGATAACTTAGGACTTCCGGTCTTTCAATTTTCTTTCGATCCTGATGTCGTCTATCAGGGATGGTTAGGGTTGCGATCGCGTTTAAGTTTAGTCAATCATCCCCAACTCTGCGACTTAGACGAATTAGTTAAAAAATTTATCCCTTCTACTCCCAGTTACCAAGTCGTTACAGAATTTAGTCGTTTATTACTTCATTACTTCCCTCAAATTTCTCCTATTCTCGCTCGAAAAAATAATTATAGTCAAGACTTAGAAAATATAAAGGATCAAGCCTCTTCATCTCAGAAAAATTCTTTCACTACTTCTACCGTTGAAGAAGCTACCGATGTCGCCTTACTTCAAGCCTTAAGTCATGAAATTCGTACGCCTTTAACCAGTATCCGTACTATGACTCGGTTGCTATTGAGGAATAAAGATTTAGACTCCAAAATGCTTCGCTTATTAGAAAATATTGATCAAGAATGTAGTGAACAAATCAACCGAATGGAACTTATTTTCCGTGCCACAGAATTAAAAAGTAAAGAATCTCAAAATCCTTCGGTAGAATTAGTTAGAACCTCGTTAGATAGCCTATTTCATCAATCTATTCCCCATTGGAAGCGACAAGCACAAAGGCGTAATGTTGATTTAGAGATAGGAATGCCGAAAAAATTGCCTCAAGTCGTGAGTGATCCAGGAATGTTAGATCAAGTCTTAACTGGGTTAATTGAAAAATGTACCCGTAGTCTTTCTGGTGGAGGACAAATTAAAGTACAAGTGAGTACCGCAGGGCATCAATTAAAGCTACAATTTCACACAGAATCATATCGACAACATAATCCTTTTAAAGCATTAGGACAACTGTTATTGTTACAACCAGAAACTGGTAGTGTTAGTTTAAATTTAGATGTGACCAAAAACCTTTTTAATCGTTTGGGAGGGAAATTAATTGTTCGTCAGCGATCGCAACAAGGGGAGATTTTTACGATCTTTTTACCCTTAACTTAACAAGCTTCATTGATATTAAGGAGTATATTTCATGAGTTTCATAGACGATACAACAAAAACCCATACAATAACAAACATGATGAATCTTTATGACACTGACTTTGTAAAGTGGACGATTCAACAAGCTGAAGCATTAAAAAATCATGATCTAAACTCTCTTGACTGGAATAACTTAAAAGAGGAAATAGAAGACTTGGGAAAAGAACAAATTCATGCTGTTAGCAGCTTGGTTAAAAGATTAATTGAATATAAGTTAAAACTCGACTATTCCCCTGATACTTATCCTCGAAACCACTGGAAAACTGAAGTTAATAACTTTCAAGATGAAATTGAAAGACGACTAACTAAAACCTTGTTAAACAAGATAGATATAGATAAAGAATATGAAAGGGCTAAAAGATTGGTATTGAGTGAATATAAATTAACCCTTCCTGATCAATGTCCTTATGGTTTTGAAGATTTAATGAGAAGATTGCCAGAAAATTAATTAAAACTGACTCAAAAATCGGATATCGCTATTATAAAGACGGCGAATATCATCAATTTGATGTAATACCATCGCAAAGCGTTCGATCCCTAACCCTGCAGCAAACCCTGTATAAATTTCAGGATCATAACCCACAGCTTTTAAGACATTTGGATCAACCATTCCACAACCCATCACCTCTAACCATTTTCCTTTCCATTGGACATCAACTTCTGCTGAGGGTTCAGTAAACGGAAAATAACTAGCACGAAATTTGACTGGCAATTCTTCCCCGAACATTTGGGTTAAAAATTCTTTAATGGTTCCCTTAAGATCAGTGAAGGTTAAACCCTTATCCACCGCTAAAATTTCTACTTGATGGAAAACCGCCGAATGGGTGGCATCTACTGTATCTCGACGATAAACCCGACCTGGGGCTACAATACGGATAGGCGGTTCATGAGTTTCCATGTAACGAATTTGTACAGGAGACGTATGGGTTCTCATCAACAGATTTTCAGTTAAAAAGAAAGTATCCTGCATATCCCTAGCCGGGTGATCTGGGGGAATATTCAACGCCTCAAAGTTATAATAGTCCGTTTCTACGTGAGGGCCAGTAGCTACCTGATACCCTAACCCCATAAAAATGTCTAATACTCGGTCTATGGTACTATTAAGGGGATGAAGACGACCTAAAGAGCGACTAATCCCTGGCATGGTCACATCAAGGGTTTCGGCTGCTAATTGTTCCTTTAATTTAGCGGTTTCTAGAGTGTTTCGTTGCTTCTCTAAATTACCTTGTAAAGCTTCTTTGACTTCATTTGCCAAAGAACCAACGCGGGGACGTTCTTCTGCGCTTAATTTACCCATTCCCCGTAAAATTTGGGAGAGTTTGCCTTTTTTCCCTAAATAGTTAATTCTCAGTTGTTCTAATGCTTCTAAACTGTCGACGGCAGTAATCTCTTTTTCTGCCTCTTGTTGTAGGGTTTGTAAGTCTGTTTCTAGAGTATTAGACATTGTGGACATTGAGTTGGGATAGGACAAAATTTAAACACCCATTCTAGTGTAGCGAAGTTTGGCACTGTGGCATAGTAGATGTAGAGAACATGAGAAACTCAATGAAAAATTGAATTAATTAAACTATAAATAATTGGTATAATTTCGAGGACAAAAGAGTGACTTCAACCAGCAATAAAACCCTTTATAACCAAGATTTTGCTTTATGGATAGAAGAAACCATCAAACAATTAAAATCGGGTAATTTCTCACAAGTTGATTTAGATAATTTAATTGAAGAGGTAGAGTCTTTGGGGAAAAGTCAACGCAAAGCAGTTAGAAGTTATTTAATTCGTTTGTTAGAACATTTATTAAAACGACGTTATGTAATGATGTTTGACTGTTATCGAGGTTGGGAAATAGAAATTAGAAACTTTCGTCAAAGGTTAAAATTAGAGTTAGAAGATTCACCCAGTTTAAAAAATTATATCAAAGAAATTTTACCAAAAAGTTATCAAATAGCCTTAGAAAATATGATTGATAGTTATCCTGATACAGATTTTCCCGTTGTTTATCCTTTTTCAGATAATATTGATGAATTATTAAACCATAAGTTCTGGGAGCATTAGCAACAGCTTAATTGTTTGGTAAACTAGGATCTGGCCACCGATCGCATCATACAAAAATACTATGAAAATTTCCGTTAACTGGCTGCGGGAACTCGTTAACGTCACCCTCACCCCCGAAGCATTAGCCGACCTTTTGACCATCGCCGGGTTAGAAGTGGATGACATCGAAGATCGTCGTCAATGGGCCGATGGGGTTGTGATCGGTAAGATTATAGACCGTCAACCTCACCCTAACGCTGATAAATTAAGCGTCTGTCAGGTGGATATTGGGCAAGAAACCCCCTCTACCATTGTTTGTGGGGCCCCTAACGCTAAAGCTGATATTTATGTTCCTGTCGCTACATTAGGAACCTATTTACCCAAAATTGACCTGAAAATTAAATCGGCGAAACTGCGAGGGGTTAAGTCAGAAGGCATGATCTGTTCTTTAGCAGAAGTTGGACTAACGAAAGAATCGGCAGGAATTCATATTTTTGAAGAAAATAACCTAAAATTAGGGGCAGATGCCCGTCCTTATTTGGGCTTAGATGAGGTTATTTTAGACATCACCCCCACAGCTAACAGGGCCGATGCCATGAGTATGATCGGTGTAGCTAGGGAAGTAGCTGCCTTAACGGGAGGAAAGTTAAACTTACCTCAACCGCCTCAAACTTCTTTATCAGGGGAACAAAGTTATCCGTTAACCGTAAAAGTGAGTGACGGTAACGCTTGTCCCACTTACATCGGAACCGTGATCCAAGGGGTAAAAATTGCCGACTCTCCTGAGTGGTTACAGCAACGTTTAGAAGCAGCCGGGGTTCGTCCTATTAATAATGTGGTGGATATTACTAACCTTGTCTTATTAGAATGGGGTCAACCCCTTCACGCTTTCGATCTCCAGAAGTTAGAAACTGTTGCAGGAAATAAAGATAATTTAACCGTTGGGGTAAGGTTTGCTAACGACAAAGAAACCCTCAAAACCCTCGATGGTCAAGAAAGAAAGTTAAACCCAGTTAACTTACTCATTACGGCTAATGATACTCCCGTCGCCCTTGCTGGTGTTATGGGAGGAGAAGAAACAGAAGTCGCTGAGGAAACCCAAAACATCCTTTTAGAAGCAGCATTATTTGAACAAGTTACCATTCGTCGTTCTTCTCGTAGTCAAAGTTTACGCAGTGAAGCATCTGCAAGATATGAACGAGGCATTAATTATTCTGAGTTAGAATTAGCTTGTAGAAGGGCGATCGCTTTAATTACGGAGTTAGCAGGAGGAACCCCTGTGACTCAAAGAATGAGTGATCATCGTCCAGATCGATCATCTGAGTCCATTAAACTACGTCTTGATCGCATCCATCATGTTTTAGGCCCCGTTGAAAAAGATGGCCAAAAGACCAACATTGCAGCAGAAGACGTAGAACGCATTTTAGGGGACTTAAACTGTACGTTAACCCCAGTAGCAGGCGAAAACACAGTTTGGTCTGTAACTATTCCTTCCTATCGTTATCGTGACTTAGAACGAGAAATTGATCTGATCGAAGAAGTGGCCCGTCTTTATGGTTACGATCGCTTTTGTGATGAACTTCCCGACAAAACTGAAGCCGGCGGACTCTCTATTGAATATCAAACCCAACGCAAGGTAAGAGAAGTATTCCGAGGGGTGGGTTTAACAGAATTAGTACAATATTCTTTAGTTAAACCAGAAAAAGCAGACATTGTTATCAGTAATCCCTTATTTGCTGAATATTCCGCCTTAAGAACCAATCTTTTAGATGGTCTTATCGATGCTTTTGCTTATAACCAGTCCCAAGGAAACGGTGCATTAAATGGCTTTGAAATTGGGCGTATTTTCCGCAAGATTGATGGAGAAAGAGCAGAATGGGATAATATCGCTGGTATTATGGGGGGTGATTTATTGCCTCAAGGTCGTTGGACGAGAAGCGGTAAACCTAAACCGATGACTTGGTATGAGGCCAAAGGTATCCTAGAAAGCGTGTTTGAACGGTTAGGGGTATCAGTAGAGTATCAACCGGACAGTGAAGACGAGCGGTTACACCCTGGAAGAACTGCCTCTTTATGGTTAAATGGGGAAATATTAGGGATTTTTGGACAAATTCATCCCCAACTACGTCAAGAAAAAGACTTAATGGACGAAGTTTATGGGTTTGAGTTAGATTTTCGTTGTTTGATGAAAGTTCTTAATCAAGATAACTTATTGACACCCCATTTTGAACTGTATTCTACCTATCCCGCAGTAGAGAGAGATTTAGCCTTTTTTGCTGCTTTAGATGTTCCCGTTGCAGACTTAACAAAAACCATGAATAAAGCAGGAGGAAACCTCTTAACCGAAGTCGAATTATTTGATGATTATCAAGGGAAAAACGTCCCCGAAGGACAAAGAAGTTTAGCTTTTAGTTTAGCGTATCGTTCAGGCGATCGCACGTTAACCGATGAAGATGTCGAACCCGTTCATGATAAGATTCGTCAGACTTTAGTTAAACAGTTTGCTGTCACTTTACGGAGTTAAAAAAGTTTGTAGGGTGGGTTAGACGGCGATAATTTTATTTCTAACAAGAACATAAATATCCGTCGTAACGCACCAAGTCAGAGTTATTCAGAATTCTCATTTTGATGTTTAATATCTGAATTATTGATATCTGTTATTATCAGATTGATTAGCATCAGGTGGTGTACTTTCCGTCATGACATTGATTTTATTTTAGCTAAACTTTATCTCAAGATTCTGTAAGATTATTATAATATAGTATAGTTCCAAAAACACTTAAAAATTATGCCGAAATATATTTTATTTGGTAGTTACTGCGAAAATGCTTTAGAAAAAAGAACTCCTTATCGTCAAGATCATTTAGACGGTTTAAAACAGCAAAAAGAAACAGGTATTTTAATTACCCTCGGGCCTACTAAAGATAATACTAAAGTATTCGGAATTTATGATGCAGAAAATTCTGAAAAAGTCAAAGAATTAATTGAAAATGATCCTTATTGGAAAAATGGGATTTGGACAGACTACGAAATAAAAGAATGGATACAAGCTTTTTAAGATATTTTCAAAGTCTATTCTTCTAGTTCAATTTGAGTTAAAACATTTTCAACTCAAGCTGTAGAAAAATCATACTTGATAAAATCTTGTTTATGGATTATTGGTTATTTCTCAATCAGAAACTTGATGATTCGGTAAGGCTATTCTCTGATCATTAGGAAAGAAATTTTGATCTAATATTTGTTCAATCGTGAAAGGACAGAATTTTGGATAATCATAAGTTTTATTTCTTTTCCAGTCTTTTTCTAATAACAGTAATTCAAGGACTTCTGCATAAATGGGGGTAATAGCTGTTTGTAAATAAGAATCTAAGGTTTTAGGATATTGTTTGATTAATTTCTTAATAAGAATTCGATGACGCGCTATATTAATCATCCATTCACTATTAAAATCTAAATAAACATTTCTTTGAACGGCAGTTTTCATCAAATATAAAAGCAACATCATCAAATAGTCATTGATCAAATTACGAGGAAAATTGGACACATCCCTAAGTCCCTCTGCTAAATTATCCCAGTCTAAAGCATCAGAATCTCTTTTTTCTACGGCTTCTATTTGCTGCTTTAGCCATAAATCATAATCAGTTTCATATAAATTATTATTCATTAGAGAGAATTCTTTATCTAGTCTCTAGCTATTCTATAGCATTTCCCATACTCATGAGGTACACTAAGGAAAGACTATTTAATGATGCTACTCTTGAAGAATTATCTGAGTTACTAGAAAAAGCCACAGGAGTCAAAGTAGGAAAAAGTACAATAGGAAGAATAAATCAAAAGTTGAATTATAGTCTTAAAGAAAACTTTGTATGCTCTGGAGAAAGCGCACCGCCTGCGCTGAAGTTTCCTCAGTGTAAAGGCGGAGCAAGAAGAAAATCTAGGGGTTCAACATAAACGAGTGGAGTATTAGGAAATAATTAAGATGAATCAGGAGTTAATCTATTCAAAACTAACAACTATTTCTCTTACCTTATCTTTCTCTAAACCGATATATTGAGCAGTGATCATTTTTCCTGTTTCTACTGGTATCAATGGGGTAAGACTTCCTAATGACAACAAATCACCTTTTTTTAAACTTTTTCCTTGGGATTTTAATTTTTCTTTGATCCAAAACACGACAGTTAAAGGATCACCTAACAAAGCGTTACTATTCCCTTGAGCAATTATTTTTCCTGATTCATCTATTAAGGTAACAGAAATATTTTTAAGATTGTTATTTGTGTTTATTTCTTTAGTTAACTCTATAATATCACCCACAACACCTAATCTTGCACCTGCATTAATTGCGGTTAACATTTCACCATTAACTTTGATATTTTTGTCATAAACTAAATCAGGTAATTCTAGAAAAGGAATCACTGCATCTAAATATTGTAACGTTTCTTCTGGTGTGGTTGCTTCCTTGATTTTTTCACTAGAAACCCTTACCATCAAATCCCCTTCTACCATTGGTTTTGCTCCAAAATTAGCAGGAATTTTTGTTCCTGATGGTAATAACATATTCTCTAATAATACACCTAATAGGGGTTGAGTTACGTTAAAAGTTTCTTGTGCTTTTTTATTAGTTAATGCTGCTTTATAACCAATTAATTCCCCTTGAGAAGAACTTAAAATATTAATTACTTTTTCTTGTATAATTTGTGCTTCTTCTGATGTCAAGTTATCGTTAAAGTCTGTAATCATTTGCTTTTTTAAGTAAGCATTAGCAATTTTTTGAGCAATACTTTCAAGATTGATTGACGGTAAATCACTTATTAAAATGGATAAATCAGGTTTATTATTATCATTGATTGTTTTTGTTTGTGCTGTTACCTTATATAAAGGAAAGATAATAAGAGAAACAAGAAAAAATAACTTAATTTTATTCATCAATAATAGTTAATTTAAGAGAGTGGATACTGAAAAGAACAATTATATCTAAACTTTCGTCTATAATTGAGTAGATTATAATCTAAAGCTTTAATTATAACCATTACCTATGTTACGGAAAAAATTCTCTGCCTCTCAAGCTCGTATTTGGATAATTCTAGGTTTAATATGGTTAGGAAGTAATTTATGCGATCGCTTATGGTTAATTTTAGATCAGTCTCTTCCTGCTTGGGATCAAAGTAATCATTTAACCAAGTCTTTACAATATTATTATAGTTTAAATTCTCTTGAAATCTTTAATGGAGAATGGTGGCGTAATTTTTGGATGATATCAACAAAATATCCTCCTATAACTTACATAATTGGGGCATTTTTTCAGAAAATTTTTGGCTTAGGAAATGATCAAGCTTTACTGTCTAATTTGTTATATAACGGAATTTTAATTGTTTCAGTTTATATCATCGGAAAAACCTTATTTAATTCTAAAGTTGGGTTATGGAGTGCAGGGTTAACTTTATTATTTCCTCGTTTATATCAAACCCGTTTACAGTTTCTTCTTGATACTCCTTTAATGACGTTAACCGTTGCTTCTTTTTGCTGTTTAACAGTATGGAAATTTGAAAATAATAGACAAAAGCAATGGTTGTGGACAATAATTTTTGGTCTTGGTTGGGGACTTGCTTTATTAACTAAACAAAGTGTTATGTTTTTTCTTTTTACTCCTTTAGTTTGGTTGGCAATTACTTATCTATGGCAAAAAAAATGGGAAAGAGTTCTACAATTATGGGTGAGTTTTCTGGTATCTAGTTTAGTATGGTTTCCTTGGTATCGAACGAACTGGATTTATTTATTTAGTACAGTCCAAAATTCTAATGCTATTCCTGCCACTTATGAAGGTGATCCCCCCCTTAATACTATAGCTGCTTGGACTTATTACTGGCAAGATTTACCCTTAGCTGTAGGTTGGGTATTATTATTAGTTCCTGTAGTGGGATTATTATTACATTTATTAGGCAAATTCCCAAAAGATAAAGATAATATTGATAATAAAAAAGTAGTCAATAGTATACAATGGTTAGTAATTTATTTTGTTGGATCTTATTTAATTTGTTCGGCCATTTTTAATAAAGATACACGCTATATTATGTCTTACCTGCCTATTTTAGCTGTGTTTTTTGGCTATGGTTTAACCCGATGGCGAGGAAAATGGCAATCTGTTCGATGGATAACTGTATTACTTGCTATTGTGGTAATGATAACTAATTTATTTCCCATTCCAAAAAGTGAGCAATTTTCTTTATTCTTAAGTCCAGGTGTTTCTTTTCGTCCCTATTTAGGTCAAGAAGTTCCTGTCAAAGATATTATTAAAACAGCACAACAAACAACCCCTTATCAAAGAATTAATTTAGGAGTTATTGCTAACACTGATAATATTAATCATAATACTATTAATTATTATGGTCAGTTAGCTAATTTTCAGGTTTATGGAAGAGAATTAGGAAATAAAGAGGAATATATTGAACAAGATAGTCATTCTTTTGATTGGTTCTTAAGCAAAACTGGAGACAATGGATTTGCTAGAGAAAATCAATTAGAATTTGCTAAGACTTTAAATAATAATTCAGACTTTAATCTGATTAAAACCTGGAAGATGCCTGATCAAAGTTTAGTCAAATTATATCATCGTCAGCAAGCATCTGTTACAGTTCAGCCAATTACTAAATCTTTTGATAAAATTCACTTAGATAAAGTGATTATTCCTCAACAAGCTTCCTCTAATTATCCTATTCCTATTACTTATGAATGGTCAGGAAATTGGCAAGAATTAAAAGATGGTTTAGTGTTATTATCTTGGTATACTGAAGGAGTAGAAAATAATGAAATCGCTTGGATACATGATCATGGAATTGGGGAAGGTATGTTATGGGGAAATTTCCCTGATAATCAAGGATTTAAAGTAAGTGAAACAATGTCAATGTTGCCAGTACAAACTGTTAAGAATGGTAATTATAGTTTAAGGGCAATTTATCTAAATCGTAAAACGAATGAAAGTTATTTAATTTCTGTACCTGATGTCACTTTAACTATTAATAATACTCTCAATCCTTTACCTTCTCCTCAACTAGATTTAGGAACTCAATTACGCAATGTTTCTATAAATTTAGGGGAAGGTATATCAGGGTTAGATACTATTTTTACTAAAGTTGGTCGTTTTAATCAATATGATCCCATTCAAGACTATCTTAAACAGACAGAAATAGCCTTAAACTATCGCTTAGATCATTCGCTTCAAAACCATCAATTAGATTGGACTTATGGGTTAGTATTATCTCAAGTATTACAAGAAGATCCTCAAGGAGCGATCGCAGCTTTAAAACGACTGATTAATATTGCCCCAAATAACCCCTACCACCATGCTTATCTTGCTTTTGTCTATTTATATAATTGGCAACCCAGAGCAGCAGAACAAGCTCTAAAACCGGCTCTTGAAATGGAACCTAATATTGAAGAATTTAAAATGTTAGAAGGCATTTCAGCACTGATGCAAGGTAATTTAATCAAAGGTTGGAAACTTTTAACTTAAAGGTTTTATCATAAGCCAAAAGAGTAAATATTTTTTGAATGACTCCTTTCCGTATTTACGTTATCATAACTCTAATTAAACTTTTTTCTTTTATTAAGTTTTGTTTGTCTAAAGGATAGCTAATCATTAAAATTTCTGAGTAGTTTTACTCAGTTTGAAACCTTTCAAACACGCCCTAACCCTAACAACCGTAAATATACTAATTTTTATACGAAGCAAATTTCTGATAATCAATACTTATATCCTATTAATAAAATTAGCTTAAATTTATTATTAAGATGAGATTCCTTAAGATAGGAATTAAAAAAATATAATTATTTCTTACAATTATGAATACTAGAAATTCCTCTTTTCTAAACTTTGAAACTGCCGTTCAAGGGGTTCTTGAATTCCTTCATAAACGCATTGGTTTTCAATTATGGATGTTTACACGAGTTGAAGGGCAAGATTGGATTGTTTTAGAAGCTCATGATCATGGATATGGTATTAGTCCAGGAGATGTCTTTCAATGGTCTGATTCTTTTTGTTCTCGTATGATTGAAGGATTAGGTCCACGAATTGCCCCTATTTCAGAAAAAATTTCTGCTTATGTAGAAGCTCCCATTAATCAAAAAGTAAATATTGGGTCTTATATAGGTATCCCTTTACATAATTCTGATGGGAGTTTATTTGGAACATTATGTGCAATTGATCCTAACGCTCAATCGGAAAGTATTTTACAGGAGAAAGAATTAATTGAATTGCAAGCTCAATTATTAACAACTATCCTAAATTACGAATTATTATCACAAGAAAATGCACGACGTTATGAACGAGCAGAAGCTGAGGCTCAAAGAGATAGTTTAACTAATCTTTATAACCGTCGAGGATGGGATAATTTACTCATTGCAGAAGAAGCGCGGGCTAAACAATTTGGACAACCATTAAGTGTTATTATTGTTGATCTTGATAATTTAAAATACATCAATGATAACTATGGACACGCTGCCGGAGATAGCTTAATACGAACAGCAGCAGCGTGTCTAGAAGAAAATATTCGTTCTTGTGATCTTGTGGCTCGACTCGGAGGAGATGAGTTTGGTATTTTATTAGTCGATATTAATGCCAGTCAAACAAAGATATTAATTCAAAGAATTAAAGATGAGTTAGAAAAACTTAACATTCAAGCTTCTTTTGGATGGCAGAAATATTCCCATAAATTTCCTTTGTCATTAGCTATTGAAAAGGCTGATAAAAAAATGTATCAACAGAAAATTAAGCAGAAACAGTTAAACTTACATTCCACACCTAATGAAGCAAAATTACAAACCGTATTCGTAAAACCAAGGATTTAGTAATTTTAACCTCCTGAAAAAAGAAAAAAGTAAAATATGGAGAAGAAATAACATTACTATTTTGTTTAATTCAATTAATTGCTAATTAGTTAGAAAATAATTTTTTGACAATTTTTCTAACTAATAATTGACTTATCTTTATTTTAGTTAATTCTCGAATATCTCCCTTTAACTGTGATGTTTGATCAAAAAAGAAGTTGATTTCCTCTAAGATAGTTTCTAATCGTTTGATAATATTTTTACTTCGATATTCTGCTAACATTTGAGGTGATAAAGTTAACTTTTTGGATGAATGAACAGATTTTAAAATCCGTTTAACATCATATTCAGTTGAATACCCTGCAATTTTATAACAATTAAACCCTGGATCAAGATAATCAGAAAGTCCTCCATTAACACTCGAAAAGACTTGACAACCACAAGCTAAAGCTTCCATCGGTTGCAGTCCAAATCCTTCACTGACTCGTTGTTGCGCCCAATATTCAGCTGAGTCGTAAAGATATACTTTAGAACGATTAAAAAGCTTTGATAAATCATCTACAAAATGATTAATAACCACGACATTACATCGAGTTTGTAAAGCAGGAATTAATTGTTTTAATAAATAATCTGATGATTTCCTTTCTTGGACTAATACATCAATATCTCTATTTATATTTAAGTGATTAAACTCATCAGAAATTTCATTAGGTAAATAATAGATTAATGTATTAGGGGATTTTTGTCCCCAATAGCCCATAGTATTACGACTAACCGTTATAATAGGAATACTAGAAGGTAATTTAAAGCCATATCCTGCGCTATGGGCATGATAAATAACATTATAATACTTTAATTTTTGAGCTAGTTTAGGAACATCAAAGCCCCAACTAATAACAAAAATAACATCATCTAAATTGTTTTGTTTTAAGACATCATCTAAAAAAAGATTGTCCGTTTCTTTTTTTCGATAAGTCACTATTTCAGAGGGACAAACTTGTTTAGCCAATTCAAAAGTTTTTAACTCTGCAAATAGTCCCCCACAAGCAAATTTTTTTCCTGTTCCTGGTACTAAAAAATATAGTTTTCTCATATTAATTTTTCCCATCTTTTTAGCTTTAATTAATGAAGGTAAAGGAATAGCTGTAAATCACTACTGATTATTTTATCACTTTAAAACTAATTTATATTTTTTGATTCAGAATGAGCAAATCTTCAGCTATAATAAAGAATATAAAAATAAAAGCTAAGACAATAATCAAATATTATGACCATTTGGGTAAACGAACAAATTGATCCTTCTGGAATCGTCTATTCTTGTATTGCTTGCTGTGATCAAAATGCAGCAGAAGATTGTCATCAAACTTGGGTAAATAATCTCACAGAAGACCAAAAAAAAGAAGGATGGGTAGCTACTTTAAGAACTGTAGATTCCTGGGATGAAGTTCCCGTTAATGCTCTCAAATTAAGTGTCTAAAACTAAGTTAAAATTCCTATCATTTCAAAATATGGCATTACAATAAAAGAAGAAGAATATTCTTTTTAATTATGTCTTTTAAAATTAAGAAAATTTTAAAATTTCTTAACCCGTCACAATTTAACACTTCTACCTCTCCTCCGAAAAAGTATAACACTTTTGAAGGGGTATTTAAGCCTACATTACTAACCATTTTAGGGGCAATTATGTACCTAAGAATCGGTTGGGTTGTGGGTAATGCTGGTTTATGGGGAGGGTTAACTGTTGTCCTCTTATCAGTGAGTATTACCGTAGCTACAGGGCTTTCTATTGCTTCTATTGCCACCAATACACGTATGGGAGACGGGGGACCTTATGCGATGATTTCTAAGTCGTTAGGGTTAGAAATAGGGGGAAGTGTGGGGGTTCCTTTGTTTGTTTCTCAAGCGTTAGCTGCTGCGATGTACATCTTTGGTTTTCGAGAAGGATGGTTATTTTTATTTCCTGAGCATCCCCCTTTACTGATTGATTTTACCGTTTTTTTAGTCATTTTTATAATTGCTTATATTAGTGCTAGTTTTGCCTTTCGGGTTCAATATTTAGTCTTAATTTTAATTATTTTATCTTTATTTTCAATATTTTCTAGTTCCCTTACCTGGGAAAGTAATCAAACGTGGCAAGATTGGGGAGATTTTTCTAATATTAGTTTCTGGGGTGTTTTTGCTGTCTTTTTTCCTGCTACCACAGGAATTATGTCAGGGGTTAATATGTCAGGAGAGCTAGAAAATAGTCGTCAAAATATTCCTATCGGAACTCTTTCAGCCATTGCCTTAAGTACCATTATTTATGTCATTTTATGTTGGTGGGTGGCTCGTGCAGCACCGCCTCAAGAACTCATCAATAACTATACCATTTTAGTCGAAAAATCCCGATGGCAATTCTTAGTCTTAATGGGGTTATTAGCAGCCACATTTAGTGCATCTTTATCCTCTTTAGTTGGCGCACCCCGTATCTTAACAGCCTTAGCCAAAGATGGGGTAATTCCTTGGGGCAATGGGTTAGCTAAACTGTCGAAAAATGGGGAACCCCGTCGCGCTTTACTGGTGAGTGCGGGTATTGTTTTGCTTGCTTTATTATTAAGAGACTTAAATGCGATCGCTCCTTTAATCACCCTATTTTTCCTTTTAACCTATGCCACAATTAACCTAGTTGTGTTAGTTGAATCTAGCTTAGGATTGATGAACTTTCGACCTACGTTTAAAGTTCCTATTATTGTGCCTTTATATGGAATTCTAGGCTGTATATTAGCCATGTTAGTTATTCGTCCTTTTCTAAGTTTAGTGGCTATTGCTATTGTTTTAGCTATTTATTTGCGGTTAGTTAGTTTACCCAAAGAAAAACGACCTGCTGACGTTAGAAGCGGAATTTTCACAGCGATCGCTCAATGGTCAGCTATGAAAGTAATTCAATTAGATTTAACCAATGTTCGAGCCTGGAAACCCACTTTTTTAGTCCCTATTGAAGACGGTTCACAGTTACTTGGAGAATTTCGACTTTTATTAGATTTATCCCAACCCGAAGGCTTTTTACAACTACTAGGAATTGTAACCAATAATCAAGGAGAAACCTTATCCCTACAGCTTAGAGAATTAGCCAGTTCTTTTCGTCACCATAAACTGTTAACTACCATTTCAGTGATGAAAGTTGAGCTAGAAAGTGAAGGAATGATCGCTGCCTTACAAGCCTTGCAAAGTGCATTTTTTCGCCCTAATATTCTCTTTCTAAGATTTCCTGATCAAGCCAGTGACTGGGACCAATTATTACCCGTTTTTAACGAAGCAAAACTGCTAGACGTGGGAGTTATGTTATTAGGACTACATCCCAGTGCCGGGTTAGGAAGAATGGAAGTGATCAATTTGTGGATTCGGCCTCAATTAGAAGATTTACCCATGATTGAACGATTAGAAAAAGGTAATATAGACTTAGCTATTTTGATGGCGTTACGATTATCAAAAGCCTGGAAAGCTCAATTAAATATTATTTCAGTGATCCCTAAAGAAGAAGATAGAAAAGAAGCTGATAATTATATTAAAAGTTTAAGGGACTTATGTCGGATTCCAGCCACCGCTAACAATCTAATTATTGTCGGTGAATTCCCTAATTGTATCAGCCAAACCCCCCAAGGAGATATGGACTTTATTGGCTTACAATCCACTCCCGATTTTCATTTTGTTAACCAAATAATCACTATGACTGGTTCGTCTTGTTTGTTTATGAGCGACTCAGGTAGCGAAAGTGCTTTAGCATAGTGATTCCTTTCCACTATCAATCACTAATTGATCTAAAGCTTGCTGCATTTTAGTTACCACTAAATCATAACAAGCATTAACGTAACTGCGATCGCGGGCTGCCTCTCTTCCATAGCGTTCAAACACAATTGGCGGACAAACACGGGTATGAATAGGAATAGGAAGGGGAAAATTAGGAGCCGGACCAATACCAATTCCCCAAGGTAAACCTAAATAAATCGGAAAAACTTCTGGATCAAAATCATTCAACCAAGGCATTCCCCACTCATGTAATACTTTCATTTGTTCATAACAATCACCCATAATAAATAAGGTTTCGTGTGACCCCACAGAAATTAAGGGAATAATAGTTACTTTTTCTCGTAATGCTAGTTTAATAAAGCCTTTACGCCCTGCTAATTCGATTTTGTGACGATCTTTATAGGGACGAAATACATCTTGCGCGCCTCCCGGATACACTAACACACTAGCCCCCCGTTTAAGGGCTGCAATACCCATTTTAGGATGGGCCCGAACTGCCCCAGTTTTCACTGCCAGCTTTGCTAAAGAAGGGTTAATCTGCCAAGCAGACTGGTGCATTAACCCATAACATAAACGTTCTGTGCCAAAATGACGAAACCAGTCATACATCATCATTGACGTATCAGGGGAAGCCAAACCCCCATTATGAGACCCCACTAACAAAACTGGACCTTGAGGGGGTATATGATGCCAACCATCAGTTTGGACCCGAAAATAGTGATCATAAAACCATTTCCAGTAAGGCATTACCTGTTCTATAAATTTAGGGTCGCGTTCATCCAGAGACCAACCCTGTCCTTGATGAGAGGTTTTTGGGGATTTCATCGAGCTAATTCTGATAGGCTTTGTAAACTTATGTTACTGCAATATCTTGATAAATTTCTACAATCAGTCACTGTTCATTAAAATAGCCACAGATTCGTAAAAGTGTAATCTTGCGTTAAACTGGCCTGTTAGCACATCATTTTGATTAAGGACAACTTCTCCTATGGTTGCAACTCCAACTAAAGCTAAATACGACATTAAAGATATAAATCTTGCCCCTCAAGGAAAACAACGCATTGAATGGGCTGCTCGCGAAATGCCTGTTGTGCGCCAACTTCAAGAACGTTTTGCTAAAGAAAAGCCTTTAGAAGGTATTCGTGTCACCGCTTGTTGTCACGTTACCACCGAAACCGCTAATTTAGCGATCGCTCTCAAAGCAGCCGGTGCAGATGCGCTACTTATTGCTAGTAACCCTCTGTCTACTCAAGACGATGTGGCTGCTTGTTTAGTGGCTGATTATGATATCCCTGTCTATGCTATCAAAGGGGAAGATAACGCGACTTATCATCGTCATGTTCAAACTGCCCTAGACCATCGACCCAATATTATCATTGACGATGGTAGTGATGTCGTTGCGACTTTGATCAAAGAGCGTCAACATCAGATGGAAGACATTATCGGTACTACCGAAGAAACCACCACTGGTATTGTTCGTCTTGTGGCGATGTTAAAGGATGGGGTTCTTACCTTCCCTGCTATGAATGTCAACGATGCTGATACAAAACACTTCTTTGATAACCGCTACGGAACCGGTCAATCTACCCTTGATGGTATTATCCGCGCTACTAACGTTCTCTTGGCAGGTAAAGTGGCTGTAGTCGCTGGTTATGGCTGGTGTGGTAAAGGGGTAGCGATGCGCGCTCGTGGCCTTGGTGCTAATGTTATTGTGACTGAAATTGACCCTGTAAGAGCGATAGAAGCTGCAATGGATGGTTTCCGTGTGATGCCTATGTCTGAAGCAGCTAAGCAAGGAGATGTTTTTGTTACTGTAACTGGCAATAAGCACGTTATCCGTCCCGAACATTTTGAAGTGATGAAAGATGGTGCAATGGTTTGTAACTCTGGTCACTTTGATATTGAAATTGATTTAAAATCTTTAGGGGCAAAAGCCACTGAAGTAAAAGAAGTTCGTAACTTTACTCAAAAATATACCTTACCCAATGGTAAAGCCATTGTTGTTCTCGGAGAAGGTCGTTTAATCAACTTGGCTGCTGCTGAGGGACACCCCAGCGCAGTAATGGATATGAGTTTCGCTAACCAAGCTCTTGCTTGCGAATATTTAGTACAAAATAAAGGCAAATTAGAACCCGGTATTTACAATATTCCTAAAGAACTCGATCAAGAAATTGCCAGCTTAAAACTTAAAGCAATGGGCATTGAAATTGATACTTTAACCCCTGAACAAGACGAATATATCAATTCTTGGACTGTTGGAACTTAATTCCTCATCATATGGAAGACAAGGGGCTATTTATCAGAAGTCTTTTGTCGGTGACGGTTAATTTTTCAAATCTTGTTGGGTAGGTTATTCCTACCCCTTTTTTTATGTGGTATATTGATCTTCAATCTTTTTTTTAATCTCTCAATAAAAGCATTATGGCAAAATTATCAGTAGAATTAAATCGTTATTTTTTTGAGGAGGAACGCTCCTCAGATGTAAAATTAATTGATATTTTAGAGTTGGCTGGAGAACGGGTTTTTGGTTTTTTATTCGTTATTTTGGCGTTACCTTCTGCCTTACCAGTGCCGGCACCTGGTTATTCTATTCCCTTTGGAATTTTAATGTTTTTATTGGCTATTCAATTGATTGCAGGAGCAAAAATTCCTTGGCTTCCTGAAAGGATGATGAAAGGCTCAATGAAGTTAAAAACGGTTCAAGCTTTTATTAAAAAAGGGAATCCTTGGTTACAAAGAATTGAAGCATTAACCCGTCCAAGAATGACTTATATTTGTACCAGTATTCCTGGCAGAATTATTATTGGTATTGCTATTGCTTTAATGTCAATTTCTATGATGATTCCTATTCCTGGAACTAATACTTTACCTGCGATCGGGATTTTTGTAACGGCTTTTGGACTTCAAGAAGATGACGGGTTTATTAGTTTGGGAGGCTTGGTTATTTGTTGTCTTGCTGCCATTCTTTCTACTTCTATTATTATGGTAGCTATTTGGGGCGGAACTAGCTTAGTCGATATAATTAAAGAATCCTTAGGTCGCTAAAAGGAACCTAATTAATGATAGTTTGGTTAAGAATTTAGGAGTCAGGAGTCAGGAGTTTCTTGCTCCCCTTCGGCTCTAGCGAACAGGAGTCACAATATTTAATATATCAGTTTATTTTGATATTTGTCTTCTGATTTTTTTATAAAAATTAACATTGATTTTAATTAAAATAGATAATGTTATGAAAAATTCAATTCAAAATCATTATCAAAACTTAGCTAGTCAATATGATAAGTTTTGGGGTGATTCTTCTCAGTTTATTAATTTTTTGACTCAAGCAATTATTGAAAATTTACAATTAAAACCTACAGATATTTTAGTAGACTTGGGATGTGGTACAGGAATTTATAGTAAGGAAATTCGAGCGCAAATTAACCTAAAAAATAAAATTATTTGTGTTGATCCTTCTGATAAAATGCTAGAAAAAATACCAAATAATAGTTATTATCAAACAGTAGTTAAAGATGCTGTAGAATTTGCTAATGAGCCTGGAAACTATGATAAAATTTTAATCAAAGAAATGATTCATCATATCGATAATAAAGAAAAACTTTTAAAAGGATTATTTTATCGATTAAATAAACAAGGAATATTATTAATTATTTTACTTCCTCCTACTATTGAATATCCTTTATTTAAACAAGCATTATCCGTTTATGAATCCGTACAACCTCACTATAATGATTTAGTTAATCTCTGTGAAAATATTGGTTTTAAAACAAAAGTAAACTTTATAGATTATAATGTTTCTATCTCCAAAGAAAAGTATTTTAACATGGTTAAAAATAGATATATGTCCTTATTATCAAGATTTAACGATGAAGAACTTGAGCAAGGATTAATAGAAATGAGAGAAAACTATACTAATGTCTCTAATTTGGAATTTTGCGATCGCTTTGTTTTTCTAGTAGCTAAAAAATAAAATTATATTTATCTGATTTCAAACCCTTTGAGAAAAAAATTTATCTGAAGCCAAACGAGATTATTATCAAGAATCAAAAAACATATTATAAACATACTCAGAATTAAAGTTAAGCTTACAACCAATTATATCCTCCTTTTCGGGGTAACTCTTCCTCAAAATCACACGCAGCAACAACTTTATAGTTGAGTGACCAAAGAGATTCTAAAAAGTGGGATAAAGTCTCTATATAAACTTTTTGGTCTGTATCTTTTAATGGTTCTATATCTAAAAAAAAACGATAGTAAAGAAATCCATCAGGAAATTCCTCTCTTTGATTCTCATCAAAATCATCATTAGTTCTAACGCTAATTTTAGCAATAGAAGTTTCAATTTCTCGTCGAGATACTTTACCATTAATTAATTTAGCAATCAGTGGCAATAACTGTTCTCTATTAATATCAGTATCAAGAAATACTTTACAGTAAAGATTATTATACTTGTTCATCGGATTAACCTCTATTATGGTAAAGGAATCGAAAGTTAGTTTAAGCTCTAATTTTGTAACTCAGATCATGGTTTAATGGACTATTGATGCTATTTTGCCCTAACCGATGGAAATAACCTGGCAAATTGCCAAAACTTACGAAGATATTTTGTATCATAAAGCCGATGGGATCGCCAAAATTACCATTAACCGTCCCCACAAACGCAACGCCTTTCGTCCTAAAACTGTCTTTGAATTATATGATGCCTTCTGTGATGCGAGAGAAGATAGTAACATTGGGGTTATTTTACTTACCGGTGCCGGACCTCATACCGATGGAAAATATGCCTTTTGCTCTGGTGGGGATCAAAGTGTGCGGGGCCAAGCCGGATATATAGACGATGCAGGGGTTCCCCGTTTAAATGTGCTAGACTTACAAAGATTAATCCGATCGCTTCCTAAAGTGGTTATTGCCTTGGTAGCTGGATATGCGATCGGTGGTGGCCATGTCTTACATTTAATCTGTGATCTCACCATTGCTGCCGATAACGCCATTTTTGGGCAAACTGGTCCAAAAGTGGGTAGTTTTGACGGTGGCTTTGGAGCCAGTTATTTAGCTCGTATTGTAGGACAAAAAAAAGCGAGAGAGATATGGTTTCTTTGTCGTCAGTATAACGCCCAAGAAGCCTTAGACATGGGATTAGTTAATTGTATTGTTCCCGTAGACCAATTAGAAGCAGAAGGGGTTCAATGGGCAACAGAAATTTTAGCCAAGAGTCCTATTGCCATTCGTTGTCTCAAAGCTGCTTTTAATGCTGACTGTGACGGACAAGCAGGGTTACAAGAATTAGCAGGCAATGCTACCTTACTCTACTATATGACAGAAGAAGGAGCAGAAGGAAAACAAGCCTTTTTAGAGAAGCGTCCCCCTAATTTTCGGCAATATCCCTGGTTACCCTAAAATCATTTTGCGATATTTAGATAAGGTCAACCACATCTTCCAAGTTCAAACCCAAAACCTCGACAATGCTAATAGCGTTCTCAATTTCCACCGCTTTTCCCCGAAAAAATCGTTCAATGGTACTGCGAGATACCTTAAAATTTAAGATTTCTTCAATGTCTTCATAGGTGATACGTTTACCACCCTTTTGCTTTTGTGCTTCTCTAAGTTTACGTTTTCCAGTCTCTGTGACTGCAATACTTCTTCGGGACTTGTGCGCTGGTGTCATAGGGATCAATATCGACTCTCTATGCTTAGTATTCCCGTTTAATTTGCTAATATTTTCATGGCCTCAATTTGAGTTAGCCCAAAATGGGGTATGGTGAAATCAGTGACCAGTTGTCAGTTATCAGTTACCAGTTATCAGGTGAATTTATCGGTCACTATTCACTGTTCATTGTTCATTGTTCACTGTTTAATGGTCACTCAAAATTCTTTAGAATTTACACAAAATTTATTGCAACAACTGCTTGATGGTCAGTCTTTATCCCAAACCCAAGCAGGCCAACTGATGCAGGAGTGGTTGAACGAAGCCATTCCCCCTGTGTTATCTGGGGCTATTTTAGTCACCCTTCAAGCAAAAGGAGTCTCGGCCGATGAATTAGCAGGAATGGCCCAAGTGTTGCAACAACAGTCTATGCAAGAGACACCCATCTCTCATGATGTTCCTGTTATCGATACCTGTGGAACTGGAGGAGATGGAGCTTCTACCTTTAATATTTCTACGGCGGTGGCTTTTATTGCTGCTGCAGCCGGGGTAAAAGTGGCAAAACATGGAAACCGTTCGGCTTCGAGTAAAGTGGGTTCTGCCGATGTTTTAGAATATTTAGGGGTTCAACTCTCAGCTAATCCCCAAAAAGTCGCCGAAGCGTTAGAAAAAGTGGGGATTACCTTCTTATTCGCCCCCGGTTGGCATCCTGCCATGAAGCACGTTGCGCCGTTACGAAAAACCCTGAAAGTTCGGACTATTTTTAACTTATTAGGACCTTTAGTCAACCCCTTACGTCCCACAGGTCAAATTATTGGGGTTTATCATCCTCAGTTTATTAGTCCCGTGGCTCAAGCTTTAAATCAATTGGGAATTTCCCAAGCAATGGTATTACATGGCCGCGAAACCCTAGATGAAGCGGGACTAGGAGACATTACCGATGTGGCTTTTTTGAAAGACGGCGAAGTTAGTTTAGGAGAAATTAACCCCAAAGCATTAGGGTTAACATCTGCTCCTCTAACCGCTTTAAAAGGGGGAAATGTCGAAGAAAATGCGACTATTTTAACTAACGTTTTGCAGGGGAAAGGAACACAAGCGCAACAGGATGCAGTGGCTTTAAATGCAGCTTTAGCTTTACAAGTGGGTAATATTGTTCCTTGGCAAGATCATCAAAAAGCGGTAGAAACGGCTAAAGATATCCTAAAAAGTGGAACTGCTTGGGATAAGTTAACTCGGTTAGTGGAATTTTTGCAGGATTAAAAATATCTATGCGTCCTTTAACAGAGAACGAGTTCAAATATGAAATATTTGGTTCTGCCTTTAATGCTGAAAATGTTCTTTACTCACCTTCCGGAAAATGGGGACTGATGACTTCTCATGAATATTACGGTTTACTTGGTGGTACTCATGAGTTTATGGATAAAATTCGTCGGATAATCCCAAATCTTGATGAGCAAGTATATGGTTTTCTAAAGCTTTGGCAACAGCATAAAGCTAATAATATTGGGGCTAAAACAGACTGGTTATCAGGATTGTTGACACAAATCTATGATAAAGAAACAGCATTAAAAATATTACGAAAAGTAGACTTGCCGTAAAAATGGTTAAGCTTTGTCTATTGTGTTATATGCTTAAGATTGGTGTTAATTTTTTATTGACTTGTTTAATCTCATTGATGTCTTTATTATCTACCTTTTGGATGATGTGAAAATAATCTAATAATGATAGTAGTATTAATTGTCTAAAACAATTTAGTTTTTTCAGTCAGCTTTTATAACAATCAAAATAACTTTTTGATCAAATAAAGTAGGTAATATTTTGTATTTCAGTAACTTTGTAGGTGTAATTGCGCTACTAATCGCCATTTATATTTTATGGCAAATTCGCTTTATTATTCTGCTGACGTTTGCTGCTGTCGCCTTGGCAACGGCAATTAATTATTTAGTTCAGTTATTGATGAAGTTAGGGATAAAAAAGCGTGGTGTAGCAATTTTTGTGGCTTTATTCCTACTTGCATTAATATTTGCAGTGTTTCTGTGGTTAATTTTTCCGCCTTTTATCGACCAGGTACAACAATCCCTTTACTTATTACCTCTGGTTGTAGATAAGATTGGGGTTTGGTTGATGTGGTTGCAAGAAACAGTCCCAGAACAGCTTGTCGGAGAAATTCAAAAGCTAGAAAATCTGACTCGCGATTTACCTGGCATTGCCACCCAGCTTGTTGGCAATTTCTATAGTATTTTTTCAGGTTCGTTGGGTGTTCTGTTAAATATTTTGCTGGTGACGGTGGTAATGATTATGCTACTTGCCAGTCCTCGACCTTATATACGCTTATTTCTCGCTTTTTTCCCATCTTTTTATCGCCGTCGTGCTGCCAAAATTCTCAAAAAAAGCGAAATTGCTTTAGTGGGGTGGACTAAGGGAATTTTGTTTAATATGCTGGTTATTACGCTTCTTAGCTGGTTGGGATTGACAATTCTGCAAGTCAAACTTTCTCTAGCTAATGCGCTTTTGGCTGGCTTATTAACCTTTATTCCAAATTTAGGTCCTGCTTTAAGCTGTATTCCTCCAATCGTTCTGGCTTTAATCGATGCACCTTGGAAAGCGTTAGCTGTATTGATACTTTATATTCTGATTCAACAGGCAGAAAGTAATATCTTGACTCCTTTAGTAATGAAGCAGCAAGTATCTTTATTACCAGCCGTTACCTTACTAGCTCAAGCCTCATTTGCCATCTTTTTTGGTTTTATTGGTTTATTTTTGGCATTACCATTAGCTGTGGTGGCTCAGGTATGGATTGAAGAGGTCTTAATTCAAGACATTTTAAGCAACTGGAATAAAAAAAAGCGATCACATTAAGAATGTTTGCTACAAAAGACCGCAGGGGGGTTGGGAGCGCAGGAGCAGGGAGAGAATTTATTGATAGCATTCCTATTTCCACTTCATATTAATTAACGTGAATAACGTGAATTTGGAATAAGCTTAAAAAAGCACTCATGCACTCAGTATTTCAGCTGATAGCTGATAGCTAGTTAAATTATCAAGTTTTTTATTTTTTGTCTTTTCCTGGTACATCGGTCGTTATTTTCAGATGAGCGACGTTAACCACACCAACAGCAACTTCTAGAGTAACTCTCTCACCATTAAGATTTTTTTCCCTTACTTTTTCTCCAGCTACTTGTAAAATATCCAAAGCTTGGTCAACGGCTGTTTGAATTGCCTCTTCGGTAACTTCTTCTGCTTTATCATTGGCGATATTAGAAACTTGATGAGCCACTTTTTTGCCTGTTTTTTCGACGGTATTAGCAACATTATTCATTAGTTTCTGGCTTTGTTGAGGAATATTTTCTAAGTTCATTATTCAAATTGATTACGCTTAAATTCAATATACCTAGTCAACTCTTCAAATTCATCACCCTTTAGATAGTTATGATAATTCTAAATAAAAAATTGCAAAAAAAATAGAGAGTAGTAGCATACTAACTCTCTAGCAAATAAGGGAAAGAATATATCTATTGAATGTCTTTCCCTGCAGGTAAACCTACTCAACAATAGGAGGAAGTTTGGCGGGATCTTCTTCTAAACCACCAATTGCTGGAGAAATAGAATTATTGAACTGAGCAAGGGTTCTTTGCGCTTCAGCAAAGGTTAATCCGTTTTCAGGCTTCAATGTGAAGACAACGTTATCAGTAGAAACGTTTTCAGGATCGTAGGACATAAAGATAACTCTTTCTCCATTAACGATACCTGTGGCCATTCTTTCACTGAATGCTTGTGCAACACCTACAGGAGTGGTTTCACCAAAGGCGTAGGCGAGATTGGTTAAACGCGCACTGATGGTTTCACAACGGCTTTGAGGAGTGTATACTCCGTCAGGATGATTAGAGGGACGATCTTCTGTCCATAGAATCATGGGTTGTCCAGTTAATTCACCCAATGCGATGTACTGAGTAGAAACATCCTCGCGTGAATAAACGCCACCACTATAAGGGTTATGAGGATCAAAAGTGCTACCAACAGGTGCAGCTTTTGCAGGATTAAAGGTGATTTCTACTACCTTTTCTTCAGTGGCATAAGAGCCATCTGCTTGAGGTACACATTCAAAAGCTACTTTACGGATGGTACGCTCAAAAGCGCGAGGGCCAGGATTGCTGTCCCAATCAACAGGAGAAGTTGATCCTTCAGAAACCATGCGGGTTTCGGGATACTTAAAGTGTTGAGCTTGCGCTTCGGAAACAAATCCTAATGCACCAACAGCGGCTAATGTACCTAAAGCGATAAACTTAACTGAATTGTTAACCATTTTGACCTCCAAAGAGTGTAAGGAGCAGTGTTTTCATAACAAACTGCTGTGTTATTCAAATTGCCCTAAACATATTAGTTTATGGGACTTTCACTACCTCACACCACACTTTATAGGTCGCTAAATTGTTTCTCTCTGCCTAGCACCTTACTTATTACTATAATTATTCTAGCTCTTTTATTTTGTTCAGAATTGACATTCACAGCATTATTTTACAATTCGATATTTTACTGGCGAATCTTATCCATAAACTTCTATTTTTAAGGTATAATCTTATCTCAAATAATCAGAGAACCTATTAAATTTAATGTGAATTTTATAATTAAATAAAAAGTAGTTTCTTTTCTGCAAAAAAACGATACAATTTAATCGTCAAAATAATAGAAGAGAACGATGAAGACCACATCTGAACCCTTAGAAATTTATCAAGGACAATTTGGACAATATACTATTACCCCAGAAGACCTAAGAGAAGTGAAAATTTATCGCGCTGGATTAATATTGTCGGCCTTAAGTTTTGCTCTGGGAAGTGGCCTAATTTTAGTCAGAGGAGGCACTTCTTTAACTCTCACTTTACTCACTCCCCTATTTACCTTATTTTGCCTTGGTTTAGGCATTAGCTTAATAACTATTCATATTTACTTGATCCCTCTCCATCGTTTCTTACAAGTCTGTTGGGGGATTGGAATCATAACCGCCATAATTCTGTCTATATCTTGTCAAGAGCCATTAGGTTTGTGTGTTTACAAAACTCCACTTACTTTACTAGGGATAGGATTTGTTTTCGTTGCCTTAACCGGCATCTATTTTAAAGAGGCTTTTTGCTTCAATCGTCTCGAAACGAAATTATTAACCCCCTTAGTTCCCATCCTTTTATTAGGTCACTTATTCGGAATTTTATCTATGGAGGTAGAACAAGCTTTACTGGGAATCTGGACAGGTTTATTTATTATTTTTGCGTTACGGAAAGCTATTCAACCCTTAATTCCTGATATCGGAGATAAGTCCGTATTCACTTACCTCAAACAACAACAATCTGCCTCTGTTTCTTAATTGATCAATCATGCTGTTATCGCAACTTCCTAATCACAAATTTTGGGGATTACTTGAATATAAACCACAATGGACATTAACCCTCAGAGGATGGCTATTTTTTATTTTGGTACTAATTTTAGTCTTAATTAGTTTTAGCCTTTCTATTCATCCCTTTTTGAGGGTTTCTCGTCCTATAGATGCAGATGTTATGGTCATAGAGGGATGGGTTCCCGATATAACTATAGAAGGAGCGATCGCAGAGTTTCAAGATAAGAATTATCGTTTGATGATCACCACAGGTAATGAGATCGGACGGGGTAAATATTTAAGTGACTATAAAACCTTCGCTGACTTAGCAGCAGCAACAGCGATCGCTTTAGGATTAGATCCTAATCAAGTTGTTTCAGTTCCTAATAAAACTGTCTCTGTTAACCGAACCGCGGCCAGTGCGAAGGTCGTTAAACAATGGTTATTAGATTCAGATTTGAATATTAAGGCGATCAACATCTATTCCCATGATGTTCATACCCGTCGCAGTTGGTTAATCTTTAGAACTTTATTAAAACCTGAGATCAAAGTGGGAGCGATCGCTTTTTCCCCTTCTTATTCTGAGTCATGGTGGAAAACCAGTACAGGGGTAAAATCTATGATAATGGAAACCATTGCCTATTTTTATACTAAGCTGATTTGGTCAATGGAAAATTGATCTGTTTTGGTTTCAGGCTTCTAAATACAATGGAGGTTTCTGTCTTGAGTCGGCCTGAAAAGCTACAAATCTTATTAGTCATTGTTGCTATTTTTATTGGGCTAACATTGAAACACATTCATTGGTTCTCTGAAAATGGCGTGTATTTAATTGTTCCGGCTCTCATGGTGATGCTCTATGGAGTATTTTTGAATATTCCCTTTAATCGCTTAGCGAATGGATTTCAAAACTACAAAGTGACTGGACTGAGCTTAGCAATCAACTTTCTCTGGACTCCTATTTTTGCCTGGGGACTGGGAGCAATTTTTTTAAAAGATAACCCCGATCTTTGGGTAGGACTGATGATGTTGATAGTGACACCTTGTACAGACTGGTATCTTATCTTTACTAGCCTTGCTCAAGGGGATGTTGCTCTTGCTACTGCTCTTCTGCCGTGGAATCTGCTCTTACAAGTCATTCTTTTACCTGTGTATCTTTGGGTATTTGCTGGAAAACTGGTAAATATCAATGCAACGATGCTGCTTAAAAGTGTTATGTTGGTTTTTGTCGTGCCGATGATTTTGGCATTTATCTCAAAACGTCTAATCCAACCATACAATCGTATTGGACACTGCTTGATACATAAAATTGCTGCTAACCAATGGCTGTTTCTTTGTGTGGCTATCGCTGCTATGTTTGCTTCGCAAGGAGAAATTTTGATTAAACAATCAGAGTTACTACCAAAAATGCTGTTGCCGATCTCGATATTCTTCGTGATTAACTTTTGGCTAGGTCAAACTATTGGACGTTTCGCTCACTTTAGCTATGAAGAAACCGCTTGCTTTAACTGCACAACCCTGGCTCGTAATTCGCCCCTTTCCTTAGCGATCGCTACATCTGCATTTTCAGATCGTCCTTTGATTGCTCTGGTGTTAGTCATTGGTGCCTTGATCGAATTACCTATTCTGGTTGTGGTTTCACAGATATTACTCCTATTGCGACCTAGAACAAAATAGTTTTTAAACATATAATTTAGTTATTAATTTAGATAGAGTTAAGCAATATTCGCGATTTTTCTATAACTTTTGAGAAACTTCTTTCATTCTCAAGATAGATGCTTAAACGAGTATATTATCAGAACCTAGTAAAAGCATAAATATAGACAGCAAAAGGGATAAAGCCAATATGTTCAATAGTTTAAGTTATTTATTTAACACAGCCATTGTAGGAATTTTTGCTTATATTGGTGTCATCATTTTATTACGTATTTCTGGTAAACGAACATTATCAAAATGGAATTCGTTTGATTTCGTTGTGACCATTGCCTTTGGTTCCATTTTAGCGGCCATGCTTTTGTCATCAAGCACCTCTTTAGCTCAAGGTCTTGTTGGATTCGGTTTATTGGTACTTTTTCAATATCTTTTAACTTGGATAGCTGCGCGTTCTTCTGTTATACAAAAATTAATTAAAGCCAAACCAACCCTACTATTATATCAAGGAAAAATTATTGATTCTGCTATCAAAAATGAAAGAGTTAGTGAGGGAGAAATATTAGCTGCCATACGCGCTAATGGTATTTCAGCCATAGAAGATGTCGAAGCAGTTGTATTAGAAACTGATGGTAGCTTTAGTGTAATTAAGGAAAAAGCCAGCGACTCTGATTCTGCTTTTAAAGATGTTCAAGGTTATAATTCTGATCGATCTAAGGTAATTGTATCTTAAAGCGATCGCTTCTTTAAAACGAGCGTTTTTGCCTACGAAATCAATTCACCATTGTCTCAAAAAAAATTTATCTCGCAACTTGTAGAATTTGGGGTATTATGCTTATACCTCTGGTTTTTTAATAATTAGGATAAAAATGCGGGCAGTTATTAGTGGTTATTACGGCAAAGGAAATGGTGGAGACGAAGCCTTATTAATGTCGTTGTTGCAGATGTTACCCTCGGAAATTGAGCCAATTGTCCTCTCAGCTAATCCTCGTAAAACCCACGAACAATATGGAGTGAAAACTTGCCCTAATCGCTCTGCATTTCCTATCTTAGACACCCTAAAAAACTCTGATATTTTTATCTGGGGTGGGGGTAGTTTAATGCAGGATGTAACCAGTTTAGCGAGTCCTATTTATTATGCAGGATTGATGGCATTAGCTCAACAAAAAGGTTTAAAAACCATTGCTTGGGCGCAAGGAATTGGCCCATTAAATAATCCGTTTACTCGTTGGTTAACTCATCAAGTTTTATTAGGTTGCACTGCAGTTAGTGTTAGGGATTATAAGTCTGCTGAATTGTTATCAAAATGGCATATTAATCCCCTTATTGCCCCTGATCCTGTTTGGGCTTTAACGGCTAAATCAGTATCGGGTTTAGCAGATTTACCTGCCCCTAAAGTTGCTGTTAATTTACGGAGTCATCCACTGTTAACTTCTGAACGTTTAAAGATATTAACTCAAGCTTTAATTGATTTCCAAAAAGCCACTAATACTTGTCTTTTGTTAGTTCCTTTTCAATCGTCTCAAGATTTACAAATAGCCCGTTATATTGCAGGAAAATTGCCAGGAAATTATAAGATAATTCAATTAGAAAACCCTAGGGAATTAAAAGGGGTTTTTAAAGGGGTAGAAATGACTATCGGAATGCGTTTACATAGTTTAATTATGGCTGCTTCTGAAGAGTGTAAGTGTTTCGCCCTTAGTTATGATCCTAAAGTTAATCATTTAATGGAAGAAATAGAAATTCCTGGATGGAACTTAGATAAACTTCCGAGTGATCCTAATATTATTAGTACCGCTTGGTTAGAATATTTTGTTAATGGAGAACCGTTACTTAAAGAGCGGATTCAATCTTTGACTGATCGCGCTTTTATGCACCAAGATATTTTAAAAAAATTGATCATTAATTAATAAAAACCCCTGATGATAACACCAAGGGTAAGGCAGGAGAAATCCAATGCAATGGAAACTTTTTTGTCAGTATTAAGCCAGTAAACCTAATTTTTTACCATTATCTCTGGCAGTTCTGATCATATTTTGTCTAGCTGTTCTATCAATACCAACGCTTTCACAGAAATTAGTAATAGTTTGGGAGCGTACTTTTATTGCTTCACCCCGCAGCTTATTAAATTTTACTTTACCCATCTGATTACGTAATAAAACAACGATAGGCGCGAACATGATTAACATCCTTACTTATTAAGTCGTAAAAAATAACAGTTTTATTCTAGAAAAATTAGCTAACGAGAGTAACAACAACGCCTAAACCAACAATGAATAATGCTGCGAAGACACCTTGTACTAAGTAACCCCGTTGCTGCTTTTGTGTCGGATAAACTGCGTAATACATATCGGGTTCATTAGCAAAGTTATTGAGAATGCCGTTTTCGTCACTGGTGGTGTACATGGTGTGTTCCTCGTTTATCCTTATGTAAATCAATGTAACAAATAATGTAAAGCTTTGTAAAGTATCTTTGACAAATAATTGTTAATACCTTTTATAAGGAAAAATTATCAGAGTAGGAGACACACCAAAACGTTTGAGGTGTGAACAACAAGGTATAAAATGACGAGCAAACCATTTACTTTTCAGAACAAATTCTTTGAATTGCTTCTTGATAATTAAGTTAATGTGTAGCGAGCCAAAAAAGTTATCAAATTCATTATCCTGTCTATTTATTGGCTGTTTTGAACACAGGATGAGTTAGTAGATGAGGTTAAAAATCCGTAAAATTATTAAACGACTCTAAAAAAAAGGAAATAATTTGTTTAGTTTATCCACAAAATATAGCTGAATTATCATTGACATTTTAGAGAATAATTTTCAAAATAAAATCAAGAACAAACTTGTTCTCATTCATTTGAAGATTTGAATAGGGTAACATTATGAACGAAAATTTTAGTAGACATTTAGGTGAAGTTAGCATTACTGATTTAGTTGAAGAATCAGTCGCTAATGCAGCCCAAAGAAAACAAGAATTCATGGAACATTCGTTAGAGGATATCAATGAAGAAGAAGCAAAATATATCGAGGGAGGACTAAGTTCTTCTTCACCTAAGAATTCTTTTCTTACTACATTAGGAATGATTATTCAAGAGCCTATTTTTCCTTCGTAATTTTAATGAAGAGATTATCAATGAAACATCATCAGTCTTCTGAAAAAACTTTATGTCCGAGTTCTAGACCAGAATTACCTGAAAGTGTTGCATTTGGTGTTGTGAGTGGAACCGTCGAAGAACCCCATGTTACTTATCTCAAAAAACCTCAACCTATAACCGAGGAATTAATCGTCTTAACTGCACCTGTAACACCAGCAGAAGTATTTCGTACAGCTAGTCCTTGTGCTACTAATAAATGTCAGCATTTTGATGGTAGTCACTGCCGTTTAGCTCAGCGAGTTGTTGAACAATTACCCCTAGTTGAAGATAAATTACCAGCTTGTCCGATCCGAAGAGATTGTCGCTGGTTTCAACAAGAAGGAAAAGCAGCTTGTATGCGTTGTCCTCAAGTCATTACTGATAATTACAACGCTTCGGAGTTAGTTCGTAAAGTATCAATGCCCACTGCTATTGGAGAATAACATCATGTCTGTTGAAAATGTCAAAGCCTTCTATCAAAGATTAGCCCAAGATGAGCAGTTTCGCTCTGAACTTGCCGAGGTAAAAAGTAAAGAAGAATGTAGCCAATTAGTACAAGAATATGGCTATCATTTTACTCAAGAAGAGTTTGAAAATTATACCTCTGAACTACTAGAATCTAGTCTCAATGAAGGTGAATTAAACGACCTTAATGAAAAGGAGCTAGAAGCTGTTTTTGGAGGAATTCGTCGTAAAATGCCTTCTCCTCCCATTCAAGCCTTGTATGGTGTGATTTGGCCGATTGAACCGCAACCTCTTTATGGTGTCATTATTGACCAATAAAATAACTTAAATATTCATATCTGAAGCAATAATGGGAGTCGGTAATGTCTTTATCTAATGTTCAACGTTTTTACCAAAGATTATCTCAAGATGAGACTTTTCGCGCTGGTCTTCAAACCGTAAAAAATAAAGAAGAATGTAGTCAATTTGTGAAAAAAGCTGGCTATGATTTCACCCAAGAAGAGTTGCAAAGTTACACGGCTGAACTTTTAGAAGTTAGTGAAAAGGAGTTCAAGTTACAAGACACTCTAGAAGAACTAAATGAAAAAGAACTAGCAGCCGTTTTTGGTGGACTAAGAATGAATCATGTAGCTATATATGGTTTGCCACCTAAATTATTTTAAATTTCTAGAATTTACTTTAGATATTTAAAATAGGTTCAGTGAAGGTTTGTTGTTGAAAACATTTCTTTTAAAAAATAGATTTATGTACAACAACAAACTGACCTTTTTCCATTAGTTTATTTTATACCAATCATTGATTTAATTAAGTCGTGGAGTTAAAGAAATTATGGCAGAATATCGTCGAATTAGTCATGCGGTTTGGGAAATTACCCTTAAATGTAATCTTGCTTGTCAACATTGTGGTTCTCGCGCTGGACAGAATAGAACCAAGGAACTTTCAACCGAAGAAGCACTCAATTTAGTGCAACAAATGGCGGAGGTTGGTATCACAGAAGTCACCTTAATTGGTGGAGAAGCTTTTTTACGTTCTGACTGGTTAGAAATTGCTCAAGCTATCACTAAAGCGGGGATGGTTTGTGGTATGACAACCGGCGGTTTTGGTATTACTTTAGACACCGCTCGCCGTATGAAAGAAGCAGGAATTAAAGTGGTTTCTGTTTCTGTTGATGGGTTAGAAAAAACCCATGACTATCAACGGGGAAAACCAGGGGCTTGGCAATGGGCGTTTAAAACCATGAAAAACCTAAAAGAAGCCGGGATTACTTTTGGTTGTAATACTCAAATTAATCGTCTTTCTGCTCCAGAATTTCCATTACTTTATGAACGTCTTCGAGATGCTGGAATTTCTGCTTGGCAAATTCAATTAACGGTTCCTATGGGTAGGGCTGCTGATAATAATCATATTCTTTTACAACCCTATGAATTATTAGATGTTTATCCCATGATTGCTAAAGTTGCCCAACGAGCAAAAGAAGAAGGAGTTCGTGTTCAAGCAGGTAATAACATTGGTTATTATGGACCTTATGAAAGATTACTACGTGGGGGTGATGCTTGGTCATTTTGGCAAGGCTGTAATGCTGGACTTTCTACCTTAGGAATTGAAGCCGATGGTGCTATTAAAGGCTGTCCTTCTTTGCCAACCTCTGCTTATACTGGGGGCAATATTCGCGATTATTCTTTGAGAACAATTATTGAAGAAACGGAAGAATTACGGTTTAATTTAGGGGCTGGAACCCCTCAAGGAACTGACCATCTTTGGGGTTTCTGTAAAACCTGTGAATTTGCAGAATTATGTCGAGGCGGTTGCAGTTGGACGGCTCATGTTTTCTTTGATAAAAGAGGTAATAATCCCTACTGTCATCATCGCGCTTTAACTCAGCAAAAAAAGGGTATCCGTGAACAGTTTTTTATCAAATATCAAGCCAAAGGTAATCCTTTTGATAATGGCGTATTTGAGTTAATAGAACAACCTTTTAATAGTCCCTTGCCAGAAGATGAATTACGCTTTACGGCTGATAAAATTCAATGGCCAGTTAGTTGGGCAATTGAGCAAGAGAAATCTTTATCTTTAGTTGGTGCTAATCACTAATTTTGAAGGAAATTTATTATGGAAAATAATATGATTCAATCTAACAAGGAATTAAATCAGCCCATTTTACCTCGTTCTACTTGGGTAAGTAATGTAGCTTATTTACGAGCTTTATTTAAAGCAAAAAAAGCTCTAGATAGGATTGAAAAAGAAGCAAAAATCATTAAATAGTAGTATTTTTTGATAATTGTTGATATTCAGTAAAAATAATTTCATAAGGAGCAATTTTAAATTATGTCTAGTGTTAAAATTAATGAATTAAATAACTCGGACACCTATATTTATGCAATTAATTGTGAAGAAATTAAACAGATTACAGGAGGTATTATCTTCTCAAAAATTTCTTTAACATTGTATAGTGGTGGAGAAGACGGAAAAGTTATTCATATCAAATAGTTAAGTACCTAAAGTTAATTAATTGCACACTCTAATTTCTTATAATGCTTATATAATAAGGGTTTGAGTCTAGCCAAATGTGCAATTAATTTTGTGTACTCGCTAAAAAAAATGACAGTTTAACTACATAATAATAGCTGATTCTATCACGATAAATATGTTAGGACAAGTCATTAGTTTGATATAGCATTTCTTAAAATCATGAGACACACCAACAATTTTAAGTTCTGCCTTTTAGTTCAAAGCATGGAAATTGCTATATAGTAGATTCAGTCACATTAGTGTCAGCTTGATTAATTTTTCCTTTTAACCACTCAGAAAATAAATCAGATAAAATTTTGTGACGTTTCTTTTCATCTAATTCTGGTTGTATGATTTCTTCAACAAAAACTAAATGAATTCCTTGAGATGTCATAATAGGTTTCAGTAATTGAGGAGGGTTTGCAGCAAAAATAGCAGCAGAGATTTCAGGTTTTAATTCCTGACGTTTAACGCTTCCTAAATATCCACCTTTCCGTCTTAATTCTATATCTTGTATATATTGATGAGCTACATCCCAAAAACTAATTTCATTCTCATCAATAGCATAATATAATTCCATTGCTAAGTCTTCATCATCTAAGATAATTTCATACATAATCACTTCAGTATAATTTAATTGGTTTTGATAAAAATAAGGTTCAACTTTATCATCAAAAAGATTCTTTGCTAACTTTCCAGAAATAATACTAAAATGAAGTATTTCTTCAAAATCCTCTATAGAAAGTTGACTTCTTGTCAACCATTGATGGGTTTGATCTGCACTTTCTAGATTATGTCTTAAACGAAATTGATCGGCTGCTTGTTGTAATTCTTCAGTTTCTACTTTAATATTTGCACGTTCTGCTTCTTGGGTAATAATTCTACGATTCATTAATCCTTCTGTAATCTCTCGCATTTTTCCTGATAATTTAATCTCTTTAATAATTTCTTCTACAGCTACAGTGATCGATAATGACATAATATTAACTTAACCCTGAAATATCTATTATTTTATAATACAGCAATTTAACGGCGTTTGTAAATTAATGATTAACATTTTCCTTAATTAAAACAGTTATTTTTATAGAAAAACCCGAAGCCTAAAAAAAATAAAAAATCAGCTTTATTTAAGAAATAATTGTTTGATTTTTTTCTTAAACATCAAAACTAAATTAAGCATCCAACTAACTAAAATTAATATTTTCTAGTCCAACAATAATTTTTTAGATATAAATTAGCTTGTAAAAGAGAAATAATTACTTTAATTACCAACAAAAAGATAGTGATGAATCTCTTGAATTTTATAAAAATGTGAATAATAATATATACAGAGTTAAACAGATTTCTCTTAAGACTCAAATCAAAAAAATATTAACTTGTAGAGGACTTTTATCATGTCTAACATTATCATTTCTGATCTCGAAAAAATCAACAACAAAAACCAAATGATTGATGTTTTAGCTAACCAACAACAGTTAGTTAAGGGTGGTGGTGTTGAAGTTGAATTCAGTATCACTATCAAAATCAAAAAGTAAAATTCAACCAATTTTACTGAGACATAATACATGATTGTTTCTTGAATCATGTTATCACTATTAAACGCATACACTGGAGAAATTTTGCCATGTCTAACATTATCATTTCTGATCTCGAAAAAATCAACAACAAAAACCAAATGATTGATGTTTTACCTCATCAACAACAGTTAGTTAAGGGTGGTGGTGTTGAAGTTGAATTTAGTATCACTATCAAAATCAAAAAGTAAAATTTAATCAATTTTACTGAGACATAATACATGATTGTTTCTTGAATCATGTTATCACTATTAAACGCATACACTGGAGAAATTTTGCCATGTCTAACATTATCATTTCTGATCTCGAAAAAATCAACAACAAAAACCAAATTACTGATGTTTTACCTCATCAACAAAAATTAGTGAAGGGTGGTGAAGTAGAAGTTATGTTTAAAATTACAATAAGATTCTAAGAATTTTATTAAGAAGTTTAATTAGCTTCAAAAACAAGTTATTAGTTTTCCCTAGTTTTTGAAGCTAACTTCTTCTCATCAAAAACTATTAAGTAATTAAATCAGGAGTCAATTATGAAGGAAAAATCATCAGAAAATCTAGATCAAATCGATTTTGATGATCTCATTTCTGAATCTGTGGAAAATGCAGTATCAAGAAGGAAGAAAAATGTAGAGTTAGAAGATGATTTAGTAGAACTTTCTAACGAAGATATGAAGAATATCAAAGGTGGTTTAGAATTTCCAATTATTCTAGGACTATTTTTTGAATAATCTTTGTCAGATTTACTTCTGGTTTTTTCATGTCAATTTCTCTGGAAAGAGATTAAATAATTCATTCAGGAGTCAAGTATGCACGACAAATTAACGGCAAATCTAAATCAAATCGATCTTGATGATCTCATTTCTGAATCTGTAGACAATGCAGTTTCTAGAAGACAGCAGAATTTAGAGTTAGAAAACGATATTGTAGAGATTTCAGACCAGGATGTGAAAAAGATCAAGGGTGGTTTTCCACATACTTGTGGAATGGTACAATGTGATCTTTTTTAGAAAGTTATTTTTTGCCTTTTAAGAGCGAAAATAAAGTAGCTTTTAATTGAATTAGACACTAATTTTCAATAACTAAGGAGTTAGACATGAACGAAAAATCTCAATCGTTTCTAAATCAGATTGATATTGATAATCTTATCTGTGAATCGGTAGAAAAAGCAGTATCAAGAAGACAACAAAGTTTAGATTTAGAGGAGCATCTAATTGATATTTCAAACGAAGATGCTAAGAATTTAACGGGTGGTTTACAAAAAAGGATAATTGTTATGGGATACTTTGCAAAATAATGTAACCGTCCTAATGTTATAGTTTTCAAACTTATTTAGCTTCAAAAACTTGATCTAATTTTAATTATTTTTGAAGCTAATTTTTTATAATTAATGAAATAAGAGAAAGATTAAATGCTAATATTTGATCGTATGAACTTTAAGTTAAGTTATTATCAAAATTTCCTCTTAGCCAATTTTTAAAGTTTCTGATTGCTTCAATTTTACCAAGTTGTTGATTTTTTTCAACAGCTTGATTAATCAATTCTACAATAAGAATATTAGGAAAATTGGGACTGCTTAAAGACTTAATATATTCCCCTTCTTGTAATAAATTAATCTTTAAATCACTGTGAGTATAGAAGAAACTTTAATATTAACCTTTGACTCTCACTAAAAAATCCCGAAAGCAATCAATCACA
This sequence comes from Crocosphaera chwakensis CCY0110, assembly GCF_000169335.1. Lineage (GTDB taxonomy): Bacteria > Cyanobacteriota > Cyanobacteriia > Cyanobacteriales > Microcystaceae > Crocosphaera > Crocosphaera chwakensis. The sequence goes on from NZ_AAXW01000004.1 coordinate 43,282, forward strand.
CAAACAACACCAAAGATTGCGTCATTTCGCTATCGCTACATTCGCTACGGACAGTTTTCATGTCTCTAACTATAACGCTACAAATTATGATTAGGAGGTTAATAAGATTCCTTGTTTTTCGGAGTGACAGCTAAAGATGCAAAAAACGTCTTAACTAATTTTTGTATTGTTATATTTTTGAGAATTAATATTAGATCAGAAAGAGAGCCGACGACTTTCCGTGTTTCGTCTCGGCTCTCTTGTCTGGTTCGCTCCTCACACTAAATATAACTATATAGGAAGCTTTGGATTTTGTCACGTTACTTAAGATTTATTTTTGATTTATTACTTGTGTTTACAATCTGTCACGAGGAAGCTGCTCCATGTGTGATAACCATAAACCTTGTAGCAAAAGTTGCGTAATAGCAACTAAACCGAGTCTTGCTTGAGATAAATGAGAGTTATGTCCACTTATTTTTCCAAAAATGCGACAGTAACGCTCAAAACTGAGGAAAGTCTCACTTAATGCTAGTCCTAATTTTATCTCATCACGATTTGACTTATTTTCTAATCGATCAACAGTAGTAATAATTTGAGAAATTAGCGATCGCTCAAATTGATTCAATACTAAGCTAGACCAAGGAATCGGTTGAGACGTTGATAATGGCCATTGGTAAGGCTCAAAAATTTCTTTTTCCAGCTTAATAAGTCCTTCTTTATCCCCTAAACGTAATAAAGTACAGCAACGAGCATAGGTGTATTCGAGAGGACATAAATTGTCATGATTTCTTGACTTTAAAGTGAACCTTTTGCGAGGATAGGCAAAACTTTGCCAAGATTGTAACCAAAGAGATAGACGGCGATCGCACAGGGTAAACTCTAACCAACCTGGATCAAGGAGTGTTACGGTAAAGCTTAAAGCACCTGAATGGTTGGGTTGCTGTTGTAGGGTGTTAAAAATAGTTTCTGCTAACGTGAGGGGAGAATAAGAAGATAATTGAAAAGCGATCGCACAACGGTAACTAATAGAATCAATCTTAGGTAATCTGTATATGGAAATAGGATTATTGTTGCTCAGAAAATTAGTAAAATTTGAGTTATCTAACTTTAATAGTTGAGTAATAAGAAATTGCTGTAATTGTTGCTGAATAGAAAGGTTAGTTATTTTAATGGTTAAAGGATAAATATTCTTAATTATTCTATTTTTTGTCATCTTAAGCAAAATTAGTTAGAATAAGGATTTCTTAACGATAATTATTTAAGAGTTGGGCTTTTTATGACAAGAAGAGAGAGTCACTACTTTAATAATCAATCAGATCAAAAGTTTTCTTCTGAATCATTATTAACTACACAAAAAGAAGCCCCTTTTAACAATTTAAAAGAATTGTATAACTGGGGACGTTCTCATTGTCGTCAACGAATTTTTCATAAAGATCAAATTATTCCCACTCGTCCTGGTTTATTATATCTTGTTAATAAAGGGGCTGTGCGTTTGATGGGGTCAGCTTGTATTAATGAGGAACATCAACCGAGAGAAGATGAGACGATAGAAGAAATTTTTCTAGGAATTTTAGGAGTCAACAAACCATTTGAAATTGTCGAACATTCCTATAGTATTATTCGAGTTGAAGCCCATATTGAGCAAACCTCAGTCATTTGGTTATATTGGCATGAATTAGTTGACTCTTTAAATATTTATATTAAAGTTTTAGAATTATTTAGGCAACAACATCAAACTCAATTGATATGGATGAGTATTTTAGCCCAAAAACGAACAATAGATCGCTTAATGGGATTGTTAATGTTATTAGCAACAGAAGAAGGAGAAAGAACAGAAAAAGGTTATCTTTTACCTTATATTTTAACCCATGCTCAAATTGCCAGTGCCATTGGAACTACTAGAGTTAATGTTACCCGTTTAATGGGACAACTGCGACAACAAGGTATTATTGAAGTTGATAAAAATAATCGAATTTTTTGGAAAATGAATAGGGTTGAAACTCAATTTTCACTGTGAAATATGAACATTCTTATCCCCTTGGTTATAAGTCCTATTTCTAAAACTAAACCGATCAAAATAGAGGAGTTTGCATCAGAAAAAATTTAGTGGAATCATCGAGAAGAAAATGAGTTAACTTGATGGGTTTCTATTGAAGAAATTAAGCTTCAATAATCACCCTTAAATTACCCCTTTTCCGAACTACCCGACAAGCGGTTGCATTACCCGACCTTTCAAACTCTAAATCTAACAAAGTTTGACCAATTTTGAGGTTTTCTAAACATAAAAATTGAATTGAATCTGGCAAAGAAGGATGAACAATCTGTAAACAATTATTAGCAGCATCAGGGATTAAATTAGCCATAATCTGCAAAAATTGGAAAATAGTTCCCGTTGCCCAAGCTTGAGGCGTACAAGCTACCGGATAACGCACCGGACTGCTATGGGGAAGACGAGTATAACCGCAAAACAGTTCAGGGGGACGGAAATAAGGCTGATGAACCGTCATATCAATAATTCCCTGGGCGACTTCTAGGGACTGTTCCACACGATTAAGCGATCGCAAACCAACGGCAATTATCCCGTTATCATGAGGCCAAACAGACCCTAAATGATATCCCATCGGGTTATAAGCTGGAGAAAGACTGCTAAGGGTCCGAATTCCCCAACCACTAAACAAGTCCGGCCCCTGTAACCGTTCGGCCACACTTTGGGCTTTATCTGGTAACAAAATGTCCAAACCCAAACAATGACCAGGGTTAGAGGTAATACTATCGATAGGCTTACCGTCATCATTCAACCCCAGGGCGATATATTCCGCTTCTGGTAGCCAAAAATCCTCGTTAAAGCGAATTTTGAGGTCATGGGCTTCTTTTTCCAACTTGTTAGCCAGATCATGTTCTTTTCTTAGTCTCGCTAACCGACTCAAGGCCATTTTCGCCCCATACACATACCCCTGCACTTCACAGAGATAGATATTGCCTTCAGCTAAACGGCCTTGACTGTCAACGATACAGTTGGCCGAATCTTTCCACCCTTGATTTTGTAAACCCCCTGGGGACTTGCATTGATAGGGAAGATAACCAGTTTCTTTACAGTTGCGATCAATCCAGTCCATCGCCTTTAACGCATTATCCCAGAGTCCTTTTAACAGTTCATCGTCATGGGTCCAGCTATAGTATTGAGCATACAATAAGATCCATAATGGCGTAGCATCTACCGTCCCGTAATAAGGGGTATGGGGAACTTCTCCACATCGGGCCATCTCTCCGAAACGAATTTCGTGAAGAATTTTTCCGGGTTGTTCTTCTCGCCATTCGTTGTCAACTTGACCTTGATAAGAGGCTAAAGTCAATAGGGTATGACGGGCAATTTCTGGGGAAAAGATCAGAGTTTGGGCTGCTGCAATAATCGAATCACGACCAAACAACGTAGAAAACCAAGGAACCCCGGCGGAGAGAACTTTACCTTCCCCAAAGGTTTGACCCAACAGATAAATGTCTTCTTCGGCCCGTTCAATAATTAAGTTTAACTCTTGGTTATCGGTGCGGATTTTGGTTGCGCGATCGCGCCATTTTTGTTCTTCGCTTAATTCGGCCGCTAACGCTTGCTTGAAGTTCGCCGGAGGACTAACAGCAGAAGCTAATTGACCATCAACAAAGGGCTGTAAACAATAGCCGACGGACTGGGTTTCGTGGGGGTTTAATTGCATCTGCCAAATGGCAGTATACCCTTTAAAATAGTCTGGTTGACGGTGATCAAAACGGATACGGGATTCCATGAAAATGCCGTCTAACCCTTGATAGGCTAAGGTTAACTCTCCCGTTTCTTCGACAACGCCGTGAATATCCTGGGAAGCATGATTAAAATCCATCTCGCTTTTTCCCACCAAACGTAGGATGGTTCCGTTGGCGTGGCGAACAGCCCCACGAATCACAAATAAGTCGAGAAAATCAGCATCAAAACTGATACTAATCTCAAAGTCAACTGCTTCAGTGTTATAGTTCGTTAGGGTTAATTCTTCAAATAACGCCCCTTGTAAAACAATATTTCGCTCAATTCCTATGGTTTCCGCTTCTATTTTCCCTTCTATGTAGGGATTCGCACATAAAGCAGATAGAGCAAACCCCTGTCTTGCGGTACTACTAAGCAAAATGGGGGCCTGTCCTTCGATTTGTAATTCTAAACGACTGAGAAAACGGGTATCTTTGCAAAGGAGTCCTAAACTAAGATGGGCATGATCCGCTTCACAACCACTAATATTCCCTAATTGATCCGTAATTAAGAATAAATCATCATCTTTTAGGGTTAAAGTGGGTTGAATTCGTTGGGTGGTCGTACAAGGCCATTCAGGAATGGGAACTTGTTCGGAGGGGGCAAAGGTTCTACCACCGAGATTAAGGAGTTTAAGGGGTTGTTTGTCTTGAGTATTGTTGATACTTTGTTCACTCATTTCAAAATCTATGGAAAATCAAGCCCATCTTAGGCAACGATGGGGAGGAGAAGAACATCAACTATAACTAATCTTTGCTTCAACCAATGTCCTTATCCTGTATACAAAGTTAAGTTTGTTGCGGGTTGAAGTGACACAACGTTAACATAACTTCACTTAACATCTATTTGGCCGATAGTTCATTAATGGCATTAGACATCATCGAGAAAACATTCTCATTTTTAGAGGATGATTGTTTGAGCAATTTTTCATAAACCTGTTCATATCCATCCACCATTTGTTTAACGGTAAAGTTCTTGGTGACATGACGGTGACAGTCTTCACGGTTAATCTCAACAATACGACAAACCCCAGCGCTCATTCCTTTGATGTCATCTTCGTCACAAAGAAAACCAGTTTTACCGTCAACAATGATTTCGGGGGTTGAGCCTCTTTTGCTGGCAATAACAGGGGTTCCGCAAATCATCGATTCAATCATTACTAGGCCAAAAGGTTCATTCCAACTGATGGGGAATAGGGTTGCTAAAGCCCCGCCTAAGAATTGATTTTTTTCTTTGCTAGTTAATTCTCCAACAAAGATAATCTGTTCACCATCAATTAAAGGTTCAATCTTTTCATGAAAGAATTTTTCATTGGAGTGATCGATCTTACCGGCTATTTTTAGGGGAATGCGAGTCCGTTTGGCAATTTCAATGGCAATATGAGGCCCTTTACATTTGGACATTCGACCTAAAAAGGCTAAGTAAGGTGGGTTTTCTGGTTCAGGGTTAAAGGTATATCGATCAATGTCAATGGCGTTGTACACAGTGCCAACATAATTTAATTGTTTGATATATCTCTGTTGCGCTTCAGAAATACTAATAAAGTTTTGATCATAATGTTGCTTATACAACTTCTTACTCAAGGGAGGGAAATAACCGTGAATAGTATGGACTGTTGGGGTGGTACTTCGATCAGCAAAAGAAAACGCATCTTGACCGACGTGAGAATGAATCAGATCAAATTCATCAGCCCTCTCAAAAACCCGAGCTAGTTGCATCTGTGTGTAAATCATACATTCTTCTGAACTGAGATTTGAGTGGCGAAGTGCGGTTTTTGCTCCAGGTTCAAGGGTGGCTAAGGTTTGAGAATCTGCTGTGGCAAATAAGGTAACTTCATGACCCCGACGAACTAATTCATCAGTTAATAAACTAACGACTAATTCAGTACCGCCATAAGCAGGGGGGGGAACGGTCTCAGATAAGGGAGCAATTTGGGCAATTTTCATTATCAAACTTCCTATTTATTTTCAAAATTGAATATCAAAACAAATCCAAGAGGTGTTTTGTAATCTCTCAATGAGAGTTCGTTTCTTGGTAAACTTATCCCTTCCATTCAAACTATCAATGATTAAAAGTCTTATTATGAAAGGAAGACCCTTGATAGTCTGTAAATTCTGCATTTATGTCAGGGGTTTTTCTAGAAAAATGATTTAATTATCTCCTTTTCATTCATATCTATTTCTTATTTAAACAGGAGATAATATTTATAACTTCTATCGAAAGAAATAAGTTTAAACTTATCAATTTAGTTAGAAAAGTTAGTGATGTGCCGGGGGCATTTTTTGATGACAGTGACTACAATACCAGTAAACCCCTTCTAAACTAATATGACGTAGTAAATTATAAGAACAACAGGGACAAACTGGTTGATTTTCTAGATAAAGACTGCTTTCATGTCTATTTTCATATCTATCGCTATCGCTTTCATCAACAGTTTGGTGAGAATGTTCTTTAACTAAATGACTATTATTCATCATTTCCCCTCGGTTTTCTCTTTTTTTAGTACAAATTTTAAAAAGTCATTGAATTATCAAATTCACAAGCTATGCTTCTTATACTCATCACTCCCGACTGTTCTAACTTTAGACATAGGGAAGAACACTCTAATAATATTTAGACATAAGAGTGAATTGTATAAGTCTAGGCAATTAGATGGAGCCATTCCTTTAGTCACTATCATTTCTACGTTAACGAAGTATTTATAAAAATTTCTGGGTTTGTTTATAAAAATTAATTTTTGTTTTTATCAAAAAGGTTCAATTGTTAAATAACAAGAAATAACGACAATATTAAGCATTATCAGGGAAATATAAGATTGTTAATTTATAACCAAATTAGCTAGTGATTCTCCCGTCACTGGTGTCAACTTAACAGTTCATCTTTATTTCTTGATTGTCATTGCGAGGGGTGTGAACCACTACTATAGCTTCATTTCTTGTCATTATCCTCCCAAAGCAATCTATAAAATCTTTAGTCACGGTTTTACTGCCTCGCCATGACAGTTTCCTTTTAATTATTCTTTATTACTCTATTAGTTAAACCTCTTTCATCGATAAACTAATCCGTTTTAATTTCTGATCAATTTCTAAAACTTTCACTTTAACCACTTCTCCCACTTTAACCACCTCTTTAGGATCACTAACAAAATAATTAGCTAATTGAGAAATATGAATTAAACCGTCTTGATGAACTCCAATATCAACAAATGCGCCAAAATTAACCACATTGGTAATAACACCTTCTAGTATCATTCCTTCGGTTAAATCACTAATTTCTGTTACTCCTTCTTTAAAGGTTGCATACTTAAATTCTTCTCTGGGATCTCGTCCTGGTTTTTCTAATTCTGCGATAACATCTTCTAAGGTGGGTAAACCGATGGTCTCAGTGACAAAGTCGTTTAAATCTAGAGATTTTAAGCGAGAACCAACTTTATTAATATCAGCTAATGATACGCCTAACTGTTTGATAATTGTTTCTACTATTTCATAACTTTCAGGATGGACTGCAGTATTATCTAAAGGGTTTTTGCCTTCTCTAATTCTCAAAAAGCCGGCTGCTTGTTCAAAGGCTTTCGGTCCTAATTTAGACACTTTTAGTAATTCTTTTCTAGTATTAAATTTTCCATTTTTATCACGATAACTAACAATATTATTTGCGATAGTTGGAGTGATTCCTGAGACAAAGGTTAACAGTTTTTTTGATGCTGTATTGAGATCAACTCCCACATAGTTAACACAACTTTCTACTGTTTCCTCTAAGTTCTTTTTTAATAGTTTTTGATCGACATCATGTTGATATTGTCCAACTCCAATCGATTTAGGATCAATTTTTACTAATTCTGCTAAAGGATCTTGTAATCTTCTGCCAATACTAATAGCACCTCTAACAGTAATATCTAAGTCTGGAAATTCTTCTCTTGCTAGATCACTTGCTGAATAAATAGATGCTCCTGACTCATTGACAATAACTTTGATGGGTTTATTTTCTAATGGTTTAATGACTTCCCCAACAAATTGATCGGTTTCCCTAGAAGCGGTTCCATTTCCTATCGCAATTAATCGAATATTATATTTTTTAATTAATTTTTCTAGTATATTTTTTGCTTCTTTTTGTTTACTTTCACCACTATGGGGAAAGATCGCTTGATAGTCTAAAAATTGACCTGTTTCTGATAAAATAACTACTTTACATCCTGTACGAAACCCTGGATCAATGGCTAAGGTTGGTTGCATTCCTGCTGGAGGAGATAATAGTAATTCTTTCAAATTAATTTCAAAGGTATTAATGGATTCTATATCAGCCCAATTTTTTCGCTCCGCTCTAACTTCTCTAAGTAATGAAGGTTTAATTAAACGGTTAAATGAATCTTTAAGCATCGATTCATAAAAGGATTTTATAGGTTTATTTCTAGTTTTAAGTTCTTGGCTCCCCAAATAAGAAAGTACAAAATTTTCATCAAAATCAATCTCAAGGGAAATTATTTTTTCTGCTTCGCCTCTAAATAAAGCTAAGATATTATGAGGAGCAATTTTAGTTATACTCCCTTGAAAATTTCGATACATTTCATATTTTGTACTGCCTTCAGGATAATCTTTTTTAATTTTAGAAATAAACATACTTTCTTGCATTAAATAGTCTCTTAAATAAGCTCTTAAATTCGCTTTTTCGGCTACTTCTTCAGCTAAAATATCCGATGCACCTTGTAACGCTTCTTCGACGGTATCAACATCTTTTTCTGTTGAGATATACTCTTGTGCTAGTCTTTCTAAAGATTGGGGTTTAGCATTAGGACGATTAAGAGATTTTATTGACTCTGCTAATTTTTCTAATCCTTTTTCTCTTGCGATAGTAGCTTTTGTTCTTCGTTTCGGTTTATAGGGTAAATATAAATCTTCTAGTTCAGTTTTCGATAAACAAGATTCTATTTTTTGTTTTAATTTATCGGTTAGTTTATCTTGACTTTTAATAGATTCTAAAATAGTTTCTTTTCGCTTTTCTAACTCAGTTAAATAAGTATAACGTTCCCCAATATCTCTAATTTGAGTTTCATCTAGTGAGTCTGTTTTTTCTTTACGATAACGTGCAATAAAAGGAACGGTTGCACCTTCAATTAATAACTCAAGGGTATTCTTAACTTGTTGCTGTCTTAAAGATAATTCACTAGCAATAATTTTGTTGTAATCAATCATAATTAATTATTTAGTCTTCATTTGTAACCAACTAAAGATTTTATTAGCTGTTAAATTTAATTGTATTTTATCTAAACTTGGTAAAGTTTTCCGTTGTGCTTCATCATTAGATAAATCAACTTTATAAATTTTAGGCGTTTCTTGAGGTTGAAAGACAAAGATTGATTTTTCATCCGAATCAATTAACCAACCTAACTGACTACCATGTTCTAAACAGTATAAAATATTATCAATTACTTTAGTAGATTTTTGATTAGGAGAAAGAATTTCTATTGTCCAGTCAGGAAAAGAATTAAATAGATTAGCAATTTCTCCCTCTGTTGTTACAGGTATTCTGTCCCAATAAAATATACTAATATCAGGAACAATAGAACGATTACCAAAATTACAGCGTAACTCAGGTAAAGCATAAGCAATGTTAGACGTTTCAGCAACCTGATTAATCGTTTCACAAAGTTTATATTGAAGCTTACTATGTTGTCCTTGAGGCATTGGTTTTTGTATTACTTCACCATTAATATATTCCCACGCTGGCGATTCATCAATATCGGGTTTCTTGAGAAAATCTTCAAGACTCAAGGGTAAAATAGGGGTAGTTGTCATAAATAATTATCCTATAGTTATTTCAAATGATAAGACTTTCGTTATAATGTAACTACTCATTATATTGTAGTGCGATATTATTTCAATATTTTCTAAAAATTAAGTCACACTATAGATCAATGCTACATCTATTATAAACAAGGTTTTTAACTCTTATTTTAAGTTATTGCCAACATAAAGAAAGAATAATAATTAAATTCTAATGGAACCATTATCAAAACAAAATTGTATCCCTTGTACCGGTAACGCAGCAAAAGTTACAGAAGAGGAAATGAATGAATTGTTAAAAGAAATTCCCCAATGGCAAGTTAAAGAAGTTTCTGAAGAACTACATTTAGAACGAGCTTATAAATTCCCAGATTTTCAAAAGGCATTAGCGTTTACCCAACAAGTAGGAGAATCTGCTGAGCAAGCAGGGCATCATCCAGCTATACTAACAGAATGGGGAAAAGTAACAGTGAGTTGGTGGACTCATGCCATTAACGGACTGCATCGTAACGATTTTATCATGGCTGCCAGAACCGATGATCTTGCTGCTCAATAACTAATAATCTCTATTGATAATAAAGAGAATTGCTATTAGCTGAATGATGAATTTTGCTAGGATTTATTGTCCGCTAAAGAGTCCCTTTAAAGATGCCTTGAGGACGAATCAAAAGAATTAAAATCATGATGAATAAAGCTACTCCTAATTTATAATCAGGCCCCAACCAAGGTACGCTTAACTCTTGAGCAACTCCAATCACTAAACCGCCAGCGATCGCACCGTAAGGGTTGCCAATACCCCCTAAAATCACAGAAGCAAACATAGGCAAAATTAAAAACCATCCCATATTGGGTCGTACGGTGCTGGTAATTAACCCCAACATTACACCACCCAAGGTGGTTAAAATAGCTGTAATTACCCAAGTCCAGAGTACAACTTTTTCGACGTTAATGCCTGAAACCCTAGCTAAATCAATATTATCAGCTACGGCTCGCATGGCCTTACCAATTTTTGTGTTTTGTAACACTAAATGTAAAACAGCGATCGCTACAATTGATAAGATGATTGCCCAAATTCTATCGGTGGCTAATTGTAACCCCAAAAATTTTTGAGCTTGAACCAAGGGAATATCATACCGTTGATTTTTCGCTCCCCAAATCATTAAAATGCCGTTACGCAAAAACAAGGCTAAGCCAATAGAGATGATAATGAGAGTGGTTGACGTTGCCCTGCGATCGCGCATAGGTTTCCACAATAAAAATTCTGAAATTAACATAGCGACTATGGTTCCTGTAGCACCAACAATCACCGATAATCCTAAATTTAACCCTTGGGTATTCACTAACCAGGTTAAATAAGCTCCCAAGGTCATAAAATCTCCGTGGGCGAAGTTAGAAAGCCGTAAAATACCATAGGTTAGGGTTAACCCTACTGCAGCTAGAGCAATGACACTGCCAATGGCTAAGCCATCAAATAAATTTTGTGCTGTCCTTAAAATCAGTTCTGATGTTTCCATTCCCCTATATAAAACTTACTCACATCTACTCATCGAGCCTTAGACTTGATTTTATCTTGATGTCGCCATTCATCCTCAACTTTTTAAGAAGATAGGGATGAATAAAGCTAACCAAAAAACTGGACATACTAACTCTAGTCACTCAGTATGCCCAGGAAACTGTACTTAAGCCTAACTAATATTAGTTAACGATGGAATGTTCTGGTTCATCAACCACATTAACACGGCGAATGTTAGCCCCTAATTTGCGTAATTTACCTTCTAAATTATCGTAACCCCGATCAAGATGATGTAACCCTTGTACAATGGTGGTTCCTTGGGCTGCTAAACCTGCTAACACTAAGGCAGCAGAAGCCCGTAAGTCAGTAGCCATTACCGGCGCACCAGAGAGGAAAGGCACACCTTTGACTAAGGCAATATTCCCCTTGACTCGGATATCGGCTCCCATGCGTTGCAACTCAGCTACGTGACGCAGACGATTTTCAAATACGGTTTCAGTGACCATACTGCTACCTTCACTTAAGGTTAACAGAGCCATAAACTGTGCCTGCATATCGGTAGGAAACCCAGGAAAAGGTAGGGTTTTGATATCTGTTGCTCTTAGAGGCGCAGGAACCAGTCTTAAACGATCTGGCCCTTCAATAACAACTTGGGGACCCATTTCCCGTAACTTAGCAATGACAGAGGCTAAATGTTCAGGAAAAACAGGGTTAAGGGTGATTTCTGAATGGGTGATGGCTCCCGCAATTAATAGGGTTCCTGCTTCGATGCGATCGGGAATCACACAATAGTCTGTACTGTGGAGACGTTCAACCCCAGAAACAACAATTGTATTAGTTCCTGCCCCCTTAATTCTGGCTCCCATCGAGCGACAGAAGTTAGCTAAGTCAATGATTTCAGGTTCTTGAGCAGCGTTTTCGATGATGGTTTCTCCTTCTGCTAAGGTGGCCGCCATCATAATGGTTTCTGTTGCCCCGACACTCGGATAATCTAAATAAATTTTAGCTCCTTGAAGACGTTTGCGATTGCCTCTGACACAAGCATGAACCACACCATGTTCAATGCGAACGTCAGCCCCCATCGCTTGTAATCCCCGTACATGAAGGTCTACGGGTCTAGCACCAATGGCACAACCACCCGGTAAAGGCACGCGAGTCATTCCTAAACGGGCGAGTAATGGACCAATGACAAAGAAACTAGCACGAAGTTGAGATACTAATTCATACGGCGCTTGATCTTGTCCAATGTCTTGGGCGTTAATGTCAATTACATCACCATTTCTGTTGAGCTTGACCCCAATGGCTGCTAAAATTTGGGTCATGCGCTCAATATCCGCTAACAAAGGCAAGTTTCTTAAACGACAGTCTTCTGAGCAAAGGATCGCTCCTGCCATCAACACTAAAGCAGAGTTCTTGGCTCCACTAATATGAACTTCACCCTTGAGAGGGGTCTGACCTTTAATTTCTAATACAGATTGTTGTTCTTCTAAAGGAGTTGTCATAGATCAATATATAAGATTGTTTTATGATTAGATTACTCAAAACTATGAATTTTTTATAGTTTTGGCTTAAATTCGCTTTCAATGTAACCTGAATGATTAAAAAAGTCTAGTTAAAGTTCCGCTTAAATTATTTTTATGTTAAAGATTTTAGACTTTTTTAAAGGCTTTTTAACTGAAATCCTCTTAGGATTTGACTGACAGTTTAAGTGATGATATTATGATAAATTGGGAATTAAAATGCGGGACTGGCGGAATTGGTAGACGCGCTAGATTCAGATTCTAGTGTCCTTTCGGACTTTCGGGTTCAAGTCCCGAGTTCCGCATAAACCATCAGACCTTTTCAAACTGCAATGATTACCAGCATTCGCAATCCCCTAATCAAGCAGATTCGGAAGTTACATCGTACTAAGGGACGGCGCGAACAAAATCTATTGCTCTTGGAGGGAACTCATTTAGTAGAGACGGCTTATCAGGAAGGTTGTTCCTTGATGACCCTATGTTATACGGAGCAATGGCGCGATCGCTATCCTCAATTGTGGGAAAATGTATCTAAACGGGTCAAACGGTCTGAATTAGTTTCTATTGAGGTTTTGAGTAATATAACGACTACGGTTAATCCGGATGGGGTAGTGGCAACAGCTTTGTTTCAACCCCGTACAGAAGAGGAAATTACGGATTTTCAGTTAGGATTAGTCATAGAAAGATTACAAGATCCAGGTAATTTGGGGACTATTATTCGCACTGCTGCTGCAACGGAAATTGATGCTATTTGGTTGAGTGATGATAGTGTTGATATTGATAATCCAAAAGTTTTAAGAGCGTCTGCTGGTTCTTGGTTTCAAGTGCCTATCTTCGTTACTTCAGACTTAACAACTGTTATAAAAAAATCTAAAAATAAGGGAATCAATATCATCGCAACATTACCAGATGCAACTCAAAGTTATTGGCAATTATCCTTTACCAAACCCACGTTAATTTTATTAGGAAATGAAGGGTCAGGATTATCAAATTCCTTAATTTCCTTAGCAGATAATCTCGTTAGTATTCCTTTAGGGCCAGGTGTCGAGTCATTAAATGTTGCTATTGCTACGGCTTTACTGTTGTATGAAGCTAAACGACAGAAAATATTTAACTAATAAAAAAATCAACGGAAGTCACGGAGTTAATTAATATTCTTTTCTTTCAGGTTGTTGCCTTTTTCTTGTTCTTAGAATATTTTGAAAAATTTTAAACTTTTACTGAGATTCCATCCACTGAATACATTGTGTCATTTGTTTTTCCATTGTTTCTCTATCATTATGATAACGACGACCATGACCAGGTAATACCCATTCAAAAGAATAATTAGCTAATTTTTTCATAGAAGTGATCTGTTTTGACCAGTCATACCAACAAAAACGATGAAAAGCATACAGATGATTAAAGTAAGGTGACCAAGCTAAATGATCCCCTGTAAATAAATATTTTTCATTGTATAAAAGAACGGTATGACCTTTAGTATGGCCAGGAACAGCAATAATAAGTACATCAGAGGCAAAATGAATAGGTTGGTCCCCTAATAATTTAATTTCAACTCCTTGAGTTTTGTTAATTATATCATCAGTATGGAGTATTCTTTCACAACCAAAATGACTGGTAAATTTTTCGTGATCTGCGACATCATCTTTATGAGTTAAATATAAATATTTAATACCTCCTTTTGCTTCTAATTGTTTCACCAAGGGAGGAGAAAAGCGAGGAGAGTCAATTAAAATATTACCTTCTTCTCGTTCAATAAAATAACTCGCTGCTCCGAAAGATTTTTCGGAATGATAACCACAATGGTAAACATTTTCAGCAATAGGTAACGGAAATTTTTCCTGAATTTCTTTTATACTTTTCGGTTTTTCTACTGTTCCAATGGAAGCAGTGGGACAAGACAATAAAGCTTCATAAGCTTCTAACATTTCTGTTGTTTTGCTAGGTTGATGATAGACGGCCGACTTATTTCCTTCTCGATGAAACACTGTAGGAGACATCCAACGACAGGTATCACAGTTAATGCAACTACTATCAACATAAAAATTACCCGAAATATTTTCCGGACGACGTTTTTCTAAGGTAGCCATAATTATATTTGATGATTTAAAAAGGGTTAGCTTCTTTAAGTATTAGAATCGAGTTTTTGAGAAATTTTGCTAATTCCCCAACTGAGAATAGCTCCTAAAAAGAGAATCCCAATAGCAGGATTAAATAAAGGTAGCCAGAGTTTGTACCAAATATCCAAACCTAGGGGAACCCCCACAGAACGACCAATAACCGCGGCCACAAACCAAAAAAATCCCAGAAAAACTAAAAACACATCTGCTACTAATAAGCGGTTCAACCACGTTAAAATTGTCTCTTTCATTCTTTTTTTAATGCTCTCTAACTTTAAGTATCAAGCAAATTATTGATAATCACAACCACAGACACAAATATTAAGACAATGGAGTATTAAAATAGGACTTGGATAAATTCGCTACCAAATTTTTTTATATTTACCCATCATGCAAACTCTCGAAACACCCCAAACTAATTCTAAACCTGAATTTGATACCACTATTCATCGTCGCAAAACCCGTCCGGTTAAAGTGGGAGATATCACCATTGGCGGTGGTTTTCCCGTTGTTGTCCAGTCCATGATTAATGAGGACACCCTCGATATTGAAGGGTCTGTGTCTGCTATTCGTCGTTTACATGAAATGGGTTGTGAAATTGTTCGGGTAACGGTTCCCAGTATGGCCCACGCTAAAGCGTTAGCGACCATCAAAGAGAAATTAGCCCAAGTGTATCAACCGGTTCCGTTGGTGGCCGATGTGCATCACAACGGCTTAAAAATTGCCCTAGAAGTGGCGAAGCACGTGGATAAAGTACGAATTAACCCAGGATTATACGTCTTTGAAAAACCCAGTCCCACCCGTAGCGAATATACTCAAGCAGAATTTGAAGAGATTGGGGAAAAAATTCGTCAAACCTTAGAACCTCTGGTGATTTCTCTACGAGATCAAGGAAAAGCCATGAGAATTGGGGTTAATCATGGTTCTTTAGCGGAAAGAATGTTATTTACCTATGGAGATACTCCAGAGGGAATGGTTGAATCTGCCCTAGAATTCATTCGTATTTGCGAGTCTCTCGATTTTTACAATATAGTCATTTCTCTCAAAGCATCCCGTGTTCCTGTGATGTTAGCGGCCTATCGTTTGATGGTGAAACGCATGGATGAGTTAGCAATGGATTATCCCCTACATTTAGGGGTGACAGAAGCAGGAGATGGAGAATATGGTCGTATTAAATCCACTGCTGGTATTGGAACCCTTTTAGCAGAAGGAATCGGAGATACGATTCGTGTTTCTCTTACCGAGGCTCCAGAAAAAGAAATTCCCGTTTGTTATAGCATTTTGCAAGCGTTGGGTCTACGTAAGACAATGGTTGAATACGTCGCTTGTCCTTCCTGTGGTCGTACCCTGTTTAATCTTGAAGAAGTCTTACATAAGGTACGAGAAGCAACTAAACATCTGACCGGATTAGATATTGCTGTTATGGGATGTATTGTTAATGGACCTGGAGAAATGGCCGATGCTGACTACGGTTATGTCGGTAAACAACCTGGTTATATTTCTTTGTATCGAGGTCGAGAAGAAATTAAAAAGGTTCCTGAAGACCAAGGGGTACAAGAATTAATTAACTTAATTAAAGTCGATGGTCGTTGGATAGACCCTTAATTAGTGACCAGTTATCAGTGACCCGTGATCAGTTTTTGAGTTTCTTAATCTCCTAGTCTCTCAAGATAAGGTAACAAGTTCGCAAATAAACTTCATATCTTGTGATCTTTGACCACAATAAATAAGGAAAAAATCTTAAGATTGTCTCTTTTTGAGGCAATTTTTTTTGTCATCTACTCACAAAAATCAAAAAAATCTAAACGAACAGGGCAATGTTAATCAATAGTATAAAAAACTTAATAAATATTTGTAGCAAATTTTCAAAGAATATTAATCAATTTTACTAAATTTAAGCAGTTTGTAAATTTAATTAACATCAAAATCAAAAAATAAAATTGACGCATTAAGCTTTGTTTATTTTTCTGTATATAGTTATTTTTTTTCTAAAAAATGCAAATCAATATTTTATTTTGTAATTCTCTTTTACATTAAAAATACAGTTTAATTTTTTAATTTTTGAGAAAGATTTGAATCAAAAAACCATTGATAGTATTGGCTTAGTAGAGTAATTTTTATCAAAATAATTGTATGGGTATTTGTCAACAAAAATACTTAAGTAACCTATCTTTAGGTATCATTTTCTCTTTAAGTAGTGCTGTTAGTGCTAAAGCAGCTACTGTTTCTTATGAACCCACTTTAAATAGAACAAATAATCCATCGTTTGATATTGCTGGAGCTGTTGGAGGATTTGCTACACTAGGTTATCAATTTTCAGTGAACCCTGCTGCTAATGATAATAATTTAGAAATGACGGCTTTTGGCGTTTTTGCGTCTCGAGCTAATCTTTTTCCGAATAGTCCTAACGATTATTTTGTCTTACCAGAAGGAGAAAGTTTCTTTACTGTTCCAGAAACCGTCCATGAAATAGGACTTTGGGAAGTGGACAGCAATGGTAATCCTCTGAACCTTGATCCAAATACTAATATCCCTATACCCCTGAGAAGAATTACCCTCGAACCACTTATTGATGATCCTGATAACCCTGGTACTGAAATTCCGAATCCCTTATTAGGTTTTGTTAATGGTTTTGCTTATTTAGCCCTCGATGATCCTGATGATCCTCTGACTCCCGATGACGAACTAGATGATGTTTTGATCTTAGATGAAAATGATCCTGAACGATTCTTTCGCCTAGGAGTATCTTACACTGATGCCTCAGATCAAGCCTGGATCAATGATGTTAGTACAAGTCCTCTATTTGGTGAAGTAGTTGTTCCTAATGAGAATCTTGACGGAGTTCCGAATGAAGGGGCCGCAGTAGATCCGATGTTGGAGTTGCAACTAAATCTTGGTGGTGGTGATCATCCCCAAGGTTACTTCGGCGTTCCTCAAGGCAGTCCTTCCAATCCACCTCTCACTGATCCTGATCCTCTATCTTTCCCTGATCTAGCTTTAGACGCTACATTTGGTTTTCCTGGCACTCTCAGTCCGTTTTTTGTTGCTGGTAACATTCTTTTTGGTCCTTTGCCTCCAAGCTTCCCTATAGCTGCTACAACAACTGGTACAAGTACGGGAACATCTACAGGAACTTCCACTGGTACAAGTACAGGAACATCTACAGGAACTTCCACTGGTACAAGTACAGGAACATCTACAGGGACTTCCACTGGTACAAGTACAGGAACATCTACAGGAACTTCCACTGGTACAAGTACAGGAACTTCTACTGGTACAGGAGGGGTTCCGACGATTCCTGAACCTAGTCTAATTCATGGCTTATTAGCGATAACGTTAGGTGGCTTTGCCACTCGTTACAAGCAAGGAAAACTTAGAAAATAGAAAGCACTCAATAGGGGTTTAGCCGTGCTAAACCCCTTATAAAGAATCCTGATTTTACAATAATTGATCTCGTTCTGTAATAGCCATCCCATGAGCCGGAAACTCCTCGTAATGGGCTAAAGTTTTGCTGGTTTCCTTAACGCGATCAAATCCTTGGGATGTCAAATAAGCAACAGTCGATCGCTTGAGAAAATCATAGACAGAGACAGCAGAATAGGAACGGGCAAACCCTCCCGTGGGTAAAACAGCGTTAACCCCGATCGCATAGGTCGCAGCAGAAGAAGGGGTATATTTCCCTAATAAAATTTCCCCTGCGTTTTTAATCTCTCCGACTAACCTTAAGGGATCATCTACTAACACCTCTAAATGTTCTGGGGCGTAATCGTTCACAAAATTGATCGATTCTTCTAAGCTAGAAGTGAGAATAATCCCTCCATAAGCATCTAACCCTTTTTGACAAAACTCCCTGCGCCATTGGGGAAGTTTCTCTAAGTATTCCTTGGCAAACTGACTGGCTTTTTCAGCAACGGCTTCGCTGTGGGTGACTAAAAGGGCTGCTGAGTCGGGCCCGTGTTCAGCTTCTATTAATAAGTCGAGGGCTGCCAGTTGGGGATCGGTGGTTTCGTCTGCTAAAACGATGGACTCACTGGGACCGGCAGGTAAACCGACATCTACTGTACCGAATAACACCCGTTTAGCTGCTGCGCCGTAGATGCTACAAGGCCCCGTTAATTTATCTACTTTGGGGACGGTAGTGGTACCTAAGGCCATGGCGGCTAAAGCTTGAATTCCCCCTAGTTTATAGACTTCTGTTACCCCGGCCATTTGGGCAACATAAAGAGAAACCGGTTCAACGTTACCTTCTTTATCAGGAGGGGTACAAACGACGATTTGTTTAACCCCTGCAACCATAGCTGGAATGGTTAACATCAGCATCATGGAAGGAAAAGCCCCTTTTCCCCTAGGAACGTATAACCCGACGCTAGGAATGGGAGTAATTTTTTCCCCTGCAAAGATACCAGTATCAATTTCAGCCAGGTTCATTTCTTCAGGCAGTTGCCGTTGATGGACTTCTTTGATATTGCGAAAAGCTTGATCAACAGCTTTTGTAACCTCTGGTTCGACGAGATGTTGCGCTTGGTCGAATTCTTCTGGGGTTACTTTTATATTGTCTGGGGTTGCCCCTGCATAGTCAAATTTTTGGGCATATTGAATCAGTCCCTTGTCTCCGGTTTGCGCGATCGCGGTTATTACTTCTTGGGCAATGGGAATCACTTGATCGATGTCTAACTCGGCCCGTCGCTTTACTGTGGCAAGATCCTTGGCTGTCATTTGGGCAAGTTTAAGAATTCTGACCACTACTTCTCTCCTGATACGTTGGTCTCTTTTTATTTATTTTAATATGTATTATCTGTCAATGTCACAACCCTTTGCAGATGCACCCGATCGCTTTATAGTGATAGTGATCCCCAGTTTAATAATGCAGTATCGTGAAAAAGATTTCTATCCTTGGCTCTACTGGTTCCATTGGCACTCAAACCCTTGATATTGTTGAGCAATACCCCGATCAATTTCAAGTGGTGGGTTTGGCGACTCGTTCTAATGTGGAGTTATTAGCAAAGCAAGTCAAACAGTTTCGTCCTGAAATTGTAGCTATTTGTGATCAGAGCAAACTAGGAAGCCTCAAAGATGCCATTGCAACTATGGACTATTCTCCGATCATTTTAGCAGGAGAGGAAGGGGTTACAGAAGTCGCTCGTCATGGTGATGCTGAAAGTGTGGTTACGGGTATTGTTGGATGTGCCGGTTTATTGCCTACCATTGCAGCGATAGAAGCAGGAAAAGATATTGCTTTAGCTAATAAGGAAACTTTGATAGCAGGGGGCCCTGTGGTATTACCTTTAATTGAAAAACATGGGGTGAAATTATTACCGGCAGACTCAGAACATTCAGCTATTTTTCAATGTTTACAAGGGGTTCCGAGTGATGGTTTACGACGCATTATTTTAACGGCTTCTGGTGGTGCATTTAGGGATTGGCCAGTAGAACAATTAAAGTATGTTACGGTACAAGATGCCCTAAAACATCCTAATTGGTCAATGGGTCAAAAAATAACGGTTGATTCTGCTACTTTAATGAATAAAGGGTTAGAAGTTATTGAAGCTCATTTCTTGTTTGGAATGGACTATAAAAATATTGATATTGTTATCCATCCTCAAAGTATTATTCATTCTTTAATTGAGTTACAAGATACTTCCGTTTTGGCACAATTAGGATGGCCTGATATGCGTCTGCCTTTATTATATGCTCTGTCTTGGCCTGAAAGAATTTATACAGATTGGGAACCATTAGATTTAGTAAAAGCAGGTAGTTTAACCTTTAGAGAGCCGGATCATGATAAATATCCTTGTATGCAGTTAGCTTATGCAGCAGGTAATGCAGGAGGGGCAATGCCGGCGGTTTTAAATGCTGCCAATGAGCAAGCGGTTGCTTTGTTTTTAGCTGAAAAAATTGCCTTTTTAGATATTCCTAAAGTCATTGAACAAACTTGTGATAGTTTTAGGGATCATAATTCTGCTCAACCTAGTTTAGAGGATATTTTAGAAGCAGATAGTTGGGCAAGAAAAACTGTTTTAATGGCGGCTGAAGCGTTAGGAACTGAAAGTAAAGTTGTTTCTGTAAAATAGTAACTGTCATAATCTGGAAGAATATAGTATTGTAGAGGCTTAATAATATTAAGCCCTAATGTGTTACCATAACAGTATTTATGTAGATTAAACTTGATAATATGCCCATCAATTTAATTCTATTTATTGCTGCTTTATTAGTATCTTGGTTGGTATTTCGTTGGCTTTTTACTTTCGTTAAGTCAACAGCTACCACAGCTTTAACCATAGCAATTATTGTACTACTTCTGCAAGTTGGTTTCGGGATTGATTCTCAAGATTTATTTAGAGAAGTTATTAATCTTCCCCAAAGATTTCAAGAACTGTTTAACCGCTAATTTTCTCTTATTCTTAATGGGAAAAAAATCCAGTTAGTAATAATGGTAATAAAATAAGTAAACTAATAATTAAAACTGCTGTTTGTGGACTAACAGGGATAATATTTTTTTCTTTTTGAGGTTCTGTCATTTTTAATTTACTCCTATATTAATTTATTAATTGTGATTTTACCTCGTTCTTTGGACAAAGTCAAAAAGTAAAGATAAAAAAGCAAAAGTTTAAAATATACTCAATGTTTGGTTTAAATCGGACTCATTATATAGAGTTAATTTTCTTCTATCAGCATTTCTACAAATGTTTCAATAACTTCCTGTCCATTTCTAGCAGCTTTTTCATAAGTTTTGCCATGAGTGTGAAATTGTTGTCAAGGAAACTCAGGTAAATGAACTAAAAATAGTTGATCTTCTTCTGACCATTGAATGACCATGCTGTAATGATATTTCATTGTTTCATTTGCCTTATATTTTTGCAACTGATGACTGATGTATAATTATAAAAATTGTAGTGGATTATTTTAACTGGAATGGTGAGTTGCAACGGATTGTTATGGTATTATTATAACCTATATTATAGCTGTCTAACCTATTCTACTCAACTAAACTTAAAATGAATTATCCAGAATTACGTCAAAAAATTGCTCAACAATTAGAACAATTATCTAGTGAAAAACTTATTTTAGTCAGTGATTTTATTGATTCTATCAAACAAGATCAATCTATGATTAAAAAAGAATTTTCTGTTAATCCTTTAACAAATATGAAACCCTATGCTTATTTAGCTGATCCTAGTGAACCTGCTATTTCCCCTGATGATTGGGAAATAAATGAAGAGTTTGAGGAGAATGATTCGTGATCATTCTAGATACTCATATTTTCGTATGGTGGAATCATAATGATTCAAGACTAACAAACTATTATCAAGAGATAATTAATCGGGAAAGACCACAAGGTTTAGGGATTTGTTCTATTAGTTTAATTGAAATTAGCAGACTGGTTAACAAAAAAACATTAATTCTTCCCTGTTCAATTCAAGAATGGTTTAAAATTGCTTTAGCACAAAAAGGTGTACAGCTTCTTTCTATTACGCCTGACATTGCTATTGATGCTTATACACTTCCAGGTGATTTTCATAAAGATCCGGCTGATAGGCTTATTGTAGCAACAGCAAGAATTTATAATGTCTCTTTACTAACTGTAGATAATAAAATACTTGCTTATCCTTATGTTAAAACGATTGAGAGTTGATTATGACAGAGGAAGAATTATTACAGGTTATTGAAAAAGCAGCAAAAGATAAAAGAAAATCTTTGAGCCTTTCATTTAAAAAATTAACGTCTCTACCCCCTGAAATTGGTAAACTGACTAATCTCACTTCACTTTCTGTGTTGGGTAACCAACTAACAAACCTTCCTTCTGAAATCGGTAACCTCTATAATCTAACTTCACTTTATCTGGAAAAGAACCAACTAACAAACCTTCCTTCTGAAATTGGTAACCTCACTAAGCTCAATATATTTTATCTGGAAAAGAACCAACTAACAAACCTTCCTTCTGAAATCGGTAACCTCTATAATCTAACTTCACTTCATTTATCAGGTAATCAATTAACAAACCTTCCTCCTGAAATTGGGAACCTCTATGATCTCACTTCACTTTATCTGGAAAATAATCAACTAACAAACCTTCCTCGTGAAATTGGTAAACTCCATAAGCTAACTTCACTTTATCTATCAGGTAATCAACTAACAAACCTTCCTCCTGAAATTGGAAACCTCGATAATCTAATTTCGCTGGTTATTAGAAATAATCAAATAACTAATCTTCCTCCTGAAATTGAACGAAAAAAAACTAGAGCCATTATTAACTTCTATAAACAACAACTTGAACAAAATATTGATCATCTTTATGAAGCAAAACTCTTAATTGTTGGAGAAGGAGGAGCCGGGAAAACTACTTTAGCACAAAAAATAAAAGATGATAATTATCAACTTAAAACAGATGAGGAGTCAACAGAAGGAATAGATGTTATTCAATGGCCTTTTACTCTAAATAATGGAGAAGAATTTAGAGTCAATATTTGGGACTTTGGAGGACAAGAAATTTATCATGAAACTCATCAGTTTTTTCTCACGGAAAGATCCCTTTATGCCTTAGTTGCTGACACTCGCAGAGAAGATACAGACTATTATTACTGGTTAAATATGGTTAAATTATTGAGTAATAATAGTCCTGTATTAGTTATCAAAAATGAAAAAAAAGAACGTAAACGAGACATTAATGAACGACAATTAAGAGCAGAATTTACTAATTTTAAAGAAACTTTAGCCACTAATTTAGCAACTAATCGTGGTTTACCTGAAATTCTCAATAAGATTCAACATTATATTAGTAACTTACCTCATGTTGGCACAGAATTACCGGCATATTGGGTTAAAGTTCGAGAAGTATTAGAAAAAGATAAACATAACTATATCAGTCTTGAAGAATATTTAAACATCTGTAAAGAACAAGGATTTAAAGAATTACAAGATATGTTAGTTTTAAGTGGTTATTTTCATGACTTAGGGGTATTTTTACACTTCCAAAAAGATGATCTTTTAAACAAAACTATTATTCTCAATACTGCTTGGGGAACTGATGCGGTTTATAAAGTCTTAGATAATGAAAAAGTTAGAAAAAACTTAGGGAAATTTGATAAAAATGATCTAAACAATATCTGGAATGAAGAAAAATATATCACCATGCGCGGTGAACTTTTGCGGTTAATGATGAACTTTAAACTCTGTTATGAAATACCCAGTCAACCAGGAAATTATATTGCACCTCAATTATTAAGTCCTCAACAACCGGAATATGATTGGGATGAAGAAAATAACCTACTTTTGCGCTATGAATATGAATTTATGCCTAAAGGAATTTTAACCCGTTTTATAGTAGAAACCCATGCAATGATTGAACATGAAATTTGTGTTTGGAAAAAGGGAGTTGTCTTGACTAAAGATGGTGCAAGAGCAGAAATTATTGAATTTTATCGCTATCATAAAGGAGAAATTCGTATACGAGTGTCAGGAAGTCGTAAACGAGATTTATTAACCACAGTTAGACATGAATTAGGGAAAATTCACGACTCTTATGAACGTCTTAAATATAAAACTTTAGTACCCTGTAACTGTTCAAAATGTAAAGGCAGTCAGTCTCCTCATTTTTATCCTTGGAATGTCCTTAATAAATTCATTGACGATAAACGTCCCGCAATTCAATGTATTAATAGTTATGATATGGTAGATGTACAGAGTTTAGTTAACGATATTACTAAACCTGATCCAATTTCACCTAAAAATAAAGAGGGAAGTCAAATGTCAGATAGTGGTAAATATAGTATTAATGCTGAAGTTGTCAATATTACTGAAACTAATTTAGGTGAAGTAATTGGCAAAAAGTACGCTTCTGACCCTTCTACTGCAAATGCACTAGATGAAGTAGTCAAAATACTAAACGAATTAAATAATAAATATCCTAAAGTTAGCGAAACAACAGCAACAGAAATTATAGATGCTGAGTTTACAGAGATTCAAAAGAATCAATCTAACCGATGGGCAATTATTAGATATATTTTTGATGGTAAACGCTGGTTAAAAGGAAGCAAACAAGCTGTTATTAAAATTGGTGAACATTACAGCGAAAATAGTGCATTAGGACAAGGATTAATCGGTTTTGCCGAAGGGTTTACCGAAAATTAATTATTAATATCCCACTTTTGTAGAGACATTTCATGAAACGTCTCTAGATGAAATCAGTTTATTTCTTCTACAATAGAGTGAAACGTAAATTAATAACAATGGCTTCAATTTCTACAGACTATAAATACATTAACCTAAATGAACAGGGTACAGCCATAATTACAGGTTCAACCCTCAAAGTCATTGATCTTGTCATGGCAAAAATGGCTTATGGTTGGACACCTGAAGAAATACAGATTAATCATCGTCACTTAACCATGAGTCAAATTCATTCCGCATTCGCTTATTATTGGGAACATAAAGAACAATTAGACCAAGAGATTCAACAAGAGGTTGAATACGTTAAAAAGTTGCGTTCTCAAGCAGGAGACTCTCCCTTTGTAACCAGACTCAAAGCTGAAGGAGTTCTCTAATTGACTTTACCCCTTTATATGGATGAAAATGTACATGGTGCAATTACAATAGGATTACGTTTGCGAGAAATTGATGTTTTAACTGTTCAAGAAGATGGTTATTCAGGTGTAGATGATGTCATAATTTTAGACCGTGCAACTGCCCTAAAAAGAATTATTTTTAGTCAAGATAAAGACTTTTTGATAGAAGCGAATAATCGTCAAGTACAAGGTATCGAATTTGTCGGAGTTATTTATGGTCATCAACTAATGATATCTATCGTTGATTGTATTCGAGATTTAGAACTAATTGCCAAATTAGGAAAATTGGAAGAATTTGCCAATAAAGTACAATATTTACCTCTTTAATTGTCAAATACCATTCATATTGTACAATCTTTAACGAATAAGATAATTAATATAGGGTGAGTAATGCCCACCCTACAATGTTTTAATCTTCTTTGTAAGCGTCCATTCCTTCGCAAGAACAAACTAGGTTTCTGTCTCCGTAAGCGTTATCAATACGTCCGACGACTGGCCAAAACTTATATTCTTTTGTCCAAGGCGCAGGATAAGCTGCTTTTTCACGGGAATAAGGACGTTCCCAGTCTCCGCAAATTACTGCTTGTGCCGTATGGGGAGCATTTTTCAGAGGGTTATTGTTTGGATCGATTGTACCATTTGCGATCGCATCAACTTCATGATAAATAGTAATCATAGCATCACAAAAACGGTCTAACTCATCCAAGTCTTCGCTTTCAGTAGGTTCTACCATCATTGTACCAATAACAGGCCAAGACACCGTAGGCGCATGGAAACCAAAGTCCATCAACCGTTTAGCAATGTCATCTACTTCTACCCCTGCTTGCTTTTTCAAGGGACGTAAATCAATGATACATTCATGAGCAACACAACCGGATGCACCTTTGAACAAGATAGGATAGTAGTCAGCTAAACGAGAAGCCATATAGTTGGCGTTGAGAATAGCCACTTTTGTTGCGTCAGTCAGCCCTTTTTCCCCCATCATAGCGATGTACATCCAGGAAATGGCCAGGATACTAGAACTACCCCAAGGGGCTGCGGAAATGGCTCCTATAGATGTTTCTACGTTACCATTACTGTCGGGGTTGGTGTATTTTTCTATGTTAGTTGTAGGAAGAAAGGGGATTAAATGTTCTTTTACGCCGATGGGGCCCATTCCTGGACCACCACCCCCATGAGGGATACAGAAGGTTTTATGCAGGTTGAGGTGGCAAACATCGGCCCCAAAATCAGCCGGACGACATAACCCGACTTGAGCGTTCATATTAGCTCCATCCATATAAACTTGTCCACCGTGACGATGAATGATGTTACAAATATCGATAATTCCTTCTTCAAATACTCCGTGAGTGGAAGGATAAGTTACCATCAAAGCCCCTAAGTTTTCGGCGTGTTTTTCGGCTTTTTTCTCTAAGTCTGCAATATCAATATTCCCATCTTTATCACATTTAACTGCTACGACTTTCATTCCTGACATTACTGCACTAGCAGGGTTTGTCCCGTGTGCTGATTCAGGAATTAAGCAGATATTTCGGTTTGTTTCTCCTCGACTTTCATGATATTGGCGAATCACTTGTAACCCTGCATATTCGCCTTGAGAACCAGCATTAGGTTGTAAAGAAATACCGTCAAATCCTGTTATCTCTCCTAACCATTCTTCTAACTGTTGGAAAAGAATTTGATAGCCTTCAGTTTGAGATAAAGGGGCAAAAGGATGAAGTTTTCCAAACTCAGGCCAAGTGACTGGCATCATCTCAGCTGCTGCGTTTAGTTTCATGGTACATGATCCTAGAGGAATCATGGAGGTATTTAACGCTAAATCTTTGTTTTCTAATTGATGTAAATAACGCAGTAATTCACTTTCAGAATGATGCTGGTTAAAAACAGGATCAGTTAAATAGTTTGAAGTCCGTTTGAAGAAGATAGGAAAGTCAAAATTAACTTGCTGTACTATTTCTTTAACAGTAAAAGGTAATTCATCTTTTGCTGCAAAAATTTGCCATAATTCAATTACATCATGAACGGTAGTGGTTTCATCTAAGCTAATACATAAAACTCCTTCTTTATATAATCTTAGATTTATTTTCCGTTCTGCTGCTGCTTTAATTACCGCTTTTGCACTCGCATCACCCACCCCAACTTTAACGGTATCAAAGAAGGGTTCGTCATTGATAGTATAACTTAATTTGTTTAATCCCTTGGCTAAAATTACGGTTAATTTGTGTATTCTTTGAGCAATATTTTTGATCCCTTTTGCGCCATGATATACGCCATACATTCCAGCAATAACTGCTAGTAAGACTTGCGCTGTACAGATGTTGCTAGTTGCTTTTTCACGACGAATATGTTGTTCTCTGGTTTGCAATGCTAATCTTAAAGCAGGGTTTCCTTGTGCATCCTTAGAGACTCCCACAATACGCCCTGGAATCTGGCGTTTATAGGCTTCTTTCGTAGCGAAATAGGCTGCATGAGGTCCACCGTATCCCAAAGGTACGCCGAAGCGTTGGGTGCTGCCTACGGCGATATCTGCGCCAAATTCTCCAGGGGGTGTTAAGAGTGCTAAACTCAAGGGGTCAGCAGCAACAGTAACTACTGCACCCTGATCGTGTGCCGTTTCAATAAAGGTGCGATAATCATAAAGACTGCCATCGGTAGCTGGATATTGTAATAATGCGCCAAAAATCTCCGTATCGAAATCAAAAAAGCGATGATCGGCAATAATCAACTCAATATCTAAAGGATAAGCTCTTGTTTTAATAACTTCAATGGTTTGGGGGTGACAATGGGAGTCTACAAAAAAAGCATTTGCCTTTTTGTTCTTACATAAACCATAACTCATGCTCATAGCTTCTGCTGCTGCTGTGCCTTCATCTAATAAGGAAGCGTTAGCAATTTCGAGTCCAGTTAGCTCTACTATCATGGTTTGATAGTTTAACAGAGCTTCTAGTCTTCCTTGGGCAATTTCCGCTTGATATGGAGTATAAGCCGTGTACCAACCAGGGTTTTCTAAGATATTGCGTTGAATGACTGGGGGAGTAATACAGTCATAATAACCCATGCCAATATAGGAGCGAAATATCTGATTTTTAGAAGCAATAGACTTTAATTGAGCTAACGCTGCATATTCGCTTTGTGCTTCAGGTAAATTTAAAGGTTTGCTTAGGCGGATGGCTTTAGGTACTGCTGCATCCATCAATTGGTCTAAAGTAGAAAAGCCTAGCACTTTGAGCATTTTATCAACTTCTTGGCTATTGGGACCAATATGGCGATCGCTAAATCTATCAGTAGGGGAAAGTATATTATCTAGATTAGAGGTTATATTATCGTTGGTTTGAGTTTGATTTGCTGTAATATCCAAGTTAGGCATATCAATGATGATGGTTTTTCTTATTTAGGGTGTCACAAATGAGCGTCTTGGCTCCTTATTGTAATCTTTTGTAACAATAATCTGCAATATTTATTCAATATTATGATTAAGATTTATTTTTTTGTCTATAACAAATGAAAGGTAGGCAAGATAAAAATAGGCCAACAATTATTAATATTAATGCTTCTTTGCCCACCCCACAAATATCATAATTTCTGATATTTTTTGAATAATATCATCATACTAAATAACTAAAAACTATTTTATTCTTCCTCTTCTTATCACTCTATAGCACTACGCAAAAACGTTAGGACAGTTTCTAAAGGCAGCATCTACACATTCTCTAACTGTTTCAAACTTAGGTAACATTTGTTTCATCCAAGTTTTTAAAACAGACCACCCATTTTCAATTTTGTTTAAATCTGGAGAGTAAGCACATAGTTCACATCCAGCTTCTTCTACAATTTCTTGAATAATTTTTCCCTTATGAAAAGTGGCATTATCTACAATAATGATATCTCCTAGTTCTAATTGAGGAATTAGACTTTGAGATAACCAAGCTTCAAATAAACTTTTATTACATCCTCCCTCAAAAATTAAAGGAGCAAAGATTTTTCCCTCTTTTAAAGCACCAAATATGAAAATAGCTCTTTTCCATTAGTGTAGCTAGAAAAGAGCTATTTTAATTAAGACTATATTACACACACATTGCCCCATGAAGAGCTAATTATTGTGAAGCAAAAAATCTACTATAAAGGTTCCGGCTAAGATTAAAGAAAGTGAAATAAGTTCCATGGGGTTGCTCCTGCTCAAACTAAACGAAAGACATTTATTATTTTTTGGAAATCAGCTAGTGCGATCTCACTTATACACTTTATCTTAAGAAAATTCCTTCCTCTGCACTTCCCCCAGGTAGCTCACCCATTTGGGTTAATTGTTTTACGAGAAATTGCTGAACCCATTACCTTCAATTGTAACAAATTATTACTCAGTCTAATAACTGATGACTGATAACCTGTTGTGGATTTAAAATTCTCATTTATCAGATTAGTACAAACGATTAAACCTTTTCTCTCTATTCACCTACAGTCTGAACTGGAGGTTTAGATACTTAACAACTTAACTGCTTACCGATAACTGTCTAATGATTGTATCCTTTTCGGTGGCCAGCCAATTTTATAAGCTTGACCAACAATCACATCTTTAGGTAAAAGTCCCCAGACATGGGAGTCAAAGCTATCATTACGATTATCCCCTAAAACTAAATAATAGTTAGCAGGAACGATCATAGATTCCAACTGATATTGGGGTGATTCTGCAATATAGGGTTCTTGAATCGGTGTATTATTCAAATAAACTTGACCTTGTTGGATTTTTACCTTTTTGCCTGGTGTAGCAATAACCCGTTTTATATAATAATCTGATACGTCAGGATCAGCTTTTTTGATGTTTTCTGAGGGAGTAAAAACCACAATATCTCCTATTTTTGGCCCATAATCAGGGTATTTTTTCACAAAAACAATATCATTTATTTGTAATGTAGGTTGCATTGAGTTACTGGGAATGAGAAATTTATCAAAGCGTTTTTCTAACCATTGTGGATAATAATTAACCATCACTCCTAAGATAAAGATAATTCCTGTCATAATGGCAATTAACAACCCTCTCCTATCCCTATGTTTCTGAGGAAAAATTAGGTAAGTATGATAAATCGTTAAAGAGGTTATCAAAGGACTGAACAATAATAAGTTAGAATACAGATCATCAATTCCCATTACAATTAAACTAGCGGTTAATATTAGTAGGCCAATGATAGATTTTTGGAGATAAAGATGACCTAATCCTGGTAAAATTCGGGTGATAAAAATAGCAAACCAAACATTCTTATGTTTACGAGGTATTTTTTCTAGGTTAGGATCATTTCTCTGTTTATAAATACTAAGATGAGCTTCTATTAAACTACTAAAGTAGAAGATAATTGTAATTCCTAAACAAATTAAACCAGTGACAGTATTTCCCTTCGCTGCAAAAATATGCCAAACTGTCAGTACTAACCAAAGAATTTGACCATTAAAAAATAAAAATCCTTGTAAGTAATTGCCAGCATAAAACTGACCTAGTCCAGGAAAAAACATGGATAAATTAACAGCCAACCAAGGATCTTTATTATAATTTTTATACACTAATTTGAATAATTATTAGGTAATTTTTGAGAAATTATTTCTTATCAGGTAAGTTTCTTGGGGGAATTTCTCGACCTTGATAAAATTGCTTTTCCAGCCGATTTAAACCTAACCAGATAATTACACCCAAAGGCACAGTTCCAC
The DNA here is from genome assembly GCF_000169335.1 of Crocosphaera chwakensis CCY0110. Lineage (GTDB taxonomy): Bacteria > Cyanobacteriota > Cyanobacteriia > Cyanobacteriales > Microcystaceae > Crocosphaera > Crocosphaera chwakensis. Next base: position 74,222 of record NZ_AAXW01000004.1, read on the forward strand.
TTAATGATATCATACCCCAAAGAGAAGGATGATCAAAAGTTAATAATAAAATAACAATTAATGACCAGATCAAAGAAGTAGCGACCGAAACTCCTATTTTAATTCGTTGTATATTCTTTAAAGCAGTACGACAACTACTACAATCTTTAGTATGGGAATGATAGCGATCAAGCAAAGTTTCGGAGGATAATGCGGGACTTAGGGGCTGTTCTGGGAATAACTGTGCTTGATATTGATTAATCCAACTGTGTAATTGAAAGACAAACAAATCGGCTTTTGTCGGTAAATAAAAGGCTTTAGAAACGTTAGAACTTCCTCCTTTTTTTTCCAAGTAACGTTCTTGATAATGTAAGAAAATTTGATCATCTTCTAACACTCCATTTTGTCCAATATGGGAATACCAACGGGGGGTTAAGTTAATGAAGAATTTAGGAATAGGTGAACAAAATTTGAAGGGAAAACGAGCAAATAAACGACATTTTCCTTTACTAATGGGAGTCGCATAAACAACCGTCAGGGTTCTACCAAATTGTTTAGATGTGAGATCATGGTACATCATTCCAGGGGCAAAAAAGTGGGTGGTTTGTTTTCCTAAAGTTCCTTTTCGGGGTCCTTCTTCCCAGACTCCTTTAAACCCCCATTTTCCTGATTCAACTACTTCTAAGTCTACGGGAGAAACATTGGAACGGTTGCCCACACTTTTATGATGAGTGTAAGGAATATGACTCGAATCTAATACATTTTCCATTAAGGTTAAAGCATCATAAGGAATATCTCTAAAGGTATTTAGACAAACCCATTCCCTGGAGCTTTCTTCCAAAACATCTACTAAAGGAATAGGGGTTTTTGCTGCATTTTCTGTCTTCCCTGCATAGACAAATAATAACCCTTGCGCTACTTTAGTAGAATAGGTGTTAACGGATGCTCTAGGAGATTGTTCTGCGTTTCCTTCTGGCTTTTGTTGGGGAATTACTTCACAGTTTCCTTGTCCTGAAAATGCCCATCCATGATAGGGACATTCTAAACAACCTGACTCGTTAATTCTACCTTCTGATAAAGGGGCTAAACGATGGGGACACTGATCGTCAAAGACACACCACTGACTATTTTTTTTATCCCACCAAATAACAATATTTTTCTCTAATAAAGTGAATGATGTGGGTTTGGTTTTGTCTAAATCTTCGATATAATGAACAGGATACCAAACCTCTTTCCAGTCAAACTGATCAGGATCATTTCCTCCTATAATTAAAGGATTTTCTTGGGAAGTAAGGGTTTTATTAATAGTCATGATAAGTATGTCAAAAAAATAAAGTTAACTGTAAAATTAGGAGCCAGGAGTTCCTCACTCCGTTCCAGTTCTATCGCACAGAAGTGAGAAGAAAAGAATATTTTTGATTTTTCTTAGCATAGTTTTGTTCATTTATGTTCAACTATTGGATAAACAGTCAAAAAATAATAGTTTTCTGTTTTGAAGTTGAAGGCGTAAACTAAATTACATTGTAACAAAATGTAAATAAATTAATCATTATGAGTCTAATAACAACAACAGACGCAGCTAAAACCGCTTTAAGAAACGCTTTGAAACAATATGACGGAGACGTTAAACACGAAGCAGTCAAAAGCAAGATTGAACCTGTGTCAACTTAATCCTACCGTTGCACCAGCCCACAGCGATCGCTTATTTAGTGGTAAGTGTCTTTTCGCTTGTAATCTTCAAACTTTTGTCCTAAAAAGAACTCAATGGCGTTAATCTTGCTCTGTAACTTCTTTTGATGGTTCCTTCTGACTTCTGAATCTTTTAACCATCGTCTTTCTAACTCTTTAAAGACTTTCGTTGGGGCATTGGTATGGAAGCTTTGGTGTTGATGAAAGTGTATCCATTTGAGAAGTTCTTAGTTAATGGTTTCCCTGTGGTTGAATGGGTAGAGACCCCTAACAATGGCAAACAGAAACGCCACCGCAGTTTACAGCAGTTTGAATCCTATTTAGGCTTATCCCGTCGTATTGAGCAATCAGGGGATAAAGAATCTGTGAAATGGTTTAACTCTCGACTAATGCGATCGCACTTTTATATATGGTACGTGACTCGTATTTGTCCTCAACCACCCCGTCGCCTTGATACAGAAATAGGGAAAAAATTAGGCAATAAATGGGACACCATGAAGACCAAAAAGAAAGCTAAGGTTAAGGATGGTATAATCCGTTTATGCTTCTATGCCACTCGCCTGCTGTTTAACGAACTCAAACATAACATCGTCTTTTAGTACAAAATCTTGAACCCCCCAAGACAATATGGGGGGTTAGTTATTGCCAAAAGTTCGGGGTAGACAGATAATAAAGCTAATTTTGAGCAAAAAATCTGATAGTTTGATCTCAGTGTTGACTATCAATTCATCTTTTTTTAGGAGAACTCCAGGAAAAATCTCATTATGTCTATTATCTTTCAACTTGTCTTAACTGCTCTCGTTTTCTTTTCCTTTGTCATGGTGGTTGCGGTTCCCGTTGCTTATGCTTCTCCCCAAAACTGGGATCAGTCTAAGCCTTTATTGTATGTTGGGTCTGCCATTTGGATCGGCTTAGTGTTGTTAGTGGCTGTTTTAAACTTCCTAGTAGTTTAATAATTATCCCACAGCATCATGCCCCATCTTTAGCTATGCTTAGAGATGGGGATTTTTTTGTAGAACATTTCAAGCTAAGATTATGACCATTTTTGAGGGAACCTTTACCCAAGATCCATCCGCTTTGCGTTTTGCCATTGTCATTGGTCGTTTTAATGATTTAGTGACGGATAAACTCTTAGGGGGATGTCAAGACTGTTTAAAGCGTCATGGCATTGATGTTAACCCCCACGGAACTCAAGTGGACTATGTGTGGGTTCCTGGCAGTTTTGAAGTTCCCCTAGTAGCTCGTCAATTAGCCTTATCGGGCAATTATGATGCTATTATCTGTTTAGGGGCAATTATTCGAGGGCATACCCCCCATTTCGATTACGTTGCAGCAGAAGCAGCTAAAGGGATCGCAGCAGTTGGCTTTCAAACAGGAACCCCAGTAGTGTTTGGCATTTTAACCACCGATACCATGCAGCAAGCTTTAGAAAGAGCAGGAATTAAGAGTAATTTAGGCTGGAATTATGCTCTAAATGCCCTAGAAATGGCGAGTTTAATGGGCCAGTTACAGGGCAAAGTAACACCGAATAATTCTCAAGCGTCTTTACCCGTATCTCAAATGAAAAACCCTATGATTTCGGAATAAGCTGAGTTTGAGGTTTGCAGTCTAGATTTGAGTGTTTTTTTTAGACTGGTAAGGAAAAATCGCCTTATATACAACTCAAGTTCAGAATAGATGTTGATCATTTCACTATTAAATGTTCTATGTCAGATTTATATGTTTCTTGGGAAGAGTATCACCAGCATATTGAAACTTTAGCAGTGAAAATTTATCAATCTCAATGGCAATTTGATCAAATTGTTTGTATTGCTAAAGGAGGGTTAAGGGTTGGGGATATTCTCAGTCGTCTTTATGATATTCCTTTAGCGATCGCTGCTGCTGCTTCCTATGGGGGAGAAGATAATCGTTCCCGTGAAGAACTGATAATTGGTCAACATTTAGCCATGACTGATGAACAATTAGGATCTCGTGTTTTATTAGTGGATGATTTAGTAGATTCTGGGGTAAGCTTACAAGCAGTCTCTCAATGGTTGCATGATTATGCTTCCCCTATTCAAGAACTCCGTACTGCCGTTATTTGGTATAAAAGCTGTTCTCAGTTTCAACCCGATTATTATGTAGAATATTTGTCGAATAATCCCTGGATTCATCAACCTTTTGAACGTTACGAAACCATAAATCTAAAAGATTTATCTTCAACATAAGTTTTCAGTCAGTAGTTAAAATTTATTGTCTGTCTTAAAGCATTACTACTAACCAAAATCCTTAAAAATATGTCATACTAAATACTTAGGAACAAATGAAAAAATCTAGGTGATTTTTGTAATTATTCTTAATATAGTGTTGTTGATTTATCGGTCACTACCTATCCAACTCATCTACAGTAAAATTATTGTCAAAAATTACAGTGAAAAGTAAAACATTGACTCAAACTAAAATACAACCAAACCATACCCATAATCACGATAACGGAACTCCTCATAAGCACGTTCATAGTGAGGCTTCTTTAAAACAAATTATAAACCGTCTGTCTCGCATTGAGGGACATATTAGAGGCGTAAAAACAATGGTTTCAGAAAGTCGCCCTTGTCCTGAAGTTTTAATTCAATTAGCTGCAGTTAGAGGAGCAATTGATCGGGTATCTCGTCTTATTTTGGATGAACATTTGAATGAATGTGTTGCCCGTGCTGCTCAAGAAGGTAACATAGAAGAAGAATTAGAAGAATTAAAAGCAGCGTTAGATCGATTTTTACCTTAGAGGAGTCATGAGAGGCTTTTTTTCCTAATAGTTAACCATGAAGAATAATCTATTAGCCAGTAAAACCCTTCCTCTTTATAACAAAAGAATTCTTATAACAGCCCCTCGTAATTATGTCTCTCGTTTAGCTACTGAAATTATTAATTATGGGGGAGTTCCTATTATAATGCCTACCATTGAAACTTGTTATTTATCCTCCTATAAAAAATTAGATAACTGTTTAAATAATATTAGTCAATTTAATTATATTGCTTTTACCAGTCGTAACGGAATTAATGCACTTATCAATCGCTTAGAAACTTTAAATATTCCCCGATCTTATTTAGATAACTGTCAATTAATTGCCATTGGAAAAGATGCCCAAAGATTAAAAGAAATGGGATTAAAAGTTGCTATAATGCCCAAGGAACCCAGTCCCCTAGGCATTGTATCAGAACTCGCTAAAATTGATAACATTGAGAAACAAAGTATTTTAATTCCTATTCCTCAAGTGATTGGTATTTCTGAACCTGATATTATTCCTAATTTTATTACAGCATTGGAAAGATTAGGGATGAAAATAAACCCTGTGTATGCTTATCAAACTCGATGTTTAGAGACTTCTTTATATGATATGGAAATCGACTTAATTAAACAGGGAAAAATTGATGTTATTGCTTTTAGTAGTACCGCAGAAATAGAAAGTTTTTTGCAGTTAGTAAACAATACTCAACTCTTTAAACAATGTTTAATTGCTTGTTTTGGTCCCTATACGGCAGGTAATGCTAGGAAACTAGGATTAACCGTTGATATTGTTGGGAAAGACTATCATTCCTTCACGGGATTCGTTGAAGCAATCGCCGATTATTTAACCCCTTCTAATAGTTCGGAAATCTACGCCTAAACAGTGTTTAAAACCGAAATAAGATCAAGAAAATGTGAGCTATTATGAATAGTGAAGGGAGATAAAACCAGTCAAACTTCACAAGATAAGAGAAAGTTCTAAATCGGAGGTTAATATATATGGCACTTGTACGTTGGGAACCTTTCAGAGAAATTGACTCTCTACAAAAAGAAATGAACCGTTTATTTGAAAGTTTCTCTCCCAGTGGTTTAAGTAACGGCGATTTTAATAAATTATCCTTCGTTCCAGCAGCAGAAATGAACGAAACAGAAGAAGCGATCGATCTTAAACTAGAAATTCCTGGGTTAGAAGCAAAAGATTTAGACGTTGAAGTTCAAGCAGACTCTGTTAGCATTAAAGGAGAACGGAAATCAGAAGAAAAAACAGAAGAAAATGGTACAACCCGAACTGAATTCCGTTACGGTAAATTCCATCGAGTCATTCCTTTACCTAGCCGAGTACAAAATAACAATGTAACGGCAGACTATAAAGATGGCATCCTTCATCTAAATCTGCCTAAAGCAGAAGAAGAACGCAACAAAGTCGTAAAAGTTAATATTGGATAAACTTACTAGGGGTCAACTTTTGTTGACCTCTTAACTTTACTGTACCGTGAGAGATTGGCCATTGTTTTTGGCTGTTAAGTTCAATATGAAAGGAATAGCTTTTCGACACCACTGAGAAGGAGACTCAAAGGTTAGGGCGTTGTCTCCCCAACAAGTTCGTAACATTTCTGTATTAATAATTCCTGGATTTAAAGCGATGATGGCGATACCATTAGGCACTTCTTGTGCTAATCCTTGGGATAAGCCTTCAATCGCCCATTTGCTAGTACAGTAAGGCACTACCTCTGGGGATGTAGAACGCCCCCATCCTGAACTAAAATTGATAATAACCCCTTTGTTTTCTTCAATCATTGAAGGTAAAAAAACTCGGATTGTTCTTACGACTCCGTTAATATTAATATCAGTTAGTTGAGAAAATTCTTGGTCGCTAATTTCCCACAAAGGTAAGGGTTGATTGATAACGGCTGCATTATTAATTAAAAAATCGGGAGTTCCCCATTTCTCAATCACTTTTTTACCCCATCTTTGCACTTGTTGATTACTGGATAAATCCACTACATCAAATTGATGTTTCGGATATAAATGATTAAGTGTTTCAATCTCATTGACAGAACGACCACATCCGATTAAAGTGTGTCCCCTTTCAATTAATCCTTCACATAATGCTCTTCCTAGCCCCTTAGTCACCCCTGTAACTACAATTTTTAATGATTTGTTTGGTTTCAATTTTTACTCCCTATAATCTTCAGTTTTTACTAAATGGATTATTAGAATAATCTAGTGTGAATTATCATTGTTTCTGTCCCTTTGTTTACTGACTCAACGCCTTCAAAAAACTTTGTACACTGGCGAAAATGCCTGACTTTTTGGCCTGCGGTTGATCACTATTATCCTCTTCTCCTTTCAACGCATTATTCACTAAAGTATCTAAAGCTTCTCCCATCGGTTTTTGACCTTGTTCAGCAATTAATTCATAACCCTCTTCTTTTTCTAAGTACACCAACCAGGGAGAAGGATAAGAACGTAACACCACCACCCCATCTAAAGGTCGAAAATAATAAACCGATTCTAAGGTACTAATAAAGCGTTCTCGGAGTTGCCTAGCAGCATAGCCAATGCCTACAATAGAGACATCTTCTAACTGAGGAATGAGGAGAATAACCGAACGATGGCCAGCTAAATTACATAATTTTTCTACGATTTCCACTTCAACTGAAGAGGGACTGACTAATAAAAAGGCTTCATCTGCCTCAGAAATTTTCTTTTCGATAGAAGTCGCCCGACTCCCCAAGTCAGTTACCTGAAAAGGGGTTTCTCCCCAGTCTCGTCTGGCTAAAGCTGCAGCCCCAGTATCGGGAAAGATTACTTTTAACCCTGATTCTTGTCCCTCAAATAAGGTGGTAAACTCTAAGGCTAAAGGTTGGGCTTGTAGAGCAATTTCTGGGATAACAATTTCTAAGCAAATACGTTCTACTCCTGCTTCTAGGGCGAGTTTTGCTGCTTCTTTGGCTTGGGTTACGGCTTGTTCTAAACTGTCGGGAACTTCAACCATGATGGGGTTAGTAAAAAGCGATCGCTATTATTGTACAAGAGTACGAGACAATAGAAAATAGACGACTTCATGGTAAGAGTCACATCAGATGATTATTGGTATTTTAGCGATCCTTTCTGCATCGGCCGCAGCCGGAATGAGAATTGCGTTACCTTTATTAATTATTGGCTTACTTCGTAGTGATTTATGGTCACAAGTTCCTCTACTTTCTGCTATTCCCCCTCAAGTTTTGATTGGGGTTCTAACCAGTTGGTCATTGTTTGAATTATTTGGGTCAAAAAAGTTACTCGGTCAGCGAATTTTACAGATTATACAGCTAGTTTTTAGTCCCTTAGTTGGGGGATTATTAGCTGTTGCTGTGGTCAAAATGGCTAATTTAGACATGAGTCCGTTATGGTTAATTGGTGTGATTGGAGGATTATTGGCTTTTGTTTTAAAGTTGGTTCAAGTGGGTTGGTTTTTTCGTTTAAGGGGTTTACCTATTTGGGTGATTTGTATTGAAGATATTATTTGCATTTTATTAGTTTTGTTTGCTTTTGATGCCCCCAAAAATGGGGGATTAATTGCTTTAATGTTATTATGGATAGCCATTAGAAGTTCTACTGCTTGGCGTAAATGGTATCGTCAAAGCAGTTCAATTCCTGAAGGAGAATAAAGAGAAAAAATTAAGTTTATGAAAGTTCTGATTTCTAACTTCTAACTTTTAACTTCACGAACGTCTTCCTTGACCAAATAATATCTTTTTAGAGTCTTCTGTAATGGTTGCTTCTGTTTTCAGGTTTTTCGCTATTTCATAAGCTGTTTGAACCGCAGGACGATTTTGTATGCTTTCAAACCATCTTTTTATATTAGGAAAATCTGACAAATTTTGCTTCTGTTGTTGATGGGGTACTATCCAAGGATAGACAGCCATATCTGCAATAGAATAATCTTTTGCTATGTATTCTTTATCTTTTAATTGTTCATCTAATACCCCATAAAGTCGTTCTGTTTCTTTAACATATCGATTAATAGCATAAGGAACTTTTTCAGGAGCATATTGACTAAAATGATGGTTTTGACCTAACATGGGTCCAAGTCCCCCCATTTGCCAAAATAACCATTGCATAACGTCAATTTCACCCCGTATATCTGTGGGTAAAAAGCGTTTAGTTTTCTTGGCTAAATAGAATAAAATCGCCCCAGATTCAAAAATACTAATAGGTTGACCGCTATTTTCTGGAGAATGATCAATAATAGCAGGAATACGATTATTAGGAGAAATTTCTAAGAATTCAGGAGAAAATTGTTCGCCTTTAGCAATATTAATTAATTTAATTTCATAGTCTAATTGAGCTTCTTCTAAAAAAATAGTAATTTTATGGCCGTTAGGAGTTGTCCAATAGTAAAGATCAATCATATAATTTCTTTTTTGCTGTTATTTTAAGGAAGTAGGAACAATTAATTCAATTGTTCCTACCAATTTATTGAAGATTTAAGGAACTTTCAACTCGACTAATTTGTTTTCCGGCAAAAAGCTGCGGAACTTACCGTGATCAGCAAATACAGCAACTAAATGTAACCAAGCATCCGGTTCTTTGTGTAAGTCACCCCAAGGAATAGCAATTTCTAAACATTGATTAAAGGCTACCTCAATGCGATGATTTTTAGGATGCCAATCATTACTATGCCAAGCTTGTTGTAACCAAGCAGACTGAGTGACTAAATTAATACCGACATGATGATGGAAAGTATAGTTAAGTGGGGCTTCATCAGGAACATCCCCTAACGGTATGGTACTGGTAAACACATCAGTATCCGCATAGTACCACAGTAAATGTAACTCATTGGGTAAATCTCTGCCCGGTTGCGTCCCCATTTTCACATCAAACCGTAGATAAAAATTGAGATGATCCGTACCATAATAGAGGCGTTGCACCGTACTAGCTTTGTGCATGGTTCCGGTTGATCCCCCAATTTCGATGCGTCCGGCTTTTTCCCAGTCTTGTTCATCGGGATAACCATTGATCACAGGTTGAATAAATCCTTCAGGGCTGCGATCGCCTTTCTTGGTATGATCATCTAAGGGTTCGTATAAATTATCGGGAATGGGTTCACCAAGGGCTGAATAAACTCCCCGTAAATGTTCACGGTAGAGTTCATCAAATAACGCCCCATGACTTGAAGAATGCCCTTCTCCAAACCACCAACACCAGTCTGAACCTTCAGCAGCATATAGGGCTTCCCAGGCTTCAGGGTTGCTTTTTTCGGTGGCTTCAGGGTGTTTTTCCATCATGTCACGGGCTTCGGTTAAAAGATCCCAAGCTTTATTTTTAACTGGATCACCGATCCAAGTGCTAAAGCTACCATCTACCCAGGAACCACTGTGTAACTTATGTGCCGGAATTTCTGCTTTCGGGGGAAACTTCTCAATAAATTCAGAAACAGTGACTAATTGAATATCATCAATTTCACTCAATTGAGAATATAAGGCTCTGAGGAAGTGTAAACCATCATCAGGATAATATTCCCAACAGTTTTCCCCATCTAAGGCAATGGTAACTAACCAGGGATCTTCAAGGCTGGTTTCTTCGCTTTCTTGACGTTCAACCAAAGAACGAGAAATGGCTTGTAAATGGCCAAGAAAATCAGAGGCCGCGTGCTTGGGTTCCATGCCACTATAACTAAAGCCGATTAAATCAGATAAACGGTGATCTCGGAAGACAATGGCTAAATCTCCGTAGTCTGTTTTGAGACGATAGGGAAGATACATCCGATGAGGATCACAAACGTTCCCGGTTTCATCCCGATAGAAATAATGTTCCACACTCCATCCTAAGACGGATTCATCGGAACATAACCAATTAAATTTTTCCTGGGCAACATAGGGTAAAATAGCAGGACTAACGGACTGTTCTGAAGGCCAAAGTCCTTTAGGTTCTTTGCCAAAGCGATCGCGATACATTTCTTTGGCTTTGCGTAGATGTAGAGGAATGTCTTGAGGATATTGGAACCGTTTTTCGGGTAACTGCATCTCAGGAATGGCTACCTGTCCTGAATCTGTATCCGCTAATAAGGGGAGAATAGGGTGAGTGTAGGGAGTTGTCATTAATTCTAACTGCCCTGAATCCTGCATTTTTTTGTGTTGGGGGATAATCTGGCCAATAATCTCCCGATGTTTAGCGATGATTTTTTTGCGATCGTCTAAAGAGAAGCCCTTGCCTTTTTCAAACCAAGCTGCAATTTGAGGATCTTTTTCTCTAAAAATGGGATCGATCCACGCTAAGTTATGCCAGGCTAAGAGATCACTATAATCGTGGACAGTCCAATTTTCCATACACCATTCTCGCCCGTTATCGTGTTTTTGCAGATTTAACTCAGAATAGCGAGGATAGGGATCAATTAAAGTGCGATGATGAGCATCGAAAAAGTGGTCAAAAATAAATCCTTTGTCTTCATCAGTTAGATCAATAGCGGAAGTTAAGGTTAAGGCCATGTAGCGGTCGAGGGCTGTTCCTTGGCTATAATCTTCTAACTGTAAAATTAAAGAGGGAACGAGGTTGACGGTTTGATGTAGCTTAGGAAACTCTTCTAAAACAAGAATTAGGTCTAAATAATCTTTGATACCGTGTAAGCGGGCCCAGGGCATACGATACTGTCCATTAGGATCATCAATCGCTTCACGGGACTTATACAAAGGTTGATGTTGATGCCAAATAAATGCAACGTATAGAGGATGAGCCATTATCAGTTTTAATCTCTTTGGTTGTGATGAGTAGTAGCAAAAGTAGAGTGATGAGTGAAGGTAGACACCTCCATCTATGTAATGGCTTGGGAAAATAAAGCCTGTACATTGGCTCAGTTCTCTATTGATCTGAACTGTGAGAACCAGCCTTTTTTTAACACCCAGACTCGAACTGCTATACCTTATAGATTAACCTGAAACCTCCCCTTATTTATGGGAGAATACGGCCACACTTTTACTTACTATAATAGTTTATAGATGTCAATAGCTTGGCTGATATTTTGCATCTCGTTGACTCTACCAGCGCACCGTTTTGGAGAGAAGTGGGAAGAGCAACCTTTTCACTGACTTTAATCCCAGGTTATTATGGTGAACCTGGGATAGTTTATTTTATTTCGTCATTTCCACTAAATAGATAGCATCATCAAAATGAGGGGAATCAGTTTGTTCGGCCTGAATGTACTCATTGAGAATCGGGTCTAAGATCGTTTCATTTTTGACTAATTCAAACTCTACAAAGTAGAGAACGATGTTATCAGGAAGAGTAAAATCGTATGAACCATCAGTAGCTTCTCTAATTAAACCTTGTTGGCTTAATTTAGTAATAATGGTTGATGATGGGCTAGGAATAATATCACTCAATTTAGTATGATCGCTGTTATCATTAGTAACAAACTTAACGCTATCTGAATCATTGACCGAAATGTCATAGAGTGTAGTGTCACGGGTACAAAATGTGTTTTCTTTTATATGAGCATTAGCTTCTTGCCCTTGGGTAAAGGAAACTGCTGAACCTGTGCCGATTCCACTAACTGTCCCCTCGCTCCCAGAGTCTGTAACAAAACTGATTGTGATGTCGTTACTGGTCGTAATATCATCTGAACAGGGAATATCAGCATAAAGGACTTGAATAGATGCTTGACCATCTTCTTCAAAAACAATAGATGAATTTGCTTTAAAACTAGGTACATTTTCGCCCCCACTACCGATCGACTCGGAACGGGCATGAGTCATTGTTGCAACAGCGTACTCCATCTTCTCGGAATAACGAGATTTTTTCTGCACAATATCGTCTTTATCGTACCCTAAATGTTGAAATTCATCGAGACTGGTACCTAAAACATTAAGTTGGGCTAATTGTTTATCTTCTCGAATACAACTAAAAAATCCCTTGACATCTGCTGTTGCTTGGGGGAAACGGTACCATTTTTTACCTTCATCATCAGTGGCAATGTAAGTATTAACACCATCGCTTTCACTGGGATCGAAAGGTAAGTTTTTACACTGTGTTTGAGTAGAATCTAAGTCTACTACCATCATGTCCACAAGGGCGGTACTCTGCCAGAGATCAGGATCTCTTTTTTGAGCTTCACTATGCTCTCCATCATCGTTAAAAGCTGGTCCAAAACGTCTAATTACTCCCGGACCGCGCCAGACTTCATTACTAGCCACTTCATCAACATAATAAATCACTCGTTCATAAACCCCGTCAATTTTGAGAGCTAAAATCGGAGTGGCTCCAGGATGTTTCTCAAAAAAGGTTGGCGCGTAGTCCTCGACATCAATTATGTTATTTTCAATGGTTTTGGCACTACGGATTTCCTCGGAAATAAACTCAGTAGCTCTGTTAAGATCATATTGCATTTCTCCAGTGGCATTGGCTACTTTATTTTCTCGTAAAATTGTAATTAAACCGAACCCTGCAACCATGACAACGACAAGAGTCATTGCAGTAGCAATCATTAATTCAGCTAAAGTCCAACCCGCAGAAGGACGATATTTTTGTAAAAGTTTTAGGTAAATTTTTAACATAATTTTTTCTTAATTGTCTGTTATTTTTTTACAATTAGCAGCAGTAGGAGGATTATCAGATGCGCTTGAATCGTAAATTCCTGTTCTCATCATGCCAAGTCCTTGAGTAATCACTAGACATCTTTTTTCCCCTGTTCCTCTGGCGGGTTTAACAACAATTGTTTTACCTGTACCAGCCATATTCCCTTTAAAAGAAAAAGTGACACCAGTGGTCATCGTGCTAGTCATGGTAATGTCAACATTGTTAGATAATTCTCTATCACTTGTACCTAAACAACCTTGATTTGTTGGAAGGGTAGGATCTTTAATATCAATCGAAAAGTGATCATCACCAGTCTTTTTCTCTACCATAATGGTGCATTTTTTAGAGTTACGAATAGCTTGTTTTTGAGCATCTTGTAACGCTAGTTGAATTTGATCAAGTCCTTGCTTAACTTGATCCCCTTGTAGCATTCCCATTAAGCTAGGAGTACCGATCGCTGCAATAATGCCAGTAATGACTGCAGCAATTACCACTTCTAGGAGGGTAACTCCCTGGTTAGGGTGAGAAACCGCACTCAGCCACAGCAGCCGGAATAACTTCGGTATAGTTTTCGGCGATGATTGAGGTTTGACCAGATTCGTCATCTCGTAGTTTGTCGTTGTCGTTATCTCTTTGGTTCGTATCGGTGGGGTCATAGGGTTCTCCGACTCGGTAATAAACTTGTAAAACTTGGTATGAAGTGGCACTATCTACAGTCATCATTCGTACAAGACGATAGTCTTTATTGATAAGACTCTCTTGATCATTAACAATTTGAACAATTACTGTTTTGTTGCTATTGTTAGTGTCTTTTTTGGCTTCGCTGTCCGGCATGGATTTCCCATTACTATCAAAGAGAACATTGTCATTGGCATCTGTCTTAAGTTGATTAAAGGTTGGGGCTGAAGAAAACACCGTATTCGCAGTAATGGCCGGATCGGATCTAGTGTTAGTATCGGAATCATTGGCTAACACAGAATCTAATTCCCTAACCAAATAAGCCCCAAAACGTAAATCTTTTAGATTGGAAGCAAAAGGAGAAGGGTAACAAATGGCTGAGCTATCGCTAGTATCCGCAGGGTGAGGATCTGAACTCTGACCTTCGAGAGATTCAAGATAATCAAGATCCATGGTGCTAGCGGCCGCCTGTAACCTCTCGATATCTTGTTGAATTAAAAAATTAGCTTGAGCTTGTCTTTCTGATTTAACTCGCATGACAGCATTAATGGTCATCGCTTGTAAGGTTCCCATTAAAAAGGCCGAGGACACTAAAATGGCGATGGTAACTTCAAAAAGACTAAACCCTTGATCAGTTTTCGGTTTTGAGCGACTCAGTATGAGAGTTAATAGTAGTTTGTTCATAGTATTAACGTTATCTCTGGTTATGCTTCTGGGTGGATGTGTTAGATAACAGAGGAGAGGTAGGTATAGGTTCTCACCTTAAGTTTTCCCATTTTTCGGTTTGAACTATCGTTTTTTTGGTTGTTTGACAACATTATTCACGTAGATAGACAAATCTTTAAGAAAAATCCCCCTTGTCTTTTCCCTCTCCAGTGTTTTCTAAGTCTTCTGGGACTAGAAGTCATGGCCACTCAACTGAAAAACCCTATGAAAAGCACAAGATTGGTTGGCCATTTCCTTCTCTAAACGTCCCTTTAGACCATCTTTTCCATTCCCAGTACAGGCATTTCTCCAGCTTATTGTGGAGCAAAAATCAAGTCTTCAAAAGTTGATTCCCTGCTTATTGAAATTGTTTGGTTTTGATATTAGCAGGCTGTCCAACGGTCATAGGTGGTGTAATTTCTGGCGTTTCGAGTCCTAAATCTAACCATTCCCCAGTTTGTACAACATGGGCCCCAGAACTACTGTTAGAACTACAGTTTGTATCCCAGTTATTAACAAAAGCTGTGCCATTAAGACCTCCTTTTGCATCCCCTGTTCCAGCAACTCCCAGACCGGCTAAGGGAGACCAGAGAAATGTATGGAGTTTTTTGTTTCCATTTAAACAAACAGAGGTGGTGGTGTGTCCCCAAATCTGGAAATCCACTGGCTTACAAGAACCAGTACAATCAGGGGTATCTTTTATTTTTGCAGTACCAGTGAGGTCTTCGTTACCCACGTGAGCGATCTCAGCATTTTTGTTGATGTTACCGTGGAGATGGAAAATAACTCGCTGACGCTTGCCTTCTGCATTAAGGGTTCTGACCACAACCCCTACATTTTTGAGGTCTTTGGTAATCTCATAATCATAAACACAGATGGTTTGGCCATCATGGGTGGTTTCGGTGCGAGTGGCGGTATCCCCAGGCCGAGGAAAGACATTCAAATCGGTGCCATTGAGGGTACTTGATACTTGGGTTCCGCAGCTAGAGGTAGATGCAACTGCAGCATTACCAAACAGGTGATTAAAGCCTTTATCAAAAACGCCATTCATCCATGTCGCAACTGTGGGTAAGGGATTATAAGATACTGTGTTATTGCCTCCTGTCTTATTAATATTGTTCACAAAAGCAGTATTAATATTAATGGGAGTTACACCAGCACCTGTGACCTTTTCGGCATAAGTTTCATCTAATTTTGTTTTATCAGGGAACTTGTGTGCTGCCACTTTAGCTGGCTTAAAGCTAGTGTCTGCGGAAACTTCTCCATCTGTGATTGCTTCTTCCAAACCTCCTTTATTGTTACTATCACTGGGATCGCCAAAGACTAATTCATTAATTTCAGCAATCTTAGCGTCGTCATCGGTAACGCTACAGTCATCGCCACCACTACCAATCCACACATGAGCAGCAAGGATATCATCTACACCACTGGCTTTTTCAACCCATAACCCTGGACTGTCTTGGATATCGGGAGGGGTTTCATTAAGGGGTATTTTGACAACTAATTTGGTGGGAGCTTCTTTTAAGTCATTACCGGCATTAGCCTTTGCTTCAATGGTTAATTGCCCCATTTTTTGTCCGGCGATCGCTGGTGCATACTCTGTGAATCTGAATTGTCCTTTATCGGGATTGGATGGGTCCATCTGTAACCATTGATATTCTGATTCTGTACTGTTTGTTGCAACGTACTGACCGATTTCTCCTTTGCTTTGTTGAACTTTAGCGTTAATTTGTGTTTCAGTTAAACTTCGACCGTCACAAGTCGTTTTAATCTGTGCTTTGATTTGAGATTCTACATCTGCATTTTGCCAATCGTTGAGGGATTTTTCTGCTAAAAAGGGATATTTCCCAAGGAGATATTGTATTCTAGCAACAGCAACTTCTGAAGTTGTTTTACCTTTAGCGGTGGCTGCTTGGACAGCTACTTTTTCAGTTTCGCTACTACTTCTGAATAGCATAGCAACTCCTGTCGCTGCCATAATCCCCCCGGCAATTAAAACAAATGCCATAGCAAAACCTGTGTTGCTGCTATGGGAGAGACGAGAGAGAAATAACAAAGTCTCTGTATATCTTTTCTTCATGATGTTCGTCCTAACATGATTATTAAGTATTGGTAGTATTTAGCATTAACTACAGCAATATAGATCCAGTTTTTATCCCCTATATCTGTCGGTTATTATGGAAAAGGCAGTCACTAATAGCAGTGATTTAATAGATTTAATGGGGACATTGAGTGATACTGATCACATCTCTATTATTACTGGGAATTTATTAAATAAAAACAGTAAAATCAAGGATTTTCAAAAGTAGGATTTCAGTAAATTTTGTATAAAAAATTGTTGATTAATTAAAGTTTAAGTATTAATTATGTAATGGTACTGATAAGGCTTAGAAAAAAATAAAGGTTACAGTTTAAACCAGATAGTAGTCGAGTTATAGTGTTTCTGGCAAATGTTTATAACAGTATAAAAATAGATTAAAACATTTTTTGTACCTTTTGACTTTTGCCTTTCCCGTAGCGGTATATGGTTAATTGGGTTTAGATCAGACTACTTAAAAATTCCGTTATTTTAGACCCGATACTACTGTAGAGACGTTGTATTAAACGTCTCTACAAAAGGGAGCATGAAAACAGGATTTGGGATGATGATCTCGTTGAAAAAATCTCAACTTTGAACTAGAAATAATTAATCTAGTGCTTACTAGCCATCGCTGCTACTGCTTTGGTAATATTGTTCAGTTTTGACACTAGCAGGTTGTCCAACAGTCATAGGTGGTGTAGGCTCTGGTGTTTCGAGTCCAAGGTCTTCCCATTCTCCAGTTTGTACCACGTGCGCGCCACTTTTACTATTAGAACCACAGGTTTGATTCCAAGTTTTAACGAAAGCAACGCCATTCAAACCCCCTTTACCGTTACCAGTTCCCATCATTCCTATATCAGCTTGGGGGGCCCAAAGGAAACCATGAAATTTTTTGTTTCCGTTCATACAAGCAGACGTAGTTTCATGTCCCCAGACCTGAAAATCTACAGGCTTACAGGAACCGGTACAGTTAGGAGTATCTTTAATTTTTGAAACACCTGACAGGTCATCATTACCAACATGGGCAATTTCTGTATTTTTGTCGATGTCACCATAAAGGTGGAAAATCACTCGTTGACGATTTCCTGACGCATCCACTGTTCTGATAGCAGCTTGAACTGAGCCAAGATTTTTGTCAACTTTATAGTCATAGATACAAAGTGTTGTCCCATCATCAAGAATTTGAGTACGAGTCGCCGTATCCCCCGACCTAGGAAAAACATTTAAACTACCATTTTTGGTAGCATCAACTTGGGTTCCACAGCTACCACTACCACCACCACTGGTACTACCACCACCACCGGTACTACCACCACCGCCGGTACTTCCACCACCGCCGGTACTTCCACCACCGTTACCATTATTACCATTGCTGTTACCACGACCTGGCCTAGCTAAAGCCACACCACCCAACATATTAGTAAAAGTTTTATCTACAAATTTGTTCACTCGACTTGCAATGGTGGACAAAGGATTGTTATCGGGATCACTTGCTAAAGCTAAAGTAATATCAATAGGAGTAACGCCAGCATCAGTGATTTGTTCAGCGTATGTTTCACTTAACACAGTCTCATCAGGAAACTTATGTTCTGCGACTTGAGGTGGCTCAAAAGTAGTACCGGCTGTAAGTTCTCCATCTTTAATAGCTTCCTGAACACCTCCCTTATCACCCAAAACTTTCGTATTAATTTCAGCAACTTTAGCGGCATCATCAGTTACACTACAATCATCGCCACCACTCCCGATCCAAACATTGGCAGCAACAATATCATCTAAACCACTACCGTTTTGAAGCCATAACCCAGGACTTGCTCCTTCTGCGATCTCTGCTTCGTTTTGATTAAGAGGTATTGTAACAACTAATCTACTGGGAGCTTCTTTTAAATCATTACCGACATTTGCTTTAGCTTCAATTGTTAATTCTGCCATTTGTTGTCCAGCTATAGCTGGCTCAAACGCTACAAATCTAAACTGACCTTCGTTAGAATTAGAGGGATTCATCTCTAACCATTCATATTCCCCACTACTTTTTTGAATATAACCAGCAATTTCAGTTTTGCTACTGTTCACTTTCGTATTGATTTGTTCTGGAGTTAAAGTTTGAGCTTCACAACTATTTGTAATCTGTTCTTGGATTTGAGCTTCAACGTCTGCATTTTGCCAATCATCCATATCCATTTCTGCTAAAAAGGGATATTTCCCTAAGAGATATTGCATTCTGGCAATGGCAACTTCTCCAGTGGTTTTACCTTTGGCAGTGGCTTCGTGAGCAGCTATTTTTTCGGTTTCACTACTGCTTCTGAATAACATGACCGCTCCAGTGCCTGCCATGAGAACTCCAACACATAAAACAAATCCTAAAGCAAATCCTTTATTACTTCTACGGGAGAGGCGAGAAAGAAATAAAAAGGTTTCTGTATATCTTGTATTCATAATTTTTGTCCTGAAGTTACTATAAAAAATTGGCAGTGTTTAACACGAACTACAACAATATAGATGGAATTTTTATTGTTATACTTAACGCTGATTATGAAAGGGTTAGTTACTAATAGCAGTGATTTAATGAAGTATAATTTAGTGATTTTGGTCACCTTTCTATTATTCCTAGTAATTGATTAAATAAAAACAGTGAATTTAAGGATTTTTGAGCCTATCATCTTCAGTAAATTTTGTATAAAAAATATTGATTTAGTTAAATTTAGCTATTAACTAAGTAATCTTACTGAGATTCATCGTTTTCTCGGAATGACAATTAAAGGAACGACTATAACAATTATCGGACTCATGAGGCACACTTAACTCCTGCCTTCTGCCTTCTGCCTTCTGCCTCAAAGCGATAACCTTTGTACCTTACAAGCAAGGGAACTGCTATATTTTAGTTAGATGAACGATTCAGACGTTGTTGCCAATTTATTTTTGCTTCTTGTGCTATTGGATACACTTGAGTATCATTTGGTACTAATTCAATGGTTTCGATAGCTAAAATTAATTGTCCTTCTTTTGCTCTGGTTTGAGCTAATTGATAGATGTTTTTACTTAATTGTTCAATTAACTTTCGGGCATGATGATAGCCCAACTCTTTTTTATCTAAGTGTTTTAAAAGTCTAATGGCTCGATTATAAGATGATGCTTGATTGGGTTTAATTAAAGATAGTGCAACTTCAATTAAAACTTGATTATCTTGTTGTTTTTGACTGAGGTGTTGCCATTCTTTTAAAGACTGTTGTGCTAATTCATATAATTTTGGGTTATCGGGAGGAACCAGTTTAACGGCTGCGATCGCCCCTTGAAAATCTCCTATGATAGCCCTTCCTTGAGCAATATCGAGGATCATTTGACTCCATTGATTAATTTTGTCCTGAGCTTGCTGATATAGGGCTGTATGGGGCTGAATTTGTCGAGCATAGTTAATGGCTTTATTATACTGTGATGCTTGCTGCACACTTAAGGAGATTTTTCCGTAGTCTAAAATTTGTTGATTTTCCTGTATTTTTTGGTAATTAATAGTATTAAGATGTTGACGAATTTTTAACGACATCCACCATAAAACGACTGTCGCTCCTAATATTCCCCCTATCCATAACAAGTATTTTTTGATAGGTGACTTTTGTGAAGTTTGAGTGCTTTTTATTGAAGTTGAAGAGACAGAAGGTAAAGAAGAAACAGCAGGGGAACTAGGTTTAATCTTAGTTTCCGTCAGAGGAACATTTAACGATAGTTGGGGTTTTAAAGGGGGTTGTGGGAGTTTGGGTAAAATTAGGGTGCTTGTAGGAGTTTTTGTCGAAGTTTGAGTAAATTTTTCTTGAATTTTAAAAGATAAATTGCGATTTTCTTGACTGTTTACTACTTGCTTTTTAGCAGTAGGTAATAAGGGTTGATGACGAACTTTTTCAGGACTAATAATAATGGGAAGAGCGATGGCTGGAAAATTCTTTTGATGGGAAGAGCTTAATCTTTCTTTTAAGTAGGAATCTAGCTTATGAAGGGTTACATGATGACTATAATAGCGCAAAGCTTCGGTTAAAGCACTCATCAATATACTTTTTTCTGCACTGATACTTTGATAAACATGGGAACGACAGGAAAAAATCAAAGAAATCTCTTTTTTCTGAGCTATATCTAAGGTCATTTGACCCAATTTACCGTCTTTTAAAGGGTTTTGTAGGTCTAAAATAATTAGTAAGTTTTGGCTCTTAGATTGTAATCTGTCAAAAAGCGATCGCACTTTTATTGCTGTTTGGGAAATACTGTTTAAGTTACTATCAATAGGCAGTAAATAGTCTTCTCCTTGATAATTAATACCGTATCCTTGAAAGAAAAACCAACAATATTCAACTTTAATTAAACTATCATTAATCCATTGTAAAATGTTATCTCGGTTAGGATAGGTTGAGCGTTTTCCTGGGGAGGGAGAGGTATCAGTTAGTAATAGTAATTGGTGAGGGGGGATATTAGCTTCTTCAAAGAAATAGCGATAAAGTGCTTGTGCGCTATTTTCAGAGCCTGTTAAGGGTTGATAATGTAAGTAGTCTTCTATTCCTATACTTATAGCACGAAAATTATTCATAATAACTATGGTTTTTTCTTCGTTTCCCCATTTTATTCATGAGACTTGTTAAATAAGAATACCGTTCCCCATTTTTATAGTAAAATATAAAGAAATGTTTAACAATTATTAATTATTTTTAGTCCATTCTTCTGGTTGTCTATCCACTGCATACTGAAAGTTTTTTGGAACTAAATTAATAATCATTTCTTCTGATGATGAAGAAGGGGGATCTATTTGAGCATATAAGAATTCTCCTTGAAAATTTGGCTTACCTAAAATTATTTTATGTTGTTTTTGATTCTCAAGTTCAATGGTAATTGTTGCTGTGGGTTTATCTAGACCGTATTCTTTTTTCTGATTTTCGGGAACGGTTAAACTTCTTGTACTTTCATTGGTAACTAATAGATTAGTTAAAAAAGAAATAACTGCATCATTAGCTACTGTATTTTGAGGTTCTTTCATTTGCCAAGGTTGATTTTCATCAGTGGTTTTCTCAAATTTATAAGTTTGATCTTCGGTTTGAATGGTTAATGCTTTAATTTCCTTTTCGTCAAAAGTAAATAGTTGTTTATTAGTCGCTTCAATTTGTTCTTGTTGAGGATTTATTTGTAATTCATAGACATAAACTCCTATCCCTAGAATAATGGCAATTCCTAATAATATCCAAGTGGTGTTTTTTAACTTCATAATTAACCTATTGATTGCTATTTTTATCTTCTTCGCCACCAAGTTATTCCGGCAGCAATTAAACCTAATAAGGGAAATACAGCTAATGACAATATAGTGATTATATTAGCTTGTAAAGGAGATAAATTTAGTCTTCTATCTTTTGCTTGCTTAGGACGAATTGATAAGGGTTGTTCATCTTGATTACTTAACCATTGTACAGAGTTTAAAAAGACATCTCCGTTTAATTGTTGATTAAATAAACTATCAGTGGCAAAAGTCGAATTACCGATAATGACTAAACGGGATTCTATATTTTCTTTTTCAGAATTATCATTTTGATCATTATTAGAAGAGTTAGAAGAATTTTCTACTTTTTCGTTTTCATTGGTGTCATTGTTACCTGATGAGTCAGAGTTGTTACTATTTTCTAACTCCTCACTTTGATTATTGTCTTCAGTTTGTTCAGAGTTATTATTATTTTCTGTTTCTTCTTTGTTTAAATCAGATTGATTATCGATAGTGTTATTATTTTCATTACTTTGATTATTGTTTTCAGTTTGTTCAGAGTTATTATTATTTTCTGTTTCTTCTTTGTTTAAATCAGATTGATCATTGATAGTGTTATTATTTTTTTCACTGTTGTTCTTTTCTGTTTGATTATCTTCTTCGCTTTTATTATCTTCTTTTGTCTCATTATTGATAGTTTCCTTATTAATATTAATGGTACGAGTTAAAGCAACTCCTAAATCAAAAGGTCCGGGTATATCTTCTTCAGGGTCAAAAATAACTTCTTCTGATTCTAAGTTACTTTCGGCCCACATTTGTTCGTTGGTGACTAATAATGAGGTTGCTTGAACATTTTCTACTTCAACCGTATCAACGGGACGAGATATGGGATAAAACGAAATACTATTGGCAAATTCTTCTGTAATAGGGTGGTTTCCGTAGCTAGTAATAAAGGGAGTGGTTGGTCCTAAACCGACAACATTTCCTGACCCTGAACCATCTATAATAATACGATTATCTAATTGAATTCCCCAGTCTTGTAAGATAGGTTCTAATCCTGCATCTGCGTTAGGATCTAGTAATAAGAATAAGTTTCCACCTTGTTCAGAATATTCTTTTAATGCTGCTACTTCTTGGTCAAATAATTCGCGTTTCGGACTCGCAACAATAATGACATCTGCATCATCAGGAATACCAGCATTTTCTATTAAGTTTAAGGGTTTCACTTCATACCCTTTACTTTCAAGACTATTCGTTGCTTCTGATAAACTTCCTTCAGGAGAGGGTTCTAATGAATATTCCCCATGACCTTGTAATATATAAACGTTTGGGATGTAGTCTTTCTTGATTTTTTCAATTGCATTGGTTAACTTGATTTCTGATAAAGGTTCTCTTTGATTGAAAACGATTAGGGTTTGAACCAATTGTTTTTTATCTTCATATTCTAGATAAACATCTCCTAATGATTGGACATTAAACTGTTGAGTGAGTCCTACTTTAATATCAGGGTCAACCAGTTCAAATTTAAAGTTATTATTGTAACGTTGATAATTTTCTAATAAGTCTTCATCCTGGGGAGTAATTTCTTTATCAAAAACATAAACTTTAGTGAGTTTATCGATATTTTCAACAATTTCTTGAGTTTCTGGAGATAAAGTATAAAGTTGGTTTTCGGTTAAATCAATACGGGGAGAATAACGAACTGCAATAAAATTAATTAATCCCAATATAACAACCAGAGATAAGATCGAAATAAATGCATTTGTACCTGTTTGCGTTGATCTTTTTTGCCAAAAACTTCTTCCTGTTACTAATAGATAAACTAACCATATAAATAAGAAAATACCTCCTACAATCACTAAACTAAGATAAAGAATACTCTGGGTTTGAGTAATGAAAAGAGGGACTAAACCAGCAAAGGTTAAAATTAACCCAGGAATAAATAGATATTTGAGAATTATTTTATAATTACTTACTTTTTTCATGTTTTAATTATAAGGTTTAAAATATTTTATATATAGATTTAAGAGCGTTGATAGCGTAATGCTTCTATTGATTGTGCGGTCAAGAAAATTCCTAATAAAATATAACTGGCAAATAAAACCAAACTACTAATATCTAACACTCCTTTCACTAAATCTGTATAACGATCAAAGAGAGAAAGATAAGATAAAATAGTTTTAAAAGGGTCTTGTAAATTAGCAGTGATCGCATCCATAATCCACAAAAATAATATTAAGATAAACGTTAAAATATAAGCTAAAATTCCGCTATCGGTTAAAGAAGAAATAAACATTCCCAGAGAAAGAATAGCCGTAGCAATTAAAATCAGTGATCCATGAGATAACAAAATAATATTTAGATTAACAGGAGGACTAGCATTACTAAAGATAATAATCTCATAAATCCAAAACGGTATCATTAAAACAATAAAAAAAGCTAAAACCCCTAACAATTTTCCTACAGCAACCACCCAGTTTGTTATAGGAGAAGTCGCTAATAGTTCTAAAGTTCCCCGTTTTCTTTCCTCGGAATATAATCCCATAGATAAAGCCGGTAATAAGACTAATAAAAGAGAAATTATTACCCCGAAAAAATTATCTATAAATTGACCAGGAACATCTACAGGAGTTGATAACTGACCCCTTTGTTCTAAAAACGAAAGAGTTTGTAAGATTTGTTCTAAAATGGCACTAAAAAAGAAACCGCCAATTAACCAAAAAACAGCAGCAATGATATAAGCAAAAGGAGACGTAAAATAACTTTGAAATTCTTTGCGGAAAATAGCAGCTAAATTCGTTAGTATCATCTTAAAAATAATGATTTATAAAGGTGATTCAGTATCAGTTGTTTCTAAAGATTGCTCTTCTTGTGTTTCTATTGATGATTCTTCTGTAATTACATTTAAGAAAACATCTTCTAAAGTCGCACGAGTTCGTTTCATTTCATATAAGTCTAACCCTTGATTAATAATTAAAGCAGCAATGTCTTTTCCTATTTCTTGATTAGAGTCAGTGGTTAACGATAAAAGATGACGTTTTGTTTGACTATTAGATTTAATTTCTAATTGACTAATCCCAGGAATATCTTTTAACATAGGTTCTAAACTGAAGATATCTCCTTCTATTTCGATTTCATAACCTCCTTTTGCTGTTAAATGAGACATTAAATTATCAGGGGTATCGGTTGCCACAACTTTACCCCCATTGATGATAGTAACGCGATCGCAGGTCATACTTACTTCTGGTAAAATATGAGTCGACAAGAGGATGGTATGTTCTCCTGCTAAACTTTTGATGAGGTTACGCACTTCAATAATTTGTTTGGGGTCCAGTCCCACTGTAGGTTCGTCTAAAATAATAACTGGAGGATCATGAACAATGGCTTGAGCAATACCGACCCGTTGTTTATAACCCTTAGATAGCTTGCGGATCAAAACTTTGCGCTTATCTTCGAGTTGACAACGTTCGATAGACCAATTTACCCTAGAATTGCGATCGCTGGATGCTACTCCTTTAATTCTAGCCACGAACTTCAAAAACCCTTCCACTGTCATATCAGGGTATAGGGGAGGAGTTTCGGGAAGATAACCGATGTTTCGTCTGACCTCTATGGACTGTTCATGAACATCATAACCTGCAATTTTAGCGGTTCCGGTCGTAGCAGGAATATAACCGCTTAAAATACGCATGGTTGTGGTTTTTCCTGCGCCATTTGGCCCTAAAAAACCGAGAATTTCTCCTTTTTCTACAGAAAAATCGACATCTTCAATGGCTGCAGTTGACCCATAAATTTTACTGAGGTGTTCGACTTCAATCATGAATTGATAAGCATTGGAACATTAATGATAGTGTAGTTAATCATAAATTAAGTGAGTGTACTTAGTAGACTATTGGTTAAACTTAAAAGTTTCAACGGGTGAACAGTTAACCAAAATTGTCTCAATGGTCACTGATAACTGTTCACTGCTTAAGGTTTTATTTCCACTGATAGGGAAGTTTTTGTCTGTTGATAAACGGGAACTATGGTTGCACTGACTCCCTGATTTTTTAGTTCTTGTACTCGTTTTTCTGCCTGTTGAGAGTGTTGAAACATTCCAGCATGAATAACCCCTTCACTTTGACGAATAAACGCCATCGGTTCAACGGTTTTAACTTGAGATAAGATTGATGGGTTATTACCAGCTACTTCAACACGATAAAAACTAGGATTTTCAGTTGACTGGTTATTGATAGTCTCTATTCTAGATGTGGGGGGAGCATTATCGAGGGTTTGAGCCGGTAAAGTTTGGGGAGCTTCAAAGGTATATTCTTTAACAGGGGTTGAACTATCACTGGCTGGAGTTACTTCCACTGACATGGTAGGAGCGGGTTCAGGAGACGGTTGAGGACTCACCATTTTCGGCATAGGCGGTGGGGGTAACTCACGGTTAGACGTGGTTTGTGCCAAAGTAATAGAGGTTGAACCCAGGGTTAACAGTAAACAACCTATCCCAGTTGAAGACTGTCTTAAAAACGAAAGGAACCAAGTTCTAGGTTGAACAGTCTCAATAAATAAGCGATCACAAATTTTCAACATCATATAAACCATAAATAAACACATCCTCACACCGTCAACAGCAAAAAGTATTTTTGTTGTTTTGGGCTTAGTTAATCATCATTGTAATACTAGAAATGTTAGCCTAGAAACAGTCTATGGTTAATTGTTCGCTTTTTAAGAAACGTTTAACAATGAAAAAGGTTGTTGTTGGTTTATCAGGTGGAGTCGATAGTTCGGTTGCTGCAGCGAGTTTACAGCATCAAGGGTACACTGTAATTGGTTTGACCCTGTGGTTAATGAAAGGGAAAGGACAATGCTGTTCAGAAGGCATGGTAGATGCTGCTTTTATTTGTGAACAGTTGGGGGTTCCCCATCATATTGTCGATACGAGAGAGTTATTTGAAGCGAATATTATCAATTATTTAGTCTCAGGGTATGAGTCCGGAGTTACCCCTTTACCTTGTTCTCAATGTAATCGTGCGGTGAAATTTGGACCAATGTTAGCTTATGCTAGAGAGGAATTAAATTGCGATCGCATTGCGACGGGTCATTATGCTCGTATTCGCTACGATGAGCAAATGGACAGATATCAACTGTTACGAGCTATTGATCGCAATAAAGATCAATCGTACTTTTTATATGATCTTTCCCAAGATATTTTAAAAGGGACTATTTTTCCTTTGGGAGAACAAACCAAAGAAGAAACCCGACGTATTGCAGCAGAATTTGACTTAAAAACGGCTAGTAAACCAGAAAGTCAAGATTTATGTTTAATCGAAGCTCATGGCTCCATGGCCAGCTTTCTTGATCAATATATCAAACCCAAAGAAGGAGAAATTGTCGATCTTGATGGTAAAGTTCTTGGTACACACCAAGGCATTCATCACTATACCATTGGACAACGCAAAGGGTTAGGAATTGCAGCACCAGAACCTTTATATGTGGTTAAGTTAGATGCAGTGATGAATCGGGTGATTGTTGGCAACCGCGCTGCTGGTGGTCGTTCTGATTGTACTGTAGGACGATTAAATTGGGTTTCAATCGCTGAACCCTCTTCTCCCATTACTGCAGCAGTACAAGTGCGTTATCGTTCAAAAGCGGTTGCTGTCACCATTATTCCTATAGAAAATAATCGGGTAAAATTACAGTTTGACGAGGCTCAATTTGGTATTACTCCTGGTCAAGCAGCCGTTTTCTATAATGGAGAAATAGTTCTCGGTGGGGGAATTATTGAAACTTAATTTTCTTGTTCAAATTGTTCAATAATCGATTCAATTACTTTATTTTCGATATCTGATTGATCGGATTTAGCGTAAATTGTAGCTAGAATAATGTTAGTTTCTTTTTTAAGATAGTACAAAACTCTATAACCTGCACTTTTACCTTTTTGAATATCACTGTTTCTTA
This sequence comes from Crocosphaera chwakensis CCY0110, assembly GCF_000169335.1. Taxonomy (GTDB): domain Bacteria; phylum Cyanobacteriota; class Cyanobacteriia; order Cyanobacteriales; family Microcystaceae; genus Crocosphaera; species Crocosphaera chwakensis. The sequence continues at coordinate 101,843 of NZ_AAXW01000004.1, forward strand.
GACGGACTTTAAATACTTGATATTTAACACCTGAAATTAGATCGCCTGGGGTTTCTCCTGCTTGTAATTGATTAATAAGAGGGTCTAAATCTTTACGAATTGAACGAAAGCGTTTAGCAAGTCTACTAATATCTTTTTTGAAACGGGATGTTAAGTATATCTCAATAGGTTGTACTTCATTCGACATCAATTCCCTCCCACATTTGACTGATGGGAATGGTTTGATTAGTAAAGGCTTGTTTGAGTCCTTCCGTAATTCCTTCTATAGCTACCTCATCTGGAGTATCATCGTCTTCAGGTTGAGGATTCATTACAATTACTACCTCATAGGTTCCTTCTGCGATTTCATTCGGTAAATCAACATTTAAAACATGATCTCTATTGACTTTAACTTGTATGTGAATAGTGTGCATTATTTCGCCTTTAAAATCAAATTTATGTATTGATTTGTAATTGTATAATATTCTAATCTCAGTATTACCAATTTTAATCAAGATTAACCTAAGAAATAGAAAATTATTGCTTTAGTTTGGAGATAAAAAATCCATACACATTAGCAAATTGTGATAAAAATAATAAAGTACAAAGAAATAGTTTAGAAGATTGCTGTGAGTTAGCAGTAAGGGGATAGGTTAATAATTTCCAATAAAAGTCTAAAGGTTCAACTTTAACGGAGGTTTGATTTCGTTGAGAACGAACTTGATGAAAATAATAAGCTCCACAACCATAATTAAAATGTTGTCGCCAAAATTTAGCTAAACTCAGATGATGAGAATGATAAATGATTGCTTCAGGGACATAATGTAATGAATATCCTTGAAAAAGCCAGCGATCGCAAAATTCCCTATCTTCTCCTGCTGCTAAAGGAAATGTCACATCAAACTGTCCGACTTTCTCAAATAAATCCCTAGACAGAGCAAAATTATTAGAGGCAAAAAAGGTTGCTTGAGCGGATTTTTGATTGTAATAATCGTAGAGATAATCGATTAATAATTGACTGGCTGATGAATAAAGATTATCGGGTAAAGCATTGATAGTTTTTCCTCCTAAGAGGGCGTTTGAAGTCTTAGAGAAGCTATTTTCAAGGGCTAAGAGCCAATTTTTATCTAGGGTGCAGTCATCGTCAGTAAAGGCTAAATATTGTCCTGTAGCTGCATTGGCCCCTGTATTACGAGCTTTTGCTGGCCCTGCATTTGTTTGACGAATAAGCGTAATATTAAGTAGATTCTGATAAGGCTCAACCGCACTATTAAGGGGTTCTTTGCTACCGTCATCAACGATTATAACTTCAAAATGTTCTTGTGGATAATAGAGACAACTAATGGACTCTAAACAAGTTTTTAATCGTTCAGGACGATTATAGGTGGGAATAACAATGGATATAAAGGGAGAAACACTCATAAATTAATGGATACAACCGATGGACAAAGATAAATTTTATAAATGAGTTGATGAGATAGACTAATTGTGTGAGATTGTAGGTTAATTATGGAAGAGACAGAAGTTTTAGAATCAAAATATGTTACTAATCATAATGCTCAATGGGCATTAAGACTGACAAAAATTTCCCTACTCATTATTATTTTAGGTGTTTGTGTAGTCGGGAGAAAAGAGTCAACCTGGCCAATTACTTCTTGGGCTTTATATAGTCGATATACAGCCCGTTTTCGGAAACCTAAACCCTCTGTATCTGTCACAGAACTTAGAGTGTACACCACAGCAGGCAATCTTCATATTGTCAAACCAGAACGCATTTTAACCATTCCTTACGACAGTCTTTCTCACGACATTGTTGAAAACGCCTTTAATAATACCGATATTAATCATCGAGATGCAAGCAGAAGATACTTAATGCAAGCTGTTTCCAATTTTATCGGTGAAGACACTAAAATTAAAACCATTGAAGCTTGGAATCTTTCTTATCAGGTGAAACCTTTAACTGTTCCTCCCATTGAAAAACAGTCTCCGACAAATGAGGTTCTGCTAGGAAGTTTCTCTCAAGAAGATATTACCCATTAGAAATTTATGAAACTTTATTCTCCGTTTAGCCGTTTAAATAATGGTATCAATGCTTGGTTTACTCAACCTGAAGTGGATGCTGCGGGCAATGTTGGAATTTTTAGAATAGTATATTCGTTATTTTATCTATGGCATTTAAGTAACCTTTCCTATGATTTTTTAAGCGGGATGCCTAACTTTTATGTGATAGAACAAGTTTATTTAGTTAGATATTTTTTTAAAGACTTTGGCGCGGCTCAGTCACCTTTATTTTTTTATACTTTAGAATCATTTCTTGTCGCTGCTTTAGTGCTGTTGGCTTTTGGTTATAAAACTAGAATGGCGACTATCGCCGTTTTGCTCACTGGTAGTTTGCTTGAAGCATTAGCTGCTTCTGTTGATGGCAAAAGAACCTTAACACCTTTAGTGTTTTATATTCCCTTTTTTATGATAATAATGAACTCATGGGGAAAAACTTACTCATTGGATGCAATAATTAAAAAGAATAAAACAGGTTCTTCGGTTGATCCTCATTCCTCTAACTGGGAGTATTTTTTACCAGGTCGCGCTCTATTAATTCTTATATCATTTTTGTTCTTAAATTCTGCTATTTTTAAAGTTGCTTTCGGTGGGGACTGGCTAAATTATTCTGATATGATGTCTAACTTTTTTTTGAATAGGAATATTGAAGCAGCGACCTATGATTTACCTTTGAATTGGTTAGCTCCTTTTATGTCTCAAACCCCTTTTATTTATCTCGGTAGTCACCTTACCACCCTACTTTTTGAAACTTTCTTCTTTTTGTCTGTAATCAACCGAAAAATTAGAGATTTTTTTGTCGCAGTAGCACTATTTTTTCATGCAGTTAATGGTCTTTGGTTTGTGGTTAGTGTTACCCCTATTATGATTTCTTATGGTATCTTTATCAACTGGCAAGGAATTAAAGATTTCTTTTTTCGTAATCAGGAAGAAAAGTTTTTCACTGAAAAAATATCAGCAAAGTGGTTAATTATATTGTCTCTGTTTTTAGCTACTCTTTTAGGCGTACTATGGCACAGTAATATAGGAATTCGTGCTTTATTTAATTTGAATGGTTTAATTGATTGGAGAACGATTTGGTATCCCATTTTTCCTTTTTCTATAGGATGGTTAATTCTTATACTGATTGATTTATTCCGTCAATTAAGATTTAAAGTTAACTGATGTTTCTATATTATTCTAAATTAATTTTTTTGAGATAAAACTGATGTATTTCTTTTTTAATGAAATTAGCTATCAAAATTTTTTTCTGGCATAAGCGTAAAATATTGAATCATATTTGCAAATTTCTTCTATTTTCTTTATAATTGATTCGTCAATTTTAGGCTTAGAAACTGGATTTTTATTCATGTGTGGAATTTTAACAGTTAAATTAAATTTAGCTTGTAAATCATTTGTAAATTGATCTAAATCATCTAAAAAACCAACTAAAGAAAACTTAGATAAGTTGGTTTTAGCAACCTCTAACCTTGTTTGCAAATTGGTGCTATCATAGCGAGAAAAATTTCCAAAGTAGTTAATATAATTTTGTCCTCTAAACTTTCCTCGTTCAGAGTCAATAAAATTTTCTAAACTCCCTTTAACTCTGGCATGGTCTTCTGGTTTATAGGCATCAAAAAAATACTGAGAAATATATCTTTTAACTGGATCTCTTAAAACAGTAATCCAAGAATATTGATTGTGATAGGCTTCCCAAATATCTGTATTAAAATGAAAATGTCCTGAAATATATTTTTTTCCTGTTGCCATTTCATAAATTAATAGAGATTCTCTCAGTTGAAATTTATCAATTCCACTATTAATTTTCTCGTTCTGATTCACCGCTTTAACTGCATTAGTGGTTAGTATTGAATCAACTTTATAACTATTTTTTTTTCCATAAATCATTCTCAGAGATTTATCAATTGATGTCCCTCCTGTTTTCGGAACGTGCATAAAAATAATGTGAGGCTTAGGAGGACTTAAAATATTTTGGACTTGAACTTTTAAACTTTCAACTCTCATAAACACATACCTTTTTAGAGATAAAACTAGATTAAAGATGGTCGTTTTGTGCGCTTGCAGTATTCATTAAAGTTGTCAGAGGTTGAGACTTTGTTATCTCAAGCAAATGCTCACCAAGACGACGGGCAAGGGCTAAAATCGTAAAAGTAGGAGAATAGGACGGTCCCGTTGGAAACACGGCAGAACTCGCCACATAAACGTTATCCGTACCAAATACCCGACAATTAATATCTACCACTCCCTCTTCAGGACAACTTGCCATGCGTGTTGTCCCCATTTGATGGGCTGCGTCGGTCATATTATCAATACAAGGGGGATCATCCCCAAACTCGAATCTACCAATACCTGCATCAGCAAACCGTTGGGTTAATAATTCCAAAGTTTTCGCCATCGAACGATGATCATGTTCTGTGAAGCACCACTCAACCTCTAGTTTTCGTTGACCCAGGGCATCTATTTCTTCTCCAAGCTTGATGCGACTGGCTTTTTGAGGAAGTTGCTCTGTCACAAACTTAACTCGGTAGGTGGACACCACGCCATTATTATCTCGACAAACTGGCCGACCTTGAATTATTCTTTTGAGTCGATCGCTTAGGGTTTCATAAATTGGCTTAATGTATAAAACGTGTTCTAGAAGCTCGTGTTCACGCTGAGTGTCATCATCTAAAGCAAAACAGATACAAAACCGAGGTTTAGGGGCATATTGTAACTCATGGGCGTATTGTCGAGTGAGATGACCTGGTATGAGAATTCCTGTATGATGTTTTGGATGATCGGTGTAGAAACGACCGACGAGATCATGAGCATTACCAATACCATGAGAGATTTGACGGTTAGAGGCTAATAACAGACGAGCTGCTTCAAACGCACCCGTCGCAAGCACAATAACATCACCCTCAACGGTAATTTCTCGACCCTCGAGGGAACGACAAACCACCCTATTAACCCGTTGACCCGAGGGATCGAGTTTTAACTCCGTTGCCGTCGCTCCTTGAATCACTTGTAAATTTTGGGAACGGCGCATTTCTTCTCCAAACCGAATGGCGGTACGAGTTGGGGTTTTCTCCCAATAAAAACTACTCATTTTTAAGCCATAGGCTGCAATTTTGCCTCGAAGTTCCCTAATTTCTGGGCGTACAGCCTCTGCCTCCAAATCACCAAACCCGTAATCTTTGGCAGCGGAGCGATAATGGTCTAGAAGATCGCTAAACTCTATGGGCCAACCACTGTTAGGAACCCAGTCTCTGCCGTCGAAATCAGATTGTTGTAAATATTTCCATTTTCCTGTCCAGACGTTACTGGTTCCCCCAAACTGACGCACTCGACTCACTCCCCGTAACTCAGGGGGTAAGTAGCGGTGATAGTAGGTATTGGGATTTAATTCTCGGTGACGTTTACCCAAAAAAATGACATCGTTTAAGGCTTGAATCTCAGGATCAAAGCGATCGCGTCCACTTTCGAGTAAAATCACGTCTCGGCCATGACGAGCGAGGTGGGTTGAGACTTCGGCCCCTGCAATACCAGAACCCAAAACTATCACTTGTCCTTTTAGTTTTGTTTGTTCGTTAATTTCTAAAATATCGGTAATCATATTTATTTAAGAAGAATTAGAGACGGTTAAAAATTGTTTTTGAAATCGGGTTGAGAAGGGGTGAAAAATAGAATAATATATCAGGAGAAAAATATGAGGAGGATGAAGTTTTAAAGCCCAGATCAAATGGATAAAAGCTGCTTTTTTTTGCTGCATTTTATAGGATTTTACAGCGTGTTTGTAAACAAATTCAGCAAACATTTTAGGATGACTGCTAAAAATCTCCTCGTGTTTTTTGATCAAACGTTGAAAGCTTTCTTGGCGTAGCTTATAATTGCCTGATACGCGATCGGTGCTATGGGAAAAAAGATGATAGGTTATCTTTGGTAAACCAATAAGCGTACATTGGGGATTAAGTCGTAAAAATAATTCCGAATGAACACGAGAGCGAAAGGTTTCGTCCCATCCCCCTATTTTCAAAATCAGATCCCGTTCCACCACTAGGGTTTGTTTCGTATGAAAAGACCGTCCCGGTTCTGGGGTTTCTAGAAAGAAATGATCGCCTTGAGGACAAAGGGTCGGAGGGATGCGCTTGGCGATAACTTTACCTGTCTCATCTACTTTTTGCAGTCCTGAAATCAGAGCAACCGGGGGATTAACGGTTGTTTTTTCCAAGGTTGATAGAGAAAGTTCTACCATCTGGGGCAATAGATAATCATCATCATCTAAATAAGTGATCCAGCGTCCCTTAGCTGCTTTAGTTCCTATATTTCGCGCCCCTGCTCCCCCCACATTCTTCTCTAAAAAAATAATTCGCAGTCTGGGATCATCTGGGAGAGTTGCTCTGTGTTGTGACGCATCATCGACTACAATCACTTCTACATCTTGGTAGCTTTGATTAAGCGCACTCTCAACTGCTCTCGGTAATAAATGAGGTCGATTATGAGTCGGAATAATAATACTGATTGGGGGATGACTCATGAGTTAACCTCCCAGCTACGGGGCTGATAAAATAGGCTGCGACTGGTTGATTGTTCAGAATCTACTTGAAAGCGAAAAGATTTTACTTTATCGAAGGAAAACACCCCTTCTTTTAAATAAATATTGGCACTGTAAACCCCTGCTAACAGACAACAGTAAGGCATTTTCATAGAGATTTCGTGATATCCAGGAGTCAATTTTATAGTTTGATGATCGGCAGTAGAGGTAATACTAACCACGCGATCGCCTCCTCCTGAGCTACAAGAAATCATCACTCCTACGTTGACATTTTCAACGGGTTTATGGGCTTTACATTGGATGCAAAGTTCGGCATATTCACCGGTTTGTAGGGTATCTAATCGATTTCCGTTCTTATCGTTAAAGCAAATTGAAAGAATATCTAATCCTAAACTTTCTGCTGCTGATTTTTCGGGTAATTTAATCCATCCTAGAGCTTTTTCTGTACCGTCAAGACGCAAATCAGCTTCATACTGACGAATGACATCTTGAGAATCTCCTTGTAACACCAGTTCTCCTTTTTTAAGGTAAATTGAGCTATCACAAACATTGAGAACATGATAGGGATTATGGGAAACGAGAATAAAAGAAGTTCCTTTTTCCCTTAGTTCTGCCAGTCGTTGATGACATTTCATCTTAAATTTAATGTCCCCTACCGCCAGCACTTCATCAATTAAAAGGATTTCAGGATCAATATGCACTGCACAGGCAAACCCCAATCTTGCAGCCATACCAGAACTATAACTTTGCACAGGAGCATCAATGGCTTCCCAAATTTCGGCAAAATCGATGACATCATCAAATCTTCGTTTAATTTCACGGGTAGATAATCCCAAAATTGACATATTGGCGTAGATGTTTTCCCTCCCCGACAAAATGGGGTTAAATCCTGCCCCTAATGCAATCAAAGGGGCAATACGTCCCCTAACTCTCACTAAGCCTGTATCGGGTTTAATCAAGCCACTGAGGATACGCAGTAAGGTACTTTTCCCTGCTCCATTTGACCCGACTAATCCTAACGCTTGTCCCCGTTGCAGTTGAAAGTTAATGTCTCGAAGGGCCCAAAATTCTTTACGTCGCAAGCGATGATTGTGTCGTCTTCCTCCTGTGAGATCAGCAGCAATATCTTTTACCCCATAAAATAGGGATTGTTTGAGGTCACGACAAAACTTTTTTGAGACTCCCTCAACTGAGAGTACAGGCGGTTCTTTTGCTTCAGATGTTGATACTAACGGTCGTTGAATATTAATTACCATGTTACGATGTGACCCTCTCGACGACATAAGGCATTGCGATACGAAAACTAATCCAAGTTAAGATTAAACCGATTAGGGTAAAGCCACTGACTAACCAAAATCCTTCGGGGTTAGATAAGGTTCCTGTGGTGGCTAACTCCCTTGTGGTTACTAGCAAAGGGGTAACAGGGTTCCAACTTACGAGTATGCCAAACAGTCCTTCTTTTGGAACAGGATAAATGACAGGGGTAAGAAATAGCCATAATCCTGTAGCCATATTTAAGCCTCTTGAGACATCTTGATATAGTAGTCCGATGGGGGCAAGCAAAACACCGATTAATGTTCCTAGTAAAATCAAATGAATTAAGGCTACTGGAGCGATAATAACACTCCAACTGACAGAGACTTTAAAAAATAGAAACAAACCAATAATTAAAACGAGTTTAATGGCAAAGTTAAAAACCACTTCTCCAAGTTTGGCTAGGATAATGGCTTCTCTGGGAAAGTTGACCCTTGCTAACATGGGTTTAGCTAAAATGACGGCTTGAATTGGTCCCATGAGTGAATCAACAAAGGTTTGCCACAGGGCTGTGCTGAACATAACATAAGCAGGATAGGGAATATCCGTATCTCCTACCGTAAAAACGTTGGCTTCTTTGGCTAAGGTAAAGCTAAGTGCTGTGGCAATGGGGGGAATAAATATCCAAGCGATCCCAAGTATTGCCTGTCGATATTGCGCGCTGATATCACGTACCATCAGTCGCCAGGCTAATTCACGGGAGGCCAGTAAATCGCGCCACATACTCGAAAATAAAAAACGAGGACGACGCAGTAAGCTATCGGGAGTATGAACAATTTCACGAGGTCTAGATAACATTTTTTTCTAAAATTGGGAATATCATAATGTTTTTTTATTAAACTAAATTAGGACTATAATTCTGAATCATTGATAATTGAGTCTAATTTTTAGGTACTTGAAGCAAAACTGTTGGCTATACTTTCCCAAGCTAACTTAGGCTTGAATTCTCGATCTAAGGGTAACGGACGCACTGGTGCTTTGTCGTTACGGGGACGATGTTTGGATAGCCAAGTATAGCGATCGCTTAATCCCCAGGTTAATACGCCAATGACGTTAGGTTCTTCTAAAACGGTATTCAAATACATTTCGTAAACCTCAGCAATTCTGCGATCGCGTTTTTCGTAATCATAAGGTAATCCTCGATCATAGACATCCATTTCTGTCACCATAATTTTTAAGTCTAAGCTGGCCACATCGGCTAAAAATTGTTTTAGTTTCTCTGCATTAAAACGGGTTTCTGGCCCTGATAAATGCGCTTGAATTCCTAGTCCATGAATGGGAGTGCCTTGTTCTTTTAGACTCCTTAAAAGATTTAAAACGGCTTCACGCTTGGCATTTTGATGGGGTATATCATAATCCAAATCGTAATCGTTATAAAAGAGCAGTGCATGGGGATCTGCTTCTGCTGCGACTCGAAACGCTATGTCAATATAATCTTTGCCTAACCATTGGAACCAAGGACTTTTCCGTAACCCTAACGGATGTCCATCTCTGACTTCAATGGCTTCGTTGACTACATCCCAAGAGTGAATTAACCCTTGATAATGACCTGCGACAGTCATAATATGCTCTTTTAAGATTGATTCTGCGTTCTGAGGATTGGCGGTTTCTTTTAGCCATTTTGGTATGGACTGATGCCAAACTAAAGTATGACCGCGCATTTTTAACTTATGGCGTTTAGCAAACTCTGCTAACCAGTCTCCCCGACTAAAATCATAATCGTTGGGTTTTGGATGAATTTTATGCCATTTTAAATCATTTTCTGGGGTTAGAATAGCACACTCTTCTATAAATCGCCTAGCAAATTCTTGATTTTCAGATAGCTTAGAATAGGCAGCAGCAGATCCATAAAGTAATCCTTTACGAGCAGCATAAGCTTTTAAAGATTTGGGATGCCTAAGCCATCCTGTTAACAGAGTCGTTGCCAGGGTTGTTCCTCCTAAATAAATTGCTTTTCTTCGGGTTACTTTTGGTATTTTTACCATAGAGATTCAATATTTAAAATAAAATTCGGGAGAACATTTTCTCCTGATAAAGAAGAAGGTTGATTTAATATTTCTTTTGGTCGTCCTTGACGATAAATTTCTACCTGTTTATCTTTAGGATTAATTAACCAGCCTAAACGGGTTCCATTATCAATATATTCTTTGAGCTTATCCTGTAAAGTTATCAAATTATCAGAAATTGAGCGTAATTCAATCACAAAATCAGGACATAGAGGAACAAACTTTTCTTGTTGATCAATAGTTAATTGATTCCATTTTTCTAAAGCTATCCATGCTGCATCAGGCGATCGATCTGCCCCATTAGGAAGTTTAAATCCTGTTGAAGAATCAAAGACAATACCTAATTTTGCCTTTCTATTCCAAAGGTTTAAATCAGTATTAATATCTGAATTATATTTTCCAGTAATACCTCCTGTTGGCGACATGATGATCAATTCTTTGTTAGCATTCCGTTCAAATTTAAGCTTAGGATTAGATTGACAAAGCTGATAAAATTGCTCATCGTCTAAGTCAATCACTGAATTAAAGTTAAGAGTAATAGTATTCATATTTTCTAATTATTAACAACAGTAGCTTTATTCAATTTGCCTGAACTTAATTGCTCTTGCTGATAAGCATGACGATGGGTCAAATAATTATTAATACGATGTTCAAACCACATCATCACTTTTTCTAATTTAGGACTATAAAGCCCAAAGGTAAGTCTAAAGATAATGGGTGCAATAAATGTCATTTTCCGTCGCCAACCCAATTTTTTATATTTTGAAGTAAAATATCCGTCTTCACTTAATTGCCATTTATCTCTAAGACGGTACAAACTTGATAATGTCCAGGCATTACTCCAACGCAACATATAGTAATGTAAATCGCTCCATTCTAAGGGTTCGCCAAAGGTATAAGTCACTAGGCTACTAGGTTCAAAAAAGACTTTTTCACCTTTTTCTCTAACAGTCATACAAAAATCAAGATGCTCTTTGGTATTCATCAAAGCTTCATCTAAAATCCCAATTTTATCGAAAATATGATGGCGAACTAAAACGCAATGAAATTCAGCTAATTCGGTTTCTGTTCGTTGTAATTCTGGAAGTAAATCTTTAACTTTTTTTCCCTGTTTATACATTTTTTCTCTCAGGCGTTTTCTGCCTGTTTTATCGACCCAAATATGAGATTCACCGCCCGCAAAATGAACAGTTTCGTGTAAAGGTTTTTCTTGACACATCAAGGGACCGACAACGGCTGCATTAGTTTCTTCAGCACAAGTTAACAGGGCTTTTAACCATCCTTTGCTGACGATTACATCATTATCGATGAAAACTAAATAAGGGGTTTTAACATGACTTAAGCCTAGGTTTCTAGCTTGATTAGGCGTTAAGTAATGGTCTATCCTTAATAGTTTAAACTGTTTATCTTCTGATTGTTGTTTTAAATAGTTACGAATTTTTTCAGGGGAATTACCATCAACGTAAATTAAGTTAAAGGGAATAGTTGTATGTTCATAAATACTTTCAAGGGATTCTTCGCTACAACTAAATCGCTCACGAGGAACAACTACAATGGTAACTTTAGGGTCTAATAGCATTAAAATTAATCCTCCTTTAAGATGATAAATTTACAGAATTTAAGTTTAAGTTAAGTAAAGATTGATTTGAGGTAAGAACTTGCTGATAAATTTCTACTAGCCTATCATTTAGTTTATCTAAATCGTAGTGTTTTTCAACATAATCACGTCCTGCTTTTCCCATATCACTCCATTTTTCGGGATGCTGAATCAGTAAGTTTAATTTATCAGCTAAAGTATCAACATCTCTCTCAGGAACGAGATAACCCGATACACCATCTTCAACTAATTCAGGAATGCCACCATGATAGGTACTAATCACAGGTAAACCCATAGCCATTGCTTCTTTTAAAACATTAATAGGTGCGTCTTGATTACCATCTTTAGCTGTGACACTGGGAGCAATAAATAGGTGAGAGTTATCTAAAATTTCTTTAATTTCTTGTTCATTTTTCCAGCCAACTAATTGAATTTTATCTTGCATTTTTAATTCTCTAATCAGCTTTTCAAAATAGTCTCTTAATTCACCATCTCCAATAATTTTATATTCTAAGTTAGGTGTTATTTGTGCTTGTTTAGCTACAGCCTTAATACTATATTCAATCCCTTTTTTTTCTACTAACCGTCCTGTAGTAGCAATACAAATCTTTTCATTTTTTTCAAGAAAGCGAGGTTTAAAAATAAACGCTTGATAATTTAATCCAGAACGCAGAACAGAAATTAAATTAGGATTACAACCTAGGTCAATAATTCTTTGTTTAAAAAAATCACAATTAGTTAAAAAGTAGTTACCTTCTTTGAATAACCTATCGTAAACGTGAGAACCATTTGTATCAATATACTTACTAATATCTTCTCCCCGAAAAGTTGTAATCAAATCAGCTTGAGGACTATTCATTTTACGAAACCAAATACCCCGATAACCTTGGGTTCCAAATTGACAATGGATGATGTCATAAGGTTGCTCGCATTGAGGAAACAGCATATAAATAAGGCGAAATGATAGAGCTTCAAATCCGTATTTCCAAACATTTAAACTATTGAAGCTTTTTCTTTTATTTAATGTTAGATATTTTCTAAGTAAATTTATTCCGTTTACTACCCTTTTGAATAAATTTTCTGGCATCAGAGGAAGATAATAGGTTCTATCTAATAAATTATATTGTTCAACTAAGGGTTGAAGATGATTAATATCTCCTTGTTTTTCTGCATAAACATCAACTTGATGACCTCTTTGAATCAGTCCTACCATTTGATTAATCACAAAAGTTTCTGATAGAGTGGGGAATTCATGAACTAAAAAAGCAATACGCATTTTAAATTAATTGAATTTTTATATCTTTATAATCTAGCGGATTCTTTACCTAATTTTACTCTTAATAGTTCCCAAGCACTACAATACCTAACAAAAAACATCACTAAAGAAACTTGTAATTTTTCCTCTAAAGATTGAAAGCGTTGATCTCTAAAAACTTTAATTAAAAAATTAATGGGTGGTGTCAAATTATATCGTAAATATCCTAAAAATAATAATTGTTTTTGTAAGGAAGAAGTTAATGCTTTTGATTGTCTTTGAAAACTTCCTGATGCTAAGCGAATAGTTCTTTGATACAGTTGTGACCAAGAATGCCGAGCAGGATGAAAAATACAGACTTCTTCAGCATAAATCTGCTCATATCCTTTCTCATAAACTCGATTTCCCCATTCTAAATCACCATTGGATTTAAGACTATCATCAAAGCCACCGACTTCATCAAAAATCTTACGATAGGTAAACACATTAGCGGTTGCAGCCCCATGATATTCAGCTAATAGTTTTTCTTGGGGAAAAGCGGTAACACTTTCATACAATTCTATGGCAGTGGGTTGATTAGGATTTCTAAAAAAGAGTTCTATTTTTCCTGCTACTAATCCACAATTAGGATGAGCTAATAAAGCACTAACCCCATTTTTTAACCAGTTAATTGTAGGAAGACAATCTGAATCTGTAAAAGCAATAATTTCTCCTTTTGCTAGAGACAAACCTTTATTTCTAGCAGAATAAGATCCTTGCTTTGCTTCATAGGCATAATGAGTCTGGGAAAATTGCGAAACAATAGCTTTGATATTTTGTTCTTTATCAGAAGCATTATCAATAACAATTACTTCATAATTGTCAGTAGGATAGGATTGATTTTCTAAGGCTTCTAAGCATTTTTTAAGCCTTATACCATCATTATAAACGGGAATGATGATAGAAACCATCGGAAAAACATTCATGAAAAAAGAACCTAAAATTTGCTAATGGTTAGCTTAGTTAATGATGACAAGCGGAACAGACAGATAGACTAATTATGTTTCTATCTGAATATTTTTATTAAACAACAACTTTAGAGTTGATGGATTTTGCTTTTATAGAAGGAGAAACTGGAGTTTTCTTCTTATCATCCGTAACAAAATCTTCATGATAAGAACGCTCTGTATTCACTGTCCACAAATCATGATTTGCTCCCATGATATTCTCCGCAGCTAAAAGGGCCGATAACATAGAATGATCTTGGTTATTGTAACGGTGCATTCCATTACGTCCAACGGTTTGCAAATTCTCAAAGGTACTCACATAATCTTGTAATACCTCTAAATGTTGTTTATACTCACCGTCGTAAACGGGATAAGCTTTTTTCTGGCGAATAACGGTACCGTCTTCTACTTTAGAGATGTCATCCACTAAACCAAGATTAACAATTTCTTCACTGGCTAATCTAATTAAATCTTTGTTATCCATTTCCCATAAGTTGTCTCCTTGACTACAGAAATATTCCATTCCTAAGCAGGTTTTATTGGTATCAGGAACCATAGCAGGACTCCAGTTCTTAAAGTTCTGAATTCGTCCAACTTTGAATTCTGGACTATGAATATAAATCCAGTTATCAGGGAATAGGTCTTTTTCATTGACTACAATAGGAACAATGAGAAAATCACGGTATTTTAGACTACGGGCTGCTTTAAGGATATTTTCGGGGGGTAAGGGGTCTAAACGGTGCATTAATGCAGCGACGGGCATGGTATTGATAAACTGATCCCCTTCAAGGGTCAAGGTTTCATCTCCTCTTTTAGCGATAATACGGGTAATACGCTTACCTTGCCGTTCAACTTTAATCACTTCGGTGTTTAAATGAACAGGAGAACCTTGAGCATTTAATTTCTCTTGAAACCGTTCCCACATCATCCCTGGACCTAAAATGGGATAATCAAATTCTTTAATGAGAGTTTTGGTGTCATTACTACCAAATACGGCGTTAATCACTGCTTTTTTAAGAGATAATCCTTTAATTCGCTGTGCTGCCCAATCTGCACGAATTTGCGTACAGGGAATACCCCAAACTTTTTCGGTGTAACTTTTAAAGAAGGTTTTGTATAAGCGTTCTCCAAAGCGGTTGGTAACCCATTGTTCAAAGTTTTCTTCAACGGGTAAGGGTTTAACTTTAACTTTAAAATAGCTATAGAGAATTAATAAACTGTGTAAAATTCCTAAATTACTGACCGCATTGAATGGTTCTAAGGGATAACTGAAAAATTTGCCTTTGTAATAAATACGAGATAGACGGGGAACTTTGATAAAATCGTCTTTTAGAACTTCATACCAAAGATGTTGTACTTGAGGGACTTTGGTAAAAAAGCGGTGTCCTCCAATATCAAAGCGATAATCTTTATAGGTTTCGGTACGGGAAATACCGCCAACGCGATCGCCTTTTTCTAAGATAGTTGATTTAATTCCGTGTTTAGCTAATTGATAAGCTGCGGTTAAACCAGCAGGTCCTCCACCAATAACGACGGTTAAAGGAAAATTATGCTGATGGCGGGAGTAAGAATGATTAGTGTTAGTAACTTTCATAAATGAGAGATGTTGTTCAAAAAAATGATAATTTTCGAGTATTTTTAGGAAACTATGCTTTGGTTGGCAAAATTGAGCGATTTCTTTTCAATTTGTGCTTAACTGTTCCGATAACAAAGGCTAATCCACTGTAGAAGTAGTAAAACCAATGCCAAGGAAGTATTGCCAAAGTAAAGATGAAACCGCGTTTTTTAAGAAAAAATTGATAAACTGGCCAATTAAGCACAATTAGCCCAATTATTAGTAAACCGACGAGAAACAGTAGGGGAGGTATCCAAACGCTCGCCGGAAGCACAATTAACAACAAGTAGATAAAAATAACGCTTAGACGGCTCGACCATTGCAAGTTTAAATCGTTAACAAAATTGCGATCGCGATGAATTAACTCTGTCCAAGGTAAGGCGCGATAAAAAAAGTCTGCTCTAAGTAAAGAGTAAGGAGTCCACCGTTTTAGATGTTTGACATATATATCTTTACAAAGACGAATCTGATACCCTGCAGCTTTTAAGCGATAGCCAAGTTCGATGTCTTCAATACAAGGACGACGATAACTTTCGTCAAATCCACCCATTTTCGAGAATATATCCCGTCTAATCGCTCCACAAGCTCCCCAAAACGTTGAGGCTTCTTCTGAGCCAATTTGATGATTATAGTGATGGAATAAATTTTTATACTGGGATAGAAAATTAGATGCTCCTGGTTGATCGTCATAAGACCCAATTAAGGCAGCTACGCGAGGATTCGATTCAAAGACTTGAGCAATCTTTTCGAGAGTATCCTCATGAATAGTAACATCAGCATCTGTAAAAAAGAGAATATCGCCAGTTGCTATCTCAGCCCCTCGATTTCTGGCTACAGCAGGACCTTGATTGGTTTTTAACTGTAGTACCTTAGCACCGAATGCTTCAGCGATTTGATAGGAATGGGGATCATCTCCATCCACAACGACAATCACTTGAGCAGGGGATAATCGACTGTTTTTTAAACTGGCTAAACAGTCATAAAACGCCTGTCCGCCCTTATAGACAGGGATGATAATAGAAATAGGTAAGTTTGGGGAAGATAAATTTAGCATCAACCTTAACTTTTAGGGTTATTTGTGTTTTGACACATTAGATGAATCGGATTATAGCTTATAGCGATGTGATTTTAGTATTCAGATTCCCTGAATTGCCTTGTTAACGAAGATGAATTCAATGACCTTGTTTTCACAATTATTCCTTAAGTTCGGCTTCTAGGGAATTTTCCTTAATATTCAACTATTATTAATCTTTAGTTTCAGTGTAAACACACAAACTATATTAATAATCGTTTACACGACGATAACAGATAGAATTAATTTGAGCAATATGTCTATAGATAGATCCCTATGTCAAAATAGTACATTTTTACCGTTTTTAATTGCCTCAAGCTATCCACAACTTAGAGTAACGATGATCGGTAAAAAACTTGTCTAAAATCTCTTGACAAGTATTATGTGATATGATGGCGCGTTCTAACTGTAAAATCTGTAAAATTTTCTAATTATTCGTAAAAATCAGGTATAGCCATGTCATTTGTCGTTGTTACTTTAGAAATTTTTTGGTTTTGTTTTGGGGGTAGTTTATTTGTTTATAATTCTTCCCGCCGGGTTTCTGAGGCATTATCATTGGGAATAATTTTGGCATTTATCTTATTTTCAACGATTTTTCAAGTTAGTTTTTTATTAAAGATACCTGCTCTTTCTTTTGCTGTTGAAGCATTATTCTGTATTCTTATTTTAAGATTAGCCTTCAAGAAAAAAGCTGAGATCGAACTCATTATATTGACTCTAAAAAACTTCTTTTTTCAACATAAAATAATTTGTTCAATAATTGCTATTTGCTGGATTTATCTATTTTTTCTAGCTATTATTATTCCTCCAAGTAATTGGGATAGTATGACTTATCATTTATCGAGGATTTTGTTGTTTCAGCAGGAAAATTCTTTGCTCTTAGAAAATGTGACTACGCCTCGTCAAGCAATGTTTGTCATGGGATCTGATATATTAACTCATGCTTTTCTAAGATTTTATTCTGATTATGGAGTCGGATTATTTAGCTTCTTAGCTTATGTTAGTATTGGACTTGGAACTTACGCGCTGTCTCGCAATTTCGCCTCTGTTAATATTAGTTTAATTACCACAATAATTATCATGGGTATGCCTGAATTGTGTTTTCAGGCAACTTCAACTAAAAATGATATTTTTACTGGTGCAGCAGCAATATTTTGTTTACAAGTGGCATACCGTTTTTTACAAGTCTTGAATATTCAAGATTTATCATTACTGATTTTAGGAACCTCATTTGGAGCTTCTGCGAAAAGCACGTTTTTAGTATTTTTACTGCCGTTTTCAGTGTGTTTGCTGTATCTCATCTTGAAAAAATATAAGGTTGTAGACATTTTAAATCTGCTTAGAACCAATTGGTCATATTTTGTTATTTTGATTTTTCCCTCTTTAATTATGTCTCAATTTTGGTTATTCTTTCATAATGTCGCGACTCAAAACGATGCCACCGGGTTAACCAAAAATAACTTTGTTAAACCCAGTAAAACGAAAGGTATGTTTGCCAATCTAGTAAGATACCTCTTCCAAAGTTTTCATTTATTCCCTTTTGACTATATTGCTAAAGGAAGATTAAATATTAATCTAGATGATCATCTAGAGAATTTATATAAGCTTCTTTTTGAACCTTTTTTTGAGAATATAAAAATGGGATATGTTAACAATAGACCATATAAGTTTTCCATACGTTTATTTCCCCATGAAGATTTTTCCTGGTATGGAATGAGTGGCTTTTTCTTAGTTTTGCCTTCTCTTTTTATTTCACTGATTAAAGGTAATAATTTTTTAAGAGCCACAAGTATTAGTTTAATCAGCTTTATGCTTATCGTCTGTTACTTAGTTCTTTGGACTCCTTGGAATAATCGTTACTTTAATCTGTTTTTCACTGCTTCAGGTGTTTGTATCGCTTTTCTTTTAACATTAATAATTAATCAAAAAAGAAATTCAGTTTTTCAAAAAAGTCTTCTTCTGCTTTCTATTTTTATCTTAATTAGTTCTTGCGTGTTAAATTCTTCTAAGCCTTTAGGAGGACTTTCGATTACAGAATTTTTCAAACCTAATATTTGGGCAAAAACTAATTTTGGGCAAGAACGATTATATTATGCTAACGGTTATTATAATGATGACAGAATCACAAAATTTAAAACTTTAGTTACAAATCAATCTAAAGTTGCCTTAATTGCGACCGATGATAGTTGGATATATCATTTTTATTTAACTAATCCCAATGTTGAAATTGAACCAATAACATTACCTGAGTTTAAGGAAAATTACACTGCTTATGACTATCTTTTGTGTCTTGATGTCCAATGCGATCTCACGGATCTTAATGCTTCCTATGAAATATTATGGAGTAACTCTAATGATTCCCGTAAAATAGGAAAACTGTTATCTTTTCCCCGTAATTAAAAGAAGAGTTAATCTCTTTAATAAAAATAATAAATTTTTGATTAAGACAGCTTCAAAAAAATCTAACTACACGGCAAATTTATTGTTAATATTTTTGACTAAAATTTTCCTAGTTATTACTAGAAAAAACATTGGATAACGTTTATTCTTTTTTCAAAAAATACCCGAAACAAAATTAATAACTGATAATATAAATAATATCGAATATACCTATTCAGCAAACTTTTCCAATCGATGTTGGGCTGCTGAATTACCTTGCTCTAATTTAGAAATTAAACAAAATATTCAGTTACGAGATCCAGAAAAAGGAATCGCTGCTGATTTCAAATATATAGAAGTAAATTAAGGAGCCAAGAGCGATCGCTATCACCCTTAGATTTTAGGTTAAAGTAAATTGAGTGGCACGGATTGGAAAAAAAACTAAGAAGCCGTGATGCTGGAGCTATTTCTGCCTAAAATGATCATTAATAGTAAGAGGCAAAATCATGTCGAAAAATAACAACAGTGGTTTATTTATGGCAGGGATCGTCCTGGGTAGTATGGTAGGGACAGTAACTGGATTATTGTTAGCTCCCCGTTCCGGACGAGAAACCCGACGCATTATCAAAAAATCAGCCGACGCTCTACCAGAAATGGCCGAAGACTTATCCACTACAGTTCAACTACAAGCCGATCGCCTTTCGGACTCAGCACAGAAAAATTGGGCTGGAACCTTAAGCCGACTCAAAGAAGCGATCGCAGCCGGCATTGAAGCCACCCAAATTGAAGTCCCTCCTCCAGAATCTCCCCGTGATATTACCGCTCAAACCAACTCTTCTACCAAGAATTAGGGAAAAACATGGTAAGCGATCCCTTATTTTGGCTTAGTTGTTCTCTGTTTTTGATGGCCCTAAGTCTAACGGCAATTTTAATTGTAGCGATCCCTGTCTTACAAGAGGTAGCCAGGGCTGCTCGTAGTGCTGAAAAATTGTTTGATACCTTGCATAGAGAATTCCCGCCTACGTTACACTCTATTCGCCTCACAGGCTTAGAAATTACCGAGTTAACCGATGACATCGATAGCGGAGTCAAAAGTGCTTCTGATATCGTTAAGCAAGTAGATAATAGCCTCAATATAACTCAAACCCAACTCAAAAAGGTACAAATCGGAACCCGTCGCTTAACTAAGGGGTTTCAGGTAGCTTGGAAAACTTGGAATCGTTCTGATTTGAAAACCAAAGACAAGAATAAATTTTAATCTATGTGTAAAAAAGTGTAAAGAAATATAAAATTGATTAATATTTATTTAAGTGTTGACAATCGGTTAAATAGCAAAATACTATGCAACAACGTGGTTTCAAATCTTTTTTCAGTTCCTTGCTAGCTTGTTTTCTCAGCATTACCATTTTTGTATTTTCTCCTTCACCAGCTTTAGCGGTTAATAATCCTGAATTGTTACCTGATAAAGTTACGCCTGTGGTAGATTTAGCCAATTTTCTTCCCGATATACAAGAAGAATCCTTAATTCAAGAGATAGAAAACTTTGAATTCGATACAGGATGGAGAATTCGTGTTTTAACCCAATACGATCGCTCTCCGGGTCGTGCGGTGATTAATTTTTGGGGTTTAGATGATAAAAGTATCCTCTTAGTTGCTGATTCCCGTGGGGGTAATATTCTCTCTTTTAGTATTGGAGACGACGTTTATGAGTTATTACCCAGAACTTTCTGGATCGAATTACAAGCTCGTTTTGGTAATATGTATTATGTGCGAGAAAACGGGGAGAATACCTCCATTATGAATGCTCTTGATACAGTTAAAGGGTGTTTAGTTAAAGGTGGTTGTGGCGTTGTGCCAGGTTTACCCAGAGAACAATGGATTCTCACCTTGATTACTTCTATTGTTGGTGGTTTAGTCTTTGGATTTGCAGGAACTCCTCGCAAATCGGATCAAGTGTTTGCTTGGCAATGGGTTCTTATCATTTCGCCCTTATGGGGTATCCTCTTTATTGCCTTTGGCATCGGTCCAGTGGTAACGAGAACCTCTGAATGGTTACCCTTATTCCGTAATGTCATGGGCTTCGCCTTAGGGGTTTTAGTGGCTTATTTGTCTCCTCTGTTGAATCAACCCCCTGCTTCTAATCCTAATACTTAACTTTTATTATTTGTGCTAATTATGGAATGGCACGTTACTGATGCTCAAAGTTTAGCAATGATCGATAGGGAAATCGGCGAAACGGTTATCTCTCCTGCTGAGTATGAAATTGTACGGCGAGTTATTTATCAAACTGCTGACTTTGACTATCTTTCTTTATTGCGTTTTTCTGAGAGAGCTTTACAATCTGGGGCTGCTGCTTTAGCAGCCCGTAGTACCATTGTTGTTGATGTACCAATGGTGCAAGTGGGTATTGTGCCAAATCTTCAGGATACTTTTGCCAATCCAGTTTATTGTAGTACCCAAACCATTACCCGTCCCCAGAAAGGGAAAACAACGACAGCTTGGGGCATCGAAACCTTAGCAAAACGCTATCCTGAAGCCATTTTTGTCATTGGGGAATCCCAAACGGCTTTAACCGCTTTAGTGGAGTTAGTTGAAGAAGAAGAAATTAAACCTGCTTTAGTGATTGGAACTCCTGCGGGGTTTATTGGGGCAGATGTAGCTAAAGAACGGTTACACGATGCTCAGATTCCCCAGATAACGGTTAATGGACGTAAAGGAAGTGCCGTGGTTGCGGTGGCTATTCTTAATGGGTTATTAGATTTAGCTTGGCAAGCTTATGGTCAGTCTGAAAGTGGCGCAAGTTAAAATCTAAAAATTAGCTACTTCTAATAGTCCCCCTGAAAAATTAAGCTTATGTTCCCCTGTTTCATCGGCAACCTTTACTTCGTGGGCAAATTTGTATTCATCGGCAAAAGGACCTTTAATCAAAGCTAACGAAGATAAAATAAGAAGCAATCGATAAAAAAAGGGAAAGTTATTCATCAGAGTTTGCTAAATTTTTTTCAGGCTTTATGAGCGACTGCTCTAAGTTTTCTTGCAAGATGTCTAAAACAGCTTGAGGATCAGTGGCTTCTTTCATCATTTGGGCTTCCCAATCATAACGTTGGCGAATTGTAGGTAAATCACTTCGCAATTCTTCCATCAAATCGATTAATTTGGCGATTTTTTGTTCTGTCAGCAGATTAATTTGCAAAATTAAATGAGATCGCTCTTCAGCTAGTTTATCTTGACGAGTTTGTTGTACTAATACGCCGGTAGCTATAAGCAATGCTGCAATATCTATTCCCATATTAGGCAAATCCAACGGGGGCAAACCTAAAGGTAATAGTTGAGGTGCCAAATAAGTTCCCAAAGCCCAGATAACAAAAAAAAATAACTGCAAATACAAGAATGTAGATTTACTCAAAAAAGCGGCAATCTTTTCTATAACACGCTCGTGAATAGGTAGCCTTTTTTCTTGTTTGACTTGAAATCCAATAATGGTTTCAATATTTTTAATAACTTGTTCAGAAAGAGGATACTTTTTGCCATCAATATAAACAACTTTTCGAGAGGGATGAATGACACCAGATGACTGTGGAGAATCAGAACTCATTAGCTCAAAATCCTTTTAGTTTGTTATTATACTCATGATCAACAAGATACAATCAATTACAAGAGATTTTATCTCATCATGAAATCGATTAAAGTTGATAATAATTCTATCAATAATTTATCTAACAGTAAACTATGAAAACTCTTGCGATTACTGTATGGCAGCCCATTCAGGATTAGCTAAAGCGATTGGAATGTCTCCAGAAAACATTAAAGCTTTAAGAAATGGAACACCCATAGCTGATGCTAAATTACAAGCATTACGTCACTTTACTCAACAAATGGTAAAAGCTCGCGGTTGGGTAGAAGACAGTGAAATAGAAGCATTTTTGACAGCAGGATATAGTAAACAACAGGTACTAGAGGTAATTTTAGGCATTGCAATCAAAGTCATGCACAATTACACTAATCACATTGCTAAAACTCCTTTAGACGAACAATTTCAACCTAATATTTGGTCTTCTAAAGAAAGTTTGTAAAGTCCTGAAATTTCTTATTCAATCAAATACTCTCTTAAAAATATCTTCTTGAAATTGAGTAGGGACAGATTAATCAATCTGTCCCTAAAATGATATTAGTAAGTTTGAGATATTTTTAAACCATTCCACCGGCTGCTTGAAGACGGGCCCTTGCTCGTTTATAGGCATTAGATGCCTTCATTTGTTCACGAGGTTCTCCACCCTTATTCGCTTCTTCTAAACGGCTCTGAGCAGCATTGTACTCTTCTTTAGCAGCATCTTTATCGATGTTATCTCCGGCTTCGGCTGAGTTAACTAAGACTTTAATCTCATCTTGTTCAACTTCAGCAAATCCTCCCATCACAGCAATACTCTTCCAGTCTTTATCGGGACGGACACGAATGACACCGGTATCTAAAGCGGTTAATAGGGGAGCGTGACCACTTAAAATCCCCAGTTGTCCAGAGGTACTGGGTAGAATGATTTCTTGTACATCGCCGTCCCAAACGGTTTTATCAGGGGTAATGACACGAACGGTTAATGGCATATCAGTAATAGGTTATCTAATGATTAGTGCTGAATAGGGGCGAACCATAGCACACCCCTACGAGTTAGACAAAGGTTATTAAACTTAACCTTCTTTGAGTTTTTCGGCCTTAGCTTTAGCTTCGCTAATATCTCCCACTAAGTAAAAAGCTTGTTCGGGAAGATCATCTAATTCACCACTGAGAATCATTTGGAAACCTTTGATGGTGTCATCTAAAGATACATATTTACCCGGTGCGCCAGTAAACACTTCTGCTACAAAGAAGGGTTGAGATAAGAAACGCTCAATTTTACGCGCTCTATCTACGGTACGACGATCATCTTCTGATAATTCATCTAACCCTAAAATAGCGATAATATCCTGTAATTCCTTATAGCGTTGTAGGGTAGATTGAACAGCACGAGCGGTATCGTAGTGTTCATCTCCAACGATGTTAGGCTGTAACATGGTGCTAGTCGAATCTAGGGGATCAACCGCAGGATAAATCCCTTTAGAGGCTAAGGCACGGGATAATACAGTGGTTCCGTCTAAGTGGGCGAAGGTAGTAGCAGGAGCCGGGTCTGTTAAGTCATCCGCAGGGACATAAACCGCTTGAATAGAGGTGATAGACCCTTCTTTTGTAGAGGTAATCCGTTCTTGTAAGTCCCCTACATCAGTCCCTAGGGTGGGCTGATATCCTACCGCAGAAGGCATCCGTCCTAAAAGTGCAGATACCTCAGAACCGGCTTGTACAAAACGGAAAATATTATCAACAAATAATAATACGTCTTGCTTGTTGACATCACGGAAGTATTCCGCCATGGTCAAACCAGATAAACCCACTCGCATTCTAGCTCCGGGGGGTTCGTTCATTTGTCCGTACACTAGGGCAATTTTCGATTCTGAGAGGTTATCGGGGTTAATTACCTTAGATTCGATCATTTCGTTGTAGAGGTCATTTCCTTCGCGGGTACGTTCCCCTACTCCAGCGAACACGGATACTCCCCCGTGTTGGATAGCGATGTTGTTAATTAACTCCATCATAATAACGGTTTTGCCCACACCTGCTCCGCCAAACAATCCGATTTTTCCACCTTGACGATATGGGGTGAGAAGGTCGATAACCTTAATCCCAGTTTCAAAGACTTTGGGTTTGGTTGATAATTCCGTTAGTTTAGGGGCAGGACGGTGAATGGGGGAGGTTTCTTCGTTACCCACGTCTCCCATTTCGTCTACCGGTTCCCCTAATACGTTAAAAATACGGCCTAGGGTGGCTTTACCTACAGGAACACTGATAGGTGCGCCTGTATCAACAATTTCCATGCCTCTGACTAAACCATCAGTCCCACTCATGGCAACGGCGCGGACTTGGTTATCACCGAGTAATTGTTGTACTTCACAGGTAACGGAAACGGTGTTTCCTGCAGAGTTCTTACCTTCTACTTTGAGAGCGTTATAAATACGAGGTAATTTACCACTGGGAAATTCAGCATCGACCACAGGACCGATGACTTGAGTGATTTTACCAACGCTTGTTTCTTGTTGTGTAGCTACCATGCTTATCTTTGATGTTTGGGGATTAACTTATTAATTTGGCTGAGCGATAATGTTGAACCCTTTGGCTACGCGGAAACTGAGCCTGTCGAAGCTCAGGGTTAACATCGAGCGAAGTCGAGATGTTTATGTTATTTTTGCCACCCTATACATTACCACTTCTGGGTCATTGGGGAAATGGGGTTGTTTGGTTTTTTCAAGGCAAGAGGCAAGAGGTAACAGGCAATAATAAGTGTATTGGAAAAAGATTGTGACCCCTTCCAATCCCTTTTTCCTTTAATATGTAAAGCATTTTTGAAGAGAAAAACTAGATTAAATATGGCAATAATTAGGAATTAGTCGTCTGTTGTGAGAATTACATCTGAGTCAAAGGCAAAAGACAAACAAAATATCTCATGAATCTTTTTCTATTGCTATGATTAATAATTAATTGTTATTAATGATAAAATTATTGATTATTATTAATTAAAAAAATACTTGAGGGCAAAAGCCCTCCCTCACAGGATTAATAGGCTAGGGTTTCTAAGGTTTCTCTGAGATAGGAGCGTACTTGTTCATCAAGGGATTCAATATCAGCCTCTTCTTGTTGTTGTGCTTGCCATTGTTGAAACCCTGAACACTCAGCGATCGCTTGTTGCAAAGTTTCCCAAACTTCTGTTTCTGCTTGATGGTTTGCTGTCATGGTTGAGTTTGTCATCAGTTTTTTTCTATCTTATTAACATCACTGTTTCTAGCATAACTCAGATAATTTTATCCCTGCTGATATGTATTACACCATTCTGAAGAAATTATGAAGTTTTTTCATTCACATTTGATGATGGGGGAAAGACAGGAATTAAAAAGATTTTATTCACTCGTAACCCTAAAACAGTAAAATTACTGGTAACTTTATCTAAGGGAATCGGTTCGGTTGCTAACCATGTTTTTTCTGAGGTGGATAATATTCCCAAAACACTCACAGGAACTTGTACAAATAGGTTACACAAAAAAAAGGCGATCGCTGCGATCGCTAATCCTAAAATACGCCATTGTGGTAATATGGATGCGGTCACGGCTGCGAAGGGTGCTAATTGATAGAGTAACCAACCTATTCCCAGTAATCCTATAGCTGTTATGCTATGAAAAAATTTGTTTTTTCTGGTTGTTAAAAGACGCAATAGTTTTCTTTGTTCTTCTGTTAAACTACTGGGTCTTACGGCCAAGAAAAGAAGGCTAAAAAAGTCAAATGGTTTTGTCCATTGCATCCAGAGAATAGGAACCACTCCAATTACTCCAAGCATTACTAATTCTAGCCAATAAAATGGCCAAGGATCACTCACGGCTAATCCTACCCACATAATAACTAATAATAAAGGAGCGACGGCTAAACCGGCTAAATGAATCCATAAAAAGGGTTCAAGACGAAAATTACTCATGGGTTTCGTTTCTTGATAAACTAAACAATCGTTATTAATTCTGATGTTTATGATACCAAATCTTTATTCATTTGTATCCTTTCGGAAACAAGACTTAATTAAGGGATTATTAGTTATCTTTTTTTCTTTACTTTTGACTGCTTGTCAAAGTAAGACAGTTCCTTTAGAATTTGCTCCTGATGGTAATATTGTCAAGCAAGCGATTACTCTCCAACTGAGTCAACGTTTAAATCCCTTAAGTCAACAGTTAAATACTCAGAAACCTCAGTTATATATTAGTAATATCAATGTCAAGAAAATAGACCCTGTTACTATTAGCAACCTCCCAAGTTATCATCTTACAGGAACCTATAATTTAAAGTTAATTCTCCCCAGTCAAGAAGTCAAACAAAATAACAATAAGTTTGAAGTTTATCTTCAACGACAAGCAGAGGGAAAAACCTGGCGACTTTTAAGTAAAGACAATAAAACGTCTCATCAAAAATCTACCTGGAAAAGCTATTTAATTGTTAACTCTTAAGAAAAATATTGGGAAACAAATATCATACCAAATCCGCTTATTTTAGTAGAGTAACGTTTTTTCTCCCCACTCCCTGCTCCCTGCTCCAAAAGTTAATACTATACTATCTAAAGCGGATCTAGTATCACTGTGAAGTGAGCAGTTACTTTGTTTGAGAACAGAGATCCTATTGTACTGATTTGGCTGTATCGTAACTGTTTATTTTACCCCTCGCAATGACAGTTTAATTTCTTTCCGGAATTTGCGCTACGATATACTTACCAATTTCTAAGGATGCAGTCGCAGCCGGCGAAGGTGCATTACAAACGTGCAAAGCGTGTTCATCTTGGATAATTAAGAAATCTTCCACTAACTTACCATCCATCCTTAACGCTTGGGCCCGTACCCCTGCCTCACAAGGGAGTATATCGTTATCCGTCACCTCTGGGATTAATTGCTGTAAACTCTTAACAAAAGCAGCTTTACTAAACGATCGCACTATTTCTTTTATCCCTTCATCTGCGTGTTTCGCTGCCAGTTTCCAAAACCCAGGATAGGCCATCACTTCAGCAAACTCTTTGAGATCAAAATCTGTTTTTTTATACCCTTCTCGCTTCAAACTTAATACCGCATTGGGCCCTGCGTGAATACTTCCATCGATCATTTTGGTAAAATGCACCCCCAAAAAGGGAAATTCTGGGTTAGGAACGGGATAAATGAGACTTTTGACTAAATATCGTTTTTCGGGGGTTAATTGATAATATTCACCGCGAAAAGGGACAATTTTCGCCTGGGGGTTCACTCCATCCAACTGGGCCAGGCGATCGCTATATAACCCCCCACAATTTATAATCAGTTTAGCTTTAATGTCTCCTTGACTGGTTTCTAATAGCTTATAATTCCCTTCATTTTTAATCTGCAAAACTTTAGTATTGAGTTTAATTTCTCCCCCTTGTTGTTCAATAATTTCGGCATATTTTTTACAGACTTTTTTATAGTCAGCGATGCCAGAAGTCGGAACATAGATTCCTGCTAAACAACTAACATAGGGTTCTTTTTCTTTTACTGCTTCGGGGGATATTTTTTTAACTTTCAAACCATTCTCTAAACCCCGCTTATACAAATTATCTAATAAAGGTAACTCCTTATCTTTCGTGGCAACAATCACCTTACCACAGACCTCATGAGGTAAGTTATGCTGTTGACAAAATTCCACCATTGACTGACTACCGGCGCGGGTAAACTTCGCCTTAAAACTGCCGGGTTTATAATAGATGCCTGAATGTATTACACCACTATTATGACCCGTTTGATGATAGGCCACTTGACTTTCTTTTTCAATGACAACTAACGACGCAGCAGGAAACTTTTTTCCTAACATCATCGCTGTTGAAAGTCCGACAATACCTCCACCGATAACAGCAAAATCATACATAGTTTTCTAGGGTTTTTAATCAATAGGGTGGGTTAGAAAGCTATTATTAGATTATGGCAAAAATATAATAATCCGTGGTCACCCACCATTTTTGTATGTTATGACGGGTAGTTTTTGGGTTTACTTTCTCAACCTAACCTACTCTTATCATCTTTCTATTTTGTCTTTTAAATGATGTTTTATCTTACTAAAAATTAAAATTAACTTTCAATTTCCGACTTCATCCTTTCTAAAGTCATATTCATTTGATCAAACATTTGTTGAGGAGTCATCCCAAACTGTCCCAACTGAGTTTTTAACTGTTGAACCGTCATTTGTGCCATAAAATCTTCTGATAACTCAAAGCGTTTCATGAAAATTTTATAACGTTCCATGAGTGATTCCATTTGATCGATAAAAATCTTTTTACCTTCACGATCAAATTTACCGTATTCGCCTCCTAGTTGTATCAAAGATTGATAATCTTCAAATAATTTTTTGGCTTCTTCTTGAACGACATCTGAATCAAAAAATCCCATGATTATATTCCCTATGTTAATAATTACAATTGACTATAAAACAAACACTTTTAATTGTAAAGCAGTTGAAACAGATTTCAAACTACGGTTTACCGTATCTTAGATAAGTTTAACCCAGAACCCTGGGGAACTCTTCTCTGCTTAAAACCGTCTTTTTCAGTAGAATGATTTTGTCAACCCTTATGCTTAACCCCAATGCAACAATTGGAAAAGCTACTGAGTCACCCAAAAAGTCGTAAAGTAGGTATCATTCTCGCTTTACTCTCTACTATTGTACCTTGGCCGATCGCTGGTGTGCATAAATTTTACTTAGGCCAACCTGTATGGGGGGTGATATATCTACTATTATGGAATACACCAATACCAAGTATTGCTTGTGCTATTGACGCAGTATGGTATTTTGTACAGGGAGAAGAACAATTTAATGCTCAATTTAACAACATAGAAAGTGACCCTCATACAGTGTATCGTAAACAAATAGAACCCTTACAAGTGAATGTGATTTCTCAAGGGTTACGAGAATTAGATAAACTACGAGAAGAAGGGTTAGTTTCTGACTATGAATTTGAACAAAAACGCCGTAATCTTTTGGATAAAATTAATTAAATTCAGGGAACAGGGAACAGTTATAAATCCAAGTGTATTTTTTTAGTTTTGAAAAAGCTATATTAAAATAATAAAATTTTACAATTTCTGACTTCAAAAAAATGGTCTTTTCTTCCTTTTCTAAACAATTAAATCTCCGAAAAAGAAAACTGCGTCAACAAATAGAAAATGATCCTTATTACCGCTTTCAATCATTAGAAGAAATTGCGATCGCAGAAGAATTAGGGATCAAAATTGATGTAACTCAGGCCACTATTGATGACTTATTAAGATTACCTGGAATCTCAATTCATCAAGCTAGAAATTTAGTAGAATTAATGCAAACAGGGGTAGAAATATTATCAATTGAAGATATGGCAGCAGCTTTAAATATCCCCTTATCTCGTCTCAAACCCTTCAACCCAATTTTAACCTTTTCTTATTACGATCCCGAAAGTTTAGTAACCCCGAAAAAAATAAATATAAATACAGCAAACTTAAAAGAATTAGAAGAAATTTATGGTATTTCAGAACAGATAAAAAAAGAAATAATCAGCGATCGCTCAACAAAAGGAAATTATAAAAATTTAGTTGATTTACAAAAAAGATTGAGATTAAATGCTACAATCATATCAGAATTGATGCACTATATAACTTTTTAAATTCAGGTTTAAACTAAGTTGTAGATACTTCTAACTCAAAAATGTTAACCTTTAAAAAAACAAGCCTAATTGATGCCCCCATAGAAAAAGTTTGGGAATTTCATGAACGTCCTGACATTTTAGATAAATTAACCCCGCCGTGGCAACCTGTGAAAGTTATTAAACGAGAAGGAGGGTTAGATATCGGTGCAATCACAGAATTTCAACTAATGTTAGGGTTTATTCCCATTCGCTGGTTAGCCCGTCATACTGAATGTAATCAGCCCTATTTATTTGTCGACATTCAAGAAATTGGCCCCTTGAAATCTTGGGAACATCGCCATCAATTTACACCCAAAAATGGAAAAACAGAACTCACTGACGAAATTAAATACGAAATTCCTGGGGGTAGAATTGTAGAAATTTTAATTGGTTGGTGGGTTGATTTTCGTTTACAAGATATGTTTACTTATCGTCATGAAATTACTACAAAAATAGTGGAGAGTGAGCCGCAAGAGGTGAACGGCGAACAGTAACCGAATAATTAATAACTGATCACTGGTAACTGATGACCCATAACAGGTTGTTAAAGAATTAGTTAATGAACGAAGCTAAAATCAATTATCATTATATTATTAGCAGTGACCCATAAGGTGAATATACCTATGGGTTCTTTAATTTACTCAAAAGTTAACTACAGGGAAACAAAGAGAACAAAATCCAAATAAACCCCTATCATTGACCCTAGAGGAAAATAAATTATGATCATTGTGATGAAAGTTGGATCACCGGCTGATGAAATTGAACGCATTAGCCAAGAATTTACAGACTGGGGCTTAAGTCCTGAGAAAATCGTCGGTAAACACAAAGTCGTTATCGGCCTGGTAGGGGAAACCGCTTCCCTAGATCCCTTACAAATACAAGAAATTAGTCCCTGGATCGAGACTGTACTACGGGTCGAACAACCCTTTAAACGGGCAAGTTTGGAATACCGTCACGGAGAATACAGCGAAGTGATTATTGATACGCCAGATGGACCTGTTACTGTGGGGAAAAATCATCCCGTTGCGGTGGTAGCAGGGCCTTGTTCAGTGGAAAATGAAGCCATGATTGTTGAAACCGCAAAACGGGTTAAAGCAGCCGGAGCGAAATTTTTGCGCGGTGGGGCCTATAAACCCCGAACCTCCCCTTATGCTTTCCAAGGCCACGGAGAAAGTGCCTTAGAATTACTCGCTGCTGCCAGAGAAGCCAGTGGCTTAGGTATTATTACAGAAGTAATGGATGCTGCTGACTTAGACAAAATCGGAGAAGTGG
The DNA here is from genome assembly GCF_000169335.1 of Crocosphaera chwakensis CCY0110. Taxonomy (GTDB): domain Bacteria; phylum Cyanobacteriota; class Cyanobacteriia; order Cyanobacteriales; family Microcystaceae; genus Crocosphaera; species Crocosphaera chwakensis. The sequence continues at coordinate 133,177 of NZ_AAXW01000004.1, forward strand.
CCGATGTGATCCAAGTTGGTGCTAGAAATATGCAAAACTTTTCTCTCCTCAAAAAAGTAGGCGCGCAAGATAAACCCGTGTTACTGAAGCGAGGAATGTCAGCCACCATAGACGAATGGTTAATGGCTGCTGAATACGTTTTGGCCGCAGGAAATCCCCGTGTCATTCTCTGCGAAAGAGGCATCCGTACCTTTGATGGTAAATACACTCGTAATACTTTAGATTTATCTGTCTTACCTGTATTACGGTCTTTAACGCACTTACCTATCATGATTGACCCCAGTCATGGCACTGGAAAATCTGATTATGTTCCTGCTATGGCCGCTGCTGCGATCGCTGCTGGAACCGATTCATTAATGATTGAAGTTCATCCCAACCCGGCCAAAGCTTTATCCGACGGGCCTCAGTCTTTGACCCCTGATAAATTTGACCGTGTGATGCAAGAGTTATCCATCATCGGTAAAACCGTTAATCGTTGGCCTCAAGCAAAAGTCGCTTTAGCCTAGAAAAATGGGGGTTTAAGTGTCATGAACCCTCACCTCATTACAGTAAGTCTAGTCGTTATTTTTATAGGGTTTCCCTGTAGAAGTAACGGCTACTTCATAATCAAAGACAGAATGCCCTCTTTTTGAGAGCTTAGGGATATATTTTGATTAAATGATCAGGTAGGCAAAGTGTCTAATCATTCTCAAATAGTTAAGAATAAATCTTAGTGTTGCCCACCCTACCCATTATTTATTGAACCGTTGCACAGGGTTTCTGCTCATGACTACGAGGACAAGTTTCTAAGTCCTCAGTAACTGGATTTTCTGGATTTAAACCGATCCAAGCATCAATAATTTCAGGATCAAAACCTACCCGATAAACCGCCTCAACTTGAATTAAAGGACGACGAATTAATAAAGGATCAGCAATCATTAACTCTAAGGCTTTTTCCTCGCTTAAATTATCAGGAAGTACCTCACCAGACTTGATTCTGGGTGCGCTTTTGTTGAACCATAAACTAACTGATAAGTCGCCAAAAAACGGGCGTAATTTTTCGGCTGTCCACGATTCAGTCAAGAGACTTTTTGCCTCTAAAGTGTGACCTGCTGCTATTAGCAAGTTTTTCTGTTTGGTGTTATTTTTACACCCTGGTTTTTCGTAAAACGTAACGTTAGCCATTATTTATTTAAGGAAGTAATATAGTGTTCTTCGAGCAATTCTGCAATGTTTTTGGGATCAGCTTTACTGTGTTTAGCTTTTCCTGGCATTAAAATTAAATTAGGAGCTTTTCCACAGCGTTTTTGGCAACTGGTTTTTTCAATCGTAACATGATCTTGAAGCCCTAAATTACAGAGGGTTTGCTCAAGGAGTTGATGTAATTTGCGGCCACCTCTTTTTGCACAATCAGATTTACCACAGAGTAAAATCTTACCCTTTTTAGGACAAGTTTTTCCTTGAGGATTTACTGTTGCATCATTAGCTTTTTCTTCATCACATTTCACATTACAAGTAAGACGAGTAATCTCATAAGCTTTTAATTTTAACTTAGTAAAATTACCCTTAAATTCCTGTTCTCCTGCAATAGAAATCCACTCCTCAGGTAATATATTCAAAGCTTGAGTATCTCGCAAACTTTTATCAATTTTAATCTTTAATTGTCGCTCTCCAACTGCTAAAATTAAAGCTTTTGATTGACCATTAGATTTATAAACAAAGCCGACAAATTTGCCTTGTAGTTGAAAGGGAATTGTTTGACTAGGATTAACTGAACTCATGACAACTTTCCTGAAATGATAGGGGAATTATCAGTTACCAGTTACCAGTTATCGTTCACTGTTCACTGTTCACTGTTCGCTGATTCGATTACCATTTTTTTTTATTGATGAGATATTTTATCAACTAAAATGACAATAAAGTTCCTGTCAGGTTTAGGGATATGACTTAACCTGTACTCAAACTATAAACCTTCTCAATAAGTAAGAAAAATAGTAGGAAAAAACTTGAAGAAAAGGGCTTAATAGAAGTCAGAAGTTCAGAGAACTCATTTTTCTGGTTATCCTTATTTCTAATGTTACCGATTAAGCCCGAAAAATTGGAGGAAGACTAGAGACGTTTTGCGTCCAAGGTTTGGGGTAACTTGGTATCGTCATTAAGGTTAGGAAATTGTAATTCCCAACCATTCGCTAAGGTTAAAATTTTGCCGTCTCCTTCAATGGTTTCATTCACCACTGCTTCCTCTAAATCTTTCTTAGGAACGTAAACGGATAAATTTCCTGCATCTTCTCTGCTTAAGATCACTTTCATGGCGTAACTCCTAAATTAGTTGATAGTTGAGAGGGAATAAGAAATAGAGGATAAGGAATAGTTGTTCTCTTAAACTCCTGACTCCTGTGCGATAGTGTCGGAAGGGAGTGAGGAACTCCTCAAATTAAACCTGAGACTCTTGTAGAGAAGGTTCTTCGATCAATTCTTCAATATCCTCGTCATCGGTATCATCGATAAATGTATCGTCTGCTGGAATTAATTCCTTGCGACGACAACCGACAACGTAACCCTTTTCGAGAAAATGAACTGCGTAGATGTAATAACTTTGCAGATAGGTTCCAATGCCGACAACATAGCCCACATCACCTTTTTTCGCTAAAGTTTCGCCAACTTCTTTACCAGGAAACGTCCCATCATTGCGAATCATTCTCCGAAGACGAACCTTTGCCTCCATTTCAAAAGCAGGGGGATCATTGAGTTCAATTTCACCTGGATTATACAATCCCATGAGACATACTCCTATTAGTTACAACATCAAGCAACTCCTCAACTGTCAGACTTCGTTTCATCTGTACCGATAAATGACGCACCGAGTCTAACACCACTTGGGACTCTTCATGGTTTAAGCTAATACCATGTTGACTCAATAAATTGGTCAATAAATGTCGTCCCGAATGTTTACCTACCACTAAACGACGTTTCCAACCCACCTCATCCGGAGAAAAGGGTTCATAGGTTTGGGGGTTCTGTAAAACACCATGAGCATGAATACCAGATTCATGAGCAAATACATTGTCCCCGACGATCGCTTTCCAAGGCGGAAGGGGGATACCAGAAGCCTTAACTACCATTTGAGATAATTCTCGCAGACGAGAAGTATCCATCCCTAAATCAACCTGATAGAGTCGTTTTAGAGCCATGATCATCTCTTCTAAGGCTGCATTACCTGCCCTTTCTCCCAACCCATTAACAGTGGTATTCACCGAAACCGCCCCGGCTTGCAACCCGGCTAAAGCATTGGCTGTGGCTAAGCCAAAATCATTATGGGTGTGCATTTCGATGGGGATCTTGATAGACTTTACCAATTTTCCCACCTTTTGAGCCGTGGTTAAAGGGTGAAGAATGCCTACCGTATCGCAGAAACGGAACCGAGAAGCCCCTAAACTTTCGGCAAATTGAGCCACTTCCACTAAAAAGGACTCATCAGCCCGTGAAGCGTCTTCAGCCCCCACAGAAACAAATAAATCGTTATCTAGCGCAAAATTAATACTATCTCGTAACCGATCCCAAACAAGATTAGTTTTTCCTTTAAATTTTGCCTTAATTTGTATATCTGATACAGGAACTGAGACATGAACCCTGGTTAAGCCACAGGCAATGGAGGCTTCAATATCCGAACGTACCGCACGATTCCAGCCTAATAGAGCGGTTTTTAATCCTTTGTGGACAATGGCGGTGATGGCTTCGGCTTCTGAGCCTCCCATAGCAGGAATACCGACTTCCAACTCAGGAATACCGATGGCATCCATTAACACCGCGATCGCAATTTTTTCGATGGCAGTAAACACAATGCCGGCTGCTTGTTCTCCATCTCGTAGGGTTGTATCATTAATATGGACATGATTCATGGCTTAAACTCCTCAAATTAACCAATAATTAGGGAAACTGGAAATAAATTTGAGCATCTAACCAATCCCAAATTCTTTGTAATTGGGTTACCGAGATTAAGCCATATTGCCATAAGAGCATCGGGATGGGATCGCCAGGCTGTCTTTGGTTATTGATAACAACCGCGAGATCGTCCCGTGATAAGGCCATTTCTTGTTGTAAAAATTGACTGAATTCTGTAGAAATTGAATTGTTTTCCATGACAGCACTGACAAGTTTCGTTATCAACAGTGTTTCGTGCGATGGCACTAAAGAGAATTTATTACTGAGAAAACTATAAAGAGGCTCAAGAGGAATAAAAAAGCAAACTTTACGGAATAATAATAATTAACCTTAATTGAGGGCAAAACCCCAGATAACGATAATTGATTACTCAGTTTTCCCAGATGGTACAAGTCGTTTAGATTAAGAGATAAGGCAAAGCATAACAGTCCTACTATTGCCTTTTACCTCTTGTCTTTCTTGGTGAGCTACCCGGTGCGCCTACGATAGCGCGGGGTTTCACTGCTATTGCCTATTTTGATAAGACTTAATAGACTCAGAATCAACGGTATCCCAACATCGCTCTAGCCAGTCTACCAACTCTTGACGAGGAGCGATCGCCCCATAGATAGCACTACGAAGTAAAATAGCATGAAGCCCATGTTCTATTTCTACCCACAATGAGCCATCTTCAGGACACCAGCAGGGAATTGTTAATTCTTGAAGACGTTGGTAAACACTCCAACGATCGCAACGAGAAACTTTCTCAACTTGACTGATTAAAGCATCAGGGTGGTAAGGTTGCATCATAATTGTAAAGTAAAGGTCAAGGTAGTTTTTGTATCTTTTGTTCCAATTCTTCAATTCGGTCTAATAATGTCCGAATGACTTGGCCCTCAACATCGGGTAATTTGCCATGTTCTAAGGGGCAACCCCGACCACTACGGGAGATAATACGACCAGGAACGCCTACCACAGTGCAATCATGGGGAACATCGCCTAAAACGATTGATCCGGCTCCTATACGGACATGATTGCCAATTTCGATGTTGCCTAATACTTTTGCCCCAGCCCCTACAATGACCGAATCACCGAGGGTAGGATGGCGTTTACCACTTTCTTTACCTGTCCCTCCTAGAGTGACATTTTGGTAAATGAGGCAATAATCACCAATAATTGCCGTTTCCCCAATCACAATACCCATACCATGATCGATAAAAACTCCTTGACCAAGGGTAGCCCCTGGATGAATTTCGATTCCCGTAAGAAAACGGGCAACATGGGATAAAAAACGGGGAAAAAAGGGCAAATTGCGATGCCATAATTCATGGGAAAGACGATGGATCGCCAAAGCGTGTAAACCTGGATAGCAACACACCACTTCTAACCAATTACGGGCTGCGGGATCTCTTTCAAAAATGATTTGAAAATCTTTCCGCAAAAAACTTAATAGGTTAGTCTGAGAAGTGCGCGGTTCAGAAATAGAGCTTTCTGACGGACTTCCACGACGCTCTCTGACAGGGAGTGATCCAAACATTAAATTCCGTGCTTGCGCATAGACTTAGTTGTTATGCTTATACCAAGTCCCCTATCTTACCCACGTCGAAAGACGGTGAGTCAAATTGATCAAGTTTATTAATGGTTTAAGTGGATCAATCAAAGTTAGATAGATTCAACCTTTCAGAGCTTTTAAAACTTTTTTTTGGGTCGGGGGACAAGTATTTTTTGATGGGGGATAGAGTATTTTTAGGGTGAGGGTTTTGTATTTATGTACTCAGTCGGAATTACCATCCTGAAAGACTTTGAAGCATTTTTTTCCCCTATCATAGCGTAGAGGACTGACCACTCAAAATTAAAAAACTATAAAAGGGCTACAAGTCTCATCAGCTTTACAATTGAGCTATGTTATCCCTAAAAAACTCGAACGCAAAAGTTCATAGCAAACCTATTAACTAGAAAATGTTACATTGGATACAGAATTGAATTCCGTGACAGCACTGGGGAGGCAAGAGGAAGCTAACTCGGTGTTTCTTTTAAAGGCAGGAGGCAGGAGGCAGAAGTACATATATCTTCTTAACTTCCTTACCCCCTTTACTCCTATCCTGAGTGTAAAATTCAAGGAGGAAAAACAAACCCAGAACACAGCCAAAGCCTTACGTAATAAGACTTAGACCCTGAGTACAAAAAAGCCAGAGTCCCCCCGTAAAAATACAGAAGCCTCCCCTAATAAATACCCGTACCCCGTACCCCTAAAAAAAATTAGTTAGACTCAAACCCTCGCAACATAAAGGTTTTGAGTCTATGAGTACAGCTTAAGTAATTCAATCAATCCCAACCTACTCATCCTAACCTGACCCAAAAGGAGGGGGGTGGTATAAATGACATAACGCCGAAGACATACAGTTCATTGTTTTACCCTTTGCTCTTACTAAGCCTCTGACAATTCCTCTTTTAGTCAGGCTTTAGCTCACCCTCTAACTTACGGAATTCAATGTTACAATCTACTGGTCTCATTAATACTGACGCATCTACGGCTAATCCGACAACTGCACCGGGAACCTCATTTATTCCCCAAGCAAAAGGAGATTGTGCTTGCCCTTCAAGTGGGGATAGTACACAAACCATAGATGCAAAGATTCAAGAAAGAATTGCCAAACACCCTTGTTACAGTGAAGATGCTCATCATCACTATGCACGGATGCACGTCGCTGTTGCCCCTGCTTGTAACATTCAATGCAACTATTGTAACCGCAAATACGACTGTGCCAACGAAAGTCGGCCAGGCGTTGTTAGTGAAGTTTTAACCCCAGAAGAAGCAGCACATAAAGCATTAGTAATTGGTGGAAAAATTCCCCAAATGACCGTATTAGGTATTGCAGGTCCTGGTGATCCTTTAGCCAACCCGAAGCAAACCTTTCGCACCTTTGAATTAGTAGCAGATAAAGCCCCTGATATTAAACTCTGCTTATCCAGTAACGGATTGATGTTACCCGAATACGTTGATCGCATCAAAGAACTTAATATTGATCACGTTACCCTAACCATTAATATGATCGACCCCGAAATTGGGGAAAAAATCTATCCTTGGGTACGATATAATCGTAAACGCTACAAAGGCGTAGAAGGGGTTAAAATACTCCATGAAAAACAAATGGAATCCCTCGATGCCCTTAGAGAAGCAGATATTCTCTGCAAAGTGAACTCCGTAATGATCCCAGGGATCAATGATGACCATTTAGCAGAAGTTAACGAAGTCATTCGTTCTAAAGGTGCATTCCTCCACAATATTATGCCCTTAATCTCTGCTCCTGAACACGGGACTCACTTTGGGCTAATCGGACAAAGAGGACCTACCCCTAAAGAGCTAAAAGCTTTACAGGATAAGTGTTCTGGCAACATGAAAATGATGCGTCACTGTCGTCAATGTCGTGCCGATGCTGTCGGGTTATTAGGAGAAGATCGTTCTCAAGAATTTACCAAAGAGAAATTCTTAGAAATGGCTCCTGAATACGATGTTGCCCAACGTCAAGAAGTTCACGCCAACATCGAAAAATTTAATGCTGAAGTTAAAGCAGCAAAAGTGCAACAAAAAGCACAAAACAAGAAAGCCAATGCACCTAAAATACTAGTGGCAGTGGCAACCAAAGGCAACCGCTTAGTTAATCAACATTTCGGCCATGCTAAAGAATTCCAAATCTTTGAAGTGGACGGCACTGACGTTACCTTTGTAGCACACCGCAAAGTGGATCACTACTGTCAAAGTGGCTACGGTGAAGAAGCAACCCTCGACAACATTATTAAGTCTATCTCCGACTGTAAAGGGGTACTCGCTTCTAAGATTGGCCATTGTCCTCAAGAAGAACTACGTAAAGCTGGTTTAGAACCTTACGAAGCTTACGATGTCATCGATAACGTTGCCATCAACTTCTACAAAGATTATATGCAAAAACAAGCATTAGGAGCCTAATGAATGATTGATACCCTTAGCTATCGTCCTCAATCTTCTTCAGTTTCCTCAACCCGAAGTTCTCAAACAAGCGTCATCAACCCTTCCGGTTCAACCTCAACCCAAACGGAAAATAACTGTAATACTTGCGTTGATGACTATTCTATTCCTCCCTGTACAGGGTTTTCCAAAGACTACAGTTGTTTTCCTAACCTAAACAATTAGTATTGGAGCGATCGCATCATGAGTTACACTATCACCAATGAATGTATTAACTGTCATCGTTGTCGGAGTGCTTGCCCGACGGGTGCTATTACCATACAAGATAATGTATTTCTGATCGATGCGACGCTGTGTAATGATTGTCACGGTTATTATGGAACCCCCCAGTGTGCCTCGGTATGTCCTACCAACTCTGCTTGCTTACCGTCCTATCAAGTCACTGGGGGCAGTAAAAACCAAATGGCTGATTATTGGGATATTTGGTTTAACCGTTATAACAAATTAGTCGGCAACCTCAAAGGAAAACAAACAAGTCCTTACTGGGAACAGTGGTTTGATGCTTACTCCCAAGAAATTTCGACCTTAATGACAGCCAATAGTTAAGAACAAGGCGACAGGCAATAGTGTTAAACCTTTCCTGAGTCCTGACTTCTGACTCCTGACTCCTGACTCCAAGACTTCTGGTACAAACTGATGAGAGACTGTATATATCTAGATAATAATGCAACTACCCAAATAGATGAGGAAGTATTAGGCACAATGATGCCCTATCTTACCCTCTATTATGGCAACCCTTCGAGTATGCACACCTTCGGTGGACAAGTCGGAAAAGCCGTTAAAACCGCAAGAGAACAAGTCGCTTCTTTACTCGGTGCTGAACCTTCAGAAATTATTTTTACCAGTTGCGGGACAGAAGGGGATAATGCAGCCATCCGTGCAGCCCTTACCGCTCAACCCAATAAACGTCATATTATTACAACAGAAGTAGAACATCCTGCGATTTTAAACCTTTGCAGACATTTAGAAAAACAAGGATATACGGTCACTTATCTCGGAGTTGATAGTCAAGGCAGATTGGATCTCGATGAAGTGCAAGCATCCTTAACTGGCAGCACGGCTCTCGTTACCATCATGTACGCCAATAACGAAACCGGTGTCGTCTTCCCCATCGAACAAGTGGGAGCCATGGCCAAAGAATATGGAGCTTTATTCCATGTTGATGCAGTGCAAGCTGTCGGTAAAATTCCCCTAGACATGAGCAGTAGCACCATCGATATGCTTACCCTTTCTGGTCATAAACTTCATGCTCCTAAAGGTATTGGTGCTTTATATGTGCGTAAAGGAACCCGTTTCCGTCCCTTTATGGTAGGAGGTCATCAAGAAAGAGGCCGCCGTGGGGGAACAGAAAATGTACCCGGTATCGTTGCTCTAGGAAAAGCCTGCGAATTAGCAGAATCTCACCTAGCTAATATCTCCCACGAAAGACAATTAAGAGATTATTTAGAAACCAGCATCCTCACCCTGATTCCTGATACAGTAGTAAATGGAAGCACAAAAGAAAGATTACCTAATACAACTAATATTGGTTTTAAATATATCGAGGGCGAAGCCATTTTACTCTCCATGAATCAGTTTGGCATCTGTGCCTCTTCTGGTTCGGCTTGTACCTCTGGTTCCCTTGAGCCCTCTCATGTCTTGAGAGCAATGGGACTTCCTTATAGTGTATTGCATGGATCTATTCGCTTTAGTCTCTCTCGTTATACTACCCAGGATGAGATTCAGCGTGTCATTGAAGTTTTACCCGATACTATAGCCCGTTTACGCGCCATGTCCCCCTTTAGTAATGATGACGCAACCTGGTTACAAGAACAAGAAAAAGCAACTTTAGCTAAATAGGAGGTAGGAGGCAGACGAGCGACCCCGCGCCGTCGAACGGAGGTCGGAACCCGCGTCGTCTTACGGCGCAAGGGAACGCGCGAGGAAGGCAGGAGTTTGATGTCTCCCCACCCCTCCCACACTCCCCACCCTTAATTCAACTATTAACTAATATCTGGTAACTGATCATGTGGGAATATACAGACAAAGTGATGGATCTCTTCTATAATCCTCGTAATCAAGGAACGATTACGGAAAAAGAAGAAGGACAAGCCATAACAACTGGAGAAGTAGGAAGTATTGCTTGTGGCGATGCCCTCAGATTACATTTAAAAGTCGAAGAAAAAACAGAGATTATCTTAGATGCACGGTTTCAAACCTTCGGGTGTGCTTCTGCGATCGCTTCTTCTTCTGCATTAACTGAGTTACTGGTTGGTAAAACCTTAGATGAAGCTCTCAGTCTTACCAATAAAGAGATCGCTGACTTCTTAGGAGGTTTACCGGAAGAAAAAATGCACTGTTCCGTGATGGGACAAGAAGCTTTAGAAGCGGCTATCTTTAACTACAGAGGCATTCCCCTCGATAACCATGAAGAGGATGAAGGTGCATTAATTTGTCGTTGCTTCGGTGTTACCGATAGTCGTATTCGTCGCATCATCTTAGAAAACGACTTAACCACTGCAGAACAAGTCACTAACTATGTTAAAGCTGGTGGTGGATGTGGGTCTTGTTTAGCCGATATTGATGATCTCATTGCAGAGATTGTGCAAGAAAAAGCTACCGCCGTTGCCGTTGCCACAGAAGTTGTTAAAGCCAAATCAGAAAGCTTACCCCTAACTAACTTACAAAAAATTACCCTCATTCAACAAGTCCTAGAAGAAGAAGTCAGACCTGCCTTAGCTCAAGATGGGGGAGACGTGGACTTATTTGATGTGGATGGAGACTTAGTTAAAGTGATCCTCAAAGGAGCGTGTGATTCTTGTCCTAGTAGTACCGCCACCTTGAAAATGGCGATCGAAGCCAGACTACGGGATCGAGTTTCCCCAGATTTAACCGTGATTGCAGTGTAAGAGACAATCACTGAAAACTAATAACAAGGAGAACACTATGTTAACTCAAAAGAAGGGTCGAGAGCGATCTCCACCATAAGTATCGCTTCTCACCGGACGTTAATTAAAACGTCACCTCTTGACCCAAGAAAAAGTAAAGTTTCACAGCCTTTACTCATTTTCTTACCTCGGAAGACATCGACTGACGTAGAGATCGAGGGTTCTAATGGGATGAAAATCCCCCTGTTTCCTAACCAAACAACGAATCATCTTTACGTCAGCAATAGATCAATCTTCCAACCTTATACACTCACTGTCTAACAAGCGAGAATCAACTATGCGTCAGATTGCATTTTACGGAAAAGGCGGTATTGGTAAATCTACCACTTCTCAGAATACCATTGCTGCGTTAGCTGAAAACAACCGCATCATGATTGTAGGTTGTGACCCTAAAGCTGATTCTACCCGCTTAATGCTTCACACCAAAGCACAAACCACCATTCTGCACTTAGCAGCAGAACGGGGAACCGTTGAAGACATCGAACTCGAAGAAGTATTACTCGAAGGATACCAAGGAGTCAAGTGTGTTGAGTCCGGTGGTCCTGAGCCTGGAGTTGGATGTGCTGGTCGTGGTATCATCACCGCCATTAACTTCTTAGAAGAAGAAGGTGCTTATGAAGACCTAGACTTCGTATCCTATGACGTATTAGGAGACGTTGTATGTGGTGGTTTCGCAATGCCTATCCGTGAAGGAAAAGCACAAGAAATCTACATCGTAACCTCCGGGGAAATGATGGCGATGTACGCTGCTAACAACATTGCTCGTGGTATTTTAAAATACGCTCACACTGGTGGTGTTCGTTTAGGTGGTTTAATTTGTAACAGCCGTAACGTTAACTGTGAAGCTGAGTTAATCGAAGAATTAGCTCGTCGTCTCGGTACCCAAATGATTCACTTCGTACCCCGTTCTAAGCAGGTACAAGAAGCTGAATTACGTCGTATGACTGTTATTGAATACTCTCCTGATCACCCTCAAGCTCAGGAATACCGTGAGTTATCTCGCAAAATCGAGAATAACACCAACTTGGTCATTCCTACTCCTATCACGATGGAAGAACTCGAAGAACTCTTAGTTGACTTCGGTATCCTCGGTGGTGAAGACGAGTACGAGAAAGTTATTCAAGCTGATAAAGCCGCAGGCAAAGCTTAGACTGAATCTCGCTTAGTAGGATTGAGGATCATTCTAAGGCAAAAGTGAATAGAAAATAGTGCCAACTATCAACTATTAACTTTAAACTAATACTTTTGCCTTCCCCTCTTTCCCTTTTCGATAATTTTTCTTCTACACCAACTTTGAGAGGAACACCATGGCAACAGTTGAAGACAATAAGAAGCTCATTGCCGACGTTCTGTCGACTTATCCCGAAAAAGCTGCTAAAAAACGCGCAAAACACCTCGGTGTTTACGAAGAAGGCGAAGCTGATTGCGGCGTAAAATCCAATAAACAATCCTTACCTGGGGTTATGACCGCTCGTGGTTGTGCTTATGCAGGATCAAAAGGGGTTGTTTGGGGTCCCATTAAGGACATGGTTCATATCTCCCACGGTCCTGTGGGTTGTGGTTACTACTCCTGGTCTGGTCGTCGTAACTACTACATTGGAACCACAGGGGTTGACTCCTTCGGTACCATGCAGTTTACCTCCGATTTCCAAGAACGTGACATCGTTTTTGGTGGAGACAAAAAACTCGCTAAAATCATTGATGAAATCGAAGAATTATTCCCCTTAAACGGTGGTGTTTCTGTTCAGTCAGAATGTCCCGTTGGTTTAATCGGAGATGACATCGAATCCGTTGCTCGTACCAAGAGCAAAGAAACCGGTAAATCCGTTGTTCCTGTTCGTTGTGAAGGGTTCCGTGGGGTTTCACAGTCCTTAGGACACCACATCGCTAACGACATGATTCGTGACTGGGTTTTCCCCACTGCGGATAAAGAGAACGCAGAAAAAGGATTTGAAGGCACTCCTTATGACGTAGCCATCATCGGTGACTACAACATCGGTGGAGATGCTTGGTCTAGCCGTATCTTACTTGAAGAAATCGGTCTTCGTGTGGTAGCACAATGGTCTGGTGATGGTACCTTAACCGAGATGAAGGCAACCCCCAACGTGAAGTTGAACCTCATCCACTGTTATCGTTCCATGAACTATATCAGTCGTCACATGGAAGAAAAGTATGGTATTCCCTGGTTAGAATACAACTTCTTTGGACCCAGCAAGATTGCTGCTTCTTTAAGAGAAATCGCTTCACGCTTCGATGAGAAAATCCAAGCGAAAGCTGAAGAAGTCATCGAGAAGTACAGAAAGCAATCTGAAGAAGTTATTGCTAAGTACCGTCCTCGTTTAGAAGGCAAGTCCGTAATGATGATGGTGGGTGGTTTACGTCCCCGTCACGTTGTTCCTGCTTTCAAAGACTTAGGAATGGAAATCGTCGGTACTGGATATGAATTCGCCCACGGTGATGACTACAAACGTACCACCAACTACGTTGAAGATGCTACCCTCATCTATGATGACGTAACCGGTTATGAGTTTGAAGAGTTCGTTAAAGAACTTAAGCCTGACTTAGTGGCTGCTGGTATTAAAGAGAAGTATGTCTTCCAAAAGATGGCTCTTCCCTTCCGTCAAATGCACTCTTGGGATTACTCCGGACCTTACCACGGTTATGATGGCTTCGCTATCTTCGCCCGTGACATGGACTTAGCCCTCAATAGTCCCACCTGGGGATTAATTGGCACCCCTTGGAATAAATAAGAGGGAGGATGATCATGGGGGACATAACGCTACGCGGAAGGCAAAAGGCAAAAGGCAAAAGGCAAAAGAAGTAATCTAACTTCTGACTTCTGACTTCAAACTTCTGACTTCTGCTATCCCCCCTCTCTCTTTTCCAAGTTTGTTTGTCTGAGATATCCATCCTATACTGGAGTTACTACCAATGGCTCAAAACGTAAACAATATTAAGGATCACGTTGATCTATTCCATCAGCCTGAATACCAAGAACTTTTTGAAAATAAGAAACAGTTTGAAGGAATGCCTTCTGCTGAGAAAGTTCAAGAAGTGGCTGAATGGACCAAAACCTGGGAATATCGGGAAAAGAACTTCGCTCGTGAAGCGTTAACCGTTAACCCTGCTAAAGCTTGTCAACCTTTAGGTGCGCTACTTGCGGCTATTGGGTTTGAAGGAACCTTACCCTTCGTTCACGGTTCTCAAGGTTGTGTGGCTTACTTCCGTACCCACTTAACCCGTCACTTCAAAGAGCCTGTTAGTGCTGTTTCTTCTTCCATGACTGAAAACGCTGCTGTTTTCGGTGGATTAAAGAACATGGTTGATGGACTTCAAAACTCCTACGCCCTTTACAAGCCCAAAATGATCGCTGTCTGTACCACTTGTATGGCTGAGGTTATTGGGGATGACTTAGGTGCGTTCTTAGGAAATGCTCGTCAAGACGGAGTTATTCCTGAAGATTTACCCGTTCCTTTTGCTCATACACCTAGTTTTGTGGGTTCTCACATCACTGGTTATGACAGCATGATGAAATCTATTCTTTCTACCTTAACCAAAGACAACAAGAAAGAAACCACCAACGGTAAAATCAACTTCATCGCTGGCTTTGAAACCTACATTGGTAACGTCCGTGAGTTGAAGAAAATCATCTCTGCGTTTGATTTAGAAGGTACTCTTTTAAGCGACACCGAAATGTACTTAGATTCTCCCAACTTAGGGGAATTCAAAATGTACCATGAAGGAACTTCCTTAGAAGACGCTGCTGATTCTATCAACGCTGAAGCGACTGTTACTCTACAAACCTACACCACTCCCAAAACTCGTGAATACATCGAGAAAGAGTGGGGACAAAAAACTTTCACCTATCGTCCTTGGGGTGTTAAAGGAACTGATGAGTTCTTAATGGGCTTATCTGAGTTAACTGGCAAACCTATTCCTAAAGAGTTTGAAATCGCTCGTGGACGTGCTGTTGATGCGATGACCGATACTCAAGCTTGGGTACACGGTAAGCGTGCTGCTGTTTACGGTGATCCTGATCTTGTAATGGGCGTATTACAGTTCATGTTAGAAATGGGTATCGAACCTGTTCACGTCTTGGTTAACAATAGCACCAAGGAATTTGAAGCTGAAGCTAAAGCTTTATTAGAAGCCAGTCCCTACGGACAACAAGCTACCGTTTGGGGTGGTAAGGACTTATGGCATATGCGTTCTTTACTCTTCACCGAACCCGTTGACTTCATCGTTGGTAATTCCTACGGTAAGTATCTAGAGCGTGATACCAAGACTCCTTTAATCCGTATTGGCTATCCTATCTTTGATCGCCATCACTTACACCGTTACTCCACCATTGGTTATGAAGGTGCTATCAACCTACTAACCTGGATCGCTAATGGACTAATGGATGAGTTAGATCGCAAGACAGATACTCCTTCTGTAACGGATATTTCTTTTGACTTAGTTCGTTAATCCAAGGAAATCTGAATACGAGGGAGACTAGGAAGATTCAGGGAGTATCTTACTCCCCCCCTCTCCTCTCCTCTCCCCTCTCTTTTTGAAGTCAGAAGTCAGAAGTTTGAAGTCAGAAGTTTTTTCAAGGAGTTCTAAAGTTATTGCATAGAATTTCCTCCTCTGCACCCTCTGCTTCCTCTGCTCTCAAAAACTCTCTGCCACTATATTTTTAATCAAGATGAGGATATGGTTATGACGAGTCCTACTCATTCTACCCAGAAAAGATTCACTCTTGATCCCCTTTTCCCCCTCAAACGCTGGCTTAATAGTATAGAGGTAACAAGCACCTCTTTTGCTCATTTTATTTGTCGGATGATTCCTTGTTCTTGTCCTTTTGAAAGAACCATTACGGTATTAGGACGCAAGTTAATCCATATTCCTCCTCTATGTAAATTAAATCCTTTTTATCACGAATTTGTGGCTTTACGACTCAAAGCATTAAGTTATCTGGCTGATGTTTGTGGTGAAAATGTCGATCATTATATTTGTTAAATAATTAATAATGATGAGTTATTAATTATTCAGGTCATTGGTAATTATTAGGGAATTCAGTCATGAAACTAACTAAGAGCAAGATCAACGATTTGTTGACACAGCCGGGTTGTGAACATAATCATAATAAAGAAGGCCAAGGTAAAAATAAGTCTTGTACTCAAACAGCTAACCCTGGTTCTGCTCAAGGAGGATGTGCGTTTGATGGGGCTTCTATTGCTTTAGTTCCTATCACCGATGCTGCTCATTTAGTTCATGGTCCGATTGGCTGTTCTGGTAATAGTTGGAATAGTCGCGGTAGTCTCTCTAGTGGTCCAATGACCTATAAGATGGGTTTGACCACTGACCTATCAGAAAATGATATTATTTTTGGTGGGGAAAAAAAGCTTTATAAGGCGATCGCTCAATTAATAAAAAAGTATAATCCAGCAGCAGTCTTTGTTTATTCTACTTGTGTTACTGCTCTGATTGGTGATGATTTAGATGCAGTTTGTAAGGCTGCTACTGATAAGTATGGAACGCCGATTATTCCTGTTCATTCTCCTGGTTTTGTGGGCAGCAAAAATTTAGGAAATCGTCTCGGAGGCGAGGCTTTATTAGATCATGTAGTCGGTACAAAAGAACCTGAATATACTACTGCTTACGACATTAATTTAATTGGTGAATATAATGTTGCCGGTGAAATGTGGGGGGTTCTTCCTCTGTTCAAAAAAGCGGGTATTCGTGTTTTAGCAAAAATTACAGGGGATGCTCGTTATGATGAAGTCTGTCATGCTCATCGGGCAAAACTAAATGTAATGATCTGCTCAAAAGCACTAATTAATATGGCTTCTGCTATGAAGGAACGCTACAATATTCCTTACATTGAAGAGTCTTTTTACGGCATTGCAGACATGAACCGTTGTTTACGGAATATCGCTCAATTTTTTGGAGATAAAGTATTAATAGAAAGAGTTGAGGAAATAATTGCAGAAGAAACCACCCAGTTAGACCTTGCTTTAGCCTCTTATCGGGAACGTCTCAAAGGTAAGCGCATGGTATTGTACACCGGCGGTGTTAAGAGTTGGTCTATCGTTTCGGCGGCCCAAGACTTGGGGATGGAAGTGGTAGCTACTAGCACCAAGAAAAGCACAGAAGAGGATAAAGGACGTATTAAGAAACTTTTGGGCAAAGATGGCATTATGCTCGAAAAAGGCAGCCCAGAGGAGCTTTTGCGGGTGGTTCAGAAGACAAAGGCTGACCTCTTGGTGGCAGGGGGACGTAACCAATATACGGCACTCAAAGCGAAAATTCCTTTCTTAGATATTAACCAAGAACGTCATCATCCCTATGCCGGTTATATCGGGTTAGTGGAAATGGCCAGGGAGTTAAGTGAAGCAGTTTATAGTCCCATCTGGACACAAGTTCGTAAACCCTCCCCTTGGGAAATATGGCAACAGGAACACGAAAGCTTATTGAACTTAGAAGCAGAAGGGGAATAGAGAGCAGAGGGAGCAGGGAGTAGGGAACAGGGAGAAACAGATTATACCCTACACCCCACACCCTACACCCCACACCCTATACAAGACAACCCATCACCCCAAGAAAGCAATGACCACTATACTAAACCCCAACAAGTCCCTATCAGTTAATCCGTTAAAAATGAGTCAACCCCTTGGCGCAGCGTTAGCGTTTCTAGGGTTGCGGAAAATGATGCCTCTGTTTCATGGTTCCCAAGGATGCACAGCCTTTGCTAAAGTTGTCCTCGTGCGTCATTTTCGTGAGTCTATCCCCCTGTCTACTACTGCAATGACAGAAGTTAGCACCATTTTAGGGGGAGAAGATAATATAGAACAGGCGATCTTAACCATTCTCGAAAAATATAATCCTCAAGTTATTGGTTTGTTGACCACTGGGTTAACTGAGACGAGAGGAGATGATATGAAGCGTATTTTAAAGACGTTTCGGGATAAATACCCACAATTAGATTCTTTTCCCATTATTTCTGTTTCTACTCCTGATTATAAGGGATCGTTACAGGATGGTTATACTGCGGCCGTCGAAAGTATCGTTTCTACCGACTACGGTAATGTGGCCGATGATGAACCCCCCACCGTGGGAATGAAACCCCAAGTTACGGTACTGTGTGCGTCTCACTTGTCTCCTGGGGACGTAGAAGAGCTTAAAACTGTCATTGAAGGGTTTGGTATTACCCCTATTATGATTCCTGACTTATCCCGTTCTTTAGATGGTCATTTAGAAGATGATTATCACACGGTAACAACAGGAGGCACTAGCTTAACTCAATTAAAACAGTTAAACCGTTCTTGTTTAACGTTAGCCATTGGGGAAAGTATGCGTAAGGCGGGTACTATTTTGCAGGAACGTTTTGGCACAAAATATAAAGTGTTTCCTCGTTTAGCTGGTTTAGATGCGGTTGATTCATTTTTATGGGAATTGTCTCAAATTTTAACGTCTCGTTGTGATCATCACTTCCCCATTGTGCCAAATGTTCCGGCTCATTTACAACGGCAACGTCGTCAGTTACAAGATGTTATTCTCGACACTCATTTCTATTTTGGTGGTAAGAAAGTTTCCTTAGCTTTAGAACCAGATTTACTTTATCAAACCGCTTGGTTATTAACAGAAATGGGTGCAAATATTCAAGCAGCTGTTACTACCACTAAGTCTCCAATTTTGGAAGATTTACCCATCGATACGGTGACCATTGGTGACTTAGAAGACTTGGAAGAATTGGCTGTTGGTTCAGATTTGATTATTACCAATTCCCACGGCACTTCCTTAGCTAAACGGCTGAAAACACCCTTATACAGAATGGGTTATCCTGTCTTTGATCAATTAGGATTAGGACAACGCTGTTTAGTCGGTTATCGTGGCACCATGAAGTTTTTATTTGATGTTGGCAATATTCTCCTAGAAGAAGAAGCCAAACACAGTCCCGTTGCCCTACATTAAAACGGGTTTACTGTTTAAACTTTTCCCTTATTTCATTCATCTGAGAGGAAAAACATGAAAGTTGCATTTACAACTAGCGATAATGTCCATGTCAACGCTCACTTCGGTTGGGCTAAAAACATCGACTTATATGATGTGTCTCCCGATGGCTTCAATTTTGTCAATACCCTAGAGTTCGGTGGCGACTTAAAAGAAGATGGAAACGAAGACAAATTAGTACCCAAATTAGACGCATTAGATGGCTGTACTTTACTTTATGTTTCTGCTATTGGTGGCAGTGCAGCAGCCCGTTTAATTCGTCAAAATGTTACCCCTATTAAAGCTAGAACTGACCAAGATAAAATTGATGAAATTCTCAATGAATTAGTCAAAACTCTCAAAGGAAATCCTCCTCCTTGGTTACGAAAAGTTCTACAAAAAGAAGCTGGACTTGAGCCAACTCCTAACTTTTTGGCAGAAGATGAATAAGTGTTAATCAGTGAATAGTTAATAGTTATCAGTAACCAATAATTTTCAAAATTGATAGCTGCTTTCTGACTTGCTAATTATCCTATTTTTCTCTTCTTAATTAACTAAAAAATCTATGAACAATTAACAACAAAATAGTGTAAAATTGTTCATAGATAACGGAAATGCTCTCATTGTAATTGTTATTATGACAACAACAACAAATTCGGAAACCAATACTCTCTTAGTCGAACAAAGTCCTTTTCTACAATCATTAGTTCAGCAAATTCGGGCTTACGATCATTATGGAGTGTATCGTACTTGGACTGATGAACTTGTTATTGCACCTTATGTTATTGCTAAGAAGAAAAGACGAGAAATTTCATTAGAAGGGGATATTGATCCGACGACAAAATTAAGAATCCTGTGTTATTTTCGGGCGATCGCAGCTTTAGTAGAAAAAGAAACAGGGTTATTATGTCAAGTTGTTGTTGACCTTAACCATGAAGGTTTTGGCTGGGCTTTAGTTTGGGGCGGAAAATTAATGGTAGTTTCTCGTAGTTTACGGGATGCTCATCGCTTCGGTTTTGACACCTTAGAAAAGTTAAACGACCAAGGAACAAAATTAGCCAATGCTGGCATTGAATTAGCTAAAAAGTTTCCTGAAGTTTCGAGACTTTAATTTAAGGGAATGGAAAATAGGGAATCGTTTATTTCTGATTATTCCTAATAGTAAACACTAAAACTGAGGTAAAAAGATGACAGTCGCTACCGATAATAATCCCACTCCAGAAGCCGTTGCGGATCTCAAAAAAAAGGTTCGTAAACTCAATTCTAAAGCTGGTCAAATGAAGATGGATTTACATGATTTGGCTGAAGGATTGCCTACCGACTACGAAAAATTAGTCGAAGAGGCACATAAAACTTACGAAGTGTTCCGTGAGTTAGATCAACTAAAGAAAAAACTTATCATCTGGGAGGAAACCCTAAAATGACTATTGCTACTGATACCCCAAGAACCCTGGCTGAGTTCACCAACCTGATCGACACAGAAGACTATTTAAACTTCTTTGGTATTAGTTATGACCCTACTTTTGTTAACGTTAACCGTCTCCATATTCTTAAGCAGTTCTCTTTACTTATCGCGCAAGTCGATAAAGCCTTCCCCGATCTCAGTGAAAGTGAAAAATTAGAAAAATATAAATTAGCTTTTTCAGAAGCTTACGAAGTCTTTAAAACCTCTAGTCCTCTAGAAACCAAACTTTTTAAAGTCTTCAAAGATGTTCCTAGTAATGTAGTTTTATTGGATGATTTAACTAAAGAAGCAGGAATTATACAGTAGAAGAAGCAGGGAGTAGGGAGCAGAGAGAAAAAGATTGTACCCTACACGCTACTCCCTACACCCCACACCCCACATCCTACTCCCTAATGTGTCATGAACTTTACCCCTACTGAACTAGAACGTTATTCAAGACAAATACAACTCCCTGGTTTTGGCGAGGAAGGACAAAAACGCCTCAAGGACTCCACTGCTGTTGTAACAGGAGTCGGTGGACTCGGTGGTACAGTTGCCCTATACCTAGCCGTTGCAGGTGTGGGTAAAATCATTCTGGTTCGGGGGGGTGAACTCCGTCTTGATGATCTCAACCGTCAAATACTGATGACCAATAGTTGGGTCGGTCAACCGAGGGTTTATAAAGCCAGAGAAACCCTTCTCAACATCAACCCTGACATCGAAATAGAAGCGGTGAATGAGTTTGTCACAGCAGAGAATATTGATGGTTTAGTACAAAAGGCCGATATTGCTTTTGACTGCGCCTTTGACTTCAAAGAAAGGACGCTGTTAAACAAAGCTTGTGTCCGTTGGGGTGTTCCCATGGTTGAAGCGGCCATGAGTGGCATGGATGCGTACTTAACCACCATTATTCCTGGAGAAACCCCTTGCTTGTCCTGTATTTTCCCAGAAACCCCTGAATGGGATCGTTGGGGGTTTGGGGTATTAGGGGCAGTTTCTGGCAGTTTAGCCTGTTTAGCAGCCTTAGAAGGCATCAAACTCTTAACCGGACTCGGAGAACCCCTAACGGGTCAACTGTTGACTATGGAGTTAGGGACTGCTACCTTTGCCAAACGTCGTCCCTACCACGATCCCAACTGTCCTGTTTGTGGTAACTTTACCAAGCAACGGTTAAGTAGTTATATGGGAAGCCAAGAGGCAACAGGCAACAGACAACAGGCACAAGTCCTAAGTTAAGTGATTTCCTTATTTGCATACCACATTACCTCTTCACTCTAAAAAAATGACTGTCACCCTTACTGAAAAAGCTGCCTTGAAACTCCGTACTGTCTTATACGGGAACTCAAACAATATTGCTGGTATTCGTGTTGGTGTTAAAGATGGTGGCTGTAATGGCTACGAATACGCTTTAAATTTAGTTAAGGAAACCAACAGCGAAGATGTCCGCTTTGAACAAGATAATGTTCCTATCTATGTTGACCCTACCAGTGTGTCTTTATTAGATGGGGTGGTTATCGATTTTGTGGATAGTTTAACTCAAAGTGGTTTCACTTTTACTAACCCCAATGCAACCGATACTTGTGGCTGCGGTAAGTCTTTCTCTACAGCAAACTGCGGTGGCCAAGCTACTCCTTGTAGCTAAATAAAGTTTTGATTTTTAATCGTTATTTCTTCTGTTTCAAGATGGAATAAATGGTTAAAAATCAATGGGAAACGTTCCTATATTTTAAGGAGAACACTCATGACTGCGACCTATCAAGTTCGTTTGATGAAAACTTACAAGAAAAAGAACAAAGAGACAGGCAAAAAAGAAGAGTTTGCTGAAGTCGATGTAACCTTAGAGGTTCCTGAAGACGAATATATCTTCGATATTGCTGAAGAAGAAGGAGTTGAACTTCCCTCTTCCTGTCGTTCCGGGGCTTGTTCTAGTTGTGTTGGACGCATCGTTGAAGGAGAAGTTGATCAAGAAGATCAAAGCTTTCTTGATGATGAACAACTCGAAAAAGGATGGGTGTTACTTTGTGCTGCTTATCCTCGTTCTAACTGCACCATTAAAACCCATCAAGAAGCTTATTTGGCATAAATTCTTGACTAATTTTCCGTATCCAACTGCTGGGGAAGTCGTGGCCAATGCTACGACTTCCTATCCCTAATGTAAGCTTTTTATGTGAGACATTATATGGATCATATTAACCAACAAAATGACGTGCTTTCTCTGAGGTTCTCGATGAATTTAAAGTGGAAAACATTTGTATATAAAACAGCATTTTGGATGACTGGAGAAATTGTTCTCAATATCCTAGGTCTCGATAATGTTGCTGATTATAGTGAGTTTCTTTTTGGTCACGAACTAGAGTTATCTAAAAAGAATCATCGCACCGTAAAACTGTCTTGTTTAAAGCCAAAGTTTTGCGACAAAATTAATGAAAATTGTCCAGTGGATGAAGTGGCTTTACAATTTTCAGATTCTCCTCTAGAGAATTGTATTACTAATCATCAAATCTTTTTCAAGAAATGCACTAAAATTAAGCATTATTGTATTAAAGCCTCTCTATTCTCTGACTTATCTTACAATTTGAAATGGGAGGACTATCGCCGTGATTCGTGAAAAATTAGTCCACGAATATCGTCATTTTGTTAATGCTTCATATCCTTATATTCACTCGTTATTGAATAATTGTTATCTTAAAATTATTGATGGTTGTCTTAACCCTATTTCTTCTCCTTATTATTATTTGGGAATTTATTATGCAGGAAGAAATGGAAAAGAAGTTACTTTATATAAAAATGAATTACGAAAAATTGCTAATCGTTTTAGCATGATTGATATCGTTTTTATTAATGCCAAAAGAATTATCCGTGATCCTGCATCAACTTTAAAAAAAGAAAATCCTCGTCTTTGGTTAGAACTTTATTGGGTTGCTAGTAAAGTAACACCTAATTTAGACTAATTAAATATTATAATAAATATGCCTATTGCCTCTCTAAACTAGCTAATTTTATCGACACTAAAAGATGTGAATTATAATTATCACCAATTACCCTAGCCCAACTGGATGATGACAAGAAAAAGAAGTTATGATAAAAACATTTTAATCAATAAATATTGACAACAAAACTATAGTTTTTCAAGGTTATGTATCTCTAGTTACTGTTTAAAATAAGTGAAAAAATTAAACTGATAACAAGGTACAAAAAAGACCTATGAAGTGTAATCAATGTCCTGATAGTTGTCAAAAAAATCCTCAAGCTTCTAACAAATTTTTGCAAAGTTTCTTACCGAAACGCTTTCAAGGTAAATCCTCACAAATTGTTTCTCAAGGAACCATTGCTTTAGTGGGTTCTCCTAACGTCGGTAAAAGCCTTTTATTTAATGTTTTAACTGGGGCTTATACCACCGTTTCTAACTATCCCGGAACCACTGTAGAAGTCTCTCGTAACTATATCACCATTGCAGGAAAAACTATCACTCTTATTGATACACCAGGGATGTATTCTCTGATTCCCATGACAGAAGAAGAACGCTTTTCTAGGGAGTTATTATTTACAGAATCCTTAGATTTAGCCATTCATGTCATTGATGCCAAAAACCTCAGTCGAATGTTAAATTTAACCTTTCAACTGATGGAAACTCAAGTGCCTATTGTACTTGCTGTCAATATGATTGATGAAGCTGAAAAATTAGGGATTTGGGTCAATGAAAAACAATTAGAAGCATCTCTGGGTATCCCTGTTATCACCTTATCTGCTGCCCAACAACGAGGCATCAAAAGTTTAACCGCTAAGATGGCTAATTATGTCCACATTCCTACGCTATCCTACAGCTATTGAAGAAGGAATTACTAAAATAGAGTGCCTTCTCACCAGCGATCATAATGTTGTTAAAGCGGCCATTGAACCGTTAGTTTCTCGCCGTTCCTTAGCTCTCTTATTACTGCAAAAAGATCCCTTATTATGGGAAAAAGTTCGTCAAAAAGAACCTAAATTTGAAGCAATTGAAAGGGTGATAGTATCGGTACAATCTCAATTTAGTGATCCCTTGGTGTTAGTGATAGCCAAAACCCGACATCAAGCTGCTAAAAAAATTGAAGAATCTGCCATTGTAAATATTAAGAAAAAAGCAACAGAAAGCGAAGAATTTTTTCATCGTTTAACCGTTAATCCTATCACCGGATTTCCCTTACTCTTTTTGATTGCTTATATCGGAATTTATCAGTTTGTAGGTGGCTTTGGTTCAGGGGTTTTAGTGTATAACTTGGAAACGGCTTTTATTCAACAAATTGATCCCCTAATCAATGCGATCGCAAGTTGGTTATTACCTTGGACAATTCTTCAAGATTTAGTAGCCAATGATCAAGGTATTTTTACCTTAGGAATGCGTTACGTTATTGCTATTATTTTTCCCATTACGACTACTTTCTTTTTGCTTTTTTCTATTCTTGAAGATAGTGGTTATTTACCGAGAATTTCCCTATTAGTTGATCATTTATTTAAAATGATTGGGTTATCGGGTCGTTCCATTATTCCCTTAATTTTAGGCTTAAGTTGTGGCAGCATGGGGTCATTAGTCACCCGTACCATTGAAAGTAAACGAGAACGTTTTATTGTTTCTTTACTCTTAGCTTTGGTTATTCCCTGTTCAGCACAATTGGGAATTTTTATCGGACTGCTTTCTCAAAATTTTATGGCCTTAGTTATCTGGGTAATTTGTATTACTTTTATTTTCGCTATTATTGGTTCATTAACCACTAAAGCATTACCAGGGAGTTTGTCCTATTTTTATATGGAAATACCTCCCTTACGTTTACCTCATCTTCGTTCTATTCTAACAAAAACCTATAGTAGAGTTCGCTGGTATTTAAGCGAAATTATCCCTTGGTTTATTTTAGCATCTGTTCTCATTTGGTTAGGAAAATTAACAGGATTATTATCTTTGTTAACAAAAGGAATAGAACCGATAATGTTAAAACTAGAACTTCCACCGGAAGCTTCAATAGTCTTTATTTACGGCTTTTTTCGACGAGATTATGGAGCAGCAGGAATGTTCGATTTACACCATTCTGGGGTATTAATGGGGAGACAATTAGTGGTTTCTGCTGTTACCTTAACTTTATTTATTCCTTGTTTATCTCAATTCTTGTTTATGGTGAGGGAGCGAGGGCTAAAAACAACCATTGCTTTAAGTAGTTTAGTGATTGTTTTTGCTTTTTCTATGGGCTATTGTTTGAACAAAGTATTACTAATTTTGGAGATAATCTAATGATGTTTACTCAAACCTTTACCATTGAATCCTCAGCCTTAAACCTGATGAAAGAAAAAGAAAAAGGCATTATTACACAGTTTAGGAAAAGCGATGAAACCTTACTAAGAAAACTCATTGCGATTGGAATTATGCCAGGACTGTCTATTACTTTAGAACAAAAAACGCCTTCCTATGTGGTTAAAGTCGAGGGCACAAGGATTGCTTTAGATCGTTCTATTGCGAAGGCAATTTATGTCAGAAAAACAAAGTAAGCTTTTCTCAGAATTATCGGTTGTTCAACCATTTATTTCAATAACAATGAAGTTAGCTACGAAACAAAGTCACTCACAATTTGCATTTATTGTTTCTATTCCTATCGCTATTTTAGGGGGATTGATGGGATTAGGTGGCGCAGAGTTTCGTCTCCCTATTTTAGCTGGACCTCTAGGATATTCTGCTCGGCAAGTCGTTCCTCTCAACTTAGCCATTAGTCTCATTACTATTCTAATTTCTTTATTAGTTAGAGGAAAAATTTTATCTTTGTCAACGGTTATTCCCTACGGCCAAGTCATTATTTTTCTTATTATCGGTGCAATGATTATGGCGTTTATTGGAGCAAGTTGGGCTAAACATTTATCCAATGAAAAACTAGAAAGAATTATCTTAGTTTTTTTAATTATTATTGGTTGCGCCTTAATTATTGAAGGCTGTTTACCCGAAAGTTTACCAGCTTTAGTTCCTCCTATTCCTGGGTTACAAATAATTGTCGCTTTAAGTTGTGGCTTAATCATTGGTTTAGTCAGTAGTGTGTTAGGAGTCGCCGGGGGAGAATTAATTATTCCTACCTTAATCTTTGCCTTTGGAGTGGACATAAAAATTGCAGGAACTAGCAGTTTACTGATTAGTTTACCCACCGTAATTGTCGGGTTACTCAGGTATCATCATCAAGGCTCTTTTATCAATAAAGAACCCCTCAAAGAAACCGTTTTACCCATGAGTTTAGGATCGTTTATTGGTGCTATTATTGGTGCCTTATTAGTGGGGATTATCCCCTCTAACCTGCTAAAAATTGTCCTAGGTATTATCTTAAATATTGCAGCCTTAAAAGTGTTTCTACACAGCAAAGCTTAATTGTTTATTTATCTATGTAAGGAAGTGTCATGACCTTAGATTTTTCTCCTGTTTGGATATCCTTAAAAACCGCAGCCTTAGCCACCCTGATCGCCTTTTTTCTAGGTGCGATCGCTGCTAGAAGTATGTTCAAATATCGGGGAAAAGCAAAAGGTTTAATCGATGGTATTTTTACCGCTCCCCTGGTACTTCCCCCCACTGTCGTCGGCTTTTTCCTATTATTATTGTTAGGAAAATATGGACCTATTGGTCGACTTTTAAGATTGTTTGATGTTACAATCATTTTTACATGGTATGCTGCAGTAATTGCAGCCACTGTTGTAGCCTTTCCCTTGATGTATAAGACAGCCTTGGGAGCCTTTCAACAGATCGATACCACTCTTTTGTCCTCTGCGAGAACGTTAGGAGCTACAGAATTACAGGTATTCTGGAAAGTTCTCTTACCCTTAGCTAGACCCGGATTAATTGCCGGGGTATTACTCGCCTTTGCTCGCGCGTTAGGGGAGTTTGGAGCGACTCTGATGTTAGCTGGGAGTATTCCAGGCAGAACCCAAACCATCCCCATTGCTATCTTCTTTGCGGCCGAAAGTGGGGATATGGCAGAAGCCATGCTCTGGGTAAGTGTGATGTTAGGGTTATCCCTCTCCATTGTAGTCGCAGTAAACTACTGGAGCGATCGCCGTCCCGAAAAACGCATCAGGAAACGTGCTAAAGAAAGTCATCTTAGCTTAGTGGACGAAAGCTTACTCCCTTGGGATCATCCCGTTACCCCCTTAACCTGGGAATATACTCGTACGAATGTTTTACCGACACCTATCGAATTAATTGTCGATATCCAGAAACAATTACCTGGTATTAAGATCAATGTTTCCTTTTCCACCAATCAACTGCCCCTAGGACTCTTAGGAGGCTCTGGTGCTGGTAAAAGCTTCATTTTACGCTGTATTGCTGGTTTAGAAACCCCAGACCAGGGTTGTATTATTCTCAATGGTCGTGTCTTATTCGACTCTCGCCGAGGAATTAATCTACCCATCCGCGATCGCCGAGTTGGCTTCTTATTCCAAAATTATGCCCTATTTCCCCACCTTACCGTTGCTCAAAATATCGCCTTTGGTCTACCGAAAGGGTTATCCTCTATAGCCATTCGTCAACGGGTCGAAAAACAACTAATTGCTATCCAATTACAAGGATTAGGCGATCGCTATCCACAAGAACTATCAGGAGGACAACAGCAACGAGTCGCTTTAGCCAGAGCCTTAGCCAGTGAACCGGACATTTTACTGCTCGATGAGCCATTTTCAGCCCTGGACACCTATTTACGAGATCAACTCGAAAAACTCCTAAGACTCAGTTTAACCCATTTTCCAGGGGCTACTCTCTTTGTTTCCCATAACCTAGAAGAAGCCTATCGTATTTGTCCTAACCTCTTAATCTTAGACGAAGGACAGATCATTGCCCAAGGACCAAAACAAGAAATTTTTGACTATCCCCATGACTTCCGAGTCGCGCAACTCACTGGATGTAAAAACTTCTCCCGTACCCTAGTTGCCTCAGAAAATGAGATTACTGCCCTTGACTGGGGATGTACCCTAAAAATTTATGAACCCATTCCCCCCAAATTAGCCCATCTCGGTATTCGCGCCCATCAATTAACCTTTCCAGAGATTGATGGTCTTAAAGACGACTACAGCGACAATATTTTCACCTGTTGGCTCACCAGTCAAAGTGAAACCCAACACCGAACAACTTTATACCTGAAGTTAAATTCTGCCCCCACCAGTCCCTTCGACTATCACCTACAGGCCGAAGTATTCAAAGACAAGTGGAATGAGTTAAAAGAACATCCTCAACCCTGGCGGATACAACTTCATCCCCTGCGCCTCATGCTACTACAGAATTCAAGCGGTTCTATATCTCTTGAATATCAACCTAGCCACTCGTCAAGAATGACTAGGGATGATCACTCTAACCAACAACCATCCTAATACAAGGAGGACACTTATATGGCAAGTTTAACTGGCCTAACTTTTGGTAAACTCGATTGGATTCCTAAATTTGTTGATGCTATCAACAAAGATACTTGTCTTGGTTGCGGACGTTGTTTCAAAGTCTGTGGTCAAAACGTCTTAACCTTAATGGGGGTTAACGAAGACGGTGAGTTTGTAGACGAAGATGAAGATGACGACGATATCGAGCGTCAAGTCATGACCATTGCTAACAAAGCCAACTGCATCGGTTGTGAAG
The DNA here is from genome assembly GCF_000169335.1 of Crocosphaera chwakensis CCY0110. Classification (GTDB taxonomy): domain Bacteria; phylum Cyanobacteriota; class Cyanobacteriia; order Cyanobacteriales; family Microcystaceae; genus Crocosphaera; species Crocosphaera chwakensis. Next base: position 162,045 of record NZ_AAXW01000004.1, read on the forward strand.
CTTGCGCCCGAATTTGTCCCAAAAATTGCTACACTCACGCCCCTTTACCTGCGTAAGTCTCTTAGGTTAAGTTGGGTTGCGCTTCGGCGCACCCTCTTACCTTTTGGGAAAGCAACGTTTCAGGAACGTTCTGATATTTTTAACTTTCATCTGTTTTAACTATTATTGGTTTCCTAAACTTAAAGAAATTTGGCTCTGGTTCTTGATCAGAATTACTGTCTTGACGACTTATAATCATGACTCGATTCATTGGTAATGGCATCTTCTACCGATGACTTTTTTTGTTGAGTAGAAGACACTGAATCAGATTGATTAATTGGAGTCAATTGACGTTGAAGTGATGACGTTTCTGGTGAGAGATGAATTTGAATCGTAGGACCAGAACTAGCTAAACGAATTATCATGCCATCTATAGCTTGTTTTTGACTAATTAATTCTCCATTTATATAAGTGCCATTCGTTCCCAAATTAACGACTTGCCAGTGGTTGTCTTCATAGCGAATTTCTAAATGATGACGAGAAACTACAGCACTGTAAAGAACTACCTCATTATTCGTAGAACGACCAATGCGAATGGTCGCTGTTGTCTTAAATGTCCAACTTTGGATAGGTTTGGTATTGGTGGGATGGAGTAAAGTTAGAGTAATCACCGAAATTCTAGTTTATAGAGGGGGTTTCATAGCTGAGTGTTAATCAAGTGCCTCAATAAAAAGGATCACACAGTGTTGAAACTTATTCCTATCATAAATCGTTGTTAAGACTATACAATGAATTCTTAGAAAAAATTGAGTTACACAGTGACCACAGTTAATTTTATCGGTCACTGTTCACTGTTTAATGCTAAGTTCGCTGAAGCCGTTCCCATTATCTTTGGCTCAATATCAAGCTCAAATTAGAGAACGCCAGCATTGGATAACCCTAAGATAATTCCTGCTCCTAGAATATGGCCAAAACTAGCAGTTGCCAAAAGTTCTGGGAGTCCAAATTTTTTCTTTGATGCTAACTGAGGTAAAGGAAGTTCAGGACCTGCGCCGGTTTTTTGGATGGCAAAATAACCCAGAACAAAGCTAAATAGATTAGCTGTAATCATAATCATCCCGATAGATAAGTTCCAGGGGGTAGTGGCCGCAGAGTTAGCCTGAGCAAGTATGATGATATGGGAGAGCATGGGTTAAACTCCTGTTTGAATGTATGACTGTAAACAAGAGGCATTATAAGGATCTCTGTTGAAAAAAATTCACTTTGTTTGAATACTTAACAATTATTAGGAGTTAGGGAGAATGCGAGTTAAAATTTGTGGGATAACTCAAGCTCAGCAAGGGCAAGCGATCGCAGCCTTGGGAGCTACTGCTTTAGGGTTTATTTGTGTGGAGCGATCGCCTCGTTACGTGGATGCTCAACACATTCAGCAAATTATTCAAACCCTACCAACAACAGTTGATCGCATCGGCGTTTTTGCTAATGCTAGTTTAACAGATATTGAAGGGGTTTTAGGGATAGCTCAATTAACGGGAATACAACTTCATGGAGACGAACCCCCTGAATTTTGCGCTCAAGTCAAACAATTATTTCCTCACCTGGAAATTATTAAGGCATTTAGAGTTAACACGGTAGAATCTTTGTCCCCTATCTCTGAATATGTGGAGATGATTGATACATTGCTTTTAGATGCTTATCATCCTCAACAGTTAGGAGGAACAGGTAAAACTTTAAATTGGGATATGTTGGACAAATTTCGCCCTGCTCAACCTTGGTTTTTGGCCGGCGGATTAACTGCTGATAATATTTTACAAGCTCTCGATAGTTTAACGCCGGATGGTATTGATTTATCCAGTGGGGTTGAGCGATCGCCTGGGGATAAAGATATTCCTAAAGTAACTCAATTATTAAACAATTTAAGTAAGATAAACTGAGAAACTACCTTAATCACTTCTCTTGTTTGTTACAAAAAACTTCAAATATTAAATAATTACTAAGTTGGGTTAACAAAATTCATCTAAGTATATTAAAATTTAATTAAAAATAAAAATTCTATTGTATCTAGTTAGTTAACAAAAACTTACCAAAGATAATTGGCAACAGTTTCCATGTCTTATTGTCTGGGTTTTGTTCCTTAATCTAAAATCTAATTACTCAAAGAATATCTAAATACTGTTGCTTTTAATTTGTTAATAACTATTATATTTGTCTTACAAACGTCTCTCCAATAAAAGGAATAAAACAATTATGAATGGACTACTTGCTGATGCTAGTACGAGGCTGGAAAAAGCTTTAAAATATACATCAATTTCTGAGGATGCCAGTGAACGGTTAAAGCATCCTAAATCTAGTTTAAGTGTTTCGATTCCTGTAAGAATGGATGATGGTTCTTTACGGATTTTTCAAGGGTATCGAGTGCGTTACGACGACACAAGAGGGCCGGGAAAAGGGGGGGTTCGTTATCATCCCAATGTGAGCATGGATGAAGTACAATCTTTAGCCTTTTGGATGACGTTTAAATGTGCTTTATTAAACTTACCTTTTGGGGGAGCAAAAGGGGGAATTACCCTTAACCCAAAGGAGTTATCAAAACAAGAATTAGAACGGTTGAGTCGCGGTTATATTGAAGCGATCGCCGATTTTATTGGCCCTGATATTGACATCCTTGCACCTGATGTTTATACCAATCAAATGATTATGGGTTGGATGATGGACCAATATAGTATTATTCAGCGAAAAATTAGCCCAGGTGTTGTCACTGGTAAACCTTTAACTATGGGAGGTAGTCAAGGAAGAGATACAGCAACGGGAACGGGTGCTTATTATGTGATACAAACCATTCTTCCTAAGTTTGAATTAATACCAGAAAAGACAACAGTTGCGGTACAAGGGTTTGGAAAAGCTGGTTCTGTTGTAGCGGAATTATTAGCTAAATCAGGTTATAAAGTAGTAGCAGTCAGTGACTCAAAAGGAGGAATTTATACAGAAAATGGCTTAGATATTCTCAGCATCCGTAATTATAAAAAAGAACATCGAGGTATTACAGCTATTTATTGTGAAGATACCGTCTGCGATATTGGAGAACATGAAAATATTACGAATGAGCAGTTATTAGAATTGGATGTTGATGTTTTGATTCCGGCTGCTTTAGAAAATCAAATAACAGCAGAAAATTCTAATAATATCAAAGCAAAATTTATTTTTGAAGTTGCTAATGGTCCGATTACTTCTGCTGCTGATTCTATTTTAGATAAGAAAGGAATTTATGTTTTTCCTGATATTTTGATTAATGCTGGAGGGGTAACAGTTAGTTATTTTGAATGGGTACAAAATCGCAGTGGTTTGTATTGGACAAGAACTGAAGTTAATGAACGAATGAAAGACAAAATGATGACAGAAGCGGAACAAGTTTGGGCGATCGCACAGAAAGATGGCGTTTCCATGCGAACCGCTGCTTATATTCATGCTTTAAATCGTTTAGGGGACGCATTGGATGCAAAAGGAACGAGAGATTATTATGTGAATGGTTCCCCTCATTAAGTGATTGAGATCAATTTGTCTTAACCCAAAAATAATTTATCAGTCTCCTTATCATCCATAAGGAGATTTTTATCATTTTTGGAGTCTTTTATCTAAAATGTTAATATGATAGTGATCAAATAGATCAAATACAGTTACAAAAATTATGTCTAGTCATTATCCTAATCAAATAAAAAATTCTTCTTGGTTATTTTATGGTTTAATTTTTCCTATTGTTGTCTTAAATATTATCGTTTTTATTTTCGTATTTCAACAGTTTAAAAGTGTTTTTTATTCTTTTACTATTGCCAGTTTCTTAGCTTTATTATTACATCATCCTATTATTTTCTTAGAAAAGAAGTTAGGTTTAAGTAAACTGTATGCCATTTTATTAGTTTTTTTAAGCTTTACGTTGATATTTTCTGTAATCGGAATTATTTTAGTTCCTATTATTGTCATAAAATTTTCTGCATTGTTAAGTATCTTACCTGATTGGATTCAATCCACTAGCATTAAAATTAATAATATAAGTTATTGGTTTAATAGTAACAATTCTCTCGTTGATAGTCAGACAATTATCACTAAATTAACTGATAGTTTTCAGGATCAACTACAAAATTTTATTCAAGGATTTCCTAACTTTATTTTTGGGACAATTGGTAACTTATTAAGTATTTTTTTGATAGCAGTTTTAACAATTTTTTTCTTATTTTATGGTAATTCATTTTTGAAAAATTGTTTGCATTCTTGGTTTTCTTCTGATGTTGGGGAAATGATACATAAAACCCTTTATCGTAATTTTAATAGTTATCTTCTCAATCAAGTGGTCTTATCTACTGTGTTAACTATTGTTATGATTCCTACTTTATATCTATTAAAAGCTCCTTTTGCATTATTATTTGGGTTAACTATTGGCGCATTTGGTTTAGTTCCATTTGGGGCAACTTTAAGCATTTTAGCAGTGAGTATTATTTTATTTTTAGGTAATATTTGGATTGGTTTAAGAGTATTATTGGTTTTAATCATAATTGACCAGATTATTGAAAATATTTTACCCCCTCGTTTATTGGGTAAACTCACTGGACTTAATCCTATTATCATTCTCTTTTCTGTTATGGTAGGGGCAACGTTAGGAGATTTTGTCGGGTTAATTACTGCTGTTCCCATTGCTGCAACGACAAAAAGTTTATTTAATCATTGGAGTCAATCAAACACACAAGAGTTAGAAAAGATTTTCTCTCAGTCTAGCTAATAGTTGATGAAATTAAATTGGCATAAAATAAGCGAATATAAACTCAGAAACGACTTAATCATCATCACCACTTATTAAAAATGTTGATTTTTTAGTCAACTCAGATTCTCAAAGCTTGATCTTACCAGCTTTTCCTAATTCTTGTCACCCCGTCAACTTATTTTGTTTTCTGATTTTGTTCATTAATAGTTGTTGCAATATATCCGGAAGGATAGTTAGGAAAAGGGACAATATCAGCAATAATAAAAACAATCGCAGCAGCCAGCATGAATCTAACAAAAACAGTCATAATAATAAGTTCCAACTTAGCTATTTTTATACTATCTCAGGAATATGACCTTATGATCTTCACCTAATAGGGTTAAACTTCGATAACTATTGAAGAAAACTGAGTGTGAATAAAGTTTCGAGGATAATCATTCAATTTCTTACTTTAACGGATACCAAGGTTCACACCCATTTAACCGCCAAATACTATAAACGAGAACACAAGCAACAGTAATCCAAATAACCGACGGAACCAGTAATAAACCAGCTAATAAAACAGTTTGCCAATAAAAAACAGTGACAACAATAGCTGATAACCAAGGTCCCATAATCACCACTGGAACAGCTACGCCTAATCTTCCTTCAACTGTGAAAATAGTATTCCAAGTGTCTCCCAGTGCTAAGTGAATGACAAAGACAATTAAGGGAACAGCTAGAAAATTTTCACCAACGGCTTGCCAAACTAAGACAGAAGAAATTACCCGTAACACGCCAATGGTCATCCAAATAATAGGAAATGCCAAGGGAGGAGGGGCCCAGTTGGGTCGAATGACTTGCTGATATCTTCCACTACTGCGAGTATTGTCTAAGGGAGAAAACAGCCGAGAACGGAGGGTCAGCACTGCGAAAAAGACACTGGCGATCGCTGTTGGCAACCAACTTGGAATATTATCTAGTACCAGTTGGCTAACCACCCATTCCATTCCAGACAAAGCCAACACCATTAAGCCAATTTGTACGACTGTACCACCTAGATAAATTAATAAAGCTTTACTATCAAATTCTTGAGTATTGATATTTAAAGCATTTGATGGTGATGGGTTTTTTATTCCCATCACAGAATTGACCACATTGTTAAGTCTATTGGTTGACTTTGATTGACTCATTTTCCTCCGTAACTTCTTTGTTTTATCACTTTATAAGTAACGTTTATTCGGATCAACAGGAATAAATACCTTAGACTTCCGTAGATATTTCCAGGCAATACCATCAGGATCTTTACTCTGACTCCATTCTGCAAAACTGGCATCCCTTTTACGACGGCCAATGGTGCTGGGTGTTATATCGAGTCGCTTGGCTAAATCGGATTGAATAAGGGTAAATTGCTCTTTTTTCTCGGTATCAGTAGAGGTGTCTTGACTTTGATCTTTGGTATCCGTTACTGATAGAGTTTTGTCAGTGGGAGACGCAGGAGTTGATGATGTTGGTGAGGGGGAAGAAGCAGAAGGTTCCTGACTTGGTTGATTGTGCTGTTCTCGTTCTTCTTTAATAGCAGCTAATTGAGCAAAAGGACTAGATAGAGACGAGTTAGAGGGGGAGGAAGAAACTTCCGAAGATGAAGATTCAACCTTATTGCTTTGAGGAATATCAATATCATCCTCATCATCATCATCCATATCAAACGCTTCAGGTTCTTCTGGTTCTGCTGCCAGTGGTTCACTATCGTCTAGAATACTACCTAATGTGCTGGCTGTAATGAAATAATATACCTTTCCCTGTTCTGGTAACTCCCTAGAAGTTGCACTAAATTCTTCAGCCTTTCTAGCCAAAAAACGTTTCGCACTACCTGCACTTAAATTGGCTTTGAGGGATAAGTCCATTGCAGTGATTTGTCCCTGATTTTCTTTGAGTAACTGATTAAAAATTGGGTTAATCTTTGCACTCCACTGTTGCCATTGATAATTGTCCACCAGTTTCCAGACAATAATCAAGGCAATAAATCCTAATACCCACATCCAAGCCTTGTACAGAAGGACGATCACCGCAGCAAGGGGAAGGATTAGGATTAAAAAGGCGGCCGGGGTTGGATTACCATCGAATACTTTTCCAGTCATAATTTCTGGTGTTCTCTAGAAATAATTGGTAAAACTGATGTTATTATGCACTACTGCTTCACCATTTATAAATATATTATTGTCAAAGAACTCTATATTATCAGGATTTGGTCTTTTTATCCTAGAAACGGCGTGTGGCAGAAATACCATAAAAAATCCCCAAGAAAATCGAAATGGTCATCAAAAGTAAAATAACGCTTCCTGGAATAAAACCTAAGATACCTAGTCCCCTCAAAATATAGGTGGTTAGGGTGATTAGCACAGCTATCATCATAGCTAAGGTAATAGGGGAAAGTTTGGACGAAGTTGATTTACTCATTAGCATTTAGGGGTTAAACTCACAGCGGAGATATTTGGGGAGATCACTACGATAACAAGTAATTCAAAACTCCCGAAACTGCTCTCCAATAAAATTTAATAAGTCTTATTTATCAGCATATTTTTGTAATAATTGAGAAATTTCTGGGTTATAGATTCGTAAGTAATTCCAATAATTGCCAAATACTGATTCTACATAACCTTTGGTTTCTCGAAAGGGTATTTTTTCTACAAACACATCAGGATCACTGACTCGATATTGTTTCATCCATTTTGATACATTACCTGGTCCTGCGTTGTAACTGGCGATCGCTAATAAAGAGTTATTACTATATTCAGAATGGGTATAATTTAAGTACCAAGTTCCTAGATTAATGTTATCGTTAGGATTAGTTAAAGAATAGTCTTTTAAATTAATTTTATCAGCTACCCATTCCCCTGTTGCTGGCATCACCTGCATTAATCCTGTTGCTCCAACCGGCGACTTTATTTCTGGTTCAAAACGGGATTCTTGACGCATTAAAGAGGTCACTAAAAGGGGATTTAATTGACGACGACCCGACCATTCGATGATAGTGTTATAGAAAGGAAAAGGGAATAAAGCGTGCCAATATTTTTCTGTTTGTCTGAGTTGTTCCCATTCTTTTTCTTGGTTAGGATCATCTTTATTCTGAAGATACCAAACTTGATTAATGCCTTGAAGATTTTTACCTTGAACTAACTTTAATAACGCATCCGTAAACCCTTCATTAACGGTTAAAGTTTCGCGATCGCCCATTTCTGCTTGAAATAAAGTAATCGCATCTTCATCTTCTCCCAAACGATACAACTCCTTAAACATTTCTGAACCCGCAGGGGGAAGAGGACGAGTATTAGATTTGTTCACTTGGGGTAACATTTGACGAATATTGTTAAAGTTTCCCACATTCCAGCCTAACTGTACGGCCGATCGCCAAGCATAGTATGATTCAGGATGACTGGCCACCACGTGTTCAAAAGCGGATTGAGAATCTTCTATTCTCCCTAACTTTTGCGCCCATTTTCCGACCCAAAAAGCTGCTTTCGGGGCAATGGAACTCTCAGGGTTATTGGTGGTGATGGGTTGGGCCCAAGTCCAGGCTTTTAGCGCGTCTCCTTTTTCGGCTGCTTCTTGGGCAACTTGCCAACGATATTCCGCCGTTGCATCCGAGTTGGGATATTTGGATAAAAGGGTTTGACGTACCTTAGCTGCTTCTGCTTTCCTATTCAACTTATCAAGCAACGCAGCTTTATCTAGAAGGGCTTCTGGAGCTTGTTCGGGGAATTTTTGGATAATTTCGTCAAAATAAGTAATTGCGGTCTGTGGTGGAGATAATTGAGCCAATCGTTTTAAACCTAGGGCGGTTTCTTCTGCTTTGGGGAAACCGAACATTAACTGGCGATAGGCAGCAATCACCGTTTCTTTATTTTCCCCTGGGGGTTGGACTTGTTGTCCCCTAGCAATGCGATAGTAATTTTGGGGGGTTTTGTCCGCTTTTTTGTAAGCTATAGCCCCTTTATAAAAGTCATTAACTTCCCAGTAACCGTCGGCGATCACTTGCCAGTCTTCGGGGGTAAGTTCGCCTGCATATTCGTCTACTAAGCGATCGCGGATAGCATTGGTTTGGGGTTCATTGGCTGCATATTTAGCTAACAATAATAATAATTTTGGTTGTTTCGGGTTTTCTTTTAACTGTTCACGAATCACCGTTTGAATACTGGGATGTTGGGGAAATTTTTCTATGGCTTGATCCCAGTAACTTGCGTCATATTTTCCCAGTTGATATAAAGCTTCAGCAGAAGCTAAAGAGTCGGGATAGGTTTCTATCAATTCTTGCCAAGTTTCTTGAGCTAATTCCGTCTCATTGGTTAATTCATAGCCTCTACCCCGTTTGAGGAGAATATAGGGAACTAAGGTCGGATATTCATTTTCTAAGCCTTCTAGTTGCCTTAATGCTGGGCCGCCTTCGTATTCTTCGAGGAGATCATTAGCCAGTAAATAACGGGCCCGACTTCTTTCGAGGGAGAGGGTTTCAGAAGAAGCGATCGCTTGTAGTTGTTCTCTGCGTTGTTGGGCAGGAATTTCTGCTAATGTGAAGACCACCGAAGGTTTGTTAATGTCTTCTTTGAGAGCAGTTTCAATTTTAGCCTGTTGTCTTTGTTCGAGCCATTCTATAACTCTTGGGGTGACAACAACTGTGCTGATAGCACCGACTAATAAGATACTAGAAGCAATAACAAGCGGACGTTTATCTTTAAGTGGCTTAAGCATTTCATTCCCGCACACAACAATTTTAAAGATACATTATACCGCTAGGTGTTATCTAGGTACATTGGGATATAATCGATCAATTTCTTGCTGTTGCAGGAGTCGTTGATCGATGAGAGCATCTTGTTGGTTGAGGGTTTCAATTTGTTCAAGATACTGACCACAGTTGTTATTAATGGCTGGAGGAGGAGTGGTAATAGTACGCTCTAAACAAGCTCTTTCGGTGCGTTCTCGGTGGAAATGCTGCAAAATCTTTTCAGGGGTCTGAAAATACAATTGACGATTATGACGCATATTTTCGCGGTGAATTTCTGCATCACAGTCTACTGCACCAGCAATACATTGTCTGGGAGGAACAGAAATATTCGGACCAATATTTTGTAGTTGAGCGTTAGCTTTGACTGGGACTAATAAACTCAGTCCTGTGGTTGCTAACGATATCAAAATAAGACTAGGATTCAGTTTCATAGCATTATCTCCTAACATTCAAGATTAATCACAAAAATAATTGAGGTTATCGAAGTAATAGGGTCTAAAATCTGGCTTTTTAAAGCGAAAAGTTTTTGAGAGAAGGCTTAAATCCTCGTCACAAAAACAACTTCTGTTCGATAGAGCCGGAGCGAAGCGAGGAACTTCTGACTTCTAACTTCTTTATCTCTGTGTTAATTCATCGTTCTAATTTTATCAAGGTCGGATAATCTATTTAGTTCATTGAGTCTATATTTTTAACAGGGAATAGTGAATTATACTTCTGAGTTCTGACTTCAAACTTCTGTGCGATAGCGCCGGAACGAAGTGAGAAACTTCATCCACTCCCGAACACACATACTACCCGAAAACCGAGATCGTCGTTGTGGTTATTGCACCGAAGGTCGTTGAAGCGGAGCGCTGAACGGCAGTCATCAGGATCATCGCCCCAAGAACCGCCCCTCAAGACGGAATTTGAATTATTTTTCTTTTTTTTAGCTAAATATGAGGTTTCAGATTCCATCCAAGCACTGCCATTAGCAAGTGCATCTTCATAATTATCATGCCAGTCATCTGCACACCATTCCCAGACGTTTCCGTGCATATCGTACAATCCAAAAGCATTGGCAGGAAACTGACCAACGGCGGTGGTTTGTCCTCTAGATTCGCTCTTGGGTTCATCTGTATAAGTGTTAGAAGCATTATAATTAGCTAGTTCTACTGTGATGGTTTCTCCAAAGTAAAAGGGTGGATACGATTTATTGTTTTCGAGGTCTAGAGGTTCTGTAACAGCACGACAAACGTATTCCCATTGAGCTTCGGAGGGTAACTGATAATCCTTTCGTGTAAGCTTAGAGAGGCGTTGACAGAATTCGACGGCTTCGTACCAGTTAACTTGTTCAACAGGCCGATCATCCCCTTTGAAGTTTGAGGGATCTTCGTTTACATCAATGTAAACTTTTAAATCAGTTCGAGAAGCGATCGCTTTCCATTGTGCCTGAGTAATGGGATATTTGCCCATGAAGAAGGGGGAAATGGTGACATTATGTTGAGGCCGTTCATCATCATAACTACCTTTTTCATTTTCAGGGGAACCCATTGTAAAAGTGCCACCAGGGATCGCTACCATTTCGAGTATAATGTTATCCGTCAAATATTCAGTGAAGTAAGAAGCAGTGTAGGTGGTGGTTGTAATGATTTCGCCACGACGGTTTACAGTGGGGGTTTCAAAAGTCCACTTTTGTGAGGAAGTTACATGATAGAAATTGGGTAAATTAATTTTCTCCACTAAAATTCCTGGTAAGTTTGCTCGTGTTTTTCCTTATTAACTACTATAAATAAAGAAAGTATCTCGACCTTTGTTGAGAGATTGTTCAAAAATAGGTAAATTAAATAAAGTTCTTATTTTCAATTTGTCTAACTGCGGTTAATGCTGAATAACTAACCCCTGCGGTTCCTTCTCCGGGGTGGGTGGAGTCTCCCACTAACCAGAGATTTTTGATCGGGGTACGGGTTGCAATACCAAACGGTCCAAAGGTAGACACCCGTTGACCAATACCCCCGACAATACCTTTATCCCTGGCCGTATAATACGCAAACGTGCGAGGGGTGGCCGCTTCTTGATGAATAATGGTATCGGAATTAAGCTGAAAATAATTGCTTAAACGGGCGATCGCTTCAATGGTATATTCTTGTTTTAATTGTTGATATTTCTCTTCACTAATATTGTTCCATATTTGAGTGTCAGTAAAACTTGAAGCAATAATGGTTCTTTGACCTTCTGGAGACCTACCATCTTTAGGTTTACTAACAGATACAAACAAGGAATTATTTTCCCCAATTACCTCATCATAATCATATAAAAATTGTAGATGAGGAGGACAATTTTTGGGAATAGCTTCATCTTTGACCCCTAAATAAATCACAAATGCTCCTGATGCTTCGGGGAGTTTTTCAACCCGTTGCTGATATAAATTTAACCCAGGTTGACTAGGGCTATCAATCATTTTAACTAAATTTTGTACAGGAACATTAGCAACAATATGATCGGCGGTTTTTGTGAAGGTTTTCTCTGTTTTACGCTGACGGATAATGATTTGAGATTTATTATTCTCAAGGGTTTCTATTCTCTCAACATAATAGCCCGTGAATAGTTTTCCCCCATGTTTTTCTAACCCTTCAACTAAGCGATCGCTTAATATTTGCATACTTCCTTGTAAATGATATAATCCTTGGGGTTCCTGGGATACGCCTAATGCTGTAGCTGCATAGAGTAAGGCCGTTTCGTCGGCATTAACTTGAGAATAAAGCTTTAATTGTAAATCGAGAAAGGTTTTCAATCTGCGATCGTTATATAATCCATACAAACGCAAGGCATCCCCGACAGTCATGAAGGTAAAAGGAACCGTGATCAAGGTATCTAACCGTAAAGCAGTGGTGAGTTGCCAGACATCCCAAAGGTTACGAGGAGGTAAAACGGGATCTCGGCCTTGAAATTTCCAACTTGCTTGAAATAGTTTAGCTAATAACTGCCAAAAGGGTTCGCTTCCGGGGAACTGTTTTTGTCGTTCCTGTTGCCATTTTTCGGGATCACGCCAAACATTAATAGGTTGGGTTTCTCCTGGTAAAAAAACGGCGCAAGCGGGATCACAAGGGGTTACGGAAGGTAAGTCTATCTTTAATTCTTCAAAAATGCGGTGATGAATGCCTCCAGGTTCTAACCCTGCCACTTGAGTTGCTCCTACATCAAAGGTAAACCCCCGACGTTTAAAGGTTGAGGCACAACCCCCAGGAACATAAGCTTGTTCGTATATGGTGACATTATACCCTCGACGAGCGAGTAATGCCCCTGCGGTTAATCCACCGATTCCTGCTCCTATAACAATAACTTTTTTAGACATTAATTAAACGTTTATTTATAAAAATTTCATTGTTTTAATTATATTCAATAATTTACTGCACTTTTTGCTTTACGCAGGCTGGTTTTATCTCCTTGGTATCTTGATTAAGCTGTTGTGCATTTAAACCAGATATTCAAGTTTTTAGTACAAACGCTCAAACTTTTCTACCACGCTCCCCTCTCCCTGCTCCCATGCAGTCTCAACTAGCACTTTAAATGATGAATAGCTTACTGATGACTGATCACTGTTCACTGATAAATTTAACCATTTTAATATGAAGAATATTTCCTTCTGTAAAGCGATCGCCTATAGGCTCAAAGCCTAGTTTTTCATATAATTTTTGAATATAAACTTGAGCATGGATAATAATTTTTCCGTATTTTTTTTGTTCTGTAATAAAAGCGATCGCTTGTTTCATTAATGCTGTACCAATGCCTTGACCTCTTGCGTGAGATAATACAGCTAATCGTTCAATTTTCGCTGTACTTTCATCTAGATATCTAATTCTTGCTGTTCCCACTGATTGCCCATCTAAATAAGCTAAAAAATGAAGACAATTATTATCATAGCCATCAAATTCTAAGTCAGGGTCAACCCCTTGTTCTTGTTGAAACACATTGACTCTAATTGTTTTAATAGCTTCTAGGTTCTCTTGATAATTAATAATTTGAATCGTGGGTTTGCTCATATATTTTAATATTCCTGACAAGACATAGAATGATAGTAAATAGACAACAAAAATTTATGTCAAAATAATAGTTATCGATAAAAAAAGGGGTATGATAGAAGTCGGAAAGGAAAAAGGAAACAAAAGGAGCAAACAAAAAGGGTTCCTTAGCGATCGCGGTTTATTTCCCATCTTTAACGACTACTTGCTTGTGAGTTAAGTCAATCTTTAGTTAGTATTGTATAGCTCCCCAAATAGCATTATAGTTATGGTTTGAGAAAATTTTGACTGAAGTTCTTTCACCACCGATTGCCATGAATAGTCCTCTTGAGTCTAAAATGCCCGTGAAGAATCTGACAATACCTTTGGAGCGAGATATATTTTTGCGGACCTTAATTCAAGAATTAGCCGGTACATTACAGGATGTCGTCGGTTTAGAAGAAGCGTCAGGGTTTATTAGTGTCGTGGGTCAAAACATGGGAAAACAAATAGACCAAGACTATAAAACAGCATTAAAGGTATCCCAGCTAACTCCAGAGCAAGTCGCTGAGGTTTTAGTCGATTTAAAAAAGCGAATCCAGGGCGACTTTTATATTATTGAACAAACCGACGACAAAATTGTTTTAGGGAATAATGCTTGTCCCTTTGGCGACAAAGTGATTGATCGCCCTGCCATGTGCATGATGACCTCAAATGTTTTTGGTTCCATTGCAGCGGACAATCTTGGTTACGCCAAGGTAGAACTAAAAGAGACCATTGCGATGGGTGCGTCAGGTTGCCGAGTGGTGGTTTATTTGCAACCAAATGCAGAGGCAGAAGCCAGTCAAGGAAGAAAATATTTTAAGGGAGAAGAGGATTGGTGAGTCCCGAACAGTTCCTAGAATTTGCCAAAGTTTTGCCAGAGCCAATGCTTCTGATAGCGCGAAAAGGTCAAATACTGGCAGTCAACCCCTCCTTCTCCAACTTATTGGGGCTATCCCCTCAGATAGTACAAGGAAAAATGCTCTTTGACTTGGTAACCAATTCTCCGGATCGGGTCAAACAGTATCTACGCAATTGTTCAAGCAGTCGAGAAATGGTACTCGGATCATTAGCCTGGAGTACCAAGAACGGAGAAACTTGCGTATGTCGCTGCGAAGGGGCGGCCATTTGTCCTTCCTCACCCGAATTCCCTACACTCATTCTGTTACGATTAAAAAAACGGGAATCTGCCAGTACCCGATTCACTTTGCTTAACAAGAAAATTGATGAATTGGCAAAAGAAATCCGACTGCGTCAGCGAGCCGAAGAGGAGCGAGCTAAACTTCTGGTGCAAGAACAAAAAGCAAGAGCCGAAGCTGAGAATATGAATCGATTGAAAGATGAATTTCTGTCAACCATTTCCCATGAACTTCGGACTCCCCTCAATGCCATCCTGGGTTGGTCTGGGATTCTGCAAAGCAAAAATTTAGATGAAGCCGAAATACGTCGGGCTTTGGAAATAATCGAACGCAATGCTAAATCTCAAGCCCATTTAATTGAGGATCTCCTCGATGTTTCCCAAATTGTTACAGGTAGGATGCGCCTTCATGTTCGTGCTATTGAGCTATTACCAGTAATTGAAGCAGCAATCGATACACTTAAACCTGCTGCTGATGCGAAAAACATCCGACTGCAAGCGGTGCTTGATCCAGCAGCAAGCCCTGTTTTAGGAGACTCCGAGCGGTTACAGCAGATTGTCTGGAATTTACTCAGTAATGCAGTCAAATTCACCCCGAAACATGGATGCGTACAAATTGCTCTACAACAGATTAACTCTCATGTGGAAATTGTTGTGGCTGACACAGGTCAAGGTATCAGTGCAGAATTTTTACCTTATGTCTTTGAACGCTTTCGTCAAGCAAATACTTCTATGACCCGTTCCTTTGGTGGTCTGGGTTTAGGCTTAGCTATCGTCCGCCAATTGGTCGAACTGCATGGTGGAACAGTACAGGCTGAAAGTCCAGGAGAAGGTCAAGGCGCAACCTTTACGGTAAAACTCCCTAGTTAGTGATGTTAATTATGAATTTGTACATTTTTATAAATACTTTTGGCAACAAAAAAAATAACAAAAAATAATAAGGGAATAATTACAATTTCTTGTAAAATAGTAAGAAAATTATTTAATTGAATAATTCCTCCTGTAAAACTTAGTCCGCCCAAAATAGAAATAGGAAAAGCAAAATAATCAGAACTAAAGGGTAGAAAACATTGTACACCCGCAGGGAGATAGCGATCATAGGCTAACATATCTAATAAAATGTGACTAAAATAAAGTCCCCATAACCAAACCAAAAAGGAATAGGGTATTTTTTTATAAAATCTTAGACAATAAAAAATAACAAGACAAACAATAAAACCTACAAAAAAGCTATGGGTAAACTGACGATGAATAGCATTAAAGTCTTGATAAAATAAATAACCTAATAGAAAATCAATGTCAGGTAAATTAGCAATCAAAATAGCAGTTATTAATAATTGCTTTGATGAGTAATATTTCAAAAAATGAGAATTTTTACGAACTAAGAAAAAGCCCAAATAACCTGCTAAACTATGACCGATAGGAGATGCCATTTTCAAAATTTCAGTATTTTTTGTTTTTCAAATAAACTTGTCTTTTTAAAGCTAATATTAAACTAAATCTCTTAACTAAAAAAGACTCATTTTATCCTAACTATTCATAAAAACTATTTAATAAAGATTCTAATGCTTTATAACCCCATTTTGCGATTATTAAACCACAAAAAATAGTTATAAATAAACAACCTCCGATCCCTAAAGTAAAAGGAATTGAATGACCAAACAGCCTACTATTATACCAATATAAACCTCCTAATACTAAACCAACCAATCCACCTATGGTAAAACGCTTTACAAAAGAAATTAACATGATTTTTTCATAAATCAAGGAAGAATAAAGGCTTAATAGTAATGTAGCAAAAATAATTCGTTGTGATTATTTTGAAGGTTCAGTTTAGGTTATCGACAATTTATATCGTAATTAAAATATTATCAGGTTTCTAATTTGATCGCAACTTAGGTAAAATAGAAGTAGTTTCCAACACAATTCTATGAAATAATCTAATTTTTCCAGAATTTTCATGTATCGATAATCTTCTCATTTTGACTTTATTATCCTAATTATGACCATATCTGCCAATAACCAACAAATTTCTCTTTCCTCAGACATAGAAAAACTCATCACCAATTTAGCAGACCACGAACATGGTAAATTAATAGAAAGGGCATTAGGAGTCTTATTACGCATTGCTGATGAAGAAGTTGATCGTTTAGACTGGAAAATTCTAACTACTGCCTTAGAAGACTTAGAAAAAGGCTTTCAGGTATTTTATCCCTATCGTCACACTCGTAAGGTTACCATTTTCGGGTCAGCCCGTTTATCCCCTCAAAGTTCAGAATATCGCCTCGCCGTAGAATTTGCCCGTTATATTACTCAGTTTGGCTTTATGGTACTCACAGGGGCTGGAGGGGGTATTATGGAAGCAGGAAACGAAGGGGCCGGTAGAGAGCATTCTTTTGGCTTAAATATTGATTTACCCTTTGAACAAGGGACTAACCCTTTTATTGCTGGAGATGATAAGTTAATTAAGTTTAAATACTTTTTTACTCGTAAACTTTTCTTCTTAAGAGAAAGCGATGCAGTAGCTTTATTTCCTGGGGGGTTTGGAACCCAAGACGAAGCCTTTGAAACCTTAACATTATGTCAAACTGGAAAATATGGACCTTGTCCTTTAGTCTTAATTGATGAACCTGGCGGAGACTATTGGAAAACTTGGCATGAATATAATTATAATAATTTATTGTCACGGGGTTTAATTAGTGCAGAAGATTCTAGTCTTTATACGATTACTGATAGTTTAGCTACTGCTTGTAATGCCATTCGTGAATTTTATTGTGTGTATCATTCTAGTCGTTATATAGATAATTTATTAGTGTTACGACTGAATTCTGAATTAACTGATGAACAAGTTGAAATACTAAATGAAGAATATGCTGATATTTTAGTTACAGGAAAGATTAAAAAAAGTCAGGTATTACCACAAGAAAATGATGAAAAAACGACTAATCTTCCTCGTTTAACCTTACACTTCAATCGGCAAAATTCTGGACGACTTTATCAAATGATCAATCAAATTAATAAGTTTGGGACTTGTTTACCCATAGAACCCCATCCAGAATGGAAGTAGTTAATTTTATAATTATAACTTACCATGTACATTTGAACTAAAAATCTTCTGAATCTAATGATACTTCCCTCAAACTATTAAAAGTAAAATTCAAAACCTTTAGTTGCATTCCTAATTCAAAAATGTCTATGTTCCCTAACCTCAACGGACTTTATGACTAAACATTTAGTAATTTCATAAATCGTCTAGAAGATTAGTTATATTAACAAATAGAGAATAATCAAAAGTTAAATATGACTGCCACTATCAAAATCAATCCTTATCTTTCAGGAAACTTTGCCCCCGTTAGTCGAGAAATTACTGCTCATAATTTAACAGTTACTGGGGAAATTCCCAAAAATTTAAGGGGAATGTTCCTCAGAAATGGCCCTAACCCTCAATTTAGCCCCATCGGTGAGTATCATTGGTTTGATGGGGATGGGATGATTCATGGCGTACATATTGAAGATGGCAAAGTCTCCTACCGTAACCGTTTTGTTCAAACCCGTGGTTATTGCTTAGAAAAAGAAGCTAATAAACCTCTCTGGACAGGGATGCTAGAACCGCCGCAAATGGATAACCCTTATGGTCCTTTGAAAAACACCGCTAACACGGCTTTAGTGTACCATGCTGACCGTCTTCTGGCACTTTGGGAAGGGGGTGAACCTCATGCTTTAATGGTTCCTGAATTAGATACCCTAGGCTCTTATAATTTTGATGGTAAGTTAACGTCTCCTTTTACAGCTCATCCAAAAATTGATCCCGTAACAGGAGAAATGATGTTTTTCGGTTATTCGATGATTCAACCTCCCTATTTACAATACGGTATTGTTTCCTCACAAGGAGAATTATTAAAAACTGTTCCCATTGACTTACCTGTTGGGGTGATGATGCACGATTTTGCTATTACAGAAAACTATACAATTTTTCTCGATCTTCCTTTCACTTTTCGTCCTGATAGAATGCAAAAAGGAGAATCTCCCTTAAAATTTGAAAATGATACCCCTTCTCGTTTTGGGATTGTTCCTAGACAGGGAAATAATGAAGATATTCGCTGGTTTGAAAGTAATTCTTGTTATATTTTTCATACGTTGAATGCTTATGAAAAAGGAGACGAAATTGTTTTAATAGCTTGTCGGATGAATGCCACAACCGTATTAGGAGAAGCAACAGAGGAAACTGAAGAATCAGATATTCCCCATCTTCATGAATGGCATTTTAATCTCAAAACAGGTGAAGTAAAAGAACAAAAATTATGTGATCTTCCTTCAGAATTTCCTCGTATTAATGAACAATATACAGGACGAAAAACCTGTTATGGTTACTCAGGTAAAATGGCAGATTCTTCTGAACCTAAATTTAATGGCATTATTAAACATGATTTTGAGAAAGGAGGCTTTGACATTCATCATTTTGGTCGTCATAGATATGGTAGTGAACCTATTTTTGCTCCTAACCCCGATGCAGAGAAAGAGGACGAAGGATGGTTACTTACTTTTATCCATGATGAAGGGTCAAATACCTCAGAATTAGTGATTATTGATGCTCAGGATTTTACTGCTTCTCCTATAGCAAAAATACAAATTCCTCAACGAGTTCCCTATGGGTTTCATGGGATGTGGTTAGCTCAATAACTTAATATTTTTAATGCAAAAATTATCCCCAAGAATTGCAATTCTTGAGGAGACTTGTTATGAACCAGCCTTATATATGAAGTGGCTGACGGCTTTTATCATGATGGTTTTATTGTAAAGTTATGTATCGCAATTTCATAATTTCTTAATATTTTCTTTAGATTTACCCCGAATTATATCTTTCTTTCAAATGTCTATCTAAAGGGATAAATTCAAGTAATTACGGTTTTCCCCCTTGCGACCTCTTTGTCAACTTTTGTATTATTTAAGTAATGAAACTTTACATTCAACTAAATAACGGAGGTCACTCTTATGGATAACCAAGAAACAAAACTAGGCTTTACCGAATTTGCAGAAGCTTGGAATGGTCGTCTAGCCATGCTAGGATTTGTCATTGGCGTTATCACTGAATATGTCACAGGACAAGGAATTTTATCCCAAATTGGCCTAATGTAATCATAAAATCCCTTTCAGTTTCTAAAGTTACTGAAAAACTGAACGGGGGGGCGAAATGCTCCCTCTTACACCTTTTATTAACCCACTATATTGATTATCTTAGAGAAGAGTTAAGAAATAATATTTTATGTTTCCCAATCTGTTTGAAGCAACGAAAGAATATTGGCAACAACTTGATGAAATTGAATCCCGTTATAAACAAGGAAAACTTTCTATTGAGGAAGTTGATAGAGAAGTAGAAACATTAATGAAGCAACTGGGACGTAAAAGAAAAGAAACTTTGCTATTTTTAACAGAAACTTTTTCTCATTGGGTATCTAGCAACACAGAACTTTTAGTTACTTTAGTTTTAGTCCTTACAGTCGTTTATAGTTGGATGCTTACCATGAATAACTAAATAACTTCTACTTATTTCCACTTTATACCACTTATTAAAATCGCTAAAACCCCGAATATGCCTTACTTTTGGGACTGACATCACCCCTGATGACCTCATAAGATAAGGGTAATAAGAGGAAAGCGGATGCGACCCCGCGCCGTCGAACGGCGCAAGGGAAAGCGCACCAAGAGAGAGGTCAAACCAATGTTAAATACCACTAACAACACTATTATTCTTCGCAACTATATTATTCTCACTGCTACGGTTATGTTTACTGCCATCGGCTTAACTGACACATTTTTAGCTCCCACACGAGTAGGACAACAAGATCGCATTAACAACTTTGGACAAGTATTAAGTGCTGGATTGGTTTCCTATTCTCAAAACTTAGGACGTTAATTAAGTTTATTTGGTTTCCTCTTGCTATATCCCTGTCATCGGTACGGGGGTTTTTTATTGTTTAATTTTGAAAGAATAATATCCCTCTTCTGTCACTTTCCGAAAATTAAAGTAAAATAAAAAAGCGACAAACGGCTAAAAAGTAGAGGGGACAATGGATGTAGAGTTACAAATTCTCAAACATTTGGCTAGAGATGCACAACCAACAGTATCAGTGATTGATGAATATTGTGAAGGGTACAAGTCTCTTTTTAATGAAGTCAGAAGCTACGAATGTTTTAAATATTTACATTTAGGAATTATCTCACCAATTAAGAAAAAATCCTTACCCGAAATTGCTAAGATAGTAGGGATAAATTCACCTCAATCTTTACATCACTTTATAGCCTATTCTCCTTGGGAAGTAACTGAATTGAGACATAGGAGATTACAGAAAACCTTACAAGCATTAAAAGGGGAAAAAATCATTATGATAATTGATGAAACTGGAGATAGGAAGAAGCGGTGCGACCCCGCGCCTTCGTAAGGCGCAAGGGAACGCGCACCAAGAGAAGGAAATAAAACAGATTATGTGAGCAGACAATATCTAGGAAGTGTAGGAAAAATAGATAGAGGAATTGTATCAGTTAATGCTTATGGGATTTATGAGAATATTACGTTTCCTCTAATGTTTAAAGTCTTTAAACCCAAAGGAACATTAAAAGAAAATGATCAATATAAAACAAAAATTGAATTGGCATCAGAAATCATTACAGAATTAATTGATTTTGGCTTTGAGATTGAGTTAGTTTTAGCCGATAGTGCGGAATGCACTGCCGCTTTCCAGCTTGAATTCAATTCAAGCTGGGTCGGCAGTTTATATGGGGAAAGTAGCTTATTTGTCAGGACTTTAGATAAATATAAACTACCTTGGATTCTTGCTATTAGAAGTAATCACGGAGTTTGGATGCCTTCTAGCCAAAAGGTTAGAGGCAATAAGCGGTGCGACCCCGATGAGGTTTCCTCATCTAGGGAACGCGCACCAAGACAATGGTGTAAATTTCAGAGAACCTTTAGTAATCAAACTTCTGAAATCAGGTATATCCGAGAAATCATTTTTGGTAAAAGAAGTCATCGTACTTACTGGGAAATGACTACTGATCCTGAAACAATGCCAGAGAATTCAACCTCTTTTGTCATGACTAATCTCAAAGCAACAACGAACCAAATTAAAAAGAAATTAGGGAACCTTTATGGTTTAAGAACATGGGTCGAATATGGTTTTCGACAGTGTAAACAAGAACTAGGTTGGACTGATTACCGTTTTACTCAATTTTCTCTTATTGAAAGATGGTGGGAACTCATCATGAGTTCTTATTTGATGGTTAGTTTAAATACTCAGCCTTTTTTATCTTTACAATTAGAAAACAAAGCAAAAAAAGAAACGGTTAATTCCCAAGCTTCTCTATCTATACATCCACAGTGGAATTATAAGGATGGGTGGAAGAATGTCTTGAATAATCTTCGTTTAATCATTCAGCCAACTCTTTTATTATGGTTGTTGTCTCCTTGGTTGGATATGTTTCCAAATATATCTTTACGCTTGGGTTTTCATGATTTGATTCATGCTGTCAATCAGCTTCAACCATTTTTCTCCTCTGCATAAATTGTCTTATTTCTTATTTCTTAAACTCGGAAAGTGACAGAAGAGGGATATAGCCTTACGGATACACGTTAGGACATTTTTTGAAAGCTGTATCAACACATTCTCTAACAGTCTCAAATTCTTTAACTCTCTGTTTCATCCAAGTTTTGAGAACAGACCACCAACGTTCTATCTTGTTTAAATCGGGAGAATAAGGAGGTAGATACCAAATTTCACATCCTACCTTTTCGACTGTTTCTTTAATACTTTGTCCTTGGTGGAAAGTAGCGTTATCAATAATAATTATATCCCCTGGTTGAAGTTGAGGAATCAAACTTTTTTCCAGCCATGTTTCAAATAAATCTCGATTACACGACCCCTCAAAAGTTAATGGAGCAAATATTTCTTGGCGATCGCTTTGAAGTCTCCTGTTTCTTGTTCTCTTTTTAGCCATAAATCGAGAGTATTACGACTAATTTTCATTAATCGGCAAATAGCTATCTTCTTTTCTCCTCTATAATAAGCATTTACGGCTTTTTTTCTCAAATCGTAGCTATAAGGAGCAGGCATTTTTTTCTTGTTTTCGTGAGCGCTTTAATTCTAGCTAATTTTGTCCTAACCTAACCCCGTATTGCTATAACTGATTACAGCACTTTGCAAGTGATTAAAATACGTTTGACACCTGTCTCCTGCCTCAAGCCTTAACTTCTTGTCCCACACTAAGATCGAAAACTACTGTAACCCTTTTCTATCACTTTCCTAAATTCTGACGAATTTCCGTTATTATAGCCAACGATACCCAACGAGAGAATAACAGTTTGAACCCCATTTTTCGGAGTCTGGCAGAAAAGGGGTAATTGCTGAGTGGTCACTGATAACTGATAACAAGGGACACTTATTAAACTGTCCATTACCTGTTGCTTCTTCAACGTGATTGTTTTAATCTATGTATAAATCAATAAATTATTGATTTATGTGTGGTGTGAGAGAGCTAGTAGAAAAGCACTTGGGGTCGAAACACGGCAAGACTCCCAGGTGCTTTTCTCAATATTTGAGGTAATAAAGTAGGATAGTTTTTTTCCTTTGGTAGGAACAGGAGTCAAGTTTTTCCGATTTTACTGAACTTAGGATGTAAAATCAACTAGCAAAATGCTAATTTAAAAGGCTTATAATGCGAGAATTATCAAAATTTATAAAGCCATAAGCTTTTCTTTTTTTTGAATATTTTCTAAATAAAAAAGATTCCTATCACTTGAGTGAAGTGATAATTTTTAACTTTTATTCTTTCTAGTTTGAGTAACTCGGTCATTAACGCGAGTTCGAGATTTGATACCATTTGTATAAGTATTGAGTCATATCTTTAGATTTTTCAAGTTAAATTAAAGCAAAAAAGAAGCTGTAATTTAACTTTAGAGAACTATCTGTTGATTTAATACTTCGCTTGTTTTTAGTATTTTAGAAAAAATTATATACTAGGTTCGCTAGAACCGCTTTTATTTGCTTCTTAGAATGTTATAAGAACGCCTGACTTCTGATTACAATATAATACCCTATTCCCCCGTCCCCCTGATAAGGTACAATGGCTAATCGGAGCTAAATTTCAGACGGCATCAACTGTAGTCGACCGTTAGGTAGATAAGCGTGGACTTGACTCAAATATTCAACACGACCAACCCAGTTATTGGTGTCGTTCATCTGCTGCCCTTACCCACGTCACCCCGTTGGGGAGGTAGTTTAAACGCAGTAATTGAACGAGCCGAACAAGAAGCCACCGCCCTGGCCGCAGGGGGAGTTGATGGTATTATCGTAGAAAACTTTTTTGATGCCCCTTTCACCAAAGAAAAGGTTGATCCGGTGGTCATCAGCGCCATGACATTAATTGTTGATCGCATTAAAAACTTAGTGGTGGTTCCAGTGGGCATCAACTTGCTAAGAAATGACGCTGTAGGAGCAATGGCGATCGCTTCGACCATTAATGCTCAATTTATCCGTGTCAACGTCTTAACAGGCATTATGGCCACGGATCAGGGATTAATTGAAGGAAACGCCCATGAATTACTGCGCTATCGTCGTCAGTTAGATGCTGATGTGGCTATTTTAGCCGATGTTTTGGTTAAACACGCTCGACCTCTAGGAACACCCAACCTCACCACAGCCGTACAAGATACCATTGAACGCGGATTGGCCGATGGCGTTATTCTCTCTGGTTGGGCAACTGGTAGTCCTCCCAGTCTCGAAGATTTAGAACTGGCAACAGCAGCAGCTCAAGGAACCCCCGTATTCATTGGTAGTGGTGCCGATTGGGATAACATTGGTAAACTGATGACAGCAGCCGATGGGGTAATTGTCGCTAGTTCCCTCAAACGTCATGGCAAAATTAGCGAACCCGTCGATCCCATTCGTGTCGCCCAGTTTGTCGAAGCAGCCAAAGAAGTCAGTACATCTAAAGAAAAAACAAAATCTCAGCAACCTTTAAAGTTGAGATCCTAAGCCCTTGCTAAAATCAAGGATAATTGATTGCTAAATTAAAAAACGATTATGATTCGTAGTAGACGTTCAGTTCCTTGGATTCATCGTTGGTCTCGTCCGATGATTGGGGCGATCGCCATTGCCGGGGCTATTTTAACTGCCTATCTTACCATTACTAAACTAACTGGGGGAGAAGTGGCTTGTGGAGCTAGTGATGCAGCTACCATGGCCACTGGCTGTAAAGGTGTCCTCGACAGTCCCTACGCCACGGTGTTTGGCTTACCATTAAGTTTGTTCGGATTTTTGGCTTATGGCAGTATGTCCGTTGCTTCTTTAGGTCCGTTATTTATTAAACCAGAAAAGAAAAAAAGCTTTAGAAAACAACTCGATGAATGGACTTGGTTATTCCTCTTAGCCGGAGGAACTTCCATGGCCGTCTTTAGTGGTTATTTGATGTATATTCTAGCCACAGAATTACAATCGGTTTGTTACTATTGCATCGGTTCAGCCTTGTTTTCTCTGAGTTTAATGGGCTTAAGTATTTTTGGCCGAGAATGGGAAGAAGTGGGTCAACTTTTCTTTATTCCTATTGTTGTGGCTATGATTACTTTAGTGGGAACTCTAGGAATTTATGCACCTCTTAAACAACCTACTAACGCCGATGGTCGGATTCTTATTGAAACGGCCACTACACGACCAACTCCCCCTTCTGGTTGGGAAATAACCACAGACTCGGGCCCCGCAGAAATTGAATTAGCCGAACATTTAACCTCCGTCGGCGCAAAAATGTATGGCGCTTTTTGGTGTCCCCATTGTTACGATCAAAAACAAGTTTTGGGTCAAGAAGCTTTTGAAAAAGTCACTTATATTGAATGTGATCCCAGTGGGAAAAATCCCCAACCTGATGCTTGTCAGGCTGCTGAAGTTGAATCCTATCCCACTTGGGAGATTAACGGAGAAAAATTATCAGGGGCCCAACTTCCTGAAACCTTAGCTGAAGAGACGGGTTATACAGGGCCTACAGACTGGAAATATACTATTCCTGGACGTTAATGAATTCAGAAGTCAGAACTCAGAAGTCAGAAATTCTTTGCTACGCTGTAGCGCAACAGCACAGAAGTCCCTGACTTCGTTCTGATTTTGATTAGAGAAAAAAATTTCAAGGTAGAATAATGATGCAATTTGGTGAATCAGTTCCTGATAATGCGGAAAATCAATGGCGATATCAATTAGACCGTTTTGTAACAGAAAATAAAAACGATTTAGCAGCTTTAGCATACGGCTTAAAAAACGAATGGAAAGAGAAAGAAGATGTTTTGGGTATTGATTTAGAACCTGAACCCCACTTTATTCGTTGTTCTCGTCAATCTTTAGAAGACTTAAATCGTAAAGTTGAAGGGAAAATACAAGAAATTTTAGGTATTTTTGATAATTATAATCAACAAGAAGAAGTCGCTATGTTGGCTATTAATAAGGGTCAAATTAAATTAATTTATTATCAATCTGAGCCTTCTCCTCCAGTTTGTTTTGAGGAAAAAGAATCAGATTTAGATAGTTTAATTGAAGAACTTGAAAATATTATGAAGGAAATTAATTGGTATTAAGTGGAATTTAAAAAGATTGATAGTTAAATTTGATGAAATGAAGATTGATTTTCAACCCATGAGTAAAGAAGACTTAAAAGCTTATGTTTTAACTAATAAAAAAGATACAGAAGCTATTTTACACCTTAGCTGATCGCCTGAAAACAGATAATCAAGATGTTCCTTGGTATCCCTCTCCTACCACACCAGAAAACATTGCTATTATGGAACAAGCAATTACAGAAAAGTTACCAACAAAAAACACTGAAGAATAATCAAAAAAATTAATTCTAAATTCTGAATTCTCCATCTACTTTTTAGCTAAAATTAAACTTAACACATTAATTTCGTTAGAATTTAATAAATATTTATCGGTAAACAGTTTACTTCTCAGTTCGTTTAAACTATAACTGCGAAAAATCATGAAGGGAAATTGTTCGTATTGGCAACCAATGGGTAAAAGATTAGAAACAGGATAAAGAGAACGAAGATACAGAGTTAAAATATCTTTGAAGCTATATTTTTCTGTTTGATCATCGTCACATTGGAAATATTCTTCGAGAAGTTCGGGAATAATGAAAGCATATAAAGGAATGGCATAATATTGATCATCGTATTGACTATTTTGTTCATAGTTTTGCACACTATTATTCTTTTCAAACATGGTATTTACAAATTTAATTACATCTGCAATAGTTCTTTTGATAGTTTCTGGTAGTTTTGGATGCTTTTTAAGATACTCTAAGTTAGAGATGATTTCTTCATAGTTTAAGGTTTCTGAACCTTTATCTGTTTTAATTTTATATCTTTCTTCAATTTTTTTACCTTTAATGGGAACCACTAATAAACTACCATTAATATGACATTTTTCAATAGGGTAATAGTTTAGTAACTCTTCAAAACTATTATCTATTAATTTTAAAAATTGATTGAATAACTCTGTTCGTAAATCCAGGGGTGATATCCCTGACTTTTGGGGATCTTTAAACATTTTTTTTAGAGTAAAATCACATTCTTGTAAAAGTTTTTCTAAATAATTAGAAACCTGTATAAGTTCTTCATTATCATAAGATTTTCTAGCTTGTTGTTTCAGTTTTTTAATTAAATTACTAAGTTTACTACTAAAAGTATCACCTGCAGCAGAAACTGATTTACCACTAACAGGAATCATTAAAAATTGATGATTGCCAATTGTTCCAAAACCTTGAATTCTTGTCATAATTGAAGTTTTTAAAATTAGCAAAAGATTAATGAATGACAAAACACTTTCTTGTATTGCTAATTTCCGTTTTTCTTGCTTTTCTTCTTGATCATAGATTGCTTGTTCAGTGAGGTAAAATATTAATTGTTTATCCTGTCTAT
This sequence comes from Crocosphaera chwakensis CCY0110, assembly GCF_000169335.1. Taxonomy (GTDB): domain Bacteria; phylum Cyanobacteriota; class Cyanobacteriia; order Cyanobacteriales; family Microcystaceae; genus Crocosphaera; species Crocosphaera chwakensis. The sequence goes on from NZ_AAXW01000004.1 coordinate 189,648, forward strand.
CAATCTCATCGTTTCCTCTTCCTCTATAAATGACTTGTATGTAAGGATTCAGGTGGCAAATATTGACAAACAGGCTGACTGCGCTAAAGTAACGGTATGAGTCAAACTGAACCAGGAGTACAGTTAAATCCAGACGAATTAAACCAACTGTCAAAATCTGGGTTGGTACAAATTATCTTGGCTCAACAGAAACTTATCGAGCAGCTACAAAAAGAAATAGAAAAATTAAAGCTCAGTCGTAATTTAGATAGCCAAACCTCATCAAAACCCCCATCAACAGACTTATTGAAAAAGTCTGAGAAGGCTAAAACAACTGAAGACGATAAGGATAAGAAAAGAAAACCAGGGGGACAACCTGGACATAAGGGAAAAACAAGGAAAGGCTTTGGGAGAATTGACAGAATTCAAATCTTGCAACCATCAATATGTAGTCACTGTGGTCAAACAGAATTATTAATAGAACCAGTGAAAGTTGATTCTCAGCAGGTAGCACAACTGGTAGATAAACCCATTGAGGTAGTAGAATATCATCGTCATCATTGTCGCTGTGGGCATTGTGGTGAAGTGACCAAAGCGAATTGGTCGCCCAAGACCGTCCCAGGACAAGATTTAGGAGTGAAGTTACAAGCTTTTCTGGGATGGTTAGGGAATTATGGACATCTACCTTATGAAAAGCAACAAGAGATGTTGTGGGAGTTAGGGCAATTGAGATAGGTATGGGGACCATCGTAGCCACCAATCAACGAGTAGAAACAGCCATTAATCCGTCGGTTGAACAATTATCCAAGTGGGTCAAAGTAGAACAACCCCCAATTCATGTTGATGAAACACCCTGGCCAGTGAAGGGAGTCAAAGAATGGTTGTGGGTATTTACCAATCAACTTTTCTGCCTGTTTCGGGCTGCTGATACTAGGGGGCGTAAGGAATTAGAAGATCAGTTAGGCCATGAATATGGTGGTGTTTTAAGTAGTGATGATTTGGGAGTTTACAATGGTTATACTGTTGTTGCTCAACAGAAATGTTTGGCACATTTACGCCGTCACTTTCAGCGATTAATAAAAACTCCAGGTCAATATAACAAAACCATCGGTCAAACTTTTCTCAAATTAATTGATGAAGCTTTCCGTCATTATCGTATTTGGCAAAACGATAAGAATAGGCATGGTTATCAAGTTTGGGCAAGACAATTCAAAGATAAGATAAAGATAGCCACAGAAGAATGGAAGCCTAAAGCCGGTTATGAAGCCGGAAAACTTTTGCGAAACCTTCGGCAAAAGGCAGAGCAATGGTGGTATTTTCTGGAGCATCCAGAGATCCCCCCTGATAATAATCTTGCTGAAAGATCCTTAAGATTAGCCATCACGAAACGGAAAGTTAGTGGGGGTTCAAGAAGCATGGAACGATTTAAACAAACAGCTAACTTATTGACGGTTATTCAAACTTGTCGTCGTCAAGAACGTTCGGTGATTGATTTTTTCGAGAAGTCATTAATAGCCAAAGTCGGTCATCCGAATTGTTTGTTTCCTTCCCTAATTCCTAACTTCTAGACCTGAATCCTTACAAAATTATCAATTATTTCTTCATGGGTAAATGAGTGTATTCCGTTGCTAGAAACATCCATCAGTTTATTAAAAAAGTTTCTTCCATCAATAAAACTTTTTGCTGCTTGACGTTGAATTACCTTTAAGATATCTTTGCGCGCTGTTGGTAGTTCTTTTTGAATTTTATCAGTATAAATGTTGTGACAAGTTTTAAGGATATTAAGATGTTCTTCTTGATTCGTTAACGTTAAAGAACTAATACCGCGATCGCTATATCCAATAATATTAAAATTGATACTTTCATCATCTTCTAGTAAATTTTTTGAGCGAAGAAAATTATAAAAACTATAAGCATAACTTCCAGCTTGTATCATTTTCATGCTTTCTTTGTCTTTGGTAACAAATGCTTTGTAATGATATTTTAGATGATTAGATAAATTAATTTTAGGGGTTTTACTATCTAGTCCCAAATTAGCAAAAGCACTTTTTTTTCTTAAATATGCAATCTCTTTTAATAATATTCTTTTCAATACTTCAACACTACGCAGATTGTCTAAATCTTGAATTTCTCTGATAGCAAAAATAGAATAATCAATGGATAAAATAGTTTTAATTTTTTGACTTTTTCTTTTCTGATACTGAAGGAAGATCAAAGTGTCAGCTTTTAAAAATTCTCCTGTTTTCTTATATTGCTCAAAATTATCAATAGTTATTAACTGTTGAAGAACATTTTTATATGCTTCCGTATCTCCTTTCGTTGTATAAGTTCCTAAACTATTATCACCATGAAAGACACATTGATAATAGAGAATATTTAACTTCTTATAATCTTCTTTTTTAAGACCTACTGCTGTAAAATACTCCTGTAAAAAATTAAGTCCTGATAAAAAAGCTTTTTGTAGAAAAAACAACACCCAATCTTTAATAATTTTACGATTTGAGTCACTTACAACTTTTTCTTCTATTGCTAATTTATCAATAATTCTGCTAAACTTCAATTCTTTTAAATCTTTAGAATATAAGTCACCATAGTTATGTTTAATCTCGTTTTGTTTGATATAGGTAAGAAGTCCAATATTAAACCCAACTTCAAACAAAAAACCTAACTTTTCCCCTAATTTAATTTGTTGACTTGTATTTGACATTATTCTTGTTCCTCCCTATCTGGTTCTCTATTTAGAAATCTTCTAACTTCTGTTAGAAAAGCAAGGGAATTAAAATCAATATTTCTATTACTATGTTTTAACATAGATAATGCAGCAACAGAGTTATCTCCTATTAAGTTTTGATAAGGATCTAATTTGAGATTAATCATTTTTGATGCTGCTTCATAACGAGAAAAATGAAATAAAGCTAGATAATTCAATATATCTTGTTTTAATTTGGTATTATTAATTAGTCCCTGATAAATGCTTTTTTCATGTCCAGTGTCGTTATAAATATTCAATAATGTAGTATAAGAAATGACTCCATTATATGACTTACTTTTATCATTCCCTACCGTGATACCATTAAATAAATTAAAAAATACCATTGATCTTTGACTCGCATCTGCTTTATCATTAACTAATTATGTCAATTCCGTTGTATCTTGTATATAAAGAGAAGCAGCATTAAGTTCTTGCAGTTTAACGACATAATATTTATCGAAGAAAATAGGATAAATATTGATATCATTTTTATTTATTTTTAACGCATTAATAACATCAGGAGACATAAAATACAGTTCTCTATCCTCTCCTGTAATGTTTAAATAGTTGGAGTAAGGAGATTTAGCAATATATAAGAAATGACGATATCCTTGATTATAAAGTTTAGTAACTTTGTTAATCAAAATATCAGGATATTTATAAATCTCTTCAGTATCATAATTACTGGAAAATGTTCCTTGATTATCTAGTCGAATTGTATAATCTTCAGTATCTTGTTGACGATATAAATATAAACAGATAACTTCCCCTATCATATTCTTTTTTTGATAGGTATTAGTCCACTTGCGATCGCATTCCCAACTAGATACAGCAATAATAGCAAGTTTATCTAATTGAGGTTTATAATTATCAAACTTAAATGTTTTAGGAAGGATAGAATAGAGAGAACTTAATGAATTACGCTTTGTATAAGACTTCATTCTTCTAACACAAATCCCTTGACAACTGAAACGATGATATTCATTTAATAAATGGGATAAGACATAAGAAAAAGAACGCATTAAAACTTCTTCAGGAGAAGAATCATCTTTATCAGTTAACTGAAGACGTAATAAAGGAATAAATAATCTTTTATTCGCTTTTTTTGATTCATCCAGTAAGACTTTTAAACTGAGGTAAGTTAATAAAGAGAAAGTTAATTGATACCAAAATATTTTGGAATTATCTTCTGTATTGAAAATTTCATCTTTAAGACGTTGATGATTATAATTGCAAACTAAAGAAGCTTGATTTTTTAATTGTTGTTTATAAATTGCACGACATTGATCTTCTTGAGGTGTTAAGATCATAGGTATGGTTTTAATTCCTTCTAAATCATACTTCATACTAAACTGTTGTTCTTCATTACTACGAAAGTATTGAATATCGTTAAATTTTATATCAACCGATAAACTACATAATGATTCAGTATCAATCTTCGTGTTATCATTCACTGAAATATATTTTAAACCATCTTTTTTACTTAATTCAGGTTTAAATAATGTATTGCTATTCTCAATTATATCTAAATCTTTGTGTAAAATTCCTTGACTAATACTCACCTTAAAAGTGTATGGTTTAGTATCAAATAATTTTGGATTTTCAATAGATTTGATCAATAAGTTTCTTAACTTATTAAGTTTTTCTGAAACATGAAACCTTTTAAAAATTTCGTCAACATCTAAAAATAATTCTTTTTTAGCTTGATCATCATTTCCTTTCAAAATAGGTAACATCTGTTCTTCAAAGTTTTCCACTGGATCATAACTTAATTCTGATTTAGGATCATAATTATCATCGGAAGGATTACTACGAGAAGCAAATACAAAGTAATATAAAAATACAACTTTTAAAAGTTTTCTAATAAATTTGTCTTTTTCAATTTCATTTTCTAATTTAGCTTTATTTTCCTTCTTATCTAAGTTGAGAAAGCTAGTATGATAGTCAAAAGAACTTTCACCTTCAGATATGTGAACCTGTCCATTTAATTTTAGTTTCATTCCAAAAACAAATTCTTGTTTATCCTTATCTCTATCATTCATCTCTCCTAAATATCCTTCGATTTGTGAAATGATTGGTAAGGAATCAAAAGCATAAGAATTATTAAAAAATTGTTGGAAATTGAATTCAATACCTTGGCAAGATACTGTATAATAATCATCGGGTTTAGTTTCATCATTAATATAAGCTTCTATTAATTTCAATCGTCTAATTAAGTCTTCAAAATAAACTGCATCTTCATCATCTTTAACTTTTTCGTATAAAAATTCTAAATATTTAATATTTGCTGCTTTCTTAATCTTTCCTAATGCTTCCTCTTTCATTAATGTTTTAAGTTTATAAATATCATTATCTTCCTTATCTTGATCTTCAAAAGTATTTTCAACAATTAAAGTTAACTGTTGTTTTCGTAAGTTAGTATATTGTTTTTCAAAAGGATAATTAAAACTGATACTATTATTACTGACTTCACCTTTTAAAGTTTCTAGAGGTGTTGCGATACTCTCTAAAAAGTTTTGAATAGATATCGATTTACCATTTTCTTCTGGCAACTCATTTTCTAATAATTCTTTAACCTTTTCTTGAATTAAATGTAATTGATCACTAAATATTGTTTCTATTCCTTCAAAAAAATTAATAGAGGCACATTTTGTTTGATAAGGTTGATCACAAAAAGGATCATTAATAGATAACAAAGAAACTTGATAAGCAAGTTCATCAATATTCATTAATAAACGCTTCTTATCTGGAGATAGGTCAAAAAGTTGCTGAGATTTATCACTATCTAAAACTTCAATAATTTTGCCCAAAAAATCATTATAATTTAGTTTAACTAAGTCGTTGCTATCTTCCTGTAAATGAGATCCAGAGTTTGCCATCTTGTTTTACACTGTTACCATCGAGAATAGTTTATTATTGCCCAGAGAATCATGAACCTTAGTAAACTTAGTAAATAAGTAATCTCGTACTGTACTAAATTGTAGTTCAATATTGGCTCATCTAGGTAATGCTAATGTTAGGATTTCCTAACTTGTGACTAAAATTAACATTATAAGACAGCATTGATAAAACATAATGCGGTCGCATTAATCGAATTATAATAATATAAGAAGTTAATAAAGATCCTAAAAACTAATGAACTCAAATAATATTCAGTATGTATCAAATGAAGAAGGCAAAACCGTTGCTGTTATTATTCCTATTGAAATATGGCGTGAAATAGAATCAGAAAAAGAAACCGCTTATTTATTGAAAAGTCCCAGAAATGCTGAGAGATTAAATGCAGCAATAGAACAACTAAGAAATGGACAAGGAATAGAAAGAGACTTAATTGAAGAATGATTTTGAAGTGGTCAGAACAAGGTTGGGAAGATTATTTATATTGGCAAAAAACTGATAAAAAAATAATCAAACGTATCAATAAATTAATTGAAGACATTAAACGTGATCCTTTTGATGGACTGGGGAACCCTGAACCGTTAAAATATAATTGGTCTGGGTTTTGGTCACGTCGTATTGATCAAGAACATCGTTTAGTTTATGCTGTAGAAAATAATGAAATTCTGATCGCTCAATGTCGATATCATTATTGATCAAACATCAAGCGATTATAGTACAATAATTCTAAAAAAACTTAATATTTAATCAGTCTTTTTTAGTAGGTTTTCTACTAATTTATAAGCCTCTGTAACTGATAATTGTCCATTTTTGACAGCTCAGCTTAACTCTATTGATAATTATGGCATAAGTAAAACTAATTACACTTATATTAATCAACTTTTTCAATTCTAAATTCTAAATTCAACATATCCCCGATGATATGGCACAATTTAACAAGGATAACTATTAACACACCCACTTTTTATTGTCCATGACCGCAAGCATCCCCGAACTACCCACTCAATACGACCCCAAAACCACAGAGTCCAAATGGCAAGACGCATGGGACACCCATCAAGTCTTTAAAGCAGACAACAGCAAAGAAGGGAAAACCTACTGCATTGTCATTCCTCCCCCCAACGTTACGGGAACCCTTCACATGGGCCATGCGTTTGGTGATTGTCTCATGGATGTATTGGTGCGCTATCATCGGATGTGTGGTTATAATACCCTCTGTCTCCCTGGAACCGACCATGCAAGTATTGCAGTTCATACGATCTTAGATAAACAGCTAAAAGCAGAAGGTATCACCCGAAAAGACATTGGACGAGAAACATTCTTAGAAAAAGCGTGGCAATGGAAGCAAGAATCTGGGGGTAAAATTGTTAACCAGATGAAAAGAATAGGACTGTCTGCGGACTGGTCACGGGAACGGTTTACCTTAGATGAAGGATTATCAAAAGCCGTAAGAACAGCCTTTGTAAAACTCTACGAAGCAGGATTAATTTATCGGGGTAATTATTTAGTTAATTGGTGTCCTGCATCTTTATCAGCAGTTTCAGATTTAGAAGTAGAAAGTAAAGAGGTGGAAGGTCATTTATGGCACTTTCGTTATCCATTAAGTGATGGTAGTGGTCATGTTGAAGTAGCTACTACCAGACCAGAAACTATGTTAGGAGATACAGGAGTAGCGGTTAATCCTAACGATGCAAGATACAAAAATTTGATTGGAAAAACGATAAAGTTACCTATTGTTGGCCGAGAAATTCCAATCTTTACCGATGAATTAGTCGATCCTGAATTTGGAACAGGATGCGTTAAAGTTACCCCGGCACACGATCCTAATGATTTTGAAATGGGAAACCGTCATAAGCTACCTTTTATTAATATTATGAATAAAGACGGAACCCTCAATGAAAACGCAGGAATCTTTGAAGGACAAGATCGCTACGTTGCCCGTAAAAATGTAGTTCAAAAGTTAGAAGAAGATGGGTTGTTAATCAAAACTGAAAAGTATAATCATACTGTTCCTTATAGTGACAGGGGTAAAGTTCCTGTTGAACCCTTATTATCCACCCAATGGTTTGTCAAAATTGATCCCTTATCCCAAAAAGCCTTAAAATTTTTAGACGAAAATAATTCTCCCAATTTTGTTCCCAAAAGATGGGAAAAAGTATATAGGGATTGGTTGATTAAATTAAAAGATTGGTGTATTTCTCGTCAATTGTGGTGGGGTCATCAAATTCCAGCATGGTACGTCATCAGCGAAACCAATGGAGAAATTGCCGATAACACCCCCTTTATTGTGGCGCATTCAGAAGAAGAAGCTTTAGAAAAAGCAAAAAAAGAATATGGAAATGACATTCAATTAGAACAAGATCCCGACGTTTTAGATACTTGGTTTTCTTCCGGTTTATGGCCATTTTCAACCTTAGGCTGGCCTGAAAATACAGAAGATTTAAACACCTATTATCCTACCAGTACCCTCGTTACAGGATTCGATATTATCTTCTTTTGGGTGGCCAGAATGACCATGATGGCTGGCTATTTTACCGATCAAATGCCCTTTAAAGATGTTTATATTCATGGCTTAGTTAGGGATGAAAACGGCAAAAAAATGTCTAAGTCTGCTAACAACGGTATTGACCCTTTAATCTTAATTGAAAAATATGGGACTGATGCCCTGCGTTATACCCTAATTAGAGAAGTCGCTGGTGCCGGTCAAGATATCAGCTTACAATACGATCGCAAAACCGACCAATCCGAGTCTGTTGAAGCCTCTCGAAACTTCGCCAACAAACTATGGAACGCAGCGCGGTTTGTAATGATGCACCTAAAAGGAGAAACCCCCCAAAGTTTAGGCACACCTGAGATAGATAAACTAGAATTGTCAGATAAATGGATACTCTCACGCTTCCATCAAACCGTTCAACAAACCAGAGAGGATATCGAAGCTTATGGCTTAGGAGAAGCAGCCAAAGGGCTATATGAATTCATTTGGGGAGATTTTTGTGACTGGTATATCGAACTGGTAAAAACGCGCCTCTGGGAGGAAACGCCTTCCCGTGACGTTGCTAGACAAACCTTAGCTTATGTCCTCGATGGCACATTGAAGCTACTCCATCCTTTTATGCCCCATATTACCGAAGAAATTTGGCAAACCCTCACCCAAAGTAACGATCAATTTATTACTCTACAAGCCTATCCAGAGGTCAATAACACCCTCATTAACCCCAATTTAGAAGACTCCTTTACCCTCCTATTTGAAACCATTCGCACCCTAAGAAATATGCGCGCTGAAGCCGATATTAAACCAGGTGTTAAGATTTCCGCAATATTACAGAGTGAAAGCGAACAAGAACGATCTATCCTAGAATCGGGTCAAAAATATATCCAAGACTTAGGAAAAGTAGAAAAATTAACCATTACACCCCAATTAGAACAGCAAACGGAACAAGTTGTTGCTGGAGTCGTCGGAACCATACAAGCCCTAATTCCTCTGTCTGGTGTCGTTGATATTGGTAGTCTTCGAGCCAAATTAGAGAAAAATTTAGGTAAAATTGAGGCTGAGATCAAATCTCTCTCCGGTCGACTCAATAACCCAGGTTTTGTCAATAAAGCCCCTGAAGAGGTTGTTCAAGGGGCGAGAGATGCTTTAGCAGAAGCCGAAAAACAAGCCGAAATTTTACGCGAACGTCTTAAGCGTCTGCAATAATAAAGATCACCACCGCGCCAACTCCGTAACCCACTATGCTGCACTTAGCCCAAGTGAAAAAAAATCCTGACTCAGGCGAGATGGAACTTTTGTTGCTGGCACGCCAAACATCCCAAGACCTTTGGGATATTATTTCTCATCAAGTGATTCCGTGTAATATCCCCATGTGTTTTAGGGATAGGGTTTTAGTATTAGTCAAGTTAGGAAATGATCACGAAATTATAGAAGTTAAAGAAGCAAAAGACTGGGTTATGGGGTTAGTTGAAACCTATTTGACTAATGGGACAATTACCCCTCAATGGGTTCAAAAAGAACAAGAAAAAGTTGAACAATGGCGACAAGAAATTACAGCGAAAAGTCTTGATCTAACTCGTCGTCAATTAGAATTAGAAACGCAAAAAGAACAACTTCAAGAATTAGAAGGAAAGTTAAAAAACTGTGAAGAGTAAAGAGTTAATCGTGAGTAAGAATGAGAATTTATGGAAATCGATTATTGAAAACATTACCAGGAGAGTTAACTCGTCCCACATCAGCTAAAGTGCGAGAAGCATTATTTAATATTTGGCAACGAGAAGTTGCGGGGTGTCGTTGGTTAGATTTATGTGCCGGTAATGGTTCAATGGGTGCAGAAGCTTTATGTCGTGAGGCAGCTTTTGTTATGGGAATTGAAAAGTATGGAAAAGCTTGTAAAATTATTAATGAAAATTGGCAAAAAATAGCTAATGATGAACAAGAATTTAAAGTAATCAAAGGCGATATTTTAAAAGTTTTAAAAACATTAAACATGAAAAAGTTTGATTTAATTTATTTTGATCCTCCTTATCAAAGTGGACTCTATCAACCTGTTTTAGAATTAATTGTTAATTATCAACTATTAAATGAAACAGGAGAAATAGCAGTAGAACATAATCCCAAATTTTGGTCAGCAAAAGAAATAAAAGGATTGACAATTGTGCGACAAAAAAACTACGGTAATACTAATTTGACTTTTTATTGTTACTCAGAAAGAAGAAATTAGAATTTCGTTTCAAGTTTTGTAAGGTGGGCATTGCCCACCCTACACTTTAAGCTATAAAATTTTATACGACAATTCTAAATTAATTCAGAAAGAAAGATAAATTCAACCTTTATTTTTTAAAATATGAAGCGTTTAGAAGAATCTCAAGAAGTTGAAGTCAAACTATTAGTCGAGGAAAAAGAATATACATACAAACTAGAGTATGGTGGTTGGTTGGGAGGAATAAGCTTTCCATCTGAATTGGAAAAAGTTGCAGATCAACCCGTTGAAAGAGGAAAAAAGTTGGCCGAATTAATTTTTCGTTTTTTAGAAGGGCAAGATATTGAGTTTCCTGTCGATTTAACTGATAGTTCATCTTGGAAACCACACAAAATAGTTGATTGAACTAAAGAAAAGATCAAGATGACTAATAGGGCAAGATAAGCCAAAGAATTGTTAATCTGCTATTTTGGAGTTTGAGACAACAGGGAATACTCAGCAGGCAAGAGTAAGTTATTATATACATTAGTTGACATAAAAATGTCATCTATCTGTCATAGGGTTGTCATATTCCTCCCTTATAGTAAAAAATGTCAGTCCAAAAGCCGTTTTCCCATCATTTACTCCTCACACGGACTGACTTTTTCTCCCTATTATTGACAATATAAATAAAACCAACCATGAAAAACCATAGTTTAAATCAATCTTATCCATCTTCTAAAATGACAAATTCTCACCGTTCTATCTTGCAAAAACCCCTAACTTACATTTCCATGATCCTATTAGGTATGGGCGTAGGCATTGGGGGAACCATCGCTTACAGTTATCCTAATCTTTTTAAGGAGAATACGGAGACCATCGCCCCATCGACGAAGACTGAAATTCCTGAACAATGGGCTTCTTTGCCTCCTATTACCTCAGAAAACTTCGTCACAGATGTCGTTCAAAAAGTTGGCCCGGCGGTGGTGAGAATTGATGCCTCTCGTACCGTTAAAACAGAGGTTCCGCCTATGTTTAACGATCCTTTTTTCCGTCGCTTTTTCGGGTCGCAAATCCCTAATATGCCCCAAGAAGAAATTCAACGGGGAACTGGTTCAGGATTTATTCTTAGCAACGATGGAAAAATTCTGACTAACGCCCATGTAGTAGCAGGAACCCAAGAAGTAACCGTTACGTTGAAAGACGGTCGAACTTTTACCGGAACAGTGTTAGGGACTGATCCCGTTACTGATGTGGCTGTCATTGACATTGAGGCCGATAATTTGCCCACCGTTAAAGCCGGAAATTCTGATAATTTAAACGTCGGAGAATGGGCGATCGCAATTGGTAATCCTTTGGGGTTAGATAATACTGTCACCACAGGCATTATTAGTGCCACAGGACGACAAAGTTCTCAAGTTGGGGTCGGAGATAAACGGGTTGATTTTATTCAAACCGATGCAGCGATTAACCCTGGTAATTCTGGTGGTCCCCTTCTCAATGCTAGAGGAGAAGTCATCGGCGTGAATACTGCTATCTTCCGAAACGCCCAAGGTATCGGTTTTTCTATTCCTATTAATCGGGCCCAAGAAATTGCTGATCAATTAATTGCTAAAGGTCGGGTCGACCATCCCTACATGGGAATTCAGATGGTAGAAATTACCCCAGAAATTAAACAAAAATTACAAGAAACTGGAGAGTTAACCATTAATGCAGATTCAGGAATTTTGATTGTCAAAGTTGTTCCTAATTCTCCAGCAGCAGCAGCCGGTTTAGAAGCAGGGGACGTGATTCAATCGATCAATCAACAACCTCTAACATCTCCCTCAGAAGTTCAAAAAGCAGTGGAACAGATTCAAGTCGGTAGTACCATTCCTGTTGAAGTTGAACGCAATGGCAAACCGTTAAACTTAAACGTAAAAGTTGGGCTTTTACCTAATGGGTAATGGTAGTTTGGGGTGTAGGGTGTAGGGTGTAGGATGTGAGCAAAGATGAAATAATAATATTAACATTATTCTCTCCTGCTTCCTCTGCCTCCCTGTTCCCTATTCCCTGTTCCCTAAGCTACAGTAATCTCAGAAGATAAATAAACATCTTGAATGAGATGAAATAGCTTAACCCCTTCTTCTAGGGGACGTTGAAAGGTTTTCCGTCCAGAAATTAAACCACAACCACCAGCCCGTTTATTAATCACTGCGGTACGAACTGCTTCAGCAAAATCATTCTTTCCAGACGCACCACCAGAATTAATTAAACCACTTCTTCCGGCGTAACAATTTAAGACTTGATAACGGGTTAAATCGATGGGATGATCGCTGGTTAATTCGGTGTAAACCTTTTCATCGGTTCGCCCATATTTCCCATTACTGGCTTTAGCGACTGCTTCATAACCACGGTTACAGTTGGGAAGTTTTTGTTTAATAATATCAGCTTCAATAGTAACTCCGATATGGTTGGCTTGTCCGGTTAAATCGGCTGCTAAATGATAATCTTGATCTTGTTTAAAAATTCCGTTCCTTAAATAACACCATAATACGGTGGCCATGCCTAATTCATGGGCTTTTGCGAAGGCTCTACTGACTTCTTGAATTTGACGGTTGGATTCAGCAGACCCAAAATAAATAGTAGCCCCAACTGCTACCGCGCCCAAGTTCCAAGCTTGTTCAACTTGACCAAACATAATTTGATCAGCACTGTTGGGATAAGTTAAGAGTTCACTATGATTTAACTTAACTAAAAAAGGGATACGATGGGCGTATTTACGAGACATCATTCCTAATACCCCTAGGGTAGTAGCTACAGCGTTACAACCCCCTTCTAGGGCTAATTTAATAATATTTTCAGGGTCAAAATAAGCAGGGTTAGGAGCAAAAGAAGCAGCCCCAGAATGTTCAATGCCTTGATCCACGGGTAGAATGGACAGATAACCGGTGTTGGCTAATCTTCCTGTAGAATAAAGTTGTTGCAGACTGCGTAAAACTTGAGGGTTGCGATCGCTTTGAGAAAAAATGCGATCCACAAAATCTTCTCCGGGTAAATGCAATAAAGATTGAGGAATCTTAGCTTGATGATTAAGAAGACTATCGGCTTCTTCCCCTAAATAAGATTCTATGGTTTCGGGTTTGAAGAGTGTGGCTGTCATAGAATTCTTTGTTTTGTTAATTCGTCTGATCTATTATAAGAAGAATACAAAGGGTTTTTAAAATATGAAATAATTAGTAACTTTTTAAAATTATTCTTTTATGTAAAAAGAGAGAGAAAAAAACAGTCTATCTCTATCATAAGTATGAGATCCTCATTAGCTTAATGGGTAGTTAAAGATTATCAGATCATAAAAAAAGAAGAAAAAGAATGACAAAAAAAATACTTTCATCTGAAAAAATACGACGAGTCATCACTCGTTTAGCATCTCAAGTAATTGAAAAATCAGGAAAATTATCTGATATTGTTTTACTGGGAATTCATACAAGAGGCGTTCCTTTGGCTTATATGTTAGCTCAACAAATTGAACTATTAGAAGATATAAAAGTGCCAGTAGGGGCAATTGATGTTACCTTTTATCGAGATGATTTAGATCGCATCAAAACCCGAACCCCGGCTAAAACGAAAGTTCCTATTGATCTTACAGGAAAAATCGTTATTTTAGTGGATGATGTTATCTATAAAGGTCGTACCATTCGTGCAGCTTTAAACGCTGTTACTGAATATGGAAGACCGAAAATGATCCGCTTATTAGTATTAGTTGATAGGGGCCATCGGGAGTTACCCATTCATCCTGATTTCACGGGAAAAAAATTACCCACGTCTTCAGAAGAACAAGTCAAAGTTTATTTACAAGAAATTGATGGCCGTGATGCCGTAGAATTGTTAAAGAACCCGACAGATTAATAGAGAATGAGTGCAGAAATTATTTGCGTTGGTACAGAACTTTTATTAGGGGACATTGTTAATACTAATGTTCAATTTTTGGCCAAAGAATTGGCTAATTTAGGGATTCCCCATTACTATCAGACTGTGGTGGGAGATAACCCTACTCGCCTCAGAGAAGTGATTACCATTGCTAGTAAAAGGGCTTCTATTCTTCTATTTACTGGGGGTTTAGGGCCTACTCCGGATGATTTAACAACAGAAACTCTTGCCCAATGTTTTAATAGTCCCCTTATAGAAAAAGCAGAAATTATTGAGGATATTCAAGACAAGTTTAAGGCGAGGGGACGGCAAATGAACGAAAATAACCGTAAACAAGCCTTAATTCCTAAGGGTGCGACTATTTTACCCAATCCTACGGGAACCGCCCCCGGCATCATCTGGGAACCAGTGCCGAATGTAACCATTATGACCTTTCCTGGAGTCCCTTCTGAAATGAAGCAGATGTGGTCAGAAACGGCGGTTCCTCACCTGAAAAGTCAGGGTTGGGGCAAAGAAATCATTTTTAGCAGAATGCTGCGTTTTAGGGGCATTGGTGAGTCTTCTTTGGCTACTAAAGTTAATCGATTTTTTGACTTGACAAATCCCACTGTTGCCCCTTATGCCTCCTTAGGAGAAGTTCGCTTACGCATTTCGGCAAAAACTGCGTCTGAAACAGAGGCCATAAAGCTGATTGAACCTGTAGCCCAAGACATTATTAAAATAGCTGGAGAAGATTATTTTGGCCAAGATGATGACACTTTAACTAAAGTAGTTGGAACGTTATTACGGCAGAAACAGCAAACCGTATCAGTAGCTGAGTCTTGCACCGGTGGCGGTTTAGGAGCAATGTTCACTGAAATAGCTGGCAGTTCGGACTATTTTTGGGGTGGGGTGATTGCTTATGATAACCGTGTCAAAATATCCCTTTTAGAAGTCAGTGCAGAAGCCTTAGACCATCACGGGGCAGTCAGTGACATTGTAGCGCAACAGATGGCGTTAGGGATTAAAAAGCGGTTAGGGACTGATTGGGGAGTGAGTATTACGGGTATTGCTGGACCCGGTGGAGGAACAGATATCAAACCGGTGGGGTTGGTTTATATTGGTATTGCTGATCCTGAGGGTAACGTTGAGAGTGTTGAATGTACGTTTGGCGATCGCAGTCGGGACATTATTCGTTATCTAAGCAGTTGTACAGCATTAGATCAACTGAGACGAAAACTATAGCATTTCCCATACCCATGAGGTACACTAAGGGAGAAACTATATTATGCGATCGCTTAAAAAATGAGACCTTACTCAATAGACCTAAGAAATAAGATTATAGAAATTTGGAAAAAAGAGAAAATTTCTATAAGAAAACTAGCTCAACACTTTGGAGTATCGAAAAGTTTTATTCAAAAATTAATTAAAAAATATATAGCATTTCCCTGACTCATGAGGTACATTATAGATTGTAATATCTATTACTGATGTACTAAAAAATGAAGCCTTATTCTATAGACTTTAGAGAAAAAATCATAGAAGTGTGGAAAAAAGAAAACCTCTCTATCAGGAATCTAGCTAAGCGTTTTGGAGTAGCGAAAAGCTTTATTCAAAAATTGCTTAAACAATATCAACAAACTGGAGATATTAGACCTTTACCGCAAGGAGGAAGCCCATCTCCTAAGCTTAATAGTGAGCAATTGGTTATTTTAGTGGAAATCATGGAAAAAAATAATGATGCAACTCTCGAAGAATTATGTGAGTTACTCTATAAAGAAACAGGAGTGCAAGTCAAAAAAACCACAATGGGAAGAATCAGCCAAAGATTGAATTATAGTGTCAAAAAAAACTTTATATGCACCTGAAAAAGACAATGAAAAAGTCCATCAAAAAAGAGTGAAGTTTTGGGAAACCATTCGAGATGTAAAGACAAATAATTTAATTTTTATAGACGAATCAGGAGTGAATTTAGCAATGCTGAGACTATACGCTAGGTCGCTAAAAGGCACGAGAGCTAGGGGAGAAAAACCCCAGAAGCGAGGCAAAAATATTTCTATTATTAGTGCATTATCCTTAGATAAAGTTCTGGCAACAAAGAATATTTACGGGTCAGTAGACGGAATTACATTTGAAGCTTTTATCCTCACAGAATTAGTACCAAAGCTATGGAAAGATGCTTGTGTTGTTATGGATAATGCTAGAATTCATCTGGGAGAAATGGTCAAAGAATCTATTGAAAAAGTCGGGGCTAATGTAATTTACCTACCTCCTTATTCTCCTGAATTTTCTCCGATTGAAAATTTCTGGTCAAAAGTCAAAGCTATTTTGAGAAAAATCAAAGCAAGAAACTATAAAGACCTAATAGAAGGTATTACATCAGCTATGTTACAAGTTACCAAACAAGATATTCGTAACTGGTTTACTCATTGCTGCTACTGTACCTCATGACTATGGGAATTGCTATATAACAAAATATAATCCAAAAAACTCTATTTTTAACCCTCTCCAACATTAGAGATTATCTGATAATTTTCAGATATTTTCCATATCTTCCCTTCATATTTAATCGTTCCCGTTCTCATAAATCCTAAATTAAATAGATAGAGAGAGCCATCAAAATCCAGTTCCATGTTTGAAAATTTGTGGGTGCATAGTTCTTGAATATCTTGAATATCTTGGGAAGGACGAAGATTGCATTCAGCTTGTCCGACTATTTTGCCATTGATCTCCATGTCTCTACGCAAATAGAATCCTTCCTTTTTAGCTAATATCAGCTTAAAATTTTCAGGGAAAGGAAAAGGTCTGTCTTTGGACGTGATGGTAACTGTTAGCTGTTGTGGATCACCAAAATCTATCTCCATATTTACAGTATACCGAATTATCCCAATTTCCTCACAATAGGCTTCTCCTTGACCTATATATTCCCCTTTGGGATTGCAGACTTGTTCTTGTACCATTTAACTTACTCCTGTTAGATGTATATATACAGTATGCATCAAAAATATTCATTCACAATTCTTTTTTTCGTAGAGAAATTAGGTGAACTACCCCTAAAAACAGATGACAAAAATCACGAATCTATATTTAAGTGCAACGTTGTTGATTTTACTGTTTTGGGAGGGGTTAGTAACGAATAAGGGAATGGCTCAAAACCTTAGTCAAAATGAACCTCAGACACAGCCTATACCGTTTATTCTTCCCCCTAAACTGCCAGATCCTATCCCGATCCCTCAGTCACCGCCTTCTACACCCCTTGAGCTTCCTCCGACAACGATTCCCTCTCCCCAAGAAGATCCTAGACTGCCTCAAAGCATAATAGTTACCCGCTTTGAATTTGAAGGTAACTCAGCTTTTAGTGACGAGGTATTAGGGTCGGTGACTGCGCCATTTACCGATAAACCCCTTTCGTTTGCTCAACTGTTACAAGCTGAGGCTGCTGTTACCAAATTCTATGTTAATGCAGGATATATTAATTCAGGGGCAGTCATTCAGGCTGGACAAGTCTTATCCCCAGAGGGTGCCGTGGTCAAAATTGAGGTAATTGAAGGGGAAGTAGAGGAAATTAAAGTAACAGTTGAAGGACGATTAAATGCTGATTATGTGCGGAGTCGATTAGCTCTTGCTACCAGCAAACCCCTTAATCAAAATCGTCTGTTAGAAGCCTTACAATTGTTACAACTTAATCCCTTAATTAAGAAGATTTCGGCTGACTTGTCAGTGGGAACACACCCTGAATTGAGTATACTCTCAGTCAGAGTAGAAGAAGCAGATTCTTTTTCTATGGGTTTATTTAGTGATAATGGCCGTGTTCCTAGTATTGGCAGTTTACAACGAGGTGTCCGCCTCAACCAAGGAAATTTATTAGGGTTTGGGGATAGTTTTAGTGTAGAGTACGCCAATACAGATGGCAGTGATGCGGTTTCTGTTGATTATACGTTTCCCCTTACTCCCGAAAATGCTACCTTAAAATTAACCAGTCGTATCACCAATACTGAAGTCATTGAGGAACCTTTTGAGCGTCTTGATATTGAGGGAGACTCTCTTTATCTTGATGTTAGTGTTCGTCAACCTGTTATTCAAACCCCAACGCAAGAATTAGCTTTTGGTTTAACGTTTTCTCGCCAAGAAAGTAACACCAGTGTTTTAGGGGTGGGGTTTCCTTTATCCCCTGGAGCTAATGATAACGGAGAAACTCGGCTTTCGATATTACGATTATTTCAAGAATGGACTAGGCGAGGTTCTCAAGATGTTTTGTCACTGCGATCGCAGTTTAGTTTTGGGATCGATTTATTTGATGCCACCATTAATGATGGACCCCCAGATGGAAAGTTTTTTGAATGGCAAGGGCAAGGACAATATGTCCGTTCTTTGGCAACCGATACCTTGTTAATATTGCGTTCCAATCTACAATTAACCTCACGCCCTCTCGTTCCCCTAGAACAATTTAATTTGGGTGGATTATATAGTGTGCGTGGTTATCGACAGGATTTATTTCAGACGGATAATGGGGTTTTTCTCTCCGCAGAAGCTCGTTTTCCCGTTTTACGAATAGATTGGTTAGAAGGATTGTTACAAGTGGTTCCTTTCATTGATTTTGGGGTTGCCTGGAATGACGATGATAACCCCATTCCTACCCCGTCACCCAATACCTTATCTTCAGTCGGACTCGGTTTACAATGGCAAATGGGGACTGATTTTACAGCCCGCTTTGATTGGGCGATTCCTATCACCGACATTGAATCCCAGGAGGGGCGAGATCCCGAAGAATCTTTTTATTTTACCCTCAATTATCGTTTCTTTTAGCCACGCTCAATATCAGTTTGAGGTCAATTGTTAAGAAAAGATCATCAGAAAACCTGTCCATCTACAAGATTCTTCTAGACTGTATATTATTAAGACGTGATTGGAGTAAAGGAAGAGTATTGTATGACCCAATTGAATCATAATCCCAACTTGTTGCGATCGCCTAAAGCTGTTTTGTCTACAAGCCGCGAGGAGTTTCATCTAAACCCCTTAGAACTAATTGTACAAGAAAGAAACACAGAACAAGAGATATCAGAAGGTTTCCCTCAAGATATCTTATCAGACAAAAGCTGGAAAAAAGGTGAGCTTCCTGCCGATTTAGAAGGTCATGTGTTTATCGTAGGGGCAGTCGGTTATTCTGGCTCTCCGAAACATTCAAATTCTGACTATGTGGTGGAACCAGCCAAAGAGGGTTGGAATGCAATCATCAATGGTGAGGGCATGATTTATAGGTTAGATTTTCATGAAAAAGGGAAAGCATATCTAGCCAGTAGGATTGTTAAAACACCTGATTATTATGCTGATGTAGCATTAGAGAAAGATGGTGAAGATAATTGGTATAAACAAAACTTTCCAAAAGAATATGATTTATTAAGATTTGAGAATTTTTTTATTAGTCGTTTATCCTTAAAAATGGGTGCGCGTAATTTACTCAATACAGCATTTTTACCCATGAAATTTTCTAATGGTGATGAGCGATTATTAGTGACGTGGGATAATGGTCGTCCGTATGAAATAGATCCTCCGACCCTTAGCTTAGTGGGGCCGATTGGGTGGAATCATCAGTGGACTCCTTTAACCAATGTTGCTCAAGATATATTAAAACACATTTTTCCAATTGTTTTATCTTCAGCCCATCCAGCATTTGATACCCATACAGATGAGATGTTTATTGTCCATGCAAAAAAGAACCTAGGATTGTTATTACAACTAGAAAAAATCTTTGCATTTTCTGTTAGAGAATTAATTGAAAAAATTATCGATAATCCCAAACAAAGAAGGTTTTTAGGAAAAATATTAAGAGTAGGTCTTTTACCAATTAAAGCTACAGAAGAAGTTATAGAAGGACTATTCAAAGTATTAGGAATGGATTATAAAAATGCCTTGTATCTTAATCGCTGGAAAGGACAAGGAACAGATATAGAACAGTGGCAAGTAGTCGATTCAAATAATCATCCGATTACAATACAACAAAGTTTACATCAAATGGGGGTATCAAAAGACTATATTATCGTATCGGATTCAGCTTTTAAATTGGCCTTAGAGGATTTATTAGCTGGGTTTGATACAAAAAATGATGCCTTTATAAATTGGTTGCCAGAGACTTTAGGTCGTTTTTTAAGAACTCATCAACAATATTTTAGTTATCCTCAATTAGATTATACAGAAATTTATATAATTCCCAGAGTTCAACTAGAACAAGATAAGAATACAGTCCAAGCAATGCGGTTGAAAATCTTTCCTGAGACAGCACACTTTCTTGTTGAGTATGAGAATCCAAATGATAGGATAACACTTCATATTGCTCATACCGCATCATCAGATCCAGCCGAATTTTTAAAAGAAGATGACATCTCCATTTATGATAATGATGACTCACAAATCACAAATGAATTGAGAGCAAGGAAAGGGATGTTTGTTAGCCCAATGGACGTTAATCGTTTAAGTGTTTATCCCATTAATGTGGCAAAACTGAGGGATCAACAACAATTATTGATGAACTTAGAAAATGGATTATTGAAGTTCAGGGATCTTGTAAGAGATTGGTTAGGTTTAGTTGAGGAACAGCCAATATTTCTTTCCACAGCAGAAAGCTATAAATATCTTTGGTCAATTTCCATGTATGCTTGGCGAGAATTTCAACCTAATCAATTCACTGATATTTATTGGAATTGTTGGGGAGCATGGCAAGAACTTTTAAGCGACTTCATCTTTGAGATGTATGATAATGATGAACAGAAAAGACTGATGCCAGTTGCAGAATTTAAAGAGCAAATTAAAAAAGGACACCCTGCAAATTTAATTCGAGGACATATTACAAGAGTTCAACAATCCATTGCCACTCAATTAACCATAGAAGATCATTATAATTTTCCTCCTGGTTCTTTTGGTAATTCACCTCAATTTGTCCCCCGTGCAGGAACTAATGATCCCAAAGATGGATACATCATTTGTATTGTTCTTCACTCAGATAATCTATTAGAGAATAAAAGTGAAATATGGATTTTTGATGCCCAAAACCTCAACAGTGGTCCTCGTTATAAACTTAGTCACCCTAAACTAAATATTGGCGTTACAATCCACACAACTTGGTTAAGTAAATTAGAATCCGCTCCACTCAGAGAAGATTATAGTGTAAGAAAAGATTACGAGAAATCTGTTGAGGAATCAGATTCCTTAGCCGTCAAAATTTTATTTGAAAACGATGTCTACCCACACTTTGAAAAGCAAATCAATCAAGAACATGAATATTATGAATCCCATTACAGTCGTATCTAAATGGCCACTTAAAAATGGCTGTCCCCCAGAACTAATTAAAGCCTTAGAAAAACTAACGGAGATGACTAGATCTCAACCCGGAGTATTGATATATTTAGTTAATCTACAAGCTCCTTTTCCTGTCGATAGCAATGGTAGTCCTATCTGTCCTTATCCAAACCCAATACCACTGAATGAGCAAAAAGAAATCGTATTTATAGAGAGTTACTCAAGTGTGCAAGCATTTAGTGATCATTTCAAAAGTCCAGCAGTTACCGACTTTTTGCGAGAAAATATCAAGTATTTTAGGGAAGACCCCAATAATCCTGGATTCCCAGATACTGCTGAAACAACTGAGTTTCTAGACAGGCGTTTCTCTATATATTCTGAAACAAAAGCTTGATTAGTTGCTTGCCAAATGAAATCAGTTCTTCTGCGATTTATTTTAACTTTATTTCTTTCTCTGGTGACGAGTTGTGTTGTTACAGCTCAAATTGTTCATGACAAAACTCTTCCGAGAAACTCTGTAGTAGATATAGAAGGAAAAACTAAGCGTATTACTGGAGGAACAATTGCTCAAACTAATCTATTTCATAGTTTTAGTGAGTTTTCTGTTTCCACGGGGAACACAGCCTTCTTCGACAATATTTTAACAATTAACAACATCATTATACGGGTTACGGGAGGCCAAATTTCTAGTATTAATGGACTCATCAAAGCTAATGGTAACGCTAATCTCTTTTTGTTAAATCCTAATGGAATTATTTTTGGAGCTAATGCCAAGCTTGATCTAGGTGGTTCTTTTGTAGCCACTACTGCTGAAAGCTACTTATTTGAAAATGGTAGCTTTTTCAGTGCGACAGATCCTCAAGCTACTGCTCTATTAACAGTTAGTATCCCTGTGGGTTTACGATTTGGTGAGACTCCTGGGACGATTATAAATCGCTCTCAAGCTACCCAGCGTAAAGAAGATGGTGTGGAAACTATAGTGGGTTTGCAAGTGCAACCGGGAAGAACCTTGGCTTTAATCGGAGGAGAAGTCAGATTAGAAGGTGGTCAGCTTTCATCGGCAGCAGGCACAATTGATCTGTCACAGGTTGGGGCAACCTTAGTTGGTCGTGATGGGTTAAAACAGAATGTCCAGACTGTCGGTGGCAGGATTGAGTTAGGAGCAGTAGGACCTCATAATCAAGTCAAAATCTTTCAATCCCCTGAAAATACGCAAATCTTGAATTTAAGCTATGAGGGAGTGGATAACTTCCAAGATATTCAACTATCTCAGTTAGCTATAGTTGATGCAAGTGGCGACGGTGGTGGAGCAATTCAAGTCCAGGGAAGGCGTGTCATAATGAATGAAGGCTCTCTAATCCGATCAAATACCTTGGGAGCAAACCTTGGCAGACCTATAATTATTCGAGCAACTGAATCCTTAGAAGTATTGGGGAATACTCTAACTGATGACCTAAGTGATCCTCGTTTTGCCGCAGCAGGGCTGATTGTTCCTCGGCTAACTAGCATTTCCACCTCCTCATTCTCATCGGGTCAAGCAGGTGACATAATTATTCAAACAGGAAAGGCACTTATTAATCTTGGAGCTGAGATATCTGCCTTTAGCTTTGGTTCAGGGATTGGAGGAAATGTATTAATTAGAGCCTCAGAATCAGTAGAAATTTTTGGTCAAGCGATTCCCGTTGATTTTGAACCGAAATTTTTCTTGTCTTTTGGTTTCGATGTTCCTGGATTTGATGATGCCTCTTTTAGATCAATAGCAATCGGCAGTAGAATATCAGCTTCTAGTGTGGGTGAAGGGAATGCGGGAAGTGTGAGAATTGAAACTAGAAAATTGAGTGTTCTTAATGGTGCCGAAGTGACTACGGATTCACTCTTTATTGGAAATGGGGGATCAATAACTGTGACTGCATCAGAATCGATAGAAGTCTCTGGAACCTCAAAATTCGATATACCACCTAATTTAAGCATATCTCCGAGCTTGATTTCCGCAGCGGCTACAGGCACTGGAGATGCTAAGGATGTTACTTTAAATACAAAAAAGTTAATTGTTCGGGATGGGGGCATCATTCAAGCGGCAACATTCAGTACAGGGGATGGAGGCAATATCTTCATTAATGCCTCTGAGTCAGTCGAAGTAAGTGGAGCTAGATTTTTGCGAAGTAATAGCCCCCTATCTAGCTCATTACGTGCGAGTAGTTTTGGGTCTGGAAATGCTGGGAACTTAATTATTACTACCAATCAACTCGTTGTTCGGGAGGGCGCAAACATCTCAGTTGAGGCTGTTGAGCAAGGTATAGAACAGGCAGGTAATCTCACTATTAATGCTAATTCCCTTTATTTGAATCAAGGCACTATTAGTGCCGAAACGGCAACAAGTCAAACAAAAGAAAGCGCAAATATTATACTTAACATTTCAGACCTATTGATCATGGAAAATGAAAGTTTGATCTCTGCCACAGCCAATGGTTCAGCTGATGGCGGTAATATTGATATTGATACCTCATTTCTCCTCGTCTTTCCTCCCATCGGAGCAAATGGTAATGATATCATTGCTAAAGCTGAACAAGGTAACGGAGGTCGCATTGACATTAACGCTCAAGGGATTTTCGGAATTGAAGAAAATCTGGCTACCCCAGGCAACCGTAGCAATGACCTGGATGCCAGTTCAGAAGCAGGAGCAAGTGGAGAAATTTTACTCAACCGAGAACTTGACCCAAACCGAGGTTTAGTGAGACTCCCAGAAAACGTTATAGACCCTAACACCCTCATTGCTCAAAATGTCTGTAAACAGGGTTCAGAAAGTGAATTTGTCGTGACTGGACGGGGTGGTTTACCCCCTAGCCCTACTTCAGAACTCAACAGTGAAGCTACCCAAATAGAATTAGTACAACCGGCTCCCATAAGCACAATGATGCCAGACAATGGGGAAATACCACAGGATAACGAGGCTTCGACTTCAGAACAAAAGTCGATTATTCCGGCGCAAGGATGGGTATTCAATGAGAAAGGAGAAATTGTTCTTGTTTCTTATAATCCTAGTGGTAGTGAGTTACAACGCTTGCCAGAAAATGACGAAAAATGTTCAAGTTGATTATAATTATTGATTGATTCTCAAGCAAAAATTATTTAGAAAGAGTTCGATGAAAATATTCCGTAGGCAATCAGTTATTCTCTTATTGCTACTGTTTTTTATTTCAATTACAATTCCCTTATTGATTGCTCAAGTTTCTTTATCCACTCCTATTATTAAAAATCAAAATAATCCTTTATCTTTAATACAAGAAGCTCAACAATATTATCAAGATAAAAAGTTTGAAGAAGCAGCAATTATTTGGAAACAAACGGTTGATATCTTTAAAAATCAAGGAGATAAACTTAATCAGTATATGGCTTTAAGTAATCTTTCTCTGACTTATCAGCAATTAGGTCTATGGACTGAAGGAAAACAAACCATAGAGCAAAGTGTCTCTTTATTAGAATCTCTTGAAAAGAGTCCCACACAACAGCGTATATTAGCAGCTAGCTTAGAAATAAAAGGAAAATTACAATTAGCATTAGGAGAATCAGCTAAGGCTCTCAATACTTGGCAATTAGCTACAAAAATTTATAAGAATATTGGCAATGATAATCGTTTAATTCAAAGCCAGATTAACCAAGCTCAAGCGATGCAAAATTTAGGATTTTATCCGAGAGCTTGTCAAACATTGATAGATGCTTTAAGTTTAGAAAGTTTAGATGGAAAAGATTGTAAATTATCAGAAAAAGCTTTAGATAATCTAACCAGTAATTTATCTATTTCCCAACAAATCATAGGCTTACAAAGCTTGGGTAATGTTTTGAGAGTCATAGGAAAGATCCAGCAATCGAAACTGGTTTTATTGAAAAGTTGGCAACTCGCAAAAAGTAAAAATGACCCTGAAACTTTAGCGACAATCTCTCTCAATTTAGGAAATACCAGCAGAGTGTTAGGTAATCAAATAATGATGAGAGAGAAACAACAGTTGCTAACAAATTTAACAGAACCAATCACTTGTCTTTCTAACAAAAATTATCAAACAAGTAGAGAATTTTATCAACAGGCGATCGCTTGTTATGATCAAGCGACATCAGGAACTTTATCAATCACTACAATACAAGCTGAACTGAATTTATTAAGTCTTTTCATACAAACACAACAATGGAATCAAGTCCCGAACCTTATAAAAAAACTACAAACTCAACTAATAGATAATTTTGAAAATCATAGAAGTTTATTATACCCAAGTTCAAAATTGGTATCCGCTCAATTAAAATTAGCACAACACTTGATGTGTTTACAAGCTATTTTAAATCCTCAGAACCCTCAACTGGTTACTCCCATTTTACAGTCTTATCCTAACATTAAAAACATTAATCTGAAGTTAGAAAAAATAGGTAATAAAGAACAAGTTACAATTACCAATCCGATAGAAACCATTGAACAATTACCACTTCCTTCTTGGTTAGATATTAAGCACATTGTAGAAACAGCACTTAAGCAAGCTCAAAACATAGGAGATAAACAAGGTGAAGCCAACGCTTTGGGTTATTTAGGAGCTACCTATCAAGCATTAGGACACCTCTCTGTTGGTCAACAGTTAACCGAATCTGCTTTACAAAAACTTTCAGCTAGAAATAATCCAGAAATCGCCTACTTTTGGCAATGGCAACTGGGAAGATTGTATGAACTTGAAGGAAAAAATAACAAAAGTATCGCCTCTTATACCGTAGCAGTGAATATTCTAGACGCTTTGCGACAGGATTTAGTGGTTACTAATGCAGACATTCAATTTAACTTCCGAGATAGTGTAGAACCAGTTTATCGGGAACTGGTAGCTCAACTCTTAACACCCTCGAATACAGGAAAAATTAGTCAAAGTAACCTAAAAAAAGCCCGTGAACTTATAGAATCTCTACAATTAGCCGAACTCAATAACTTCTTTCGAGAAGCCTGTATTGATGCCGAACCCCAACAAATTGACCAACTAGACCCCCAAGCTGCTGTCATCTACTCTATTATGCTACCAAAACGGTTAGCCCTGATTTTATCCCTGCCTGGGAAGCCCTTAAGTTACCATGAAACAATCTTTAACAAAGCGACCTCTGATGATGTTGAAGCTGTGTTTGAAGACTTTTTTGCTAACTTAAATCCCTATATTTTTAGCTCAGATCCCTTACGTCCCCATCAGCAATTGTATGATTGGTTAATTCGTCCTTTGGAAACCGAATTAACAGAAAACAAAACTCAAACATTAGTATTTGTCCATGATGGAATATTGCGGGGTGTTCCTATGGCTGCATTACACGATGGTCAACAATTTTTAATAGAAAAGTATAATATGGCTTTAACGCCTGGATTACAATTGTTAAGTTCTCAATCTCTTTCTTCAGACAATTTGAGAACCCTTGCCGGTGGCTTAGTAGAGGCTCGTCAAGGTTTTTCCCCATTACCTGGGGTAGCAGATGAACTCAAGAAGATTTCTGAGATAGTCTCAGCAGAAGTATTGTTAGATCAGCAGTTTACCAGCGATCGCCTACAAAAAGCACTTGAGTCAAGTTCCTTTCCCATTATTCACCTAGCCACTCACGGGCAGTTTTCCTCCCAAGTAGAAGAGACTTTTTTATTAACTTGGGATAAACAAATCAATGTTAAAGATTTAGACCAATTCTTACAAGAAAGACAAGGCCAACAACAAAGTCCTCTTGAACTGTTAATTTTAAGTGCTTGTCAAACAGCCACAGGAGATAAACGTGCGGTTTTAGGATTAGCAGGGGTAGCTGTGCGCTCAGGGGCAAGAAGTACCATCGCTAGTCTTTGGAATGTGGATGATCAATCAACCTCTGAGTTAATATCTCAATTTTATAAAATTTTAAGTCAATCTGGCGTTACTAAAGCTGAGGCACTGCGTCAAGCACAACTGTCCTTATTGCACTCTTCTGAATATCAACATCCTTTCTATTGGGCCCCTTTTGTTTTGGTGGGAAATTGGTTTTAACGCCTTTCGGGCGAGGCAATATTAAAACAGAAGCTGACATATAATTAAGTTAGATGCTATAAAGTCGTGATAAATACTATGTATTATGCTAAATCAACAATATTTACTAAACTTAACCACGATAAGTTTATTGCTTCTACCCATTACACCCGTCATTGCCCAACCCGCCAGTAACCCTTCTGGCACCGAATCAGAAGGATTATCTACTGGTGTACTATTTAAACCCCCCCCGGAAGAAAAAAAACCAGAACACACAAGGGGTGCAGGTTCTCGTAATCAGGGACAATGTTCTCAAGAGCTATTCTCAGCTAATGAGTCTAACGCTCCATTAACTCAAACGTCTCTAATACCTCTTGTTCCTTCATCTAATTGGGGTTTAACCACAGCACAACGTCCCACATTTTGGATTAATTTACCAGAAACTTCTGCCCAGCAAATAGTCTTGAGTGTTAGAGAAGAAGGCCGAATTTTTCACTCCCAAACTTTTATTTCTATTACAGGGAAGTCAGGTTTGATTAGTGTTCAACCTTCTCAAGATTCCCCACCTTTAGAACTTGACAAAAGCTATCAGTGGGCAGTTGTATTAATCTGTGGTGATCAGCCAACTCCCAATGATCCCGCGATCGCTTCTTGGATCAAACGAGTTACCATTACAGAACCTAATGACTTAGGAACCCCTTTGCAACAAGTCGCTTGGTATGGAGAAAAAGGAATTTGGTATGATGCTGTAACAACTTTAATAGAAGTGAGGCAATCGCAACCTAATAATCAAAATATAAGAGATATTTGGACTAAATTTTTGAAGTCAGGAGAAATTAATTCAGGACTTGAAAGATACTAGATCGGATTAATGGAAAATATTAGGAATTAATCGAGCTATCAAAGTCAAGAAAGCGGTAATAAAAGCGGTGATAACAGCAACAAAAATGGGAATAATAAAAGACTTAACCCCTTTTAGGTCGGATACTTCTGTTACTAAAGTATTTTGGACATTTTTGATGTCTCTAACGTCTTCTTTGAGGTTTTTAACCTCTGTTTCAACGGCTGTTAATTTAACCTCTATTACTCCTATCTTTTCTGACTGCTTATCTAGCTTATCCTCAATGCGCTTGAGGATCTCTGCCGTAGAATAAGTAACAGTGGATGGGTCATTCATGATTTAGACTCCTAAGTAAGATGGTTTTCATTAGTTAGATTAGGTTTTCTCAATCAATTATTGAGTTTATTAAACAACTGCTTTTCAATCAAAACTTGATTTTGTCTGTTTTCTGATTGCTTCAGATATTCAATAGCAATATGTCTAATGGTTGGTTTATCTTTTAATGTCTTTAATAATAAATCTAAAGTGAGTTTGAGAACTATTTTATCTTGTTGCTTATTATTAATAAAACCTAAGACAATTGTTGCTGTAAAAAGTGCTAATAAACAAGGTATCAATGGTAACCACCAAACCCACAAAAAAGCCAGGTAAGAGCCTATTAAAACACAACTACTAACCAGCAGAAAACTTAACAAGACCCTTTTGATTGATTTAAACCACCAGCTTATACTTGTCCCAATTAAGGCCATCGTATATATACTTAATCCTTCAATGAGATCAGGCCAAACACGAATCAAAGGCCGTTCTTCTAAGGCTGAACTAAGAATTTGACTAGCAATATTAGCATGAATTACAATTCCAGGCATCATTTCAGACGAATAGGAAAGCTTATCATTGTAAGGGGTGTAATGTAAATCGTTGATGCTTTCGGCAGTTGTGCCAATAAACACCAAGCGATCGCTTAAACTATTGGGGGATATATTATTGTTCAGCACATCTGTGAGGGAAAAAGTCAGAAAATTCTGCGCTTGTCCTCGATAATTGAGTAAAATTTGATAACCTCCCGAATCAGCACCAACATAACCACCATCATTTTTTGTAAATCGCTTAAAAATAGCTTTTCCCAAGGAAACTTTTTGACCTTGTTCAAGGGGTTCTGGGGTAATGCCCCTCTGTTTTAGATAATACAATGCCAAAATTGTGCCTAAACTGTATCGCACGTTACCATCAGAGTCAACAACAGACAATAAACCGCGACGAACCCTTCCATCGGTATCTATGACGATATCAGCAAACCCCACTTGTTCAAGTTCACTTAATACAGGAGAGGGTGAAACTGGATTATCGACTATTTTTTCA
>NZ_AAXW01000003.1 GCF_000169335.1 Crocosphaera chwakensis CCY0110
TAGGATTATGTTGGGGCAATCCTCAAGATTATCAATATCAATGGGCTAAACCTGATTCTGGCTGTCATCGTATCATCGCTGCTGTCGATCAGCCAAGTTCGATTAAAGTATAGTCTTGTCTTAATCAACTATTAGCCTCAATAGCATCGAAATAGGATTCATTCGCTGGGAAGAGAAACGCTATAATAGCTTATATTATCGGGCTTATTTCTTAAACTGTCCCCACAATTGCCGTCATGACAGAACCTATGGCAACTATTCAATGTTCTAACCCTGAATGCAAAACTATTAATTCCTTACAGAATTTAGTATGCGAAAAATGCGAAACCCCTTTACTTAAGCGATATTTGCGACCTTTGGGGGACTGGGTAAAATCATTGGAGGTGGGACAGTTAATTGATGAGCGTTACTTACTCATCAACCATCAAGTTATTTTAGATGCTAAACCAGGAATTCCACCTGAGTTTAGTGAAGACATTCCTGAAAAAATTAGAAAATATTTAAGGTTATTTCCTTATCGTCTCCATTTGCCCCAAATCTATACTTACTATAGTCCCTCAACAGAAGATCACGGAAGTGAAATTGCCTTGCTTGAATATGGGACTATTCCCCTGCAAGAGTCGGGAGAACCCTGTCATCCTGAATTATTGCCCCCACTAACACAAATATGGACTCAGACTCAAGATAATCCCTTACGACAATTAAACTGGTTATGGCAAATAACTAAACTTTGGCAACCTTTAGAAGGACAGCAGATGGTATCTAGTTTACTTGATACTTCTTTGATTCGAGTCAATGCAGGGATGGTTCAATTATTAGATTTTCGTCAAGACGAACATAATTTTCATAATGTAAAAGAACTGGGCAAACTCTGGTTGTCTTTGATAGAAGGGAGTTCCCCCCTCATTGTGGATTATCTTCAGTCCCTTTGTGATTATCTACAACGGGGTAAAATTCCCCATCCTGACTATCTGTTAACTTATTTTGACTCGGCCTTAACTTACTGTGGACAATGGTATAACAAAAAATATCAAATTTTCACCTTAACTGACTCAGGTCCGACTCGTAATCATAACGAAGATGCTTGTTATCCAGAAGCAGGAGAACTCAAAGAACTGTCCCCCGAAGAACCTAACTTTACCATTGTCTGCGATGGGGTGGGAGGACAAGATGCAGGAGAAGTCGCCTCTCAGTTAGCGATTGATACCCTAGTTGAGCAAATTCCTCAACTCCCTGCCTTTAGCCAAACTCGTAATAGTCAACAGGGGTTACAAGACTTAGCAGAAGCTATTAATTTCACAAATGATCGTATTAGCGAAAGGAATGACGCTGAAAATCGTCACGATAGACAACGCATGGGAACGACTTTAGTTCTAAGTTTAGTCCATGATCATGAGGTTTATTTAGCTAACGTGGGCGACTCTCGTATCTACCTTATTACCCCTCAAAGTTGTCATCAAGTGACCACTGATGATGATTTAGCCTCTAGAGAAGTCCGTTTAGGCTATTTATTTTATCGAGATGCTATTAAATATCCCAATGCTGGAGCGTTAGTGCAAGCTTTGGGAATGAGTAATGCCAATTCTCTCCATCCTAATATAACCCGTTTGATTACAGATGATGATTGTATTTTTTTGTTATGTTCTGATGGTTTGAGCGATTATGATCGAGTTGATCAATATTGGCCTTTAGAAATTGCCCCTATCTTATCTCACGAAAAAGATTTACCGACTGCGGGAAAAGAACTAATTAATGTGGCCAATGACAAGAATGGTCATGATAATGTAACGATTTCTCTTCTCTACTGCCAAATAGAATTAGCTTCTGTTAAACAAACTCCTTTATTGATGGGAGATGTAGAAGCTGTTTTAGAAAGTGTAAAAGAAGAAACTCAACCCATTACAGAACCTTCTGATGATTTGCCCTCAGATTTACAGCCCACTGAACCGTTTCCTTATAAGGAAGAAATAACAGACGGTAATAAAACTAATTTTCTGCTTATTTTTAGTATTTTAGGAATTCTTGTTCTAATTTTGGGTTTAGGAATCTATGGAATCTTGAAACTGCTACTACCACCTTCTCCCCCTATTTCCCTTCCTTCTCCTTCCCCTTCTCTAACTCCACGTCCTTCTGCTGAATCTTCTTCTCCTCAACCTGGGGAGTTCATTCAACTTACACAAGTTCTTTCTCTATCGCAAACGGCACAAGGGACTGAACCCTATCTTGACCTCCCAGTTGATACTGTATTACAGATTTTACCCTCGGAAGATCCTGAAAAAGCAATAAAAGTTAAAATTTGTCAAATAGCTTCTGAATCATCCTCTGAAATCTCTTCTACCAAAGAATTAGAGGGCAAAGAAGTTTGGATGATAACCCCAAATTCATCCTCCTCTACTTATCAAACTTATAAAGGTGAGGTATCAGGAGGTTGTGTAAAATTAGCTCCATAAGACCTGAGTTTTGTGGTTCCGAGAACGCTGCACGTATCTAAAGTGATGGATTTCTTCCTATTGAAGTAGAGGTATAATAGTAAGGGCGATTATCGTTACTCTTTTTTTAACGAGATAATAAGAAGTTTGAAATTACAAACTTGTTGTCAGTTATTCGGAAATTTCTTTTCATCTAATTCAGATTATAAAAATTAGGAAACAACAGAAAAAGGGACTAACATTGTATTAGGTTAAAACCGTAAGTCAACGGAATCCTTTAAACAGAAAATAATGTTAAAGAATTAGAATTTATTTGTGATAACTCATAAGATTTTTTCAATGGAACCATTTTGTTATCGTGCAAAAAATCAACAGCAATTAATATGTCTATTAATTCTGAGTCAATCATTTTCGGATAATTTTGAACAATTTGACTACAGTTTTCAATAAATGTTTTAACCCAAGCTTGTAACCATTGTAATTTTGTTGGATTTAAAATAGTGTTTAAGTCACCCTGAAAAATAATTTCTGCTGATGCAGTCATCTCAAAATTATCTAACCATTCAAATAAAGGTCGAGAAGACTCCCAATATTTTTGGGTCATGGTTTTCCCTAAATAACGACGACTAATGCCTGTAAGATGATTAAAGATTGCTAGAAAATTTTCAAGGGTAATAATTTGGGGATTGCTTTGTTTTTTAGTTCTAAATTCTGCAATTGTTGGAGACTGGTTAAGGTGATTTTTGTTATTGGATGTTATTTTCATTAAGGCAGTTCTAGGATCAAATGAGATGTCAAATTTAGTTCGATCATCATAATAAGCATCTCCTAATTTTGCTCCACTTAACTTGGTTCCATTAAGATAAGCACCATTAAATTTTGCTTCTTTAAAGTCACTTTTTGTTAAATAAGCTCCCGTTAAATAAGCACCAGAGAAATCAGTTTGATAGCAATTTGCCTTGATTAAATAAATTTTAATTAAAGAAGTTCCTTCCAGGTTAGCCCCCGTCAAATTAACTCCTGTTAAATCTGCTTCATTGAGATAAGCATCCCGCAGATCAGCTCCTGTAAAATCAACTTCCCTCAAATTAGCATAACTGAAATCAACCCCCCGAAAATCCGTATTACTGAGATTGAGTCCTCTTAAATCGGCACGGCGTAATTGAAATTCTTGGAAATTTCTTTGGCCCTTTTCATATCTTTCTTTTAAGTCTATGGACTCTTGAGTTTGAAACATTATTGCTCCTGTTTTTGATAGTTTATATCTAGTCTATCTTAAATAAAATTGGATTTTTGAAAATATTAAAATTTATTGCAAAGTCCAATTTATTAAGAAACTTGCTTAATTAAATTTAATAAATTCAGTAATTTCTCGTAAAAAAGAATCGATTAAAGAACTACTATTAGTATTCAAAACTGCTAAGGAATTGTCAAGTTCAAAAAACACTTCAGATTAGTGAGAGCAATCACCCAATTAACTCAAAGCTAGTTGCGTGATCTATCTTAAAGATTTCTATCGATTAATAGGAACAGTTAAAGTTAAGATAGTAAAGAATTTATAATAAAAATTGACCAATTAACCTTGATATCTCTAGCTGACTCTGTGGAAACAAAGGGTTTAACAACCCAATTTGACATTATTGTAGTCGGGTCGGGAGCAGCAGGACTATACGCTGCCCTTTGTTTACCCAATCATTATCGTGTGGCCATAATTACTAAAGATACCTTAAAAACAGGGGCTAGTGACTGGGCTCAGGGAGGAATTGCAGCAGCTATTTCTCCAGAAGACTCCCCTAAATTTCATCAAGAGGATACCCTCAAAGCAGGGGCAGGCTTATGTGATGAAAGTGCTGTTCAGTTTTTGGTCAATCATGCAGACACGGCTATCAAATCCCTTGTTGATATGGGAGTAGCCTTTGACCGAAAAGGAACACAACTAGCTATGACCTTAGAGGCAGCCCATTCCCATCCCCGTGTGCTACACGCTGCCGATACCACAGGACGAGCTATTGTTACTACCCTCACCGAAAAAGTCATAGAACGACCCAACATAGAGATTATTGCTCAAGCGATCGCTTTACAGTTGTGGATTGAGCCAAACAAAAAACGTTGTCAAGGTTTAAGTGTTCTCTATCAAGGACAAATTCATTGGATTCAAGCATCGGCAGTTATTTTAGCCACAGGAGGCGGTGGACAGGTTTATGCCCAAACCACTAACCCGACCGTCAGTACAGGGGATGGAGTTGCTTTAGCTTGGCGTGCAGGGGCGATCATAAGAGACTTAGAATTTTTTCAATTTCATCCTACCGCTTTAACCAAACCGAAGGCTCCTCATTTTCTCATCAGTGAAGCGGTTAGAGGAGAAGGAGCCTATCTAGTAGATGCTCAAGGGAAACGCTTTACTTTCGACTATCATCCGGCCGGAGAGTTAGCCCCAAGAGATGTGGTGAGTCGGGCTATTTTTAACCATTTACAAAGCCAAAACGCCCAAAGTAACGTTTATCTTGATTTACGTCCTATTCAACCTGAGCAAATTCGCTATCGTTTTCCTAATATTATTCGTGTGTGTCAAAAATGGGGTGTAAATGTCTTTAAAGAGCCAATTCCCGTTGCTCCTGCTGCCCATTATTGGATGGGAGGGGTTAAAGTAGATATAAATAATACGACTTCTATAGAAGGCCTCTATGCCATTGGAGAAACGGCTAGTACAGGGGTTCATGGTGCTAATCGCCTAGCTAGTAATTCTTTGCTAGAGTGTTTAGTGTTTGCAGCTCAATTATCAAAACTTAACGTGACTTCCCCAGTCCCTATGAAAAAGACAGCAGAGCTTGTAATGAACAATCAACAACAATGGGAGCAAGAAATCCCCAAAATAAGAGAAATTCGCCAAGCTTTGCCCCAGTTGATGTGGCAAAGTGCCGGAATTTCTCGTAGTCAAACCGTATTAGAAGCAGCGATCGCACAGGTTCGTTTATGGCAACAACAAGTCAAGTCTTTTTCTATGAGTGAACCAATTCTCAATTTATCTCCCAATCAATCGATTAAATTTGAAGAAACCACTGCCCAGAGCTATTTACGAACTTGCGTGGAAACCCTCAATCTCTTAGATATTGCTTATTTAATACTCAAAAGCGCATTATTTCGTACTGAAAGCAGGGGCGGACACTATCGTCAAGACTACCCCCAATCTTCTGACCAATGGGAAAAACATACTCTAGTTTATAATCATCATTGGTCGAAAGGGGAGATTGATTAAGAAACCATTATCTCAACAATTTAAGCTATTAGTAAGACAACTATTAATCTCTGCTTTGAAACCCATATTATGATTTACTATCGTTTATTTCTATTATTATTAATTTGTTTATCTTATTTGAGTTCTCCTTCTTTAAGTGGAGCTACCACTCGTCCTCCAATACTAAATGAGAGGGATAGAAACGAAGAGATAATTGCTCAAGGGACGACCAATAATTCTACAAATTCCTCTTCTGGGGCAAATTTGTCCTACGATCAGGCAATGCAGGCAGGGTACAAGGCTACTCAACAAAAAGATTATCAAACTGCACAAAAACAGTTTAAAACAGCTCTCGAACTAAGACCCAACGATCTCTATGCTCAACAAGCTCTTCAAAATGTTGAATTTTATCTAGCCAAACAAAGTAATCCTTTCACTAATTTAACAGGTAGCAGTCTTGTTATTTGGATTAGTTTATTGGTAGTCGTTTTGGCGATTGGTATCGGCATTTGGCTATTTTTACGCCGTGTTTCAAACTATTCTCAAGACAAATTTGAAGGAGAATTATTACAACCCCATAAACAACAAGAACTAGCAATCAGCTTAGATGAGGATAAGAATTTTCAGGAAAAAATCTCCAGTAATAGTGATAATAATAGTGGAAAACAACTAGAGAGAAACAACTCATTACTTTCTCCTCAAACTCATGAGATAGCCTCAAAAAACGCTTCAGAAGTTTTTGTAGAAACATCAAAACCAGAAACCGCTTTACCCATCCAAACTCCCACTCGTATTTCTAGTGGAGATCCTATTGAAACTTTATTGGAAGAATTACGAGAAAGCGATCCTAAAAAACGTCGTCAAGCCATTTGGAAATTAGCTCAAACTGCTGATTCTAGAGCAATGAATCCGTTAGTAGATTTGATGATTGATACCGACTCTCAAGAACGCAGTTTAATCTTAGAGGCTTTATCTCAAATTAGCGCAAGAACCCTGAAACCGATGAATCATGCTTTGACTCTTTCCCTACATGATAAAAATCCTCAAGTCCGTAAAAATGCTATCCGAGATTTAACTCGCATTTATGAGTTGATGTCCCAAATTAGTCAACTTCTTTGTCATGCAATTGATGATAGCGATCGCGAAGTTCAAGAGACAGCTAGATGGGCAATTAATCAATTAAATACCCAAATTCCTCCCCGTCTCGATATTCTAACAGGGGATAATTCATCTGAGGTCACAGTGGAACAATCTTATTCGGATACAATGGATTAACGTGCAGTTCGACGGAAGTAAAAATCAGTAAAATGTAGATCAAACTGTAGTTATTATTGATAACTATTCCCTAACTTAAGTTAGTTGTGACTCTGTTAAGTAACCTTTTGACCCCTTATATGCTAACTTTAGCCCTTTAACACCTTAGATGAAATCATAACTATTAATCCGACCCCTTGGTTATTAAAGAAGCGTTAATTGCTCCCTGCTCCGAAAGTTAATACTATACTATCTAAAGCGGATCTAGTATTAGACCATCAGATGAAATCTCAGAAATATCAAAAGTTATCTTATTTAGTATGGAGTCAGTTGTAAAATCTTGACTCAATATTTTAGAGGGTGAAACTTGAATTAAAAACATAAATATCAACAGTTCAAGAAACAGATAAACTTGTTTTGCACTCAATAGAAGTTTTATTTTAATCATAATTTTTACCTAACGATTAATACAATCATCCAAATCACTCAACACATAAGATACTTCAGATTTAAACCATTGATTCCAAATTTCTGCCTCAGCTTCACTGGCAATAAATTCGTTAATAACAGTTTTCCATTGAGGATCATCATTGGGTAAAATTAGCCCGTAATACTCACAAGTTAATGGTTTCGGGGGAATAAGTTGATAGTTTTCTTGGGATAAAGATTGACGTTTCATTTCCCCAAGTAGTAAAATTCTATCACTAGCTAAGACATCAATTTGTTCTTTTTTTAACGCTTCGATTCCACTAATTCTGCCATAAGAAGCGTCAAATCGTTCTCGGTTTGCTCTGGGATATTTGTCTGTAATGAATTGTTCTGTTGTCGTGTTTTCTAAGACTCCAATGTTAACATCCGTCAGAGATTGAAAGGGATTAATTTTACCTAAGTTATTAGGTTTGATTAAAAATTGCGTTCCTGTTAAAAAGAAAAAGTTGGAAAAACTCACCTCCGATAGATCATTTTGAATGGTATTCGGTCCACATTCTAAATAAGCTTGCTTTTCTTTGACTAATTCAAAACGGTTATCTAAATTAGAAGCTAGTTGAACCACTTCAATTTCTGTGGGAATATCATAGTTTTCTTGCAAATATTCTCCTAACTCATGAATGACATCTGCACAATATCCCGCCCATTCTCCTTCATTATTAATATAGCCAAAGGGAGGCGCATCTCCCCTTAACGCCACTTTAAGAACCCCAGTGGTTGCTATTCGTTCCATAATCGATCCTGATACTGTGACAGTGGGTTGTTGTTGCAGGAGGGGGGGAATAATAGCCACAGGAGGGGTTTCTGAATAAGCTTGTTCAAGTTGTTCAGGTGTAAGAGACTGGACGGTTTGCAGGGTTAATTTTTCTTCGCTAATTTGCTGGTTATAGGATGCACTGAGATAGGGCAAATAGTTATCATCTTGGTTAAGATAGGCTTCAAAAAAGGCCACAGAAACCCCTTTAAGGTAAGCCGTTCCTAAGTTTGAGTTATCCCCGATTAAAAATTTAGGCATTCCTTCAACGCCTTCGGTATCGCTTTCTAGGGTACTCGAAAAGTGAGTCCCCGGAACCATCACAGAAAGGTGTTTTTTGGGGGTGTTTAACCAGATAAAAGGATGAACTTGTTCGATCATCACAGGGGTAACTAAGTCTTGACTCCCTCCGACGATAAGAGTAGGAATGTCAATTTTTTGGATTTCTTCAGGACCAAACAGAGAACTTCCCAAAGGATGGGCCAAGGCGATCGCTTTGACTCTCTCATCTCCTAAGTTATAGTTTTGCTGGGGTAGGTAACTGCCACGACATTGCAGAAATAGGGAAGAATTTAGCAGTGGGTTCTTTTGTTCGCAGTCTTGGGCGAGTCGTTGATGATTAATATTAGCCCCTGCAAGGGAATAAGCAGTTGATCCGCCTAAGGAATGACCTAACACACCCACTTTGTCTAAATCTATCCCTGCAACCCAGGATGTGTTGTTTTTGGCCAACGTTTCTAATTCATCTAGTAGGTTTTTAATATCTAGGGGCCGACTGACGAATTCACTGGGACTGAGGACGACTCGCACTTCTCCCTGTAAAAAGTCCTCACGATAGCTTAAATCACTACCAATATGACGAGGAACAGCAACGGCAAAGCCATAGGAAGCTAAATGCTCTGCAATGCTATAGTTTCCTTGATAAGAACCAAATCCATGACTAATAATGACTAACGGAGACGGGGTTTCTTTCCCTTGAGGAAGATAAAAGTCTACTTCGAGGGGATAATGGGTGGCCAGTCCTTGATTCGTTTGGCGAATCTTGGCAATTTCAAAGGTGATTATCTTTTTTTGAAATTGAAACTGCCCAGGGTTCCGTAAATCGGTTAATTGATCTAAATTGCTAAATTTTTCGGCTGCTGCTTCTTGATTAGCTTGTTGGGCGATCGCGTTAATACTGGTTTTGGTATAGTCAAACAAGGCGGTGAAAGTTTGAAACAATTCTAATATACTATCGGTTTCAAGTCGTACGTCTTGGCGAGGAAAACGGCGTAAAACGTTGATGATCCCCACCCCTTCAGGATCAGCCGCAGAAAGGACTAAAGATGACCGTAAGGCGTAAAATCCGTTGGTATTTCCTTCCATTTGTACTAAGTCTCCCACTCGTTTAAGCAGGGTTTTGCCAATACCCACTTTAGTCAAATGAGAGACAACAACCGGACTAATAGGAAAGCGTTTTTGTAGCAGTCCCCGAAACTGAGTCAGGGTAGCTTCATCAAGATAATTAGTATATTTAGCTAAATCTGGGGAAATTTCTCCCGTTTTTTCAAATTCTTCTAGGGAATCAAGAGAAACGGTAAAATCTCCTAATACGGAAAGATTAAAGACCACTCTTTCTGCACCAAGCATAGGTTTTCCTTGTCCGAGTAGCATTAAAAAAGTGACGGAAAACAATAGAGATTGAATGGCTTTTTTAAGGTTCATCGATCTGGGATGGTATTAAGTTAAATTTTAATGCCTCTATTTTTAACGATCTACCTAGTTAAATCAAGAATAGGTTTAGGTAAATTAGCAAACATCTTAATTATTATTAGAACGGATAGGTAAAATTCTCACCTTTGCACGACTTAAATCAAGAGTAATTAATGCCCCGGATTCAAGTTCTGATTGAAACCGATTTAGAGATTGAATAAGAATTGTTTCTAAAGAATCAGGAAATAAATCTTGAGTACGGACTTGAATAACACTCGGAAACTGTGCCTGAGTTGCAGCTAATAAGGCCCCAAAATCGAGATCGTTGGTAAACACAATATAATTATTTTCTAATGCCCACTCCATAATAACTTTATCACTTGCCATAGGTTTTCCTATGGTTGACCAGTGTTTTGCTACTATCCCATACTTAGCAAAAACATCAACCCAGTTCGGTGATAAATTCATATCAATCAAGATTTTCATACTATGTTTAAATCAATTTCTCGTTCTTCAACTCGCCATGCTGCATAGGTTAACGCTTCATAAATATCAGCTTCTTCTAAATAAGGATAAGCGTCTAAAATTTCTTGAGGAGAACGTCCAGCAGCCATTAAACCAAGCACTGTACCGACGGTTACTCTCATTCCTCTAATACAAGGTTTTCCGCCCATTATTTCAGGATTAATGGTAATTCTATTTAAAGTTTTCATTGATTTTAACTCCTTTAGAAAGTTTGTAGGGCGATGCACTCCTCACTTTACTATATAGAACAGTCATGAGATTCCTCGTTACCTCGGAATAACAATCAAAAGTTGCTGATGAATTGTAAACATCATTTACAATTCATCAGGATCTACCCCTAAACTTCTTAATTTGTCTTCTAATTGCTTTGCTTTTTGTTGAGCTTGTTGAGCATTTTCTCTTTCTTGTTGAGCTATTTGTCGCTCCTGTTTTGCTGCTTCTTCTGGAGTTGGAACTAATTCTCCTCCAGAGGTAAAATACCTCAGTTGCTGTTCATAAATTCCTAAATATAATTCTAATTGTTCGCTCCATAACCACCCTTTTTCAGTGGGTTCAATCGGTTGATAAGTTCCCCGAATTAACGTAAATCCTTCAAATTCTAAAGTAACAGGATCAAACCCAAAATAATCAGGAGTACGAAATATATCCTGATAAAGTTGTTTCTTTTCTTCTCGATCTACTTTAGCAGTGCTATTAGATAAAATCTCAACAATAACATTCGGATATTTTCCCTCTTCTTGCCAAACGACCCAACTTTTTCTATTTTGATTTCTTGTGGTTCCTAAGACAACAAAAAAATCAGGTCCGCGAAAGTCTTCTGATTTCTTTTGATTCGGACTATAATAAATGGTTAAATTTCCCGTCGCAAAATAGTCATCCTTATCTTGCCACCACCATTCTAAACATTGAATAAGCAGTAAAATTTGCCTAAGGTGTAGATTACTTTCCAAGGGAGGTTCATCGCTCCAAAATTCTCCTTGTGGGAAGATTATCTCATGTTTGGGTGTGTTTTGAGGATTGGTTAAAGTTTGAGGATTGGTCATCGCTTTTAGAGTTGAACAAAGCAACTATGATTTAATCTTAGCTTACTGGGAAAAAAAGAATTTATATAATTTTCTTGAAAAGATAACCTAATTTTAATATCAGCCAAGGATCGCTTCCTATACAATGCAAGCAGCTTGCTTTTTTCTGTTGCATTGTGTTGCAATCATTAAAAGTAATACAGCTCAACTAAAATTAAAATGACATCAAAATAACAATGTTCAACTCGATTGTAAAAGCGATCGCAATCATAGCCATCGCCCTAACATTTGTCTTAGAAACAACCCTAACACCCGTCTTTGCACAAGAGTTAATACCCCATCCCGATAAACCCTTTACCGGTAACATCGGACTCACTTACAAAGACTCAAAGGCCGACAAACCAGAATTAAAGCTTCCTGCTAATTACGGTATTGAAAATGCTCCCAATATCTTACTGGTTCTCATCGATGATGTGGGATATGGACAGTTTGGAACCTTTGGCGGTGCGATTCCCACTCCCACACTAGATAAAATTGCTAAAAATGGATTACGTTACACTCAATTTCATACAACCGCTTTATGTTCTCCCACTCGCGCTGCATTATTAACAGGACGCAACCATCATTCGGTGGGTACAGGGGTTATTCAAGAAGTGGCAACGGGTTTCCCTGGATATTCGGGCATTATTCCGAAAAGTGCTGCCCCTTTTTCCAAAATCTTACAAGACTATGGCTATGCAACTGCATGGTTTGGCAAAAACCATAATGTCCCCGACTGGGAAACCAGTATGGCTGGCCCTTTTGAGCATTGGCCAAATGCCCAAGGATTCAACTATTTTTACGGCTTCGTGGGGGGAGATACGGATCAATATAGTCCTGCCTTGGTAGAAAACACAACGCGTCTAGAAGCCCCAAAAACCAATGCTGATGGTTCTCCCTATCACCTTACCACTGACCTAGCAGACCATACCATAAACTATATTCGTCAGGTTCACGCTATTTCCCCAGATAAACCCTTCTTTGCATACTTAGCTACTGGTGCAACCCATGCGCCTCACCAAGTTCCTCAACAATGGAGCGATCGCTTTCAAGGTAAGTTTGATATGGGATGGGATAAATATCGAGAGGAAACCTTTGAACGACAGAAGAAACTTGGGGTTATTCCTCAAGACGCTATTTTAACCCCTCGTCCCGAAGAGTTACCAGCTTGGGACTCCCTGACTTCAGAAGAGCAAAAGGTTTATGCAAGGATGGCCGAAGTATTTGCAGGGTTCACCGCACAAACCGACTATGAAGTGGGTCGAGTAGTGCAAGCGATCGATGATTTAGGCATTCTCGATAATACGATAGTCTTCTACATTGCCGGGGATAACGGTTCGAGTGCAGAGGGAGGTTTAGAAGGGTTATTAAATGAAAATACTTTCTTTAACGCTTTACCCGAAGATTTAGAGACGAAACTCGCTGCAGTGGATGATTTAGGCGGGCCTAAATATTTTAACCATTTTCCGGCTGGTTGGGCTTGGGCAATGGATACGCCGTTTCAATGGACGAAACAAGTAGCTTCCCACTTCGGAGGAACTCGCAACGCGATGGCGGTTTCTTGGCCAGCTAAGATTAAAGATAAAGGTGCAACCCGTTATCAGTTTAGTCATGTCATCGATATTGCGCCTACTATTTTAGAAGCGATCGGCATTCAACCTCCTGTGGAAGTTGACGGTATTGGACAAAAACCCATTGAAGGAACCAGTTTAATTTATACCTTTGATGATGCTACTGTTAAAACTCGCCACAATACCCAATACTTTGAAATCCTAGGAAATCAGGGCATTTATCACGATGGTTGGATGGCTAGTGCTTTAAATAGTATTCCTTGGAACCCCAACCCGTCAGGGAAAGATTTACTTCATCTTGATTGGGAACTGTATCACATTGATGAAGATTTTACCCAAGCAGTAGATCTTGCAGAGGAAATGCCAGACAAGTTGCAAGAGATGAAAGACTTGTTCTATGCACAAGCAGCAAAATACGATGTTTTGCCGTTGGATGCTCGTAAAACGGAGCGTTTTCGGGTGGAGTTGCGTCCGAGTTTAACCGAAGGAAGAACAACCTTTGCTTATCCTGATCATTTACGCATTACCGAAGGTTCTGCCCCCGATGTTAAACATAAAAATCATACCATTACGGCGGATGTGGTCATTCCTGATGGTGGTGCAGAAGGAGTATTAATGACGCATGGGGGTCGTTTTGGAGGCTATGGGCTGTATATTAAAGACGGTAAGCTAGTTTATAGCTATAACCTTGCTGATACTGCTAATTACGAAATCGTATCAACTGAATCTATTCCCACAGGCAAAGTTAAATTAAAAGCGGTTTATAAAACGGATGCAGATAAACCTTTTTCGGGGGGAAATATCACCCTTTACGCCAATAATCGTAAAATTGGCAGTGGTCGGGTTGAGAAAACCTTACCTAACCGTCTTTCTCTTGATGAAACTTTTGACGTTGGTTTTGATACAGGTACACCTGTGACGGAAGCTTACAAGACTCCTTTTGATTTTACTGGGAATTTAGATCAAGTTACCATCAATCTTGATAGTTAAAAACTGTGAGATAGGGTTGCTTACTATTAAGATTTAAAGGAGTAAGGTGGGGAGTGCATCGCCCTACCTTTCTTTAAAAAAATATTGATAGGACATTAGGAGAGGTTGCGATTAATATGAAACTACCTAACCCAGATAAAGCCTACATAGACGATAATAAATTAGTTAGTTATTC
Organism: Crocosphaera chwakensis CCY0110; assembly: GCF_000169335.1. Lineage (GTDB taxonomy): Bacteria > Cyanobacteriota > Cyanobacteriia > Cyanobacteriales > Microcystaceae > Crocosphaera > Crocosphaera chwakensis. The sequence continues at coordinate 14,176 of NZ_AAXW01000003.1, forward strand.
TCCTCCCATAAAAATTTTCTAAATTTCCTAAAAAACTTTTTCTAACCAAACGGCCAAGACTTTTCCAAAATACTTTAAGAACAATTATGATATTCTCAAACAGTTTGGAGTCAGAAAATGGTAGGTTTCTTCCTTATTTTAGCTGGTCTTTTTAGTTTGTGCGGAGCGATTTTTAATTGGAATTGGTACATGAACCATCGAAAAGCTCGATTTATTGTTAAAATTTTGGGACGAGCAGGAGCGCGGATATTTTATGGTGTCCTTGGTTTGGGATTCATTATCCTTGGAAGCTTGTTACTCTTGGACGTTATTCAATGATTTTCAGAACTTAGACCGAAACCAACACCTTTATTAGCGATCGCCCGTCGCAACGAGATGAGCACGATTGGAGAAGAATTTATCTTTTAATCAATAGGACGCAAAATAGCTCTAGCCAAGCCAGCATCACCATCTTGGAGCTTGATCGGCAAGCAAATGAGTTCGTATTCTCCTGGTTCTACTTGAGATAAATTGAGACCTTCAATTGCCCAAATTCCAGAACCCAATAGAGCCTGATGAACCTCAACAACATTTCCTTGATAACCACCAACCGATAAATAATCAACCCCAACAGTACGAACTTTCTTTTCTGCTAAATATTTAGCAGCTTCGGTAGATATATGGACAAAATCTTCGACAAAGGTCTCAGATTTTAATGCCCTATTGCTATTTTGGGTTTTAAATAGTATTCTTTCTCCTATTTGAATATTATGGGGAGCGATTTCTGCTACTGTAATTTGTTTAGGATTTTTTATTTCGATAACTCTAGCTTTACCAATGGTAGTATCTAGAGGCATTTGATCAATACCTACAGCACCCTGAATAAAGTGATTAAGACCGTCGACGTGTGTACCTGTATGAGTTCCAATGGTTACTTTAGAAACGTTGCATACATCCCCCTGTGCTAAACATTGGCTAGGTTCTATGGTGACAGCAGGGTTATCAGGCCAATAAGGCATTCCTGGTCGGATGGTCAAAGAAATATCAATCCAATTATCTGATCTACTCATAAGTTTTATATTTAATTTACCTATATTAACTAAACACTCCAGGCTGTGCTGCTATCCAGTGATCGTCTTTTAACTGCACTACCATTAACACGGCCGGTTCATCACCTACCGTACCTGAAAGATGTCCTTTTTGTCCTTTGTCGTTGAGCTTGCTGTTTTGATCACCACCAAAAGAAATGTCACCAGCCCCCATGGTGACACGAGTTCCGTCCATCGTTTCGACAAACCAGCGGCCCGATAAAGGCACAATCCATTGGGGCTTTGGGTTTTCATGCCATTCTCCTTTCCAACCTACAGGCTGTATAGTAAATAATATTTCTGCTTCGCCACCCGGCAAGCGATCGTTCCATTGGGGGTCAGCATCACCACCCATACTTTCTTTGATAAAGTTAGTTAACTCGCACCTGCTTTGATGAGTGATACCATTTTCGTCAGTCCAGACGTGCCAATACTTAATTTTGGGGTTATTCATAATTTTTTCTAAAACAGTAATTAATATTATGGCGTGACGGCGGTCATACTAGATCCGCTTTAGATAGTTTAGATAGTATAGTATTAACTTTCGGAGCAGGGAGCAGGGAGTAGGGAGTGGGGAGAAAAAACGTTACTCTACTAAAATAAGCGGATTTGGTATCACAAGCTCTGCCGTTGAACGGCAGAGTCGCCACCTCACCATTGGGTTCAACAAATACTCTATTCTTTAGAAGAACATCTTTCTCAAGATAAACTATTAGCTATTAGCGGTCAAAATTTTCCATACCCACGTCACTAAAGCTAATGTTAAAAAAGTAAATCCTATCACAATTAAAATTAAAACTATACTTAATCCAATTAAGAAAAATCGGTTAACTTTCTTATTTTCAGGTGTATAGTTTAAATGATGTTCTAATAATTCGATGTTTCTGACATTGGCTTTCCAAGTAACATCAAATACATCCCCTACAACGGGAACTGAACCGACTAATGAATCTAACACTACGTTAGCTACCATTTGCCCAATCACCTTGCGATTTAATCCCATTCGTGCTGATTCTATGATTATATAAGCCGATAATGCACCTGCTATGGTATCCCCTCCTCCTGGTATTAATCCTAGAATGGGATCTAATCCTATTCGACCTTTTGTCCCTGGTATTGGGATGGCTTTGTCTAATACATGGCTAATCCGATGAAGACGAGTTACTTTTCTTTGACGGGGAGATAACTTAGACATCTTTTAGTTATTTTTATCATCAGAAAAATTCATCAAAGCCTCACAAGCATTAAACCATTCTCCTTTTAGTCTATAATCAGCAAATTGTTTATGCAATTGTTTTTCTAAGTCTCTAGCTGCTTTTCCTGACGTTTGACTATTTCTAAGTCCCTTATCTCAATCCATCCTCTTCCTTTTAATGGATTCCCAGGAACAAGATTCACGTAGAATGTTATTCTTATTTTAGTTTTTGTGACTTTCAAGAGGTTTAATTTTCTTAACAGATTTGGAAAGAGTTGTAAGACTGCCTTGAGAACCTCTATTTGTGGTTTTCAGAGTTTCGTTGAACTCTTTTAATTTAGCGTTGATTCTGGCTAATTGGTAAATAATTATCGAACCTACTCCAAATCCAATCTCAGTGTAAGCATTGGCTCTACTTCTTGTTTCTTGGAGTAAGTCTCCAGATTGATTAGCCGACTTAACCTGAACAAAATCATAGAGTCCCATTGAGAAACACATAATTGCGATCACTATCCAAAAATCTCTAAGTTTTAACATTAGTTTTATTAGAAATCTTCACTTATAATTTTAACAATATTAATATTTTTTTATTTTCAGCTTACTACTTCTCTCTTTTTTTCTCTTTTCTCATCCTAGACTCAGATTTTACTAATCAGTTTCTCATATTTATTGTGCAAATTATATTTCAATGTTATTCAAACTATTTAAAACCATGAATCCTCATCATCACTCGCGATTAACTCTTGTCAAAGGAATTTTAAACCAGAAATCTTTAGCAGTGGCCTGTACCTCTGGGATTGCCTTAGCACTGTCTTTTCCTCTATCGACTAATGCTATGGTGCTTAATTTTCAGGCTGATCTCATCGGCGATCAAGAAGTTCCTCCTGTATTCACTACTGCACAAGGAAGTGCTGAGGGAACTTTAATCGGAAACCCTGGCAGTTATATCTTTACCTATGAAATTAATTACTCTGGCTTAAGCAGTCCCATTGCCCCTATTGGTGCTACTGGAGGTCATATTCATAATGCTCCTGCTGGCTTCAATGGACCCATTGTCCACATTTTAGATACAGATTTCTTTGATTATACTGGCACTACCGAAGGAACTATCATCGGAGATTGGCGATTTGATGATGCCACTAATCCCTTAACCGATCTCCTTGCCGATTCTTTAAAATCTGGCAACTTGTACTTTAATCTCCATACCGAAAACTTCAATGGTGGCGAAATCAGGGGGCAAATCACTTCTGTTCCTGAACCCAATGCCCTTCTAGGTCTTGGCCTTCTGGCTGGAACAGCTTTTGGCTTTAGAAAAAAACAGCGTCAAAGATAAACAATTTTGTTCCATTTATTATCAGTTAAACTCAACCCACATCATCTACTTAATATTTTCAATCACAATTAGGGGGTACATTATCCCCTATTTCTGTTCTCAACTATGATCTCTCATTATGTGAGATATTCCGATAAATTCATCAGGAGAAAAAGTTATTTATATTATTCTAATTCCTAATAATTCTTCTAACATCATTTCTAATATTTCTTCTTCTTTGATTGAACCCCCCGGCCCTTTCAGAAATTCTGAGATGGTAATTTTCTTATCACGAAAGTCTCTGACAAAATCACGGATGCTTTCAATAGGTTTCACTTGAGCTTCTAATTCTCTGGTCAGTGTAGCTATAGCATCTACTCCTTGTTTCTGACACGCTCTATATTCTTTGACCATTTCCCCTTCTGGCTTTCTTCTGATCATCCTTAGTTCTCTTTTTAAATTTTCATATTGAGTTCTTAGAAGTTCATTATCTTTTTCTCTCATTAAACACATTCTTTCAATCTCACTTTTCGAGCTATTCTCTATGTCTATTTTTTCTCGGGAATGATGTTGTTTTTCTATTTCTAATAATCTAGCTATATCCCCCTCTTCATAAGCTCGATTCACTTCTTTCATGACTTCGTTATTATATATTTGTGTTTCTGAATCACTGGCTTTATCTGGATGAAACAAAGACGCTAATTTTAAAAACGTTTTTCTCATTTCTCCTGATTTTTCAGACTTCGTTTCCCCTGACCGAAAATCATTATCTTCATCTAATGGCTCTCTATCATAAGCCTTTTTTTGAGAGTTTTTTTCCTTTGATTTAGAGTCTTTTTTCTCGGAAAATACATCTTCAAAGTCCTCAAAATCCTCGAAATCTTCAAACTTCTCAAAGTTTTCATCATCTTCTTCTAATGGCTCTAAATTAGGACTTATTAATCCCATCATTTGAAGAGAATGATAAACCCCTATAATACCTTCTCTACTTTTTTTTCCTAATTTTCTCGTTGTTAAAATTTCCGAAAATAATTCATGAATTTCTTGATCAAGTTCTTGAATTTGTTGTTGAATTGGAAAAACTCTTCTAAAAATCTCCATCCCAATCTCACGCATCTGATCCAAAAAATTCTTTAGTTCGGTACGTTTTCGTTTTATTTGTTTGAGTAACCATTGATGCTCTTCTTCTAGACAACGACGACGTTCATGAAACGATGATAACCCTAACGATTTGTTTGACTCCTTTTGAGAAGAGAATTGATCCACGCTCATAAATAACCTACAAATGTCGTTCCTCGAATCTTTGTTCAGTATATCAAGCCGTTGTCGATGGGAGTCAGCAATCACTATTTTTTGCAACGGAATCGGGTTCTTGATACTATACTGAATGAACTTAATAATTAGGTTGAGAAAAGTGGGACTGATACAACTCAGGTGATAGTGAATGCGGCCTCTCGGTAGCAAGTGCTTTCGGCAACACTGAATATTTAGGATGTGGTGATAATATTCCGTTGAGTCAGAGGGTGGCTGAACTAGAAAGAAGAATTACTATATTAGAAACAAGGGGTAATGATGAATTTTGAAAGACTCAACAGAAACAAAAATACTGACTATAGAAAATTTCGTAATTGTTTAGCGAATAAAAACTGGTATGAGGCGGATCAAGAAACTTATCAAATTATGTTGAAAGTTGCGAATAGAGTAGTAGAAGACTATTTAACAGAAGAAGACATTAATAATTTTCCAACTTCAGATTTAATGACGATTAATAAGTTATGGGTCGACTATAGTCAAGGAAAATATGGTTTTAGTGTTCAAGCAGAAATCTATCGCTCATTAGGAGGAACTAGAAATTACGAAGAAAAAATATGGGAAATTTTTTGTGAGCAAGTCGGTTGGTGTCAAGCAGGAAGATGGTTATTTTATTCAGAAATTTTCCCGAATAAAGTCCTTCAAAATACTACGACTAAAGGGCATCTTCCTGTCTGCTTTGGAGGTGGTTGGGGTATAGGGGGAGTCTTAGGAATGGGAGGAGAATGTCTTTTATCTCGTCAAGATTTATGGAAATAGTTAAATAGTGAAATGTCTACGAACTATTCAAATTTGGGTCATAGTCTTGAATAAAGTTTTTAATCTTTTTTTGAGATACTTCATCAATACACTCGTAAGTTAACCCAAATCGTAAAAATTGACAAATTGCTGATAATTGTTGTGAGAAAAGTGTAGCCAAATATTCATCTCTAGAAAAACGCTCAAAGTCTTCTATTTCATAGTTCAAAGGATAATGAGTATCTTTTAAAAGAAAATTGTCAACTACATCAATAAAACATTCGTCAGGCCAATGATTATAGATATATTTATTCAGTGACCACACTAAATAAGCTGGAAGATAATATTTCCATCCTTTGTGATCTAAGCGAAAAGAAATAGTTGATAACCAAAACTTTTCTAGAGTATGAGCCGAAATTTCTTTCCAGTGTGTCTCAACATCCTTTGCCCTAGCCTCAGCTAACAATTGTCTATCCCGTGAACTATCATAGCCAAAAAAATGATCATCAATTTTGCTAATGAGATCAGCTTCATGTAGAGAAATTCCATCTTCTCGTTGAACATCGTTAAAAGCCGTTATGATTAGATTGTTGACTTTTGTTCCATCTTCTCTGATTTTTGTATCAAGTAATTTCCACTGAGGATGGCGATGATCTTGTTTTGTGGGACGACGTACTTGTGCTAGCCACTGTTTATCACTTGCCCCTTGATGAAGATAATTTAATTGAGCTTTACGCAGTTCAAATATTGTCCAAGAGTCTTGCTCAACATCAGTCCAAAAACAAATCGGACACACAAAATATGTACCTGGAGGTTTTTCGTATAAAGTTTCGTATCCACAGCAAAGACAAAAATACATTGAAAAGATTAAGAAAAATAAAGTGATTAGCTAAAAAACTTAACCATGAATTAATTCATTATTGTTTATTCTTCAGTTTTTAGTTTGAAGATAATTAAACAATACAAAATGAAAAGTAAAACAACAAAAATAGAAATATTAATCAAGGCTAATTTTATGATAGAATCAATATAATCTAAGATTAATACTACTTGTAATCCAGTAATAATTAAGCCAATCATTATTCCACCAGTAATAGCAAATATACTAGCTATTTTTAATAGTTGAGTCCGTGATGAATAATTCCCTGAATCCCCTTCAAAAGCTCTAAACTGTAAAAAAATAAACAACCAAAAGTATAATAACAATAAACCTAAAATACTACTTAGTACATTAGGAATAAGCCACGGATTTGTCTTTAAAAAAGTCATTATTTCTCCATTTATTGTGCATTGATATCATCAAATTTTCAATAGCACAGTCACCAGATTTACAGCAAGATTTTCGGTAGTCATTTTATAAATTGTAGATTTATCATAATAAAAAGTAAAAAGTATCTCTCTCTAATGCCGATAAAACTGACATCTATCCCTAGTATTTTAGTGGGGCTTCGTTTCGTCCTGGCTCTGTTACTCTTTTTCGATGCCTTAGATCATCAAACCAGTTGGTTTTTTATTCTGGCTTATCTGTTGGCTGTTTTTTCAGATATATTTGATGGAATTATAGCCCGTCGATTAAACGTGAGTACCATTCAACTACGTCAAGCTGATAGTTGGGCTGATATCTGTTTATATTTGTGTGTAGCCTTGAGCATCTGGTTAGTCTATCCCCAGGTTCTCATTGATTTTCGACTTCCTCTATTATTAGCAGTAGCTGCTCAAGTCACCTTATTTAGTCTTAGTCTGCTCAAATTTAGAAAATTTCCCAGTTTCCACACCTATACAGCCAAGTTTTGGGGCTTAACTCTGTTAATAGCTACAGTTAGCTTATTTGTCTTTAATAATAGTGTTCCTTTTTGGTTGGCGATCGCTTTATGTTACCTTAACAGTATTGAAGAGATAGTGATGGTGCTGGTGTTACCTATTTGGCAATGTGATATTTTAAGTGTGTTTGAAGCGATGGAGAAAAGAAAGTCTTTGCTCCTTGAAGCAGATTCAGTAAAAGAGGCTTAGTTCTCCAATGATTCATTTGTAGCAAAGAGATTGACAGTGACTGCTCTTGAATTTTTTAACCATTGCATTCTCTTCGCGGTGCGCTCTCTAGATGATTCGCGTCAGGTTTCCCCTAAATATATCTTTACTAACACACTCAAGTGATACCAAATCCGCTCTAGATAGTATAGTATCAGGTGTCGCAGCAGGGAGCAGGGAGCAGGGAGCAGGGAGAAAAAACGTTACTCTACTAAAATAAGTGGATTTGGTATGATATGCGATCGCACTCGCACTCTACTTTCCAAAGTTAGTGCTGATTAAAAACCGAAATAACCTTCGTCAATGTAACGGGACTGGCCGGATTTGAACCGGCGACCTAGCGCTTCAGATTGGTGTAAGTTTCCTTACTCTCTGGACTATTCCTTCACCCTAGACAATGGTTTATCCGTAGGTGGTGGCCGTTATGTTATCAGCATTGTGTATCCCTTAAGTTGTTTCCCCTGGGTTACTGATAACCAGTCTCTGCACCTTCTCTACCAGGGTCGTAGAGCTTGGCTCAAGATTACCCTATCTAACGCTTAGACTTAGGCTTCCTTGAATTTGACCACATTCATGCCTGACGTTTCCGTACAGGATGCCCGATGCTACAGGAGGCGCTTGCTCTATCCAACTGAGCCACAGCCCCATTTACCATTGATTATTATAACCTGAGTTTACAGTTATCAGTGATCTAGCTATTTAGATTATTCCAAGTATCAGCAGCGTCTTGTAAAGCCTGTTCTACAGTTTTATTGTTTAACATGGCAGCTTGTAGGTTTTCATAGATAATCTTTTGTAATTGGTTAATATTGTCTTGAGGTGGAACTAATACTTGAGCATCTTGTAATTGTTTAGCACTAATTGCGATCGCTTGTGATAATGCTGTTGTGTCTGATGAATTTTCTTGCTCGTTAATATAAGTTTCTATAGCTTTTACAGTGGAGGGTAAAACGTTAGCTTCTTTAGCAAATTTTAGTTGATTTTCTGTGTTAGTGACAAAGGTAGCAAATTCAATTGCTTCTTGGGGTTTATCGGTACTTTTAGGGATAACTAAATTCATAACTGCTACATTTCTTTTGCCGGTTTCTCCTGTAATTTGAGGAGAGGCTGCGGAAACTTCGGCAATGGTAGGAGCATTTTTAATAATCACTGGAAAGGACTCTGCACCTGTTGATAATAAGGCAATTTCTCCTGATTGGTATAAGTCGATGGCGTGGCGATGACCTTGGGTTAGCACTTCTGGAGGTAATAATTCTTTTTGATATAAATCGACCCAATAATTGAACGCTTCTAATCCTTCTGGACTGTTAAACGCTGCTTTTCCATTTTCATTAAATAAAGTAACCCCCATTTGTACCAATGATTCTAAAACCTCTCCAGAATCTCCAGGAACAAAAGTAAAAAACATAGCATATTTCCCTGTTTTTTCTTTTAAGATTGCAGCCACATCTGCTAATTCTTTAAATGTTTTTGGGGCTGTTTCAATGCCGGCTTGTTTCAGTAATGCTTGATTATAAATCGTAATTTGTGTGGTTAAATACCAAGGTAAACCGAAACTAATATTATTAACCATTCCTGCGTCCCAAATGTTGGGTAAATATTCTTGTTTTTCTTCAGAGGAAAGATAATTATTTTCGGTTAAATTTAACCAAGCATTACGACTGGCTAATTTAGAGGCAAAATTAGGATTAAGATTGACTACATCTGGGGCGGTATTAGCAGAAACTGCCGTTAAAATTTTACTTTCCATCGCTTCCCAAGGAATATCGACCCAACGAATTTTTATCCCTTCATGTTCTTGTTCAAATTGTTTAATTAATTCCGTAAAATAAGGAGTAAATTGGGGTTGTAACTGCATTGTCCAAAATTCTAATTCTTGTCCTGTGGTGGGTGATTGACCAGTATTACAACTAATCAGCAAACTTAAAATTAAGCCTAATAATCCCCATAAAGCTAATTTACTTAAATTAATTAATTTACTCATTTTTTATAATAATTGAAATATTGTACTTGTTAATAAAAAACCTAACCTTAGTCTCCTAGATAAGCCTCAAGAACGGTAGAATTTTGTTGTATTTCTGTGGGAGTTCCATCAGCTAAATTAGTACCTTCAGCTAACACCCAAACATGATCGCATAAAGACATAACCACATCCATATTGTGTTCAATAATTAAAAAAGAAATGCCTTCTTGATTCCAAGTAATAATATGTTCACAAATTTGTCCAATAAGGGTAGGATTAACTCCAGCTGCCGGTTCATCGAGTAAAATAAGTTTAGGACGAGTCATCAGGGTTCTCGCCATTTCCAAGAGTTTACGCTGTCCTCCAGACAGGGCCCCGGCATAGTCATGACGTTTTTCTATCAGCCCTACTGATTCTAAGATAGAAAGGGCTTTTTGTTTATTGTCTCGTTCCTCTTGTTTAACTTGTCCCCGTCTGAAGCAGAGTTGTAAGACATTTTCCCCGGTTTGTTTTTGAGTAGCAAGTAACATATTTTCTAAGACAGTAAGACGGGATAACACTCTCGCCACTTGAAACGTGCGAATGCACCCTTGTAGGGCAATTTTATGGGGGGATAAATGTTGAATGGGTTCCCCATCAAAGATAACTTTTCCTTGATCAGGACGAATAAAATTAGATAAAAGATTAAATAAGGTAGTTTTTCCAGCACCATTGGGTCCAATTAATCCAGTAATACTGCCTTGTTTTACCTGTATTTGAGCATTGTCTACAGCCTTTAAACCACCAAAGCTTTTAGATAATTGTTTCGCATCCAAAATGATAGAAGAAGAATCGCTCATCCCATAAAGTGAAATTGTGACTGATGACATACTACGATATCATAGGTATGATAGTTTAATCATTGTTTTGCGATCAATGTGTCTATGGCATGACCAACACAACTAAAAATTTTTGTTTTTGTACTTTAGCTTTTAATCGGCCTTATCGCATGATGGCTAAAGAGTTAGCTAGCGATTTAGAAAAATATGCTCCAGGATTTAAAATTATAGTAGGAAACGATAATCCCCAAGATTTTAAAAATTGTAAAAATGTAATTAGTTATTATCAAAAACAACAGGGAATTCTCCATTGTTATAATGATAAAAGATTCGCGATTGCTCATGCTTTGTCTCTGTTTGATATTGCTATATTTATCGATGCAGATACTAGAATTCAAGAAAAAATACCAACAGAAATAACAAAGTTTATCGGAGTGCAAGGCGTTTATAAAAATTTAATTGAACATACTCAAAAGTATCGTCCAGATCGCCTAGACATTGTTAAAAAACTTGCTAGTAAATTAAATATTAATTTATCAGAGGTTAGTTACTTTGGAGAGTCGTTATTAATGTTTTCTAACCAAGATAATCAAAGTTATAAATTTGTAGAAAATTGGGGAAAGATAGGGAAATATTTAGAATTGAATGGTATTCATTCAGGAGAAGGCATTACCATTGGTTTAGCTGCATTTCAGATGGGTTGGCAACCCCTAAAAACCCCTGAATGGGAGAAACTGAATCACATTGCACAACATATTGATGCTTCTTTGACGGTTAAAAAAAATGGTTGGCAACAACTCCAACGAAGATTAGGCTATCATTATCGCTTAAACAAAGAAAGATTGTTAGCTCTGAAAGATTTTGATTTTTATTATGGTTAAATAAGTGAACAGGGTATGGCCAGCAAAATGGGCAGAATTTGTTACAATATTTTACAAAAGGATTTTTATAACTTTATTTCTATGCCTCAATCAACCCTTTCTCCAAACACGGTTAATTCTGATAAGATTACTATTAATGTAGAACCTCGTCACATTCCCAAAGGACACATTGAAGACTTGGGTCCAATGAGTGATACATCTCCTGAGAGTTGGCAGTATAATCCTGATGTTATTAATGAATATTATCGCCAACGTCTTCCCCAAGTTGTTGGTCGTTTAATCACCGTTTTTGTCTTATTTGCTCGTTTTGCTATCGGCTTATGGTGGGATAAAATTAGGGGCAAAAATCCTAAGCAAGAAAGAAAACGAGCGATTCATCTGCGAGAGATGTTAACAGAATTAGGCCCAACTTATATTAAAGTAGGGCAAGCTTTATCCACACGGCCTGATTTAGTTCCACCAGTTTACTTAGATGAATTAACCACCTTACAAGATAAATTACCCTCTTTTCCCAATGAAGTTGCTTTTCGTTTTATTGAAGAAGAATTAGGTCAAAGTCCCCAAGAAATTTATGCTGAATTATCAGAAAAACCTATCGCTGCTGCGTCTTTAGGTCAGGTTTATGTCGGTCGATTAAAGACTGGAGAAAAGGTAGCGGTTAAAGTTCAGCGTCCTGACTTAATTAGACGTATTACCTTAGACATTTATATTTTACGTCATCTGTCTATTTGGGCGCAAAATACTTTTTCTTTTATTCGTTCAGATTTAGTAGCAATTACTGATGAATTAGCTGGTCGCATTTTTGAAGAAATCAATTATCTTCAAGAAGGTCGTAATGCCGAAGAATTTGCTGAGCTTTATGGTCATTTACCCGAAATTTATATCCCTAAAATTTATTGGGAATACACCGCAAGACGTGTGTTAACCATGGAGTGGATCGACGGGATAAAATTAACTAATATTCAAGCAATCCAAGCAGCAGGCATTGAAGCCACCCACTTAGTAGAAATAGGAGTTAATTGTTCGTTACGTCAATTATTAGAACACGGATTTTTTCATGCTGATCCCCATCCTGGTAACTTATTAGCCATGAAAGATGGACGATTAGCTTATCTTGATTTTGGCATGATGAGTCGCATTAAACCTTATCAAAGATATGGCTTAATTGAAGCAGTAGTTCATCTGGTGAATCGAGATTTTGATTCGTTAGCTTATGACTATGTTAAGTTAGACTTTTTAAAGCCTGAAACGGATCTAACTCCCATCATTCCTGCTTTACATGAAGTATTTGGTAATGCTTTGGGATCGAGTGTAGCTGAATTAAACTTTAAAAGTATTACAGACCAAATGTCGGAAATGATGTATGAATTTCCCTTTAAAGTTCCGGCTTATTATGCTTTGATTTTGCGCTCAATGGTAACCTTAGAAGGGATCGCTATCGGTATTGATCCTAACTTTAAAGTGTTAAGTAAAGCCTATCCCTATGTGGCGAAACGGTTATTAACTGATCCATCTCCACAGTTACGAGCTTCTTTGAAAGATTTACTATTTAAAGAAGGAAGTTTTCGCTGGAATCGGTTAGAAAATTTGATGAGAAATGCTAAAGATTCCCAAGATTATGATATCGATAAAGTCGTTGATCAAGCTGCCGATTTTCTTTTCTCTCCACGGGGTGAATTTATTAGAGAAAGATTAGTTAGAGAAATTATTAATGCTTTAGATATCTATAGCCGTCGCACTTGGTTTAATATGTCTAGTATAGTCAGAGAACAAGTAGGCTTAGCTGTTCAAGAAACTCCTGCCGATTTACAATCAAAAAGTGAGAGTGTTGAACACCTACAAAATATCTTAAGAATTCTACAAAATACTCCAGGTTTTGATCCCATGAGAGTCGTTCCTTTGGTGATGAAACTATTAGGAAAGCCAGAAACCCAAAAAATGGGTCAAAGAATTGCTGAAGGGTTAATGCAAAAATTAGTCGCCCGTTTAATTCGTAATTTACTACTAGAAATTGATCAACCCAAAGAAATGATTAAGACTCAAAAATCCTTACCCGCAGCTTAATAAATTCTTGTTAAGGTGAAGGTGGATTTTTAGGCGATCCCGAAGGGATCTGCTCCGCAGTACGTAAATAATGAATCTTTTGTCAGATACAGTTACCCTGTCTCGAATGCAGTTTGCCCTGACTGCTATTTTCCATATGCTTTGGCCAGTTTTAAGCACAGGGATGGCCATTTATTTAGTTGTCGTTGAAGGGTTATGGTTAAAAACTCGTAATCCTAATTATTACTATCATGCTCGTTTTTGGAGCAAACTCTACGTCCTTAACTTTGGTATTGGGGTCGCTTCTGGTTTACCGATGGAATTTCAATTCGGTACCAACTGGGCCCCTTTTTCTGAAGCAGTGGGGGACTTTTTTGGTAGTATTCTTGGCTTTGAAGGGGCTATGGCCTTCATGTTAGAAGCGGGATTTTTAGGTATTATGTTGTTCGGTTGGGAACGAGTCCATCCTGCCATTCACTACCTGGCTACTGTTATGGTGGCATTTGGGGCGAATCTGTCCACTTTCTGGATTTTAGTAGCTAATTCTTGGATGCAAAGTCCCTCTGGTGGAGAGATGGTTAATGGAAAATTTGTGGTCAGTGATTATTTTCAGGCCATTCTCAATCCTTTTATGGCTCGAAGTGTCTCCCATATGTTTTTAGCCACTCTAGAAACCTCTTTATTTGTTATTGGGGGGATTAGTGCTTGGTATATCATTAATCAGCGACATCAAGCTTTTTTTGCCCGTTCTTTAAAAATTGTGTTAGCTGTGGCTATTGCAGTAACCCCTCTACAAATCTATGTCGGCCATTTAAGTGCAGAACAAGTCTATCGCTATCAACCAACCAAATTAGCTGCCATGGAAGCGAAATGGGAAACCTCCCCAGCAGGACAACCGGCAGATTGGAGTTTACTGGCCTTACCGAACGAAAAGCAAGAATTCAATTCCTGGGAAATCACCATTCCCAACGGACTGGGATACATTTTAGAATTCAAAGCCAATCTCTCTGAACCGGTTCAAGGACTAAAAGAATGGCCAGTAAATGAACGGCCAAAAATGGTGGGATTAATTTACTATTCTTTTCGGGTAATGAGTGGGATTGGCTTTTTCTTAGCTGGTTTGATGTTGTGGAGTCTTCTGCAATGGCTTATCGGTAATCTTTCCCCTGAAAAAATTAGTCAACAAAAATGGCTGTTACGGACTTGGATGTTGGCTGCACCCTTGGGTTATATTGCCGTAGAGTCAGGTTGGATTGTGCGGTGTGTAGGCCGACAACCTTGGGCGGTATACAAACAAGTTCGTACCGTTGACGCTGCCTCTAATCTTCCTGCCAGCAATGTGTTGACTTCTTTAATCTGTTTTGCCGTGATTTATTCGACTTTGTTGGTAGCAGCTTTATATTTTGGCAGTCGGATTATTCGTCGAGGGCCAAGGTTAGATTTACCCTTACCTGGATCAGAGGATAAAGTGGCTATGTCAACTGAACAAGCCAATTTTGTTAAAGACCAACGGCCCGTAGAAGCACAACAATAAGCAATTGATATGGACGCATTATTACATTTTCTTCCCCAAGTTTGGTTCGTCATTTTAGCTCTATTTTTGTTTCTCTATGTCATGTTAGATGGCTTTGATCTGGGGGTAGGTATTTTGTCTTTGACCAGTTCTAACGAAGAAAGACGAAGCCTTTTAATGACCAGTTTAGGGAATATCTGGGATGCTAACGAAACTTGGTTAGTATTGATGGGAGGGGGATTATTTGGGGCATTTCCTTTAGCTTATGGAACGATTCTCAATGCTCTGTATATTCCCATTTTCATGATGATTTTTGGCCTCATTTTTCGGGCGGTTGCCTTTGAATTTCGAGAACAGGCCAACAATAAATTATTTTGGAATTTTGCTTTTGGAATTGGTAGTTTATTGGCCGCTTTAGGACAAGGTTTTGCCCTCGGTACGGTGATTCAAGGGATTAAAGTCGATGCAATGGGGCATTTTATTGGTTCTACCTGGGATTGGTTGAACTGGCGAAACCTTTTAGTAGCTTTAACACTGATTCAGGGTTATGTATTAATTGGTTCAACCTACTTAATTTTGAAAACGGAAGGAGAACTACAACAAACCCATTATCGAACCGCTAAATTAGCAGCGATAACTACATTATTAGGGGCGATTATAATTACGATTAGCACCCCCATTTTTTATGAAAGCTTGAGAGAGCGTTTATTTACTGCGCCGTTAGTCTATATTTTTGCTGTTATTCCGATTCTAGGATTGGTGTTAGTTTGGTTACTGCTACAAAGTCTGAATCAACGAGAAGAACGGACTCCTTTAATTTGGACAATTCTTATCTTTTTATTGAGTTTTATCGGTTTAGGATTAATTGTTTTTCCTTATATTATTCCCACAGACATTACCATTTATCAAGCTGCTGCTGCTCCCAGCGCTTTAGTGTTTATGCTGATTTTTATCGGTTTTCTCATTCCTATTATGTTGTTTTATAACATCTACAATTATGTTGTATTTCGGGGAAAGGTTGTTAACAGTAGTGAGGAAGACTAAACCGATAGGATTAAATTGCTAAAGCTGATCAGGAATTTATACCAATTTTCATTATTAACCATAGAGATTATTCGTTGAGAGGAGGCAGGAGAAGCAGGGGAGGTAGAGGAAAAAGAAGATTAATTAGGTTTCTAGTGACTGTTGAGAATTGGTATAACTTATCCTGCATTATTCATGAAGAAAAAACAAAACCAAAAACATAAGAAATTAGCATCAAAAGCGATTTTTTATTAAATAGATTCTTAAAAAGTAGTGAATTGGCGTAATTCAATCACAGAAAATTAATGGAAGAACAGAAAAAAGACTAATTTAACGTTAGATGGATACACCAATCCTATGAGAGATGAATGTTAGGAAAAAATCAATTGTTTACCCGAAGATAATCGTTGTATTATGCAGAGTATTTCCTCACGAAAAGGACAATGAGCAGCTAATTCTACTAAAGTTCTTCTAACAGAAACAGTCACTTTGGCAGCTATTTTTATGATGGTTTCCCTCAAACGAGAAACTTGAGCCTTCCCCAATCGTGTCCCTTCCGCAGAAGCCCGAAGTTCAAGCATTAAAATATAAGCTGCTTGGCATAAAAATAAGCGAAATTGATTAACAATAAATTTATGGCAACTGAGACGATCTGCATTAATTCCTAGTTTCAATTCCTTGATTCGATGTTCAGAAGTAGCTCCTCTTTGAACATAAAAATTATCATAAATTTCTTGTGCATCTGCCTCCAAATTAGTTACTAAAAATCGAGGATTTGCTCCTTTTTCTAACCATTCTGCTTTCATAATAAGTCGACGAGGTTTTTTCCAACTTTTTGCAGCATAATATACATCATCGAACAAACGAGCCTTCTCTTTAGTCCGAAAATACTGTAATCTGGCTAAGTCAAGAAGATAATTTATTTTCCGTTTTAAAACAGCATTACTACTAAAACCAAAAACATATTTTACATTTTTTTGTTCGCACAGATTAATAATTTCAGGTAAAGAAAACCCTCCATCGCCTCGTAAGATTATTTTGACATCAGGCCAAGCTTTTCTTAAACGCCAAAATAACCATCTTAGTAATCCTAAAACTCCTTTTCCTGCGTGAGAATTTCCTGGTCTTAAGTGTAAAATTAAAGGATAACCACTTTTGGCTTCATTAACTAATACAGGAAAGTAAATTTGATGTCCATAATAACCATGAAATAAGCTTAACTGTTGATGTCCATGAGTGTAAGCATCAAATCCATCTATATCTAATACTATTTGTTCTGGGTTTGAGAGATGATTTTGAAGAAATTTATCGACAAAAAAACGACGTATCCTTTTAATTTCTTGTTTAGTTATTCCATTTTCTAGTCGACTCATTGTCGGTTGACTAGCTAATAATTCTGCTCCCATTTCGGGGACTTTATCACAAATAATTTTGAAAATTGGATCATGTCGTAAGTAATTACTATCATTGGTATCTTCATATCCTGCTGCTATTTGATAGATTCTTTGACTTACTAACTGAAACAGTGAATGTTTGACTTTATGTTGTTCTCTATTATCTTCCAAGCAATTTGAGATTCCTTGGCCAACTTTCAGATTGTCTTCTGCTTGCTTAATTAGCAATAATCCCGCATCCAAACTTAGGTCTAGTCCTGAAAACTTTACCTCCAATGTTTTCTTCGTCTTAAAATTAAAGGGGAGTTTTTCTGAAGACTCTTTCATTAATTATTGATTGATTGATATAACCTTTATTTCTTTATTTATTATAGGCTAAAATGAACTTTTTGTAAACGACTTTTACCTCTTATTTTTGATAGTTAAATAGTCGATAATTAGTAATAGATAAAAATCACAGACTGTTATTGGGGTCAAATCTCCATATTCCTGATGGCATAAGGCTTTCAGGCTTTTTCGCAATTCTCTCATGAATAATGCAGGTTATGTGTGGCGAAAGGATAGATGTAATTGTTTAAAGGCTTCTGTCTTTTGCTGCATCTGTGAGTAGAGACGACCACAAACTAACTCACACAACTCGAAAATCATGGGATCTTGAATTTCATAATATATCGTTACACCTTGAGGCTGACGGGATAAAATTTCGGCTTCAGTCAATATTTTGAGATGCTTTGATAAATTAGCTTGACTTAAACCAGTCGCTTTACTCAGTTCACCGGCATTCATCGCTCCGTCTTTCAAACAGCTTAAAATTTGTAGCCGACTGGTTTCTGAAAGAATTTTAAAATAATCGGCGATAGGAGACAGAAATTCCTGTTGCTTGGATGGATTGTTGTGGGCAGAGGTTTTTGCCATAGATTACAATATTTATTTGTTTCTTTTATTTAACTAAATAGTATCTTAACAAAAAAGTGAAATAGACTAAATTGTATAGGAAAAAATTAATGATAGAAAAATAACAATCATTATTCGAGATTAACTTTTAAAACTATATAGTTAATTAGTTATAATTAAAAAGCAGATAGCAGTTAAACTATCTGACCTAGTGCTTAAACATTAAATTCAATTTTGATTAGGGAAAAAAATGCTATTACGTCAATTGTTCGATCACAACACCTCGACTTATACCTACTTAATTGCTGATCTAAGTACCTTTGAATCAGTTTTAGTTGATCCCGTTTTAGAACAGGTGGAACGGGATTTGCAACTCATTAAAGAACTGGGACTGACACTGCGCTATTGTTTAGAAACCCATATTCATGCTGATCACCTGACAGGAACAGGGAAATTGAGAGAACTCACAGGGTGTCGGGGAGTCGTCCCCGAAAATGCCAACGTTGATTGTGCAGACCGCTTTATTCGGGATGGAGAAGTCTTAAAAATAGGGGAAGTTAAGATACAAGCGATCACCACCCTTGGTCATACCGATAGCCATATGTCTTATCTTGTCAATGATGGTTGCGTTCTCACAGGAGATTCTCTGTTAATTCGAGGTTGCGGACGGACTGATTTTCAAAGTGGAGATGCCGGAACCCTTTATGACCAAATTACTCAGAAATTATTTACCCTACCAGATGCTACGAAGGTTTATCCTGGTCACGACTACAGAGGCCACACCGTTTCTACCATTGGGGAAGAAAAGCAATTGAATCCCCGCTTTGTTGGACAGGATCGGGCTAGTTTCATTGAATTGATGAATAATCTTAATCTACCCAATCCCAAAAAAATAGCAGAAGCTGTTCCTGCTAATCAACGTTGTGGGGAAGTAGCTACGACAGTCTAACGTTCATTTTTCTCAAATTACTTTATTGTTAAATAGTTGAATTGAAAACCAGATGAAAACACTTAACTATAAACCTTTTCCTACCATTGATAGCCATACCTTAAAATCGTGGTTAGATGAGGATTTAGTCACCCTCGTTGATGTTCGGGAAGTTTCAGAATATGTTGGCGAACATCTTCCCAATGCGTTACTGATTCCCTTATCTAAGTTTGAACCTGATAAAATTCCCCAAGAACAAGATAAAACCTTAGTGCTTTACTGTCGAACGGGAAATCGCTCTGCTCAAGCAGCACAAAAGCTGTTGACTGGGGGTTTTCGAGGAGTTACTCATCTCGGTGGTGGTATAGAAGACTGGAAAAAAAGAGGATTGCCAACGATTGTTAATACTAATGCGCCTTTAAGCCTGATGCGCCAGGTACAAATTATAGCGGGTTCGTTGATCATCACAGGGACTGTGTTAGGAGCGTTTGTGTCTCCTTGGTTTTTGATTATTAGTGGTTTTGTTGGTGGGGGACTGCTCTTTGCTGGCATTACAGATACCTGCGCCCTAGCAATGTTACTAGCAAAATTACCTTTCAACCAACGGTTAAATGCAAGATGATAACTTGGATTATTGGACATTTTTTAGCCGTTTGTATTGGACTAAGCCTGGGTTTGATTGGGGGAGGCGGTTCTATCTTAGCCGTACCCATCTTAGTTTACGTTATGGGACTAGGAGCCAAAACAGCGATCGCTATGAGTTTAGGCATTGTCGGTATGGTTAGCTTAATTGGTGTCATTCCTCACTGGTTGCAAGGCAATGTTAATGGTCAAGTGGCTGCGATTTTTGCCCCTACTGCTATGTTAGGGGCTTATCTCGGTACACAAATGGCAGGATTTCCCTTTATTACGGAAACTATGCAACTGATCTGCTTTGCTATTGTTATGCTCCTGGCGAGTATGATCATGATTCGCCAAGGAAGACAAACATTAAAACATCGGCACTTGCTCAAAGAAAAACAGAGGTTTCTCCATAAGAAGCAACACAATCGTTTTTTAATCCTTTTAGAAGGATTAGGGGTCGGTATTTTGACCGGATTTGTGGGAGTCGGGGGTGGTTTTGCTATTATTCCCGCCTTAGTCTTATTAGGGGGTATTCCCATGAAGGAGGCGATCGGCACTTCCTTAATCATTATTACGTTTAATTCGGTGACAGGATTTCTGGGTTATCTTTCTCACGTCAACCTCGATTGGATGTTAATGATGTCTTTTACCATTGCAGCCAGTTTAGGAACTCTTACAGGAGCTTATCTTACTCGCTTTATTGATGCTAAAAACTTACAGAAAGGTTTTGGTTATTTTGTTTTAGCCGTGGGGATTTTTGTTTTAATTCGACATTAAATTTATACCCCAAAAGGTTGCTTATTGAGTACCTTGCTCTAGCTCAAGGCTTCGATCTTAACAAGATCACCTTCAACTGCCTCACAGTTATTAGGGAATTACCCAGGGTTGGGCATTAGGTTCACGCTCATAAAGCCGATCAGGGATTTAGTTATGACAGAGAAAAAAAACTGGCGTACTCTAGATTGTTTTATCCAAGTTAATACCCCTTGGTTAACTTTAATTGGCGAAAAATTAGAAGATGATCGTCAACAAATATTAAATTATTGGCGAGTAGAAAAAGCTGATTCTGTCGTCATTATTACGATTCAAAATAATCAGTTTATTTTACCCAATCCTTCTTATCGTCCGGGAGTTCAACAAGTAACCCTTGATTTTGTTGGAGGAAGATTAGATCAGGGTTTAAGTCCTAAGTTAGCAGCATTAAAAATACTCAGTCGAGAACTGGGAATAAGCAATGTGGATATTGTTAGTTTAAACCCTTTAAATCAAGTGGGTTGGTCTATTAATAGTTCTTTTTCTAACCAAAAACTGTATGGTTTTATGGCGGAAATTTCACTTAATACCATTATCAGTCGTGAACGGGTAGGCAAAATTTATCCCACAACATCAGAAGGAATCAATCAGTTATTGACCGATTTAACCTGTCTTCAATGTCGTGCTGTGTTGCGGGAATGGTTAACTCAAGGTTGAAGTTAGAACCGTGATAAATTAACATCAGATTCAAGTAAATTAAAAAGTTGTTCTGGTATTTCGTCACTATCGTTAACAAACCAAAGGAATATATGTGTATCTAACAAAAAATTCATTCCATATATTCCTGAAAATCTTGAAGAGGTTCATCAAAATCATCACTTATCCATACTTTACCTTTAGCAGTTCCTCGTTTGCGTTTCATAGGAGATATTTTAGCAACTGGTTTGTTATCTTTAGTAATAACAATTTCTTCTCCTTTGATCGCTAAATCAAGAAGTTTGGAGAGATTAGATTTAGCTTTATCTATATCTAATTTAGTCATGACATTGCATCTCAATTAAGTTTAGTGAAGTAACCAAAATCTTATATATTATCAATAGATAAGATAAGTGCCTAATTTACAGACTTTACTATTCAAATAAAATGATCGAAATATAAATTTTTTCAATGTTTTATAAGGAATTAATAGTCTAAAATGATACAATATTTTTAGTTAGATAATATACTTTTTTATGATTAATCACTGGTCAGCAATAGGCATTTACTCTCAAAAAGAACTATCACAAATGATTGACCTCGGTCTTAAGTATCCTTCCAGTCAATTTCAAGACAAGAAAACAGGTAGAACTTACTTATTAACAGACAATTTTGCTGAGTTATGGGTTCATATCGATGCTAAATGTGCTGTTCCTTCTTTTGCTTCCTCTACTATTATTAAAGCAAAAGTCACGAAATGGATTGAAAATGAAAATAGTTGTCCATATTGCGCCATGCTTTGTGTTGATGTTTTAGACAAAGAAACGGATTATAAACTATATCCTATAGCTATTACGTTTGGAAACGTAGCATTAGCTCGTCAGTCTGTTGAGATAGGAAAAACTATCAACTTCCATTTAGCCGTATTTATTGAAAGTTGTCAATCTTGGGATAGTATAGAATCTTATAAACAACAATATCCAGAGAGAAAATTAGGTCTAGGTTGGTTTATTCCCCTCGGTCCTTTTTCCCCACTCGAAAAGCTAAAAAATAATCAACCTCGTGCAGCCTTTTTTGGGATAGTCAAAGAAGTTCAGAGAAAGAAAAATCCCTGGACGAACAACTATTACCAACATTTACTATTAGAGTGTGCAGACAAAACTTACGAGTGTGTTGCTGAACATGAAAAGCTCAAAAATATTTTTATTGGTAATTTAGTTTATGTTGAATCTTGGTTATGTGCAAAACTCATAAATACATAAAGTTGTTTAAGTAATAATGCTAACAAAATTCTGCTATTTTTTCTTATATTTACAAAACTTTTCTCAAAGCTTCTAACAACAATAAAACATTCTCAGGACGAGAATTATAACCCATCAAACCAATACGCCAAACCTTACCAGCTAATTCTCCTAAACCGCCACCAATCTCGATATTATACTCTTTCAACAGATAAATAGAAACTGCTTTTCCATTAACTCCTTCAGGAATACGAACCGTCGTTAAAGTAGGTAAACGATACTGTTTTTCTACATGACAAACTAATCCTAGTTTTTCTAACCCTTCCCATAATAATTCTGCATTTTGTTGATGTCGCTGCCAACAATTTTCTAACCCTTCTTCTACAATTAAAGCTAATGCTTCCCTTAAGCCATAATTCATGTTACAAGGGGCAGTATGATGGTATTTTCTCGGTTCTCCCCAATATTGACTTAATAGGTTCATATCCAAATACCAATTAGACACAGAAGTTGTGCGTTTTTGCAACTTTTCTATCGCGCGATCGCTCATAGTAAATGGTGAGAGTCCGGGAGGACAACCTAACCCTTTCTGACTACAACTATAAGCTAAATCCACACCCCATTTATCAGTATAAAAAGGAACACCTCCTAAACTGGTAACAGCATCAACTAACAATAAGCAATTATGTTCTCGACACAACTCTCCTACCCCTTCTAAGGGTTGTCTTACCCCTGTAGAAGTTTCTGCATTTACTAACCCTAAAATAGCCGGTTTATGGGTTTCGATTGCCTCTTTTAATTCTGCTAAACTAAAATTTTCACCCCAAGGTTTGTTTATTGTTTTAACATCTGCACCATAACGGGTGGCCATATCCACTAAACGATGGCCAAAATAACCCATAACTCCTATTAATACAACATCCCCAGGTTCTACCACATTGGCTAAACTGGCCTCCATTCCGGCGCTTCCTGTGCCACTAATAGAGATGGTTAACTCATTTTCAGTTTGCCATACATACCGTAATAAATCTTGGATCTGATCCATCATTTCTAGATAAAATGGGTCAAGATGACCGATCGCAGGTAAACTCATGGCTGATAAAATACGGGGGTTCGCATTAGATGGACCAGGACCCATGAGTAAGCGAGGAGGAATGGTTAAAGGTTGGGGTTGAGAAGGAATAGTCATGATCAGTTATGGCTCAAGAATAGGGGTATTTTACCAAAGAATTGATAATTCTTGATAATCTCATTTGTGTTACCAGTTGTTTAAATAATTTAAGCAAGCTGGCAAACAGAATACATTTATTGTAATAATGAGCGAAGTAAAGAAGGAGTAACTCTAAAATTAGTCGTTTGTAGTTTTTGGAGAACAACAGGCAAATCAATTAAATTTTGAGTATTTGCTTTTTGTAAAATTCCTAGTAGTCCAGTTATTTTTAAACCTCTTTCTTTTGCCATTTTTCTAGCTAACTTTTCGTCTAATATGAGTAAATCAGCTTTATATTTTTCGGCTAATAAGATAGCTTGTTGCTCTCCTAAGTGTAGAGCATTTAAAGAGTCATCATTGACATGGATATTAGGTTCAATGATTAACCAGCTAGGTGAGTTTTTCAGCCAATTTTTAACTTGGACTGGTGCATCTTCATGAGTTAATTCTTTGGCAACAGCTTGAGGAATATAGATTTTACCAAATAGTTGAGGCAATAAGCTAATTTCTTGAATCAGAATTAAATAACAAAGAGGAGAAGTGTCAGCAACAATAATCATTCTGATAGTAACTGATTAAGGGTTTCTAAATCATTCGCTAAATCTTCTTCTGTATAGTCCAAATAAGCTTGATGTTCTTTTAAAAATTGTTCAGTTTGCCAACGAGAAGAAAATTTTAACATTGTTTGAATTTGAGCCGAGGTTATCATTCCTTTACGATAAGCTTCAAGGGCTAAAGATTCTAGGAGTTTTTGTGGTAAATTATCCCATTGTTGCTGAAGTTGATGCCCGATTTCTTCGGGTAATTCTATGGTTATTTGCATTTTTTACTATTTTTCTTGTACTTTTTTAAGTAGGTAGGCATAATTAAATGAATAAAACTTGTAGGGTGGGCAATGTCTCAAATCATTTCTGATTAAGGTTTATAAGCTTTTTATTAGCATTGCCCACCTTACGTTTATTTATAACCACTTACATACTTCATTGAGTATAGCAATCAGTTGTTACGTTATGAGAATTCAGTTTAAGTAAAAGGGAACAGATAACAAAAAAGATATCCATATCTCATACATCATTCCTGATTGCTATCTTATGTAAGATCATTTTTGATAATGGTTAATGATTTTTTTTCCTAGAAACGATAGCACCGAAACCCCATAAACTTATGGCTAATAAGGCTACTTTTACCGAGGGTTCTGGGGTCGTTCGAGTCACATAAATACCGGCCCAACTTTCTTCTTCGTTCCTCATACTTGCAGCAATACTTAACCATCCGTTCCGTAACCCTTCTCGTTCGATAGCTAAAGACGTAATGGGTAAACCGGCCGCTTCGGGATCTAGTAGACTGCCATCCATTCCCGTTTCTACCACTGTGGTTAAAGGTAAATTACGTCCTAATTGAATATAGATCCCATCTTCCCCTGTCTCCATATCTGGTCCGGTTGTTCCTTTAAAGGCCACTTGAGAACCACTTACCCCTAAAAAAGCAGAAGAACGCCATCTGGCCAATTCTCCATCTTCCTCATTTTCTGAACCAGGAACCCGGCCCGAAAAATTCCAAAAGACAAAGGTAGAAAAATCATCCCCTGTTTCTGCAATTAAACGAGTTTCCATCGTATCAATATCGGTGACAAAAATCCCTTGATTCACCGAGACTTCAAACTCAAACATCCCGTTACCGATACCATTGGGATTATCCGGGTTATCCGACTCGTCTAAACAAAATTGTAAACGCCCTTGATTTCCTTCTTCAGGACAAGCCACAATTTGGGTAAAGGTTTCGTCTCCCCAGTCTCCCCAAAAGGCTACAGACTTACCATCAAAAGATAATCCTTCTCCAATAGATTTTAAACCTCCTGGCACTAAATCCGCTAATCCCCCAATACTCACTAAAGGAATCAATTCGGTGGGATCATCCAATAAAGAGGATAAATAAATTCCTCCCAAAGTGGGATCAGCTTCATTATCCACTCCGACAAATACAGCTTGATCTTTCGCTGCACTGGGGGGTGCAGTAGAACCAAATTCCGTTGCTGTACCAGGGATTAAAGTATTACTATCGGCAATAAATTCAACGGGAGACAATCCCCCATTATCCAATAGGTTGCGAAAATATACTCCTGTTTGGGGATTTCCTAAGTTATCAGTCCAATTTCCTTTAAAGACTAGGGTATCTCCCATTGTAATCGCTGGAGAGCCTGGAAACTGGTCAAATCTGGTGCCTGGGGTGGTTCCTGGGACGCTAAACCGTTCAAATCCTGCGATCGCCCCTAATTGATTGACTGCGGTACTGAGTCCCCCTAGGTTAGTATACACCCCCGAAGTCCCTAACATGGTTCCATCCCCTAATTCCCAAACAGGATCAGATTGACCTCGCGACACCACTCGATTACTGTTCATATCGATACGAGGGAAGGAGGGAAACTCCGTAAAAGTAGCCATGGTATTGTTAGGAAAAGGAACTTCTTGCCCACGGGTCATAACGGGTATAATTGGGGCAATAGTATCGCTATTCATGTTACGGGTAAAAATGCCTGTGGCTGGTTGTCCACTTCCTCCTTGACTGCGAGCGCGAAACACCACCGTTCCCTCATTATTTACAGAAGGGGGATTATAACTATTAAATAATCTATCTGTATTGGGGACAAAATCTCCATTATTCACCACGGTATCAAAGTTAAAATTACCGGCTTTTGCCACTGTTTCTAAACTAAGTAAACAAACACAACTGAGGACAGTTACTTGAGAAAATTGGACAAATTTGGACATAATTTTTATTTGGGATTGTATTGAGTTAAATAAAGACGTATCTTGATGGCTTAATTCTGAAATAAAATTCTTGATAAGCATAAAAAAATTAATATTTTTTTACTTTTAAGGTGTTACTTAGAAAACTCTGGGAATTTTGTTTATTATCTGCTTAAAAGATTACAAAATATTACTATTACTGATAAAAGTCTTGACCTTATACTTAGATATAAGGGTTACCTTATAGATAGCTAAAGGGTAATCAGCCATGAAAAAAATGTTCAACATTGGTGAAGTGGCTCATCGATTAAATCTCAACCCTCAAACCATTTATTTTTACGAACGAAAAGGGTTAATTCCCCCAGTCACTCGTGATAAAAATGGGTATCGATTTTTTAGTGAGGAGGATATAACAAGATTATCTTTGATTGTCGCTTTAAAGGGTTTAGGAATGACCCTAGAAGAAATTAAAGAGATTCTCGATCTTAAAGATAATCATTGCTTAACTTGTGAAGAAGTGGCTCAGGAGTTACAAGAGAAAATACTGCAAATCAATACAAAAATTTCTCAGTTAACAACCGTTCGCAACGAGTTAAGCAACCTATTACAAGAGTGTTGTACTCGTACAAAATCCCAATCCTCACCTTGTGAATGTACTTTATTAGATGAATTACAAAACATCAATTGTTTGGGATAAATAGTAACTATACATGAGTCATTATTAAACTTACCTAACAGCAAAAGTCGATATGTCTGTCAAATCTTGAAACTTAAAAGGAGGTGACATATCGCCATGTCTAAACAAGCAAATAAACTCGTCGGTAACAATATCAAAAACCTCATTGTATCAGACGCTATTCTGGACCTGGACGATGGTTTTTATGCAGGAGATGAACGTCGCAAACAACGAGGACGAGAAGATGAATTAATTGGTATTTCCGGAGTTTCTTTAAATCCATCCTCTGCTTCTATTACTACCTTTTCCAGTAACGCAGTTCCTATTATTCCTGAAGTAGATCAAGAAGAGGATATTATCAGGAATGAAGAAGAAAATGTACTTTTTATCTCATCCACTTCAAAAGGTTTCAGAGGTCAAGGTAAAGAAAAATCTTTTGACATAACTCCTGAATATAGTAGTGATACTCATCAGGACAGTGAGTCTGAGGATAGTATCGGTGGCCCTCCTGTTAGTCGAGGCCCGTCGAGTGATCATAGTGGGGAAGAATCTGAAGAACCTAAGAGTATGGCTGGCCCTCCCATTGGCCGAGGATCTTCTAGTGATCACGGTGGAGGAGAACCGGAAGAAACCTTCGGAAATAACCTATCCTTCCCGGTTATCTGGTCAGAAGGGGTGAGTAAGGTGTTAAGGGGTGCGATTCGTTTCTCTGAAACCTATACATATAGGGGGATAGAGAGCATCTGTTGAGTAAACCAATTTGGTTGGAGTTCGCACTTTAATCCTCAATAGAATGATAACTTCATTTTCATGTAAGTGAGTGAAAGTACCCTAGAAATCACAAGTCTTACCGTCATGGTGCTTGATTGAAAGCATTTTCCCCAGGTTCGAGACTAGCCATCAAACCCTGAAGCGGGAGAAAAAGCGTAAAGATACTAATAGCCTAATTTGGTATCACGTGAGCAAGTTCTTATGAGTAACAGAAGTGAAGGAAGGTTTGAGAACCGTCGTTATCCCCAAACCAGTGGAATAAGGCTATACACACTGGGAGTACCAAAAGGTCATAAGGTTCAACTAATTGAACATAAAGGGTGGGAAAAGTGTTCAATAACTTTTCTCAGCACTACCCTAAAACTCGGCGGACGCTTCCACTCTAAGAGAACAAAACAATGAAAATGAGGAACGAAGTAACCTATCTATTTACTCTCAATCAAGGTCGAAAGATTGAGTAGTCAGCTAAGACAAAACATCTACCAAAAAAGGTAGGTAATAGATAGGAAAGATTGAGTCAGAAGCTAACGCTTATGGTAATGCGTAAGATATGCCGACAGACTCACGGTAGAACGGAATGTAAAGCTACAAGTAGCAATGAATAAGTTATGAACACGGTTAAACCGATGTATAAATGGTCAGATATCCCCTGGCGTAAGCTAGAAAAGAACATCTACAAGTTGCAAAAGAGGATTTACAAAGCGTCTAGTCGTGGTAATGTCAAATTAGTTCGCCGACTCCAAAAACTTCTAATTAAATCCTGGTCTGCAAAATGTCTAGCGGTTCGTCGGGTCACTCAGGATAATCAAGGTAGGAAGACCGCAGGAGTGGATGGGGTTAAATCTCTATCCCCAAAACAGCGTCTCACCTTGACAAATAAATTAACACTGGGTACAAAAGTCGCTCCCACTAGGAGGGTATGGATTCCTAAACCTGGGAAACAAGAGAAGCGACCATTAGGAATACCGACAATTAAAGACCGAGCAATGCAGGGACTTGTCAAACTGGCACTTGAGCCAGAATGGGAAGCCAAATTTGAGCCTAACTCATACGGGTTCAGACCAGGACGCTCATGTCATGATGCAATTACAGCAATCTTTGGCTCAATAAAACAGAAGTCTAAGTATGTTTTTGATGCCGATATCAGTCAATGCTTTGATTGCATAAATCACAACAAACTACTCGAAAAACTAAATACCTATCCTACCCTACGGAAGCAAATCCGAGCTTGGCTGAAGGCTGGTGTTATGGATGGAATAGAGTTAAAACCAACTTTACATGGAACACCCCAAGGAGGCGTATTAAGTCCGCTTTTAGCGAATATTGCCTTACATGGAATGGAAAATGTAATTAAAGACTTAGTAGTTCAATATAGAATATTAAGTCCCACGGGAAGACCACTAAATACTAAAGATAAGCGACAAAGCGTAAATCTTATTAGGTATGCTGACGATTTTGTGATATTTCATGAAAACATAAACATACTTAACAAATATATAGAGGTCATAACTCAATGGCTAAATGACATGGGGTTAGAAATAAAAGCCAGTAAAACAAGAACAACCCATACATTAATGCACTACAAAAAAGAAAAACCTGGATTTGATTTCTTGGGATTTCACATCAGACAATTTAAGTCTGGAAAATATAGAAGTGCAAAATATAAAGGGAATATTCTAGGCTTCAAAACTATTATCTCACCCAGTAAAAATAGCGCATCAGAACACTATCAAAAGATTGCTGAAATAATCAGAAAACACAAATCAAAGAGACAAGCTGCTCTCATTGATAATCTCAACCCAATAATTAGAGGTTGGTGCAATTACTTCGCAATAGCTAGTTCAAGCAAAGTGTTCAGGCGACTCAAAAACATAACATTTTGGAAGTTATGGAAATGGGGTAAGAAAAGACACCAAAATAAGGGAAGAAAGTTTGTAAAAAACAAATACTTTCATCACGTTGGTAACAAAAATTGGGTTTTTGCTACAAAGATAAGCAACAATGAACTCTTTACCTTAAAGTTACACGATGAATTCACATTCAATGATAAATACATTAAGGTTAAAGGGAATGCCAGCCCATACAATGGCAACCTGATTTACTGGAGTACAAGAATGGGAAAAAACCCTGAGATGCCTAAGCGAACAGCATCATTGCTCAAAAAGCAAAAAGGGAAATGTACCCATTGCGGATTAACTTTCAAAGATGGAGACCTAATAGAGCTAGACCATATCATCCCTAAGTCGAAAGGCGGAAAAGATGAATACAAAAATTGGCAATTACTCCATCGACACTGCCATGATGAAAAGACCAAAACAGACGGAAGTTTGGAAAGGTCTGGTAACAAAACTGACTGCAATAGTGTCATACCAAAACAACTATCCATTATCCCATCCAATTACAAATGGGTTGAGGATATGCTTGTGATGACGTACTGATGACAATAGCCGTTCTACTGAGGAGCGGTGTGACGGGAAACTGTCACGCACCGTTTTGGAGAGCAGTGGAGAAGGTGACTTCTTCACTGACTTTAATGTGATCCTGGTATGACACCCATGTTAAATGGAGAATGGTGGTACTGGTGGGAAGGGGACGATCCCCATACAGCCGAGATCGAAGAATATGTCTCAAAACCCCCTGATCCCGATAATAACGCCTTCTTTGATGATGGGGTTGCAGGTGCCTTTAACAGCAATAATGTACCAGGAGAAGGATGGGTAAAAGCCTATTTACAAAAAGATCCTGACAACATCTGGCAAGCAACCAATGGAACCCCTAATCAGTTTGGCTTTGATGAAGTCGTTATTGATACCATTGATTGGGGTGATAACCTAGAATCTGTGGATTGGTATACGCGATCGCAAGTTAGGACGGAAGTGGTTCTGTTTAAGACTCTCACAACACCAGTTTTAGACTATGAGATGCGTCATACTTCTGGTTGGGGAATCGATGAAGTCCATGGCCTCGGTGTTTCTCAAACTGGCGATCCAATCTTAGGAGAAGGAACACAAGCCACAGTTTACTCAAATAACGCTCGTTTTACCATCCAAAAACTCAATGTTAGTGAACTCGATCATCCAGGAGTTGATAGTCTGGTTTGGGTTGCTGGAGAAGGTTGGACAGGAGATGTGATCAATGATCCTATCTTTAATGGTGCTGTTTATGAAGGTGGAGATGGCCCTGGTTATTATTCGGCTGAAATTAACGTAAAAGGTCGGATTATCTATGGTTATACCTGGAATGTGCGCCAACTCAATGAAGGCCCTGGTTATTATCGTCTCACCTTTAGTTTTGATGATGAACTGACGGGCGCACCAACGGCACTGAATACGTTCTTTAGAGATGGTTTGACCAATATCGCCCTTCCTTTAGAAGAAGAAACTGAAACCGTAACCCCATTAGAAGAATCTGATGATGGTGGTAGTTCTCCGGATGGTGGTGGTATTGCCATGCTTGACTTTGAACATAATCTCACCTATATCGACATCCGTATTTTAGAACGGGAAGGTGGCGGTATGGGTGGAGGAAATGGCTCCCAAAGTGATAGTCTCAGTGAAACAATTACCGATTTTGGTGCCATTGCTTCTGAAATGACTGGTCTTGCAACTTCACCAGAAAGTAGTCTTATTTAGCGATCGCTTAATTTATGATCTTGGGTAGACCCCGTCTACCCAATTTTCTCATCATGAAACCAGAAAAATTTCCTGCTAGACTTCATATTCTCATTGCCAGAAATAGCGACCAAGCTATCATCATTAGGAGAGGCCCCTCAAAACAAACTTGTGTCATTGGTTGGGATCGAAAAAGCAACATTTTTCAAGTGTCTCAATGGTTAAAAGGACGTATTTATGAAAGGCGATGCGATATATCTCCTTCTGGGAAACATTGGATATATTTTGCCATGAATGGGAAATGGTATTCTAAGATAGGATCATGGACTGCGATCGCAAAAGTTCCCTGGTTAAAAGCGATCGCATTCTTTCCTAAAAATGACTGTTGGTTTGGTGGGGGTTTATTTTTAGATGATGATTCTTATTGGTTAAATGGGGGTTATATTGATAATAATGGATTATTGTTTGATACTAATGAAGTTAAAAGAAATATAACTTATAGTCCTCCTAATTATTATGGAGGTGAGTGTCTTACTGTTTATTATAATCGACTACAACGTGATGGATGGACATTAATCGAAAAAGAGAAAAAAAGAGATTTTAACGATGAAACTATCTTTGAACAAACATTATCTCAACAATGGACTTTACAAAAAATATGCCATGCACAAATAGATTCACCGCCAGGAAAAGGATGTTATTGGGATGAACATATTGTTTACAATCAAAGAGGACAATCGTTAATTAGTCCAGACTGGGAATGGGCAGAATGGTGGGATAATTCAATTTATTATGCAGAAAAAGGTTGTCTTTATCAACTTCAAATTGAAAGTGCTAATCTACTGAGTAAACCTAAGTTACTTCATGATTTTAATGGTTATCAATTTGAGTTTAGGCAAGCCCCTTACTAATATTATCTGTGCATTGGCACGATATTTGCGGATTTTTCAACTTTATATAAGACAGTTTAATTTAGAAAGTATTTTGTTGTTTATAAAAAAACGTTAACATCAGGGTTCAAGCTATTTATTTTCTTCTAACATAGAAAAGGAAAATAATTATTGAGAAAAATCTTAATATTTCCATAACCTTCTTATCTTTTTTGTCCTAGTTAAAAAATCAGATAATAGAAAGTAAGAGAAAAAACAAAAATATGGAAAGCAAAAACCTGACCAAGCAGCCTCAAAAATCTGGTCAAACAGTTGATAAACGCTTCAAAATCATTGATATTACAATGAAGCGGAATCATTATCGTCAAGATGCTCTCATCGAAATTTTACACAAAGCACAAGAAGCTTTTGGCTATCTAGAACCCGATATTTTAGAATATGTTGCTCATGCCTTGAAATTGCCTTTAAGCCGAGTGTATGGGGTTGCAACTTTTTATCATTTATTCTCTCTTAAGCCCAGTGGAAAACATACTTGTGTTGTTTGCTTAGGAACCGCTTGTTATGTTAAAGGTAGTGATAAAGTTTTAACAGCATTACAACAAGAATTAGGCATAAAATCAGGAGAAACAACAACTGATAAACAAATTTCTTTACTTTCTGCAAGATGCTTAGGTGCTTGCGGTATTGCCCCTGCTATAGTTTTTGATGGAGAAGTAGCAGGAAAACAAATGCCAGAAAATGCACTAGAAAAAATTAAAACTTGGCAAACAGAAGATTAAGCAAAATGGAACTAGAAGAACTTTTGGAAATCAAAAAAAAGACTCAAGGTAAACATCAGCAGAAACGAAAACGAGTTAGATGTTGTACCGCAGCAGGATGTTTATCTTCAGGTTCAAAAGCTATTGTAGAGAAGTTAAGCACTGCTGTAAAAAGTGCAAACCTAACAGAAGAAATTGAAATAACTCCCGTTGGCTGTTTGCGGTTATGTGGGCAGGGTCCTTTAATTTATATTGATCCTGATGATACTCTATATCAACAAATTAAGCCTGAACAAGCTGAGGCGATTATTGATAGTTTAAATGGTCAAGAACAACCAGAAAACTTACCTAAAAAAACCGATCTAACTCATCCTTTCTTTGCCTATCAACAGCCTATCGTTCTCGAAAATAGTGGCAAAATTGACCCAGAAAGCATTGATGATTATATTAGTCGAGGAGGCTATCAACAATTACATCATGTCCTCTTAGAAATGACCCCCAATGATGTTACTCAAGAAGTCACCAAAAGCGGGTTAAGGGGGAGAGGTGGCGGAGGCTATCCTACTGGCGTAAAATGGGCGACAGTAGCGAAAATGTCAGGACAGCAGAAATATGTCATCTGTAACGCCGATGAAGGGGACCCAGGGGCATTTATGGATCGGGCTGTTTTAGAAAGTGATCCCCATCGTGTCTTAGAAGGAATGGCGATCGCAGCCTATGCAGTGGGCGCAAATCATGGTTATATTTACATTCGCGCCGAATATCCCTTGGCTATCAAACGCCTAGAAAAAGCCATCCAACAAGCCAAACGATACGGCTTAATGGGGTCACAAATCTTTGATTCTCCCTTTGACTTCAAAATTGACATCAGAGTGGGCGCAGGAGCCTTTGTTTGTGGCGAAGAAACCGCTTTAATTGCCTCAGTTGAAGGAAAACGAGGAACCCCACGCCCTCGTCCACCTTATCCCGCAGAATCAGGATTATGGGGCGATCCAACTCTTATTAATAACGTCGAAACCTACGCAAACATCGTTCCCATTATCCGAGAAGGGGGTGATTGGTACGCTAGTATTGGTACAGAAAATAGCAAAGGAACAAAGGTTTTTGCCCTGACAGGAAAGGTAGAAAATAACGGATTAATTGAGGTTCCTATGGGAACTTCTATCCGAAAAATTATCGAAGAAATTGGCGGAGGCGTGCTGGATCAAGGAACAGTTAAAGCGGTGCAAACGGGAGGTCCTTCTGGGGGTTGTATTCCCGCCCATTTATTAGATACACCTGTCGAATATGACTCCTTACAAAAGTTAGGAACTATTATGGGATCGGGAGGTATGATCGTTATGGATCAAGACACCAGTATGGTAGAAATTGCCCGATTTTATATGGATTTTTGTCAAGAAGAAAGTTGTGGAAAATGTATTCCTTGCCGTGCCGGAACGGTGCAGTTATATGATCTGCTAACCAAGTTAGTTGAAAGGAAAGCAACTCAACAGGATTTAGACAAATTAGAAGCTCTCTGTCAAATGGTGAAAGACACCAGTTTATGTGGCTTAGGAATGACTGCACCCAACCCAGTCATTAGCACATTACAGTATTTCCAAGACGAATATTTGAGCTTACTTCAAGCAACTTAAGAGGTAAAAGAATGGCGGTTAAAACGTTAACTATAAATGACCAATTAATTACAGCATCAGAAAAGCAGACCATTTTAGAAGCAGCTAAAGACGCAGGAATTAGTATTCCTACCCTATGCCATTTAGAAGGGGTATCAGATGTAGGTGCTTGTCGTTTATGTTTAGTAGAAATTGAAGGCAGTTCTAAACTTCAACCTGCTTGTGTCACTCAAGTACAAGAGGGAATGGTGATCCAGACAGAAACCGAAAAATTGCAAACCTATCGACGTATGGCGGTAGAACTTTTGTTTGCTGAAGGTAATCATGTTTGTGCGGTTTGTGTGGTTAATGGAAATTGTCAACTGCAAGATATTGCGGTTAGAGTGGGGATGGATCATTCTCGTTTTCCTTATCAGTTTCCTCAGCGAGAAGTTGACTTATCTCATCCACAGTTTGGCATGGATCATAACCGTTGTATTTTGTGTACCAGATGTGTTAGGGTTTGTGATGAAATAGAAGGGGCGCACGTTTGGGATGTGGCTAGTCGTGGAGGTCAATCTTTTATCGTTTCAGGTATTAATCAACCCTGGGGAAACGTTGATGCTTGTACTTCCTGCGGTAAATGTGTTGATGCTTGTCCCACAGGGGCTATTTTTAGAAAAGGTAGTACCGTTGCAGAAATGAATCATGATCCTGAAAAAATCAGATTTTTAGTAACAGCAAGAGAGAAGGGAGAATGGGTTAGGTAAAGCAGGGGAGTTGGGAGCAGGGAGCAGGGAGAAACACTGTAAACATTTTAGTAAAATAAAAATTAAGAGCTATGAAAAAGATTAAATTAGCAACAGTTTGGTTAGCGGGATGTTCTGGATGTCATATGTCTTTTTTGGATCTCGATGAGTGGTTATTAGAATTGGCTAAAAAAGTGGACATGGTTTATAGTCCTATTGCTGATATTAAAGATTATCCTGATAACGTTGATGTTTGTTTAGTTGAAGGGGCGATCGCGAATAAAGAAAACTTAGAATTAATTAAAGAAATTAGAGCTAAAACTAAGTTAATTGTTTCCTTTGGCGACTGCGCTGTAACTGCTAATGTTCCAGCTATGAGGAATATGTTAGGACCAGCAGAAACCGTGTTAAAACGCTCCTATTTAGAGTTAGGAGATGTCACTCCTCAACTTCCCCAAGAACCAGGTATCGTCCCAGAATTATTAGATAGAGTGAGTCCTGTCCATGAAGTGATCAACGTGGATTTATTTTTACCTGGATGTCCCCCCGATGCTGATAGAATTCGGGCTGCTATTGAACCCTTATTAGAAGGAAAAAAACCGCTCCTAGAAGGGAGGAAAATGATTAAATTTGGTTAATTATAATAATGTAGGAACTAACGAAAGTTAGCCCTCGCGGGGTAATAAATTAATTTTATAAATAGAGGTGATTATGTCTAAAACTATCGTAATTGATCCCGTTACTAGGATAGAAGGTCATGCTAAAATTTCTATCTTTTTAGATGATAAAGGTAAAGTGGATGATGCTAGATTTCATGTAGTAGAGTACCGAGGATTTGAGAAATTTTGTGAAGGTCGTCCCATGTGGGAAATGGCAGGAATTACAGCCAGAATTTGTGGGATTTGTCCTGTTAGTCATCTCTTAGCTTCTGCAAAAACTGGGGATAAAATTTTAGCTGTAAAAATCCCAACTGCAGCAGAAAAATTAAGAAGATTGATGAATTTAGCTCAAATCACTCAATCCCATGCTCTTAGTTTTTTCCATCTCAGTAGTCCTGATTTTTTATTAGGATGGGACAGTGATCCGAGTAAAAGAAATATTTTTGGATTAATAGCATCTGATCCAGAATTAGCTAAGAGTGGTATTCGTTTAAGACAATTTGGACAAACAATTATTGAACTTTTGGGAGCAAAAAAAATCCATGCAGCTTGGACTGTACCTGGAGGTGTGAGATCACCATTATCAGAAGAAGGTAAACAATGGATAATAGAAAGACTACCTGAAGCTTACGAAACTGCTAATAATGCGCTTAGTTTATTTAAAGGACTTCTTGATAGATTTGAAACAGAAATTAAAACATTTGGTGACTTTCCTTCTCTATTTATGGGGTTAGTTGGAGAAGACGGACTGTGGGAACATTATGGGGGACATATTCGTTTTACTGATAGTGAGGGAAATATTGTTGCTGATAACTTAAAAGAAGAAGATTATAAGGACTTTATTGGGGAGTCAGTAGAGAAATGGTCTTACCTGAAGTTTCCCTACTATAAACCGTTAGGATATCCCCAAGGAATTTATCGAGTTGGACCATTAGCAAGGGTCAATATTTGCTCTCGTTTTGGTACAGAAAAAGCTGATCAAGAACTAGAAGAATTCCGCGATCGCGCTGGTGGTGTTGCGACTTCTTCCTTCTTCTATCATTATGCCAGATTAGTAGAAATTATTGGTTGTTTAGAACGTATTGAACGGTTAATTAATGATCCTGATGTCTTATCAAAACATACCCGTGCTAAAGCAGGAATTAATAACTTAGAAGGTATCGGCGTTAGTGAAGCACCTAGGGGAACCCTTTTCCATCATTATAATGTTAATGAAAACGGGTTAATTCAGAAAGTTAACCTCATTATTGCTACCGGGAATAATAACTTAGCCATGAATCAAACTGTTGCACAAATAGCCAAGTATTATGTTAAGGGAAATGCCATGACAGAGGGAATGTTAAACCGTGTAGAAGCAGGAATTCGCTGTTATGATCCTTGTTTAAGTTGTTCTACCCATGCAGCCGGACAAATGCCATTACACATTCAATTATTTGGTTCTAATGGTAACTTATTAGATGAGGTTTATCGAGATTGAAAATATATCAGCCCTCTCGATTATTATGTTGTCATTGCGAAGGGTAATTTAAGATATTAAAATAATTATAGATTCAAAATTAAATCTTTGTTGAAAAATTATAAATATGGGAATAACTTTCAAATATAGACGTATTAGTTTAGAATATTTTGAGTATTCGCAATGTCATCCTTTTGGTCTTGATATAGAAGATTTTGATGAGCTCATATCTTTTTATGATAATTTAAGATGTAGTGATGATTTCTTAGACATAGGTAAAGATTGGCAAGCTCTTCATTTGCTTTTGACTGGAGAAGTGGCAACAGATAAATCTCAAGCTCTGTCACCTCTAGGTAATGTCGTATTTGGAGGAATAGAAACAGAATATGAGTCTACTTACAGTAAAGTACGTTGTTTAAATTCTAATGAAATTATAGAAATAGTAAAAGCAATGAAGGATATTTCTACTAACGATCTCATATCTCGTTTTGACCCTAATACTTTTAATACTACTAAAATTTATCCTAATCCTCAACCTGGAGGTTGGGATATTGAACAGCTAGAAACCGTTTTATTGTCTTACGAAAAACTAAAATCCTTTTTTAAAGAAGCTGCTGAAAAAGATCAACTGATATTTATATCTCCATGTTAAATTTAATGGCTCTTTTAGATTAAGTAGGATAATTTATTTAATTATAAGTCTTGATTTCTTTGCTCTAAATATTTTTTTCTCAGGTTAATCCATAACTCCTTAATCGATAAATGACTACCTTAAATAAGAAAATAACAAATCTAATCTACCTTGACAAATATCCCCCAATAGTGTCAACCCGCAAATCAACCAAATGGGTGAACCGTCAACCGCTTGCAGTGATAAAATAAGTATAAGACGCAATTTTAAGTCAGGAAATTCAGTTTGGTGTTATCATCCATCATCGCCGATTTTCGTATTATTTTTGACCGTGACCCGGCGGCCCGTAATTGGCTAGAAGTTCTCTTCTGCTATCCTGGGTTACAAGCTATTCTGCTGCATCGTATCGCTCATCGCATCTATAATCTAAAAGTCCCTTTCTTTCCTCGTTTAATCTCCCATATTGGAAGATTTCTCACTGGGATCGAAATTCATCCAGGGGCAAAGATAGGTACTGGTGTATTTATTGACCACGGTATGGGTGTGGTCATCGGGGAAACCGCCGAAGTCGGTGACTACAGTTTGATTTATCAGGGTGTCACCCTTGGAGGGACTGGTAAAGAAAGCGGTAAACGTCATCCTAGTCTGGGTAAAAACGTCGTAGTAGGGGCAGGGGCGAAAGTTCTGGGCAACCTTAATATTGGTAATAATGTTAGGATTGGGGCTGGTTCTGTAGTATTACGGGATGTTCCTTCTGATTGTACTGTTGTCGGTATTCCTGGGCGTATTGTTTATCAGTCTGGGGTGAGAGTTAATCCTTTAGAACATGGAAACTTACCAGATTCTGAAGCGAAGGTTATTCGTTTATTGTTAGATAGAATTGATGCTTTAGAACAACAAGTTCAAGCCTTACAAGAAGCAAAAGTAAAAGAACGGGAATTAGTTGCCAGTGGCGTATCTAATGATAAAGCTAATTCTGATTATAATGAAACCCATAGCTGTTATTTAAAAGATAAAGAAATTGAGGAATTTCTCGGCGGTACAATGTAACTTTTGATGGCTGATAATACCTGATTTTAGGGATCAAAAGTTATTGATCCCTATTTTTTAGTCTGGCTTAACTCCCATCATTAATAAACCAATTTTTTCTACATCAGTATTAGGATTAATGATATCTATAAACTGTCCTCGGTAAATAATAGCCAAGCGATCGCTCATTTTTCTCACTTCTTCTAATTCTGTGGAAATATACAAAATAGCTGCGCCGTTTTCCCTTGCTTTTAATAATTGTTGTTGAATATATTCTGTTGCTACAATATCAAGTCCTCTGGTGGGTTGCATAGCAATAATTAATTGTGAATGATTAGACAATTCACGAGCTAAAATAATCTTTTGTTGGTTTCCTCCTGATAGTTTACCAACAGTAATATTGGGTTCAACGCCTCGAATATCAAAGTCATTAATCACTTCATTTTCTCTAGTTTGAATAGCTTTTTTTTGAAGCATTCCCCATTGATTAAAAGGGTAAGAATAATATTGTTTTAAAATCAAGTTTTTACCAATAGTTAAGGAAGAAACTAATCCTGTTGTTTTTCTATCTTCAGGAATATAAGCGATAGATAATTGTTTAATAATGTCTTCTGTTGTCCAATTAGTAATATCAATCTCTTTATATTGAATTTTACCCTTTTTAGCTTTAATAAAACCCATAATTGCTGAGACTAATTCTTGTTGTCCATTACCATCAACCCCTGCTACTCCTAATATTTCTCCTGCTTTTATTTGAAAGGAAATATTGTCAAGGTTTTTAACCACTAAATTATCAACTTTTAAGATGGTTTCGGTATAAGATAATGTTGTTTTAGTTAAATTAATTGTTTTATATTCCCCAATCATCATATTAGCTAGTGTTTGAGGATTAAGATTTTTATTTTCAAAGGTATTCATAAGTTTTCCCATTCTTAAAACTGTTATAAAATCACACAATTTGATAACTTCTTCTAGTTTATGACTAATAAAGATAATCGTATTCCCTTTATTAACTAATTGACGTAAAATCTTAAAAAAGTTATTAATTTCAGCAGGGGTTAATACTGCGGTGGGTTCATCTAAAATTAATAGTTTTGCCCCTCGATATAATACTTTTAATATTTCGACTCGTTGTTGCATCCCTACTGATATATTTTCTACTTTAGTATCTAAGTTAATTTCTAAACCATAATTGTCAATTAATTCTTGAATTTCTAATGTTTTTTGTTTTAATTTCAGTCTATATTCTCCTTGGGTTCCTAAGATAATATTCTCTAACACAGATAATTGAGGAACTAGCATAAAATGTTGATGAATCATACCAATTCCCTGATCAATAGCACTTTTAGAAGAGTTTATTTTAACTAGCTGATCATTGATATAAATTTCTCCCTCATCAGGACGATATAAACCAGATAATATATTCATTAATGTGGTTTTCCCTGCGCCATTTTCCCCTAAAATAGCATGAATAGTTCCTTTGTTAATCTTTAAGGAAATATTATCATTAGCAGTAAATGAGCCAAATTTTTTTGTAATATTCTTTAAACTTAATTCAACCATTTTGATATCTTCAATTGTCATTCCAAGGAAACGATGATAGTGTAACAAAATAATCCATCATAAATTACCTTATCTAAGAGACAGTTTTATTGACACAAAGGGTTGATTTTCCATTTTCTTCGCACGGTTCAAAAGTTATTTTTTTAGTCACAATTTCTTCTTTAACATTGTTGATTTCACTAATCATTTTGTCAGTGACAACTTCGTTAAATTCTCCTAAATATAAGATATCAGGATAATCTAAACCTAAACTATAAATTTTACCCTCTAATTCATTTTTATTCGCTAATTCTGCCAGATAATTAATAGCTAAATCCAAACGTTTAACAGGAGTCGTTAATACAGCTTGAGGGGCAATAGTTAACTGATCAACCGTATTTCCAAAGGCATAAATCCCTTTTTCTTGTGCCGTTTGTAATACCGCAGGAGAGGCATTATCTAACCATTGATAAACCACATCTGCACCAGACGAAATTAAGGCTAAGGTTGCTTCTTTAGCTTTAGCTGCGTCATTCCAATCTCCTGTATAACTAGAGGTAATTTTAATGTTAGGATTAATGGATTTTGCCCCTAGTTCAAATCCCCTTAATTCTTCATCTGTTGCTTGAAAAGATTGGGCAGTAATGTAAGCCATTTGATTGCTTTTTGTCATCATTGCCCCTAATATTCCACAAAGGTAACTTCCTTGTAAATGATCGATGCGTAAAGAGGCTATATTTTCCCCTTCTACTGCCCCATTTACCCCGATAAAAAAGGTGTTGGGGAATTGTCCAGCTACCTGTTGAATGGCTGCGTCAAATTGTCCCCCATGAGCATAAACTAAATTATAACCCCGTCGTGCAAAATCGGTCAGAGTTTCTGCTTGATCAGCTTGGGAAACTTGTTCAACATAGGCTATTTCTGTCCCTAATTTTTCTTCGGTTAATTTAACGCCTTCATAACCAGTTTGATTCCATGCTTTATCCGTTATAATGCCTGGTAAAACAATAGCTATCTTTAGAGTTTTTGGGGTTTCTGTTGTTTGTTTTTCTTCAGTTGAGGAGGTAGGGACTTCTGAATTGGTCAAAGTTGAATTATTGTTATTGTCACAAGCTTTTAGAATTAAGCTTCCGAATAAAGCTGAGGTAAATCCTAAAAATTGTCTACGTTTTAATGATGATTTCATTATTATATAATTGTGCTTAAAATACTACCAATACGTTGCCAAGGAAAGAAGCGAAAAATAGCATGGCCGATAACATTTTTCTCAGGCAAAAATCCCCATACATGGGAATCATTACTATTATTTCGATTGTCTCCCATAACAAATAAATAACCTTCAGGAACTTCAACAGATTCTAAGTTATAATGAGGAGATTCTAATATATAATTTTCATTGAGGAGTTGATTATTGACATACACTTTACCATCTTTAACAGTAACACTGTCACCACCTTTAGCGATAATTCTTTTAATAAAAGCTTGATTTCTTTGATAGCCTTGCAGTTGTAATTGCATGGGAGGTTCAAAAACGATAATATCCCCTGGTTGGGGAGAATGAAAATAATAAGAAACTTTTTCAACAACTAAGCGATCGCCAGTTGCTAATGTGGGATACATAGACTCAGAAGGAATATATCTGGGTTCAGCTATAAAAGTCCGAATAACAACAGCTAAAATAATAGCAATGACTAATATTTGTATATTTTCCCAGATAGTTTTCCAAGTCGTATTTTTTTTGTTTGAGATTGAGTTAGATTGTTCTTTTTCTTGATCGATAGTCATAAAGATAGTTTTAGTTTTTTTTATTATAACCTTTCTAGAGTCAGTCAGTTCTCTACTTAATTATTATTATTAATTAAGTTGTTTTTTAGCTTGTTGCCAAAGCTTTTCTAAGTCTTCTAAATCATAATCTGTTAAGGGGCGATTAGCAAACTTTTCCATTTTAGAAAGCCTTTGTATAAACCTTTTATTGGTTCCTGCTAAAGCTTCTGAAGCATCTAAATTGTACCATCTTGCAATATTAATAATAGTAAACAATAAATCACCTAATTCTGATTGTTGATGAGCTTTATTATCAGTTTCTAAAGATTCTTTAAACTCTGTTAATTCTTCATTAAACTTTTCCCAAACTCCGTCTATATTTTTCCATTCAAAACCAGCTTTTGCTGCCTTTACTGATATTTTACTACTGGCCATTAAAGGGGGTAAGGTACGATTATATCTCTCTAATTTTCGACTCAATAATTGAGCCATTTCTGGGGTTTCTCCTTTTTCTTCTGCTTTAATTTTATCCCAATTTTGACGTACTTCTTCGCTATTTTCCACTGCTACATCACCAAACACATGAGGATGACGGCGGATCAATTTTTCTGTGATGCCTTCTGCTACTTCTTGTAAGTTAAAATAACCGTAATCTTGGGCTATTTGTGCTTGTAATACTACTTGTAATAATAAGTCTCCTAATTCTTCTACAATAGCTTTTTGATCTTCACTTCTAATAGCATGAACCACTTCATAAGCTTCTTCTATCACATAAGGTATCAAAGTTTGGGGAGTTTGGGCGAGATCCCAGGGACATCCCCCTTCAGGCGATCGCAGTTTTGCCACCACATTGATCAGATGGTTTAATGCGTCTAATATGGCGTGGTAGGTTTGAGTTTGGCTGGTTTGGGGGTTAGACATTAATAGTAATAATAAAACTCACTCATCTATTGTTAACCAACTTTGTCTTTTTTTCAATCATTTCATTTAATTTACTTTGTAGCTTCTTTTATCTTAGCTTGGGCTAAGGATAATAATTCTTGTGCCTCATTATAAACAGTTGTTCCTGTTTCTACTTGTTTTAATTTTTCGATGTTACCTTGCATTTTACTGATAAATAGTTGACGTTGTTTTTTTTCAACTCCATTAGCAAATTGTTCTTGTAGATTTTGAATTTCTTTTTTCGCTACATCTAAAGCTTCTACTGATTCTTTTTCCACTTTACTACGCAATTTTACAATACTAGAATTAGTTTCGTATTCTGCTAATAAAGCTTGAGTTTCTAAATAGCCTATATCGTCTTGAGAAATAGTTTCTAAGC
Organism: Crocosphaera chwakensis CCY0110; assembly: GCF_000169335.1. Lineage (GTDB taxonomy): Bacteria > Cyanobacteriota > Cyanobacteriia > Cyanobacteriales > Microcystaceae > Crocosphaera > Crocosphaera chwakensis. The sequence continues at coordinate 58,004 of NZ_AAXW01000003.1, forward strand.
GACTAATGGCTTTTTGCCAAAGTTGTTGACATTCTTCCCATTTATTGACAGAATGGGGAGGATTTTTACATAATTTAGTTGCTGATAAAGAAAAGTTTTTCGCTACAGTTATCATGGTGTCAGTTTGTTGGTTTTCTGTCATGCTTCCTGTGACAGCTTGAAAGTCTCTTTGATAACTTTCTAATTTTGAACTCACTAAAGTTGCTGCAAAGGTTTGAGGGGGTAATTGTTGTAATTCGTCTAAAGATTGCTGCCAACTGGTAACAATGGTTTGTTTTTCTTTTAGTTGGGTTGCTTGTTGATAGTTCTCTTTTGCTTGTTGTAAATTAGTTTCTGCTTTTTGATAAGTATTAAAAGCATTTTTTTGTTGAAAAATAATAGCTTCCATTCTACCTATTGTTTTTCTGGCTGCTTCAAATTCATCGATGGTAAACTGCCAACTGCAACTAAACATTTGACAGTATCTTTTAGGTTCATAACCAATAAACCAAACGGGTAATTTATCTAAATTTTCTTGTGCTAATTTAACCTTTTCTTCCCCTAATTTGATATCATCAAAACTAGAAATATGATGAATCAGTTGATCTGCTTGTTCTACATGAGCGATCGCTTTTCGATAATGATGATCCATTTCAATATAACTTGGTAATAATAAGAGGGGAGCAACTTTTGAAACGGGACGACGTATCATAGGGTAAGGTAAGTTAACTAGGGAAATTAATCCTACTAAACCTGCACTTGTAACCGTTGTAATACCTAAACCCCAAACAATTAATTTTAATTTCATCTTTCGCAATAATTGGTAAACTCATCATTAGTATTCCCAATATTGATGAATTTATTATCATAAAATTAACTTAATTAAGCATAATATTCCTGCAGCAATACTTAAACTAAGGGTTAACCAGTCTCCCCATTGAACATACAAAGTTTCGGTATTTCGAGGATAAATAATCCCTTGATGTAATTGATAAGTATTGATATCGGATATCCATAAAGTGTCCCCTTTTGGGTTAACAATAGCAGAATAACCAGTATTAGTTGCTCTTGCCATCCATCTATCAGTTTCAATGGCGCGAATTACATCTTGTGCATGATGTTGTGCCGGCATAATTTGACTATAATGGGCATTATTAGAAGCTGTAATTATAAACTCTCCACCCGCTTTTGCTTGACGACGAAAATGTTCACTAAACGCAGATTCATAACAAATTCCTGTGATTGCCTGACCGAAAGGGGTATTAAATTTTTGGTCAGTTGTTCCTGCTATTAAATGACTATCTAAGGGAGATAATCTATCAATTAATTTTCCTAAAATATCTTCAAAGGGAATATATTCCCCCAGAGGAACTAATTTTACTTTATCAAAACGACTCACTACTTTTCCTGTTTCTGTAATCATAAATAGGCTATTGGTATAACTTGTATTTTGACTCCCAAATGCCCCAAGAATGACAGGGATTTTTTGTTCTAAAATAGCAGAATAAAAAGAACTATTATTAATAATATAATCTAAATTAAAAGGTAAAGCCGTTTCTGGTGTTATAATTAGATCAACGTCTTGATTACTGAGTTTTTTATATCCTGTTGTATAACCTTCAATTGCTTTTCTTAACCCTTCAGGATAAAGTTTTATAGTATTAGGAATATTTCCTTGAATAATACCTACATTGATCGCTTTATCTAGATTATTAATTAAAGGTTGTTTATATAAAGAAAGTCCCGCTAAATGTAAACCAATAATTCCAAATAAAGAAGTTAAAACTAATAGGAAAGATTGTTTTTTGTTTTGATAATAAATTAAAATAGACTCCGCAAATAACCCATTAATTCCTACAATAGCAGCAGTAACAGTGGAATAACCTGATAATTTTGTTAATTGCAAAATGATTAAATTATTAGGACTTTGAGTATAAGATAAAGAAGTCCACCATAAAGCCCCTTGATTCCACAATAATTCTAATATACACCAAATAGCAACCCCAAAAATAACTCTTATTATAGATTGTAAAAGATGACTTCTAATACCCGTTTCCTTAATACCAATAAACCAACGAAAAATGATTGACCAAACTGTAACCAATATCGCTCCCCAAATAGTAATAAATAACCAACAAAAAAGAGCAATTAATAAACTAAAAATCCAAGGAACCCCCATCCAAGTCATAGGATGAATTCCCGTGATCCAAAATAAACCGAATCCATGATAAGCGAATCCCCAAACAAAAGCGATTAGGTTTTGTTTGTTAATAAGAATGTTGCTAAGTAAGGAATTTTTTTTGTTGTAAGTCTTTTCACCAGAAACAGTTAATAACCATAAAGGAATTAACGCAATCCAAGCTAAATAAAACGCAGAAAAAGGAGCCGTTGTCAACCCCATTAATAAACCACTGATAGCAACTAATAAAATTTTCATTGTTAGCTGTTAATAATTGATAGAAACTAGGGGTCAATACTTCGACTTCGCTTAGCATTGACCCCTATCATATTTGTTATGTTTATTATAATGATTATTCAGTATAAGCAGGAAACAAACTACGAGGAAAATCTTGTGCTGATAGACAAATATCCATCGCTTTAACGGCACTCATCTCATTCACTTCGTTCGCGGTGGCAATAACACATTCAGAATAAAAACCAGGTCGTAAACTCGCACGACAGGAATTTAATAAAGTTAATAAATTAATTTCTTCGGTATCAGTTTCTGAATCAACCACTGCTAAACTAGGAAGAGCATTATAAATATCAGCAACACAGTTTCCTAAATCAATAGGCCGTCTAACCTGAAAACAAGCTCTTACAGAGTCATTTCCATTAATAGGCGTTGCATTTGCTATAATGCTGACACATTCGGATAATTCTTTAGGAATTAGCGCATCAGAACAAGCAATAGACGCATCTTCTCCTGATACGTCGAACTTTTCTAGTTGAGTAATACACACACTATACTGGTTCCAATTACCGGCTTTTACAGGAACTGTAAACAGCAAGAAACCCAGAGAAATTGGAAACACTCCTAACCCACGCAATAAATGATTTAATGACATGATCATAACTATTTAAGACAGTATCAAAATCCAATAGATAAATCCCTTGGATTTTAACAAAAGATTTGATCAAGTTACGATTATAGTTCAAAATTCTCTGTAAACCATTGACGAGTCATGGGTTGTTCAATCATTAACCCTTCTCCCCCTAATACGTCTAAGGGTTCTCCATCAACAGATAACCATAGTTTAGCATCAGGATTTAGACTGGTCGCAGTATACAATAGCTGTCCTAATCGTCCCATCATGGATGCACTACCGCCTCCTGTGGTAAATTCAGAGGAGAGATTAAGATGAACCCCTTTATCGTCCAATTTTAAGCTTAATAGCTTGGTTTGTGCGGGAATGGTGGTATCATTTTCAGAACTATCAGGCCCTGATAATAAGTCTTTAACCGCAGTTTCTAAGACTTCTTGATCACTTAAAGACTTTTGTAGATTTAAAGGACTCTCCTTTAATTTTAGGCGATCGCCGGTAGCATCTAACCAGTAAACTTGTCCTCGTTGTTCGGTGTCAGAAGGTTGACTGATAGGACTTTCTGTGGGGGTTGGAGTGTCTGTAGATTTGGTTAAAGTATGAACGGCCCACCAAGTAGCGACAGTTCCGGTGGTTAGCATTGCTGCAATAATTCCAGCAATAAAGCCGATAGAGGAACGATTTTGACGATTATTATCTTGCATATTATTGTCCTCTTAAAGTTTTTTTATTCTTAAAGACGATTCTAGCGTAGATAACAGTTCCTTGTGGTGTCATTAATTATCAATAATTAATAATTAACCATTGATTATTCTTCCGATGGACTCAGGCGGAAAAAGGCAGCAATATCTAAGGTTTCGTCGTTAAGATTTAGCTTTAAAATCCTCACTAAAAATCCTTGATCAGCAAAAAGGTCTAAGGTTAATCTTTCGCTAATTCCTGCTAGTATTATATTAGCAAATCGTGAAGAGAGTTTTCTATCATTAATAATCGCACTCAGATCGGTTAATTTAATCTTTTTTCCTTGTTCTATGTCAAAAGCAACTTCTGCTGCAATATCTAACTGATTCGGTTCTTCTCCTTCTAATGCTTCTTGTTCTAATTCAATTTCTAAAGCTAGACGATTTTCTGTCATAAAATTAATTTGTAATTTTAAAATTTTAAATCGAGGAGCTTCAGGAGGTAAAATAGTATCAATTAATCCTTGTAATTGTTCTCTAATACTATAAGCTTCTAATGCAGAATTAAGATCATCTTCTTCTATAACCAGATGAACTGCTCCTTGAAAGGGTTTATTTAGAGCCGATTGGATACTTTTAATCCCTGCTACCTCTTGAGCTTTATTAATATCAATATCAATAGAATCCGTTTCTAACTCAAAAGTATCTATTCTTAAATTATCAATAATTTCTATCCCACGACTAGCAATCCGAACCCGATCAATTTTTCCTGACACAGCTTGATAACTGGGTGTATTATCAATCCTAACTGCTAACGCTTCTACGCTAGAAACTTGAGACCGTAATCTATTAGCCACCACCGTATCAACCACAAATCCGATAGGGGAAAGAATCGTGATCAAACTGGACAAAAAAATAGTAAAAACTTCCATAAAATAAGCGTATTTAATTCATTTTCATAGAGGATAACACAGAATTAATCTTCTAAAATCCATTCTGAACTTTTTTCTCCTAAATCGAGGGGAATACTCACTGCTTTTCCGAGACGGGGACGCTCGTTTGTGGTTTCCAAATAGCTAATAATTTGTTGTTGACTTCCCCAAGCGGTTAGATAGTTTGCGATCGCATTCAAATGTTCAAAATATTCTTGTTCACTCATAGGGAAAGATGCTTGTTCGAGATACTTCCACATCACCTGACAAAAAATCTTACCTTTAACCTTTCTTAGCTGCATATCATAGGATCTTCCCCATTTACTGTACAATAATTGGTGTAGGTCTTGTCCCGTCATTCTGGTTCCCTTCATCACAACACTACTTCTTATTGGTTATAACAGAAATAACAGTTATCAGTCATCAGTTATCAGTTATTAATTTTTTAAAATTTTTAATTATTAGTTATGCTTTATTGTCTTAACCCTAGTTGTTATAACCCACAAAATCCTGATAATAATAAAAATTGTCATGGTTGTGGAGAAAATTTACGTCAAACCAGTCAAGAATATTTGTTTCAAGTTCACTATAAAATTATTAAACAGCTTGGAATAAGAATATTTTTGTTTGTACCATAGTGAACGTAAACTTTCATCTGGTAATGCTTTCAAGCCGTGTCCTAACGCCAAAAAATTAGGTTAAATTTTGTGAAATTTACGACATTCAAATAGATGGAAATGTAAGAATTATTATAAATTTCTTGAGTAAGTCAAATGGATGTTATTACAGCAGCAATTATAGCCGCCCTAGCAGGTGTTGGAAAAGATGTTATCAAAGACAGTTATAATGCCCTAAAATCAGCTATAAAAAAGAAATTTGGTTCTGAAAGCGATCTAATTGATGCAGTGGAAAAATTGGAAAAAAAGCCCGATTCAGAAGGTCGTAAAGTGCTGCTACAAGAAGAAATTGAAAACGCTAAAGTTAATGATGATGCTGAGATTATCCAATTAGCTCAAAATTTGCTCGACAAACTAAAAGAACAACCTGGTGGACAACAGATAATTAATCAAAATATCAGTAATGTGAAATACGCTGCTACCTCTGGGACAGGAACAGCAAGCATTAGTAACATCACAGAAAACAACCCCTCAAAAGATAACTGAAACGATACTTTATAGCTGATATGTCAGAGCAAGATCGCATTAAACAAACCGTTTCAGAAGCTGAATACGCTGCCACTTCTGCTACTGGTGATGCAATCATTACCATTACTAACTACTACTATCGAGAAGAAGCAAATGTCAACTCGGTTGAGGCTGATGATAGTGTCGATGATAATTTACCTTGTCCTTATCGCGGGTTGTTTCATTTTGGGCCCAATGATGCAGAATATTTCTTTGGGCGCGACATCTTTATTGAAGAACTCTATAGTGCGACAAAAACCCGTAATTTTATTCCCGTCTTAGGGGCATCAGGAAGCGGTAAATCTTCGGTGGTTTTGGCGGGTTTAGTGCCTAAGTTACAAAAAGAAGGTCATTGGTTATTTACTCATTTTCGACCTGGTTCAGACTCAGACCCATTTTATGCTTTGGCCGAAGCTTTGGTTCCATTGTATAGATTAGAGAGAGATTCTACTGATGAAATAACTCAAGCTGGTAAGTTGGCTAAGTCTCTTGAGGATGGTAGTATTTCTCTTTCTCGTGTATTTAGTAAAATTCAACGAAATCACCCTAATCATCGTATCTTACTGATTGCTGACCAATTTGAGGAACTTTATACCCTCTGTGATGATGTGGCAACCCGTCGTCATTTTCTGGACGTATTAATGTCTGACTTGCAATCTTCCTCGCTGGAAAAAGGGGGTAAGGGAGAGATAGTTTTAGTTACAACTATGCGGGCAGATTTTTTAGGCAATGCCCTATCTTATCCAAAATTTGCGGATCGATTGCGAAATAATGATATTAAAATCAGGTCGATGGATAGTGAAGAATTAACAGAGGTTATTACCCAACCAGCTAATCAGTTAGGGGTGACATTTGAAGAGGGACTGGTAAAGCGTATTTTGGAGGATGTGCAAGATCAACCAGGAAATTTACCCTTGTTAGAGTTTGCCTTAACTCAGTTGTGGAATCAGCGAAGCGGGAAAGTTTTAACCCACACAGTTTATGAGGATATTGGTAAGGTAGAAGGGGCATTAGCGCGTCATGCTCATGAGAAATATAACAATTTGAGTGACGAGGAAAAAGACAAAGTTAGGCGCATTTTTATTCAATTAGTGCGTCCAGGAGAAGGAACCGAGGACACCAGACGCATTGCCATCAAAGGGGAACTAGGGGAACAAAGCTGGTCTTTAGTGAAAAAATTAGCGGATGCGCGGTTAGTAATAACGAGTCGCAATGCCACAGAACAAGAAACCGTAGAAGTGGTTCATGAGGCCTTGATTCGCAATTGGGGTGAATTACAAGAATGGATGACGACAGACCGCGTTTTTCGAGCTTGGCAAGAGCGACTTAGAGTATTAAAGAAACAATGGGAAGAAAATAATCAAGATCAGGGGTCTTTGTTGCGAGGTGCAGCCTTAGCAGAAGCAGAAGAGAGATTAAAAGACCGCCCAGAAGAATTGATTAATGAAAGAGTATTTATTGAAAAGAGTATTCGAGAAAAAGAACGCATTAAACAAGAAAAAGCAGCCCGACGACAGCGAGAAATGAGAACCGCTTGGGGAATTGCGATCGCTTCTTTGCTTGCTGTGTTGGTTAGCGGTGGTTTGGGATTGATGGCCTGGAACCAAACCAAACAATCCCAACTTAATCTAGCAGATTCTTTCGCTCGTTATTCTTTGTCCCTATTTAATGAACACAAAGAACTAGACGCGATCGTAGAAGCCGTTCGGGCCGGAAAAATCCTCCAAAAACAAAAGGCAACTGACCCAGAGGTAATGGATGCCTTGATGGCAACGATTCAAAGCAGGGAACGCAACCGTTTAGAAGGACATGATGACGGGACCAAAAGCGTCGTTGTTAGCCCCGATGGTCAGACTTTGGTCTCTGGTAGTGCTGACAAGACCATCAAAGTCTGGAATCTAGCCACAGGAGAGATAATCCACACCCTCAAAGGACATAATGATTGGGTTCTTAGCGTCAGTTTCAGTCCCGATGGTCAGACCTTGGTCTCTAGTAGTGGAGACAGAATAATCAGAGTTTGGAATCTAGAGATAGGAGGAGAAATTCGTACCCTCAAAGGACATAATGATTGGGTTTTTAGCGTCAGTTTCAGTCCTGATGGTCAGACCTTGGTCTCTAGTAGTGCTGACAAGACCATCAAAGTTTGGAATCTAGTCACAGGAGAGGCAATTCGTACCCTCACAGGACATGATGACGGGGTCATTAGCGTCAGTATTAGCCCCAATGGTCAAACCTTGGTCTCTGGGAGTGACGACAAGACCATCAAAGTTTGGAATCTCGAAACAGGAGAAGAAATTCGTACCCTCAAAGGACATGATGGCTGGATTCTTAGCGACAGTTTCAGCCCCGATGGTCAGACCTTGGTTTCTGATAGTGATGACAAGACTATCAAAGTTTGGAATCTAGCCACAGGAGAGGTAATCCATACCCTCAAAGGACATGATGGCGAGGTCTATAGCGTCAGTATCAGCCCCGATGGTCAGACCTTGGTCTCTGGTAGTCATGACAAGACCATCAAAGTTTGGAATCTAGCCACAGAAGAGGTAATCCATACCCTGACAGGACATGATGACTTTGTCAATAGCGTCAGTATCAGCCCCGATGGTCAGACCTTGGTTTCTGGTAGTTCTGACAAGACCCTCAAAGTCTGGAATCTAGAGACAGGAGAGGTCATTCGTACCCTCACAGGACATGATGATTGGGTCGGTAGCGTCAGTATCAGCACCGATGGTCAGACCTTGGTCTCTGGGAGTGGGGACAAGACCCTCAAAGTTTGGAATCTAGCAACGGGAGAAGAAATCCGTACCCTCACAGGACATGATGGCTCGGTCAGTAGCGTCAGTATTAGCCCCGATGGTCAAACTTTGGTTTCTGGTAGCAGTGATAACACCATCAAAGTTTGGACTAATCTAGAGCGATTAACCTTCGACGTTTTAATGGGGCGTGGTTGCGATCATATTCGCAATTATTTGCAATATAATCCCAATGTCGCAGCAGAAGAAGATAGAAAATTGTGTGATGGTATTGGCACCAAGGGGGAAAGTTAACAGTAGTTCGGGTTGGAGATAAAACAACTACAAAGGTAGAATAACCATATCGGTAAAAGACGGTTCAGATGCTAAAACTTACCTAGAAAAAAGAGTAATAGAAGCAATAGAAAACATACAACGGAGACAAAACAATGAATAACCCAAAATATACCATGATCATTCAATGGTCAGAGGAAGACAACTGTTATGTGGTGGGGTTTTCTGACTTTCCAGGACAACAATGGAGAACTCACGGTAACAGTTATACTGAAGCGGTTTCTAATGGGGTTGAAGTGTTAGAATTGCTCATTGAAGATTATCAGATTGCAGGGGAAACTTTACCCGTACCTAAAACCTATTATGATCAAGTTGCTTGATGACTTAAAAAAACTCAGAACGCAAACTAGAATAAAATGATTAATCTTGAAAAATTACAGCGTGATCTCGATGAATTACCAAAAGAAGCCCAAGAATTATTAATAGATTTTGTTGAATTATTGAAAAAAATGTATTCTCCATCTAATCAACAAGAAACATCAAAAACCCTCACTTTAGAACAACGTCGCGCCTTTCTAAAACTCCCTCTTTCTGAACGTCGTCGCATTCTTTCTCAGCAAGCAGCAGAAATGGAAAAGCACTATCAAGAAAATACAGACTGGAAAGAATTTTTAGCAGGTGATATCATTGACTATTAATACTATTCCCAAAAGAGGGGAAATTTGGCTAGTTAATTTTGATTAGAAACAATTTATAATAATAATTCATAAAAAATCCTCAATAAAAAAGAGTGATAAACTCTAGATAATACTAGGAGAATTTTATGAGTTCAAACGGAACATCAAAAAAGGTTATCGCCATACAAGGAGACATAACTCAGCAAGGGGTTGATGCTATTGTTAACGCTGCCAATGAATCATTATTAGGAGGAGGAGGGGTTGACGGGGCCATTCATCAAGCAGCCGGACCAGCATTATTAGAAGAATGTCATACCCTAAACGGGTGTAATGTGGGAGATGCTAAAATAACCAAGGGTTATCAATTACTAGCAAAATGGGTTATTCACACCGTTGGCCCTATTTGGCGTGGCGGTAATCATCAAGAAGATCAGTTATTGGCGAGTTGTTACCGTCGCTGTTTAGAAATTGCTACAGAAAAACGCTTAAAAACCATTGCTTTTCCTGCTATTAGTACAGGAGTTTATGGTTATCCTATGGAGTTAGCAACCCCGATCGCCATTCAAACCGTTAATAATTTTTTACAAGGAAATACGACCATTCACCAGGTTATTTTTGTTTGTTTTAGTCTAGATTCTTATGATTGTTATAAACGCTTTATCTTAGAAATGTTGCCAGAAAAATAGGGTGAGTTTGTTTCACCCCGTTTAAGTTTAATTTTTCACTTCTACCATTTCAATAATTCTTTCATCAATATCCTTAACCAAAAAATTTAGGGGTTTTCTACGACGAACTTTATACTTTAATCGTCTCGACTCAACCCTTAACAAAATATCTTCTAAACATTCATTATCAAAACACACATGGCGTTGTTGATTTTTTGAGCCATAACTTGCTCCTCCGATAATATGAAGCTGGGTATTTTTTTTCAATTGATACCAGAGTCCATCCCCGGCCCCATAGTTACTGGTTGCTGTAGCGGTGGGGGTAGCAGTCATATAAAAAGGATCGACTCCTGCCGTGCCCAAAGTTTGTTCGTAATTATAATAATAATGAAGGGGAACATCAGCCACATTTAACTGCAATAAACCCTCATAAAATTGTCGAGCGACCTCCATATCAGATACCATGATGGTGTAAACTTTGGGCGCGCTAGTCAGAAACATCCACATAGCTAAGCCATAGGCAGCTAATAACATCACCATGATGCCTTGAGTGGAAAAAACGCTATCGATAGGCAAAAATGCGCCTAAATAATTGAATGTTAAGGTAAGGTGTGTCACTATAGTCATAGATTAAGGATGAGAACGATATGAGTTCGTCCTACTTTACTACAAATTAAACTGTTTTCACGAAAAGACAGCAGATTAAAAATCAGATGTCAACTTTTATGTTTAGATTTTATCCAATTGTTACCTAAAAAGGCAACAATAAACTTTATCTTAGAAAAAAATATAGCGATAATTAAATCCGATCCTCAACATCATTGTTTTCAATCTATTATGAAATCAGATCCTAATCGAATTTTACGATTAATTCCCCTCTTTGCTGGTAGTTTAGGGGGTATTCTATTGTTAATCAATCGTTTAATGACGGTACAATTAACCGAGTCTCAAGCAAGATCCGATGTTTTGGGAGTAATCTTAAGTGGTGTCTTAATTTTAGTCGGATTAATTTGGCAACAGATTCAACCGCGATCGCCTGATGCAGTTATTTTAGAAGGAGAAGAAGGTATCGAATTTAACCCTAATCTCCCTGATTCTATCAAAACAGAATTGGCTTGGGCTTCTCATCTGGTATTAACTAATACCGTTACTCGATCTTTAGTCGTGTATTATCAGGATACAGTATTACTACGCCGAGGTATCTTGGGTCCTAATGCCCAGGTAACTCCAGGCAAAATTTTGCAACGGGTTCTAGAGACCCAAAAACCCATTTATCTGGTTAATTTAAACCTTTATCCAGGAAAAATTGAATTTGATTATCTACCCTTAAACACACAAGGGGTAATTTGTCAACCCTTGGGAAACCGTGGGGCGATGATTTTAGGGGCGAATGTGCCTCGAAGTTATACTAAACAAGACGAAAACTGGATCGAAGGTATTGCCGATAAACTAACTTTGACCTTAGAAACTGAGCTAAGCTCAGTCAAATTGTAACAGGAAAGTTTCTAAAGGGAACATTAAAATTACAATCATTGTCGACTATCTATGGCCAACCCCTAACCCCATGATGAACCATGAATCACACTCCTAACAATTCTACTTTTATGGCAACTGAGATGGGAACTGATTATACTGCCTATCATCATCACAATAAAAGTTACTGGCAACCCAAAGAGACATCCGAGTCTTCATTTTACTATTTTGCTTATGGATCGTGTATGTGTCCAGTGGACTTAAAACGGACTTTTGGGGAAAATACCCATGAGTATGTGATAGGAACAGCAGTGTTAGAAGGCTATCGTTTAGGGTTTTATCGTCGTTCTTTGCGCCGTAATTGTGGGGCTTTAGACGTGGTTCCCGATGCCAATGCTAAAGTAGAAGGGGTACTGTATCAACTACCTTGGCGGTTTAGCGATCGCCTCGATGAACGAGAAGAAGTTCCCCGTAATGGTTATCGTCGGGAATATGTAACCATCCACAGTCAAGGACAGGTTTATACTAATGTGAGAACCTATGTTGTCATCGATAAATTACCCCAAGAATTAGCCCCTAATGATTGGTATTTGAATGTAGTATTAAGGGGTGCTGTTACCTGTGGACTTTCTGAAGAATATTGCTGGAATTTGTTCAATCATATGTATCAATTACAATTACAACAAAAGTCATTAATTGCTGTTGATGAGTGTGCATAAAATTTGAGATGATGAGATAAAATAAAAGTATCTGTGGCGATGGAGAGCAATTTTGAGTGGGATGAAAGCAAAAACTAAGCAAATTTAGAAAAACATGGCCTTTCTTTTGAATTAGCTCAATATGCTTTTTTGATACCCATCTTATTATTTTAGAACACTGAGCTCATAGTGTCACAGAAAAACGATTTTATTGTCTTGGTAAAGTGAATCAAGAAATTATAACCGTGCGTTTTACTTATCGAAACGGAAAAATTAGAATTTTTGGGACAGGTTATTGGCGAAAAGGACGAAAATTTTATGAACAAAGAAATCATTTACACGAATGAACCAATGGAAGTAGGGGAAGTTGTTGAAGATTTTTTATCATCTCCTGAAGAACCAATTCCTAAGAAAAGCAAGGTAAAAGTGACTTTAGAGTTAAATGAAGAAACTATTCGCTTTTTTAAAGTAGAAGCAAAAAAACAACAAACATCTTATCAAGAAATTATCAGTGTATTGGTTAATTAGTATGCACAAAAAAAATAAAAGAGATAAATTTTTTGGAAATGCTGCGATTGGTTGTTACCATTTTACATATTGATTAACATTTACTTAAAATTCGTATTTTTAAAAACATTAAATGATTACAAAAAAATTAACGTCAAAAATAGCTTTAATTACTGGTGCATCTAGTGGGATCGGAGAAGCGATCGCCTATCGTTTAGTAGAGGAAAATTATCGTTTAGTTGTGTGTGCGCGTCGTCAAGAGAAATTAAATAAACTAACAGAAACATTACGAGAAAAAAATAGCAAAATTTTATCTCTAAAAGTTGATTTACGTCAAGAAGCAGAAATTATGAATATGTTTAACACCATTAGAGATAAATGGGGTGGGGTTGATGTATTAATAAACAATGCTGGTTTAGGACATAAAGAACCCTTAATGATAGGAGAAACAGAAGCATGGAGAGAAATGTTAGAAGTGAATGTATTAGCTTTATGTATCTGTACCCGTGAAGCAATCAAAGATATGAGCGATCGCAACGAAGGTCATATTATTCATATTAGTTCCATGTCTGGTCATCGTGTCCCTTTGTATAGTGGGGTTTATGCTGCCAGTAAATACGCAGTAAGAGCCTTAACAGAAGGGTTACGACAAGAATTAAGAGAAGCCAATAAAAATATCAAGATATCCTCTATTAGTCCGGGGTTTGTTGAGACAGAATTTGCTGAAAAATATAACAATAATAAGGAAAAAGCCCAAGAACTTTATAGTCGTTTTCCAGTGTTGCAACCTCAAGATATTGCTAACGCAGTTTACTATATTTTATCCCAACCCGACTATGTACAAATTCACGATATTTTATTGCGTCCCACTCAACAGAAAAGTTAAGTTTTGAAGTTAAGCATCAAATAATTATTAATTAATAGTCCCATGAACGACAAAGAACTTCTGCTAAAGATAAACCCTTAAGATTTCTAGGGATTTTCATGACATCATTAAAATTTCATTTTTAACGAGATGTAACTTAATATTAGGAACAGTAAGCTGGTCAAAATAGTAACCTTTGACAGCTTCTTTCACATTAGTTTTCAGTTCTTCCCAATTATCCCCTTGAGTAAAGATTTCTTCAGTCAAACATTCTGCAACAAATCCACCATCTTCTTCTTGGGAAACTTCAAAGACAATTGTTTGATTCATGTTACTTAAACTACATCTAGGTCTATATCGAGGTTAGCATATTACACAATGAAGATTTATAATTAATCATAGTATTGTAGATTAACCGAAAGATAAACTATGAACCAAACCATTATTACCGCTAAGTTGTAGAAACTTAATTATTAACAAATAATTTAAGATTATTTAAAGATTTAAGTCAAGAAAAAGAAAAACATTTTACAATTTCGTGATAAAGCGTAACAGTTGAGAAAGTTAACAGTAGAATCAAGAGAAGTAGACTATATAATTGACCTTTGTTCCTGTGACCCGATCCTATTCTGCCCATACCTTACCCCAACAGAAACAATCTTGGCATACTTACTCTGTGGCCAAAACCCTAGACAGCCTGGGAACAAACCCTCAAATGGGTTTAGACACAGAAAGTGTGAGTCAAAGACAACGGCATTATGGCCCTAATGAAATAGAAGAAACTGCAGGCCGTAGTAACTGGGAAATACTGCTCGATCAGTTTACTAACATCATGTTAATTATGCTGATCGTGGTGGCGATTATTTCTGGTATTTTAGATATAGTTGAATTACGAAACAGTGGCACTGCCAGAAGCGGACTTCCTTTTAAGGATACCATCGCCATTTTCTCTATTGTTATCTTAAACGGACTTTTAGGCTATTTACAAGAAACTCGCGCTGAAAAAGCCCTCGCAGCCTTAAAAAAGCTATCTTCCCCCCAAGTACAAGTGATTAGGGATGGAAAACGTCAAGAAGTGGATGCACCCTTCTTAGTCCCTGGGGATATTATTTTAGTTGAAGCTGGAGACACTCTCTGTGCTGATGGTCAAATTATAGAAGAATCTCATCTGCAAATTCGTGAGTCGGCTTTAACTGGAGAAGCCCACGCCGTCGAAAAAAAGGCTTTAACCCAAGGATTAGAAGAAGAAACCCCTATCGGCGATCGCACAAATATGGTCTTTACCGGAACAGAAGTGATCCAGGGACGGGCAAAAGTGGTGGTTACCGGCACAGGAATGGACACAGAACTGGGTAAAATCGCCGAAATGTTACAATCGGTGGAAACAGAAGACACCCCCTTACAGCAACGGATGACCCAGTTAGGGAACGTTTTAGTTACAGGTTCGTTGATTTTGGTTGCGGTGGTCGTTGTGGGTGGGGTACTTAGGGCTGGTTGGGGACTACTACAAGAATTAATTGAAATCTCTTTGAGTATGGCCGTTGCAGTGGTTCCGGAAGGCTTACCAGCCGTGATTACCGTTACCTTAGCCTTAGGAACCCAACGCATGGTTAAGCGTAACGCCTTAATTCGTAAACTCCCGGCGGTTGAAACCTTAGGATCAGTCAATGTAATTTGTTCGGATAAAACAGGAACCCTCACCCAAAATAAAATGGTGGTTCAAGAGGTGGAAACCCTCGAAGGGAACTATCAAGTCACAGGAAACGGATACGAACCTGTTGGAGAATTTATTTGTAGCGAGGCAAAAAGTAGTATTCGCTGTAGTCGGTATGGGGGATTACAAGCTTTATTATTGACAGGGGTGTTATGTAACGATGCCCATTTATCCCAAGAATCAGGAGACTGGATAATTATCGGAGATCCTACCGAAGGATCATTATTAGCGTTAGGGGGCAAAGCAGGACTCGAACAGTCGAAGTTAGAAGAACGATATGCAAGGGTCGGAGAATTTCCCTTTTCCTCCGAACGCAAACGCATGAGTATTATTTGTCAAGCTAACCAAACCAGCGATCGCTGGCCCAGTTGGCAAAGTCAACCAGATGATGATTATCTTTTATTAACCAAAGGTTCCCCCGAATTAATTCTAGAAAGATGTGACTATTATCAGCAAGGGGAACGGGTTCAACCCATAACCCAAGAACATCGAGAACAGGTGTTACGAGGCAATAATGGCATGGCGAAGCGGGCTTTAAGGGTGTTAGGGTTCGCCTATAAACCCCTAAAACAAATCCCTGACGCAACCGAAGGAGACGAGGCCGAACAAGGTTTAATTTGGTTAGGGTTAGTGGGAATGATGGATGCACCTAGGCCCGAAGTTAAAACGGCGGTGGAAAAATGCCGAGCTGCTGGTATTCGTCCCATTATGATTACAGGAGACCATCAATTAACTGCACAAGCGATCGCTCAACAGTTGGGTATTGTACAACCAGAGGATCACGTTTTGACGGGACGGGAGTTAGAAAGGATATCTCAATCCCAGTTAGAACAAGAAGTAGAAACCGTCAGTGTTTACGCTCGTGTGTCTCCTGAACATAAATTACGTATTGTCCAAGCCTTACAGAAGCGCAACAAATTTGTCGCGATGACCGGCGACGGGGTAAATGATGCTCCAGCTCTCAAACAAGCGGATATTGGCATCGCTATGGGCATTACCGGCACGGATGTGAGCAAGGAAGCTAGTGATATGGTCTTGCTGGATGACAATTTTGCCACCATCGTCGCTGCAACGGAGGAGGGACGGGTGGTGTATAGCAATATTCGCCATTTTATTAAGTACATTTTGGGCAGTAATGTGGGGGAAGTGATTACTATTGCAGCAGCGCCTTTAATGGGACTGTCTGGGGTTCCTTTAATTCCTCTGCAAATCCTCTGGATGAACCTCGTTACCGATGGTTTACCAGCGTTAGCCTTGGCTGTCGAACCGGCTGATCCCCATATTATGGAACGACCCCCCTTTAGTCCTAAAGAGAGTATTTTTGCCCGTGGTTTGGGGTTTTATATTGTGCGTATTGGTCTTGTTTTCTCTGTTATTACCATTGCTTTGATGGCTTGGGCTTTCAATGAGTCTCAACAACCTGGCAATGACCCTGACAGTTGGAAAACAATGGTTTTTACTACCCTATGTATTGCTCAAATGGGCCATGCGATCGCTGCTCGTTCTACCACCCGTTTAGCTATTGAAATGAATCCTTTTTCTAACCCTTATCTTTGGGGAGCCGTTATTGTTACCACTATCCTACAATTAATGTTAGTTTATGTGGCTCCATTACGGGCTTTCTTTAATACTACGATATTAACAGGAGAACAATTAGCGATTTGTTTACTGTTTAGTAGTTTGATGTTTGTTTGGGTAGAAATGGAAAAAATTGTTTTACGACTTTATCGAAAAATTAAACATTAATTTATCGTAAATGACAATTGAAAGAAAAGAGTTGGACATAAGCCGGATTCTGTTCAATGGAGAGTTATCTATCTAGGACGTTTGTTACCAAACGCCTCATGCGGTACACCTAAAACGGGACAGGGAAAAGACCAACCTTTGCCCCTCCGACCTTGCTCCCGACCGGGGTTTACCGAGCCAGTACCTCACGATACTGCTGGTGCGCTCTTACCGACACCTTTGCAACCTTACCTCTGAGTAAAGAGGCGGTATTTTTCTGTGGCACTATCCTCACGCTCACGCGCACTGGGAATTATCCAGCAAGTCTGGTCTTTCGGGAGTCCGGACTTTCCTCGAATGGATTCAACAGACCCATCCGCAACTCTCTCGCCAACTCTTTTCTAATTCTATTTTAATCTTTTTTAGACAAAGGGATGTTAGGACGGGAAAAGGGTTCAAACCAACCTCTACGCCAAAAGAAAAAGATTAATCCTCCTGCGATCGCAGCCATTAAGCCTAAACAGCTAAAATAGCCCCAGCGGGTCTTAAGTTCCGGCATATATTCAAAGTTCATGCCATACACCCCGGCAATAAAGGTTAACGGCATAAAAATAGTTGAAACAACGCTTAAAACTTGCATGACCTCGTTCATTTTATTGCTCATCGAAGATAGATAAGCATCCATTAAAGAAGAGGCTAATTCTCGATAGGTTTCGACAATATCTAAGATTTGAATCACGTGATCGTAACAGTCTCGAAAATAAATTTGTGCTTCGGAACTAATTAGAGAACTTTCTCCTCTCACTAACATATTGGTAACATTTCTTAAAGGCCAAATGGCACGACGTAAAGCTAATAATTCCCGCCTAATAACATAAATTTCTTTTAATTGATTGGTATTTGGAGACATAGCTAATTCATCTTCTATATCTTCGATGCGATCGCCATAATCTTCTAAAACGGGAAAATAACCATCAATAATAGAGTCTAACAGCAAGTACATTAAATAGTCAGCCGATTGTTGTCTAACTTTCCCTTGATTGGCTCTAATTCTTTCTCTAACAATATCAAAACAATCTTCGATTTCTTCTTCTTGAAAGGTCAGTAAATATTTATTGCCTAAAACAAAACTCACCTGTTCGCTTTCAAATCCTTCTTCATTAGCATTAGGCCGAACCATCTGAACAATTAAGACTAATTGTTCGTTATAGTCTTCAAGCTTAGGTCTTTGAGGCACATTAACTACGTCTTCTAATAATAAAGGATGCAGTTTAAAAATATCACCAATTTGTTTAAGAACTCTTTCACTTCCTAACCCTTGAACATCCATCCAAGAAATCGTATTAGTTCCTAAATAGGGGGTTAAAGCTTTGGGTGTAACATCTACTTTCCGAATGGCATGAGACCCATCGTAATCGATTAAAACGATACGAGAAGGTTTAGCATCTGGTTCTATATTTAACTTTCCTGGTTCACTACCAGGTTCATCAAAAAAGTAATCAAAATAATCGGACTCTTCTTCTTTTTCTAGTTCTTCCGGGTTTAATATTTGGTGTTCTGTAATTGGTGATTGAGTCATAATTTCTTTTCAGTTATCTATTATATTTTTGAATAATCTAAACGTAGTCCCATAATAATCAAATCTCTTTCGATATTATCCAATTGAGCTACTTTTGGCAAGTATCCCCATTGTTGAAAGTTATATTTTTTGAATAAATTTAAACTGGGTTGATTATGAGCAAAAATAAATCCAAGTAGAGTGGTTAATTCTAGTTTTGGACTTTCTTGTATTACATATTCTAGGAGTTTTTTCCCTATTCCTTTACTGCGATGACTTTGGGCAATATATAAACTGATTTCTGCCGTACTTTTATAAGCTGGACGACCATAAAAATGTTGTAAACTAATCCAACCTATTACTTTATTATCATTTTCTATTACCCAAATTGGATAATGTTTACTGTCTCTTTCTTGAAACCATTTTAATCGGCTTTCTACTGTTATTTTTTGTAAATCTCCTGTCGCAATACGGCTGGGAATACTACTATTATAAATCTCGACAATATCTTCTAAGTCTTCTAATTCTGCTAGTCTTATTTTATCCATATTATCATTCCTATTTTAATTTTATCATCAAATGAAATCGAGTTTTTTTGATAGTAAAAATATCGACTGATTGCACTAATTCACTTAGCTTTTTATAACCATAATTTCGGGAATCAAATGAGGGAGATAATTTAGTTAATTGTGAGCCAAAAGGTCCAAGGTGAACCCATTCTTCCTCATTGGCTACAGAATCATAAGCACTTTTCAATAACTCTAACAATTTTTTATTTGTTGTTATTGTTTGATTTCCAGAGGGTTGTTGATGAGCTAAAATATCAGTATAGATAAATTTACTGCAAGCAACAACAAAAGCTTCTGGTGTTTTAATTTTTTCTCCAAAACCATAAACAATAAGCCCAGATTCTCTGATCCGAGAGGCTAAACGAGTAAAATCACTATCGCTAGAGACTAAACAAAATCCATCAAAATTATTAGTATAAAGTAAATCCATTGCATCAATAATCAAAGCACTGTCAGTTGCATTCTTTCCTGTTGTATATCGAAATTGTTGGATGGGTTGAAGTGCTAATTTATTAAGTTTACTTTTCCAGCTATTTAATTGATTACTCGTCCAGTCTCCATATATTCTTTTTACATTAGCGGTTCCATATTTAGCGACTTCTTGTAATAAAGGTTCAATAATATTTGCACTGACATTTTCAGCATCGATTAAAACTGCTAAACGCACATTACTGGAGCCATCCTCTATGGTTTTCATATTAATTGATTAGCAGTTTTTTAACTATCAGGTTAATGAATATTGATTAAGATGAAGATGAACAAAAATTTCCTAGCTATTTCTAATTTCTAGTTTTATCTTAGTTCAGATTTTAGAAAAGTGCTGTTTTTACTCTTGTCAGATTTTTAAAATTAAAGCTTTTGATTAATTGCTTTTTTGTAAACTTTTTGAATCGCTTTAAGAATTTTGTCAAAAGCAGATTTAGGAGATTCTTGAGCGGGATCAAGTAATTGTAATTTAGTTAAAAGTTGTGCTTCTTGCATTTGAACATCCCCATCACTATAAATTAAAGCACTCAAAGTTTCTAATAATTCTTGATAGTCATGGATGGTGGGGTTATCTCCTAAATATTCTTCTAGCCACTGATAACATTGATTGGGTTGAACTGGTTTTAATTCTGATAAAAGAGACTTAAGATCCACATCTTCAGATAAACCATGAGTCTGGGCCATTCGTTTTAAATAATCTCTTTCTTCTACTTGAATAATACCATCAATCCAAGCTGCACCAATGAGAATTTTTAGCAGTTGTTTCTTCTGAGTTTGAGTATTCATTATTAATCACTCTTGTATTTTTTCTCTATCTTTATGATGAAATATTTTTAAGGTAAATAGATGTTCTCTCAACCTTTCTTTAACTTCACCATAAAAAAACCGTCGGTATGATGTTCGTGGGGTAAAATTTGTATCCACTTTGATGATGTCACAAAGGGGTAAAAAAGCCAATCAACCGAAGGGGGTTCTATAGTCCAATGGGAATGATGGGTCAAAAAAGTTTCTATAATTTGTTGATTTTCTGTTGGGTTGAGGGTACAAGTGGCATACACAAGGGTTCCTTGCGGTTTGACCCATTGGGCTGCTTGGGTTAATATTTCTTGTTGTAAACGGGATAATTCTTGAATTTGTTCAGGGGTTTGTCGCCAGCGAATGTCTGGGTGTCGGTGAAGAGTCCCTAACCCAGAACAAGGAACATCTACTAAGACGCGATCGCCTTGATCAATAAATTGAGTAAAATGACGGCTATCTCCTAAAATAGTTTGAATGGAGTTTAATTGTAACCGTTGGGCGTTTTGTTGCACTTTTTTGAGACGGGAAGGGGTGCGATCACAAGCGATAACGGTGCCTTGATCTCCCATTAACTCAGCAATATGGGTGGTCTTTCCTCCTGGGGCCGCACAAGCGTCGATAATGGTTTCTCCAGGTTGCGGATCTAGCAAATAACTCACCAGTTGCGCGCTACTATCTTGTATGGTCCAGTGGCCTTCATGAAACCCTGGTAAGGTTTGTATGGTTCCTATTTTTCCCTGTAGTCTTAAGGTACAAGGAAAAGGAGGCAATGGGGTGACGTTAACCCCTGTTTCGATGAGTTGGTTTTCTAGGGTTTGTAGGGTCGTTTTTAAAGGGTTAATACGAATATCAATGGTTGGAGTTTGGTTGAACCAATAACATAATTTTTCTGTGGTTTCTTCTCCCCATTGTTTGACCCAAGTTTCAATCATCCAGTTGGGAAAACTATATTGAATGGCAATTTTTTCAATGGGGTTAGAGGGTAATATTAAAGGATCTTGACTCTCTTTACTTTTACGAATATATTGCCGTAAAATGCCGTTAACGACCCCTGAAAGTCGGTTTAGTTGATAATCTTTGGCGAGGTTGACACTGGTATTAACCGCAGCAGAAGGAGGAATATGATTGAGATATCTTAATTGATACAGTCCAATGTGAAGAATGCGCCGTAAGTCCGGGGGTTGTTGTTGTGCCTTTTTTTTTCCCAGTTGATCGATTAAGGTGTCTAAGGTTCGTTGATGACGGACAATACCATAGACTAATTGTGTGCATAAACTGCGATCGCTAGGATTAAGATTATTTTGAGTTAAAGACCGATCTAAGGCAATATCGGTGTAAGTATGCTGTCGGTCGATATGTCGTAAAATGTCTAAGGTTAGTTGACGGGCATTCGTGTTTTTCTTAGTAAGAGACATTTTTACAATAGGGTTTAATATAGTTTCCTGAATTGTGACCAGAAAATCAAGGGTTTTAAGACCAATTTTTGTAGGACGTATTAACTCCGAATTTAGGACTCGCGACGACTTCTAATTTCTTGCATTACCCAATGGGTTGCTTGTTCGCTGGTCATGGGTTGAGCAAAGAAAAAGCCCTGTCCTAATTCACAATTTAAACCCTGTAATTGATTAAATTGTTCACGAGTTTCGATCCCTTCTGCTACTACATTCATCCCTAAAGTATGGGCTAAGTTAATAATCATCAGCACAATAGCTTTATCAGAAATTCCTAATTTACTAATAAAAGAACGGTCTATTTTTAAAGTATCAATGGGAAATTCGTGTAACCGACTTAAGGAAGAATAACCGGTTCCAAAGTCGTCAATACATAATCCTAATCCTAGGTTTTTTAACTGTCCGACTCTCTGGGTTTCGTGTTGTACAGTTTCTAATAAGCAGCTTTCGGTAATTTCTAGTTTTAATTGTGTTCCTTCGATACCAGTGTTTTGTAATAAATAATTTAATCTTTCATGCCAATTTTCTTCTTTTAATTGTTCTGCTGATACATTAACATTAATAACTAATTGTCCTGCTTTTGTGTTTAAATTTTGCCATATTTGTAGTTGATAGCAAGCTTGTTCTAATACCCACCATCCCAGATAACTGATCAGACCAATTTCTTCAGCAATGGGAATAAATTCAACAGGAGAAATATTACCCTTTAGGGGATGTTGCCACCTGACTAAGGCTTCAAACCCACTTAAATAACCTGTATTTAATTCTACAATGGGCTGATAATATAGGGAAAGTTTTTTATGTTTAATCGCTTGTCTTAGGTCAGTTTCTAATTGAATACGAGCTAAAGCATCTGCTTTTATTTTAGGATTAAATATAGCATAATTTTCTTTTTTTTCAGCTTTGGCTTGATACATAGCTAATCGGGCATCTTTAATCATACTTTCGGGTTTTTTATAGTCAACATTATTGAAATTAATCCCTATATTAATATTAATAAATACTTTATTGTTGTTGATATCAAAAGAATGATCTTTAATATTTAAAATTTGTTTGGCGATTAAAATAATTTCTTGTATTGATTGATTTCTCACCAAGAGAACAAATTCATCTTCTTCCAGTCTTGCTAAAATATCTTTTGGTCTTAATTTACTTTGCAATCGTTTTGTTATTTGAATAAGTAAATTATTATCTTGAGTAATATTTAAACTTTCGTGTAATAGCTGAAGGCTATCTACATGAATAATAACAATTCCTAAAGAATTATTAGGGAAATTTAGAGAATCTAATACAATGCTTTGTAAATGTTCATAGAACCATTGACGATTCGGTAAGTTAGTGACAGGATCTCTTAAATTAATTCCTGTTGATTCTTCTTTTTGGCAAATCTTGTTCTCAAATTTTTGAACAGTTCCTTGATAATAAAGAACTTTTCCATACTGATCGTAAATCCCCCAAATTGTTTCTTCGATATTAATAATTTCTCGGTTTTTACGATAGATTTGGGATGGAAAGTTTATGATTTCTCCGTCGGTTTTTAAAAGATTTAGAATATGATCATAGTTGTTAACTTCAACATACAATTGATTAGTCTGAGTATTAATGTTATCTAATAAATCATGAGGACTATCATAACCGTATAGTTGTGCTAAAGCTGGATTAACATCTATAAAATAACCTTCAGGACTCAGTTGAAAAATCCCTTGATTACTCTTTTCAAAAATCTTATAATATTGTCGTTCTGCTTGAATTAAAGCTTCTTCTATTTGTTTCCTTTTCGTAATATCCCTAGACACACATAATATTTCTTTAATCTCTCCTGTTTGTGGATGAACGATCGCTTTTCCGACGGTTTCTATCCATAGGTAATGTCCTTTTTTATGAACCATACGATAAGTCACTGAGGCTAAAGATTTTTTTTGTTGTAATTCTTGATAAAATTGTTTAATTAAAGCGCAATCTTGAGGATGGCTAAATGAGGCGATAGGTTGATTGATTAAACTTTTTGGAAAATAGCCCAGTAATTGATGAGAAACTTGAGAAACGTATTGGTAAATTCCCTCTGGTGTATGAGTTGTGACTAAGTCAGGTAAGTTATCTAAAATAAAAGTATGAGGTTGTTGATAACTTTTAGAATATTCTTGATTTTGTTTTCGTTTAGTAACTTCACGGGAAGTACAAAAAATTTCTTCAATCTCCCCTGTATCTTGATTAGGAATAACTTTTGCTGAGGTTTCTAACCATATATAATGTCCTAAATTATGACGAATGCGATAAGTAATTGGGTCAATATTCCATTGTTGTTTTAGTTGTTCATAAAATTGTTTAATGACATCGTAATCTTCGGGATGGCATAAGAATCCTGCTGATTGCCCAATAAAAACTTGAGCATTATATCCTAACAAAGACTGACAGGAAGTAGAAATATATAAGTAAATGCCTTCTACAGTATGGAAACTTATCAAATCAGTCAAATTTTCTACCCTTGATTGATAGTATTTATTTATTTTTTTAGACATTTCTCTTTTTATATTTTCTTGGCTATGATCCATAAACTTTCTCAGTTACTATATTTAATACAATTGATAGTGAAGGCAGAAGATGTTGAAAGAGGGAATAAACTCTAAATCTAAATTATTTTTATCTGCAAAATCTAACTATAGACTAACATAACTAACCTATTTTCTGTCGTTAATCGTATTACTCTTTATGTAAAGATTATGTTTATATCATGTAATTTTTGTAATTATATATTTGTAAATCTTAATATTTTTTTCAGAAAAAACTTATGAAAAATAAGCAACGATAAAAAATAATTGATGTTCAATTAGGAGTTAAATAAATTTTGATAAAAAAAGGGATAGGAACTTTATACGGGGTAAGTGTAGGAACTGGTGATCCAGAATTAATTACTGTTAAAGCACAACGGATATTGCAAGAAACCTCTGTGATTGCTTTTCCGATGGGAGTTAGTTGTAAACAAGGTTTAGCTGAAAAAATTATTGCGAATTGGATCACTCCACAGCAAAAAAAACTACCTCTTAATTTTCCTTATCTTCAAGACAAACAGCAGTTAAAACAAGCGTGGAAAGAAGCAGCAGAAAGGGTATGGGAATATCTCCATCAAGGAATCAATGTGGCTTTTGCTTGTGAAGGAGATGTAAGTCTTTATAGTACCTTTAGTTATTTAGCCCAAACCATCCGCGAAAATCATCCCCAAGTAACCATACAACTTATTCCGGGGGTTTGTTCGCCAATGGCTACTGCGTCGGTGTTAGGCATCCCTTTAACCCTTGGTTCTCAAACTTTGGCCATTATCCCTGCTTTGTACAATGTGGCTGAGTTAGATCAAGTTTTAGGTTGGGCTGATGTTATTGTTTTATTAAAAGTCAGTTCAGTCTATCCTCAAGTGTGGAAGAAGCTAGAAAAGCTAAACCTGTTAGACCATGTCTTGATTGTAGAACGGGCAACCCAACCCGAAGAAAAAATCTATCGAAACCTAACTTATCACCCCAATCTCAATCTTTCCTATTTCTCTTTAATGATTATCTACGTCCGAGAAAGACAATAGGGAGTAACAACAAAATCACTGATAACTGGTCACTGGTTCCTGACAATTTCCCATCTTCTTAAAATTTTTTAACATCCTGTAAACCCTTATCTAACGAGGCTTCAGAATAAAAAAGCTAGAATGTATTCTTTGTTACAGCAAAAAATAACTTTATTATTAGTAAAAATTAGATTATAGTAAACAGTAAGCCTTCCTAGTCACTTGGTAAATTCCTATGAGTCCTATTACTCTAACTTCTCCTTCTTCATCAGTCCCTTCTACAACCTACACGATTAGCATGATTAAAGATGAGGTTCGTCATTTGGTAGAGACTGGTGTTGTCAGTCGTCAGCAACCTCTTTATGTCCTCTGTGAGTTTATTCCTCCCCGTGAGTGGGTGTGTGTTGAAACTGAATTAGAAAGATGTGAATATCTATTACGGGATCAAATTGGAGACTTGATGGCTTGCGAAACTTGGGAGAACGATTAATCCTCTATTATAAAACCATTTTTATCATTTTAGCAAGTCTGATTGTTCTATCAACAACGAAACTATATCTTGTTACTAATCACCCTTTTTGAATATCTTAATTAAGTCCTAGTCCCTAGATTAGGACTTAAATTATGTCTCAAGAGATAATCCTAAAGGAAAATGGAATTTTTAGCACTTACTGACATAATTAGGTAGAAAATGTAATTAAGAATACAAAAAGACTTTGCAGCTTTCGTCTGTAGGTTCGATCATTTTAAGGGTCAGGGTCTTGATTTTCACTGGTTTGGTGTTCTACTTATGAATCTTTCCACACAATTTCCTGTTAGTTTTTCTCGGTATTCTATCGATTTTATACAACAAGAAGCACGTCATTTGGTTGATAGGGGTTTAATTAGCCGTCAACAACCGATTTCTAGCTTATGCGACTATATTCCCCCTAGGGAATGGATCTGGGTTGAACACGAATTAGAAAAATTTGAGTATCTATTACGCGATCGCATCAGCGATCTAATTAGTTCAGAAACTTGGTCTAATGACTAAACCATAACCTGAGTGTGGAGTTCAGGAATTATAAATGATTAACGCTCATCGTCTTAAACATTTATTTTTACAGGTTTAAGGCTTTTTTTTCTCTCTTAGGTATTCAAGTTCTTGTCTGAGAGTGATAATTTTTTCGGTGAGTTGTTGAATTTCTTGGTCAACAGCAGCTTTGGTATGGGTTGAAGAAGGAGAGTTTTGGGGATTTTTTGAGGATGATTGTTGCTTTAACCATTGATCCAGGAATTCACGGGCTTCTTGTTCGGTTATTTCGCCTTTTATCGCCCATTCTTCGGTTTTTTGTGCAATTTCTTGTTGCAATTCAGACAGGGTTTGATTGCGTTTTTGGGGATCTTGGAGAGTTTCTAAAACCGAAGCAGTTAAACCGACTCCAACTCGGAAAGATTGTTGTAGAAGTTGAAAGATAGTATCTGTATTCATATCAAAGCAATATTACTATATATTATTTATCGAATATCATGACACAATGACCCTTAACTATCAACTAAAATATTAGGTAAACCAACCTTTTTGGGGTGGACAAAGTTTCCCTTAAAATCAATGGTTTTCTCTTCATTAGTAGCAGCATCTTTGATGGTTCTCGCTTCAGCTAATGCCCTACGAATGTCTGCTTTTTCTAAGTCATCGTTGACCCCACCTAATAAGTAAACTAATAAACGAGAAGCTAATTTTTTACCTGATACTTGTATGCGTTTTTTCATTGGATCATAAAGTATCCCATACCAAATAGATTGAGAAGTATCCATATAACTAAAACCGCCAATTTCATCAAAATAAATTAGTTTTTTTACAATAGTTCTTAAATCAAAATTTTGATTAAATACTAAAAATCCTAATGCTTGTGCTAAGGCTATTTGTCCCACAGGACGAAATAAAAAGTTTCCTTCTCCTCCACCTTTTTCATGGTTAAATCGTCTCAATTCATAAGTTTTAACTCCATGTTCTAATTGTCGATAACTCGGTAAATTGGCTAAAGCATCAAATAACTTAGATAATAGCTTTAAACCCGTTTCTATTTCTTGATCATCAGGACGTAAAGAAATTAAGTTCTTTTTATCCTTACTTTTCCAATGGGGAAATTGATAGTCTAAATATCCCTCTGCCATGTCTTGCAGTGCTTGTAATGTAGTTAAAACAGTGGATTTATTCGCAATGGTTGCGCTATCCCAATTAACTCTAGAATTCCAGTCTTTTTCGTCTCGATCTTTTAGGAGTGGGTGAGTAATAGCAAGTCGTCTAGAAACAATAGCAAATCCATCATCTTCATTTAATAAAACTAACTGTCCTTTACTTAAAGAAATAGCCATGCGGTTAACATGAACAAATACCGATCTTACCCGTCTTCTTGCTTCTTCATAAGTTTCTCCTTTAATGACTGCAGGAATAATTTCAACACCGATCTTTTCTTTGGCTAAATTTTGTAAAGCGATGGGATCTAGATTATATTCTTCTATTAATTCATCAAGAGTAATGGGGTTTCCTGTTGATTTTTTTACCTTATTATAAACCTCTAATTTTCCTGTTTTTAATAACTCCATTAACCCTTGAATACCCATTAACCGATGTTGTCCATCTAGAGCAAAAATTGAATAATTTTTTCCAATATTTAACAAACCTACACTATCATTTTGATCTAAAGAGGTAAACTCATCAACACTTACTGTCGCACAGTTATTTATATCCCATTCTAAAGCGTTAGGATCATTCACCCAGTCTTGATTAATAACCACTAAAATCGGGGGGAATTTATGATTATTTAAAACGGCTAAATATTGGGCTAAATGTGCCTGTCTTGACCAATCTAAGGGACGTTGTTGTAATTCTTCTACGGTTTCAGAATCACGAATAATATTGTTAGTTTTAGGGTCATATTTACGGCGAAATAAAGGTAATTGGAGAGCAAAATGCACTCGACTGGCTAACCATTGCAAAGATACTGATCCCAAATAACTTTGAGTGTTTCCCATCTGGGTTTTCTGGACAAAAAGTTGATCTTGACGGGATAAATACCGTTCTAAAAGTAAAGCAAGTGCCTGTTTTTCTTCTGTTTCTTGTTGTAGGAATTGGCTGGTAATATCTTGATCCATTGATAGCTGAATGCTTACGACTAAGAATTTACAAATATTATCATACATTTTTCATTTGAAAACCATGATAAAGTTTTTAAAAACCTTATACAATTTTTAGATTATAATATCCTTGTTTTAATTTGGAGTCGGGGGAGATGATGGGGTTTGAGTATGTCTTACCAGTAATTCGGGGGATCCAAGGAGAACGGGAGTATTATGTTTCGATGTGTCCGTTGGGGATCTTGCCGAAGTTGTTTCCTTTACCAGATGAAAGCATAACACCGTTTAAACGCAGTCAGCGACGGTTAAATAAAGGTAGATCAAGGAAAATTTGTCAATATATTTTAGAAAATCGTCACAATTATGTGTTTACTGCTATTACTGCCAGTATTGACGCTGATACGACGTTTGAAGCGGTGGGAGAGGTAGCCGAAATGCGGAAACTGGGTCGTTTGCGTATTCCAATAGAGGGGACTTTGACCATACATGACGGTTTACATCGTCGCGTTGCCTTGGAAATGGCTCTGCAAGCTAACCCACAGTTAAAATATGAGACAATACCCGTGAGTTTAACCATTCTCTATGATAATCGAGATGCGATCGCTTTGATGGTTAAAAGGGTGGTTAAAGAGGTCAGTTTTTTTAATAATTATACTTATTTGGAAGGGGAAAGAATACCGAAAAATTCAGATAAGTTATTAACATTGTATCAATTGTATCAAGCAACGGTTGAGTTATTAGGGGATGTTTCTTTAAAAGATGAGGAAACTTTTGATTTTGTTATGTCTTATTGGCAAGTAGTTAGTGATTATTTAGAAGCTAATAAGGATGATGAAAATTTAGATCAGTTATTTTTACGGTTAGGGAAATTTGGGAGATTATTATTGGTTGATTATCCTAATAACTGGAAGGAGAAATTACAAAGTTTGGATCTTTCGGAAGAAATGCAACAATTATGATTAATATTCAAAAGGACTTAAAAGCTTACCTTGCTTTTCACTAAAATAAAAAACTTGGTAATTAGCAGAAAGTTCCTGTTGTAGTTTTTTCCATAACTCAAGTCCTTTACGTTCAAACTTCTCCTCTTCTATGGGGTTAGCAAAATTTGAAGCGGAAGGATTATTTATGTTAAGAATTTTATTGTAAGTTTCTGCCCATTCTAACAAACTATTTATTGTTTCTTCTTGTAATGGTAATTTACAAGGATCAATATTATCAACATCATCCATATCCCAAAGAGGGTAATAATAATACTCTGTCATTAACTTTATTTTTTTAACCATACTTATTTTAGGTTTCTCATAAAAAGCCAAGTTTTATTATATCACTTGGCTTAGTTTATCAACTGATCAAGAGAATTAATATAATTGAAATTGATTAGGAGGTGGTGACATCCAACCTAAATTAATTTTGACTTTATCTACTGCAATTTTAACACTACTCATACTCATAGAAATTTTATAAGGTTTAGCAGGATTTTTCGGGTTAGGGTCAATAGTAACAATATTACCAGTCCATAGCTGACCGCTTCTTGACCAGTCTATTTGAGAGAGTTGATAGACTTTATCATTATCAAAATTGTTGTTAGTTTTATCATAAATTGAATAGAATAATCTTCCTAAAACTTCTAAACCTACATAACGACCTAAAACACAATCTTCTTTAAAGTTTCCTATTTCTTCTAGGGTTAAGTCTTGGACTTCTGTCTCAAAAATATGTTTGGTTTGTTCACATTGTGAGAAAAATTTGTTTAAGGCAGTCATTAAAGCATCAGATGATTCTTGTACGTGCCAGTTTTCCAGTTCGGCATTAATATCATTGGCAAAAGCACAACTAACTAATTTAACAATATAATTACTTGTGTAAATTAGTTTCTTTTTGGTTGATGGTGTATTTTTTATTTTTTCAGTTTTTTCTTTAAATATTGGTACTTCGTCTTGTATCGTTTTCATGATACCGATACGACCTTCAAACTCTCCGAAAGATAATAATAAAGACTTATCTAATGCTTTGCTTTGCGCCATATCCCGAAAGTCCGTTTGACACTGGTTAAAATCTTCTTCGAGGACTAAAGTAATAGGAAAATCATTATCTCCAATTAATTCACCTTCCGAACTTTCTATAAGTTCATGAATAGCCCTTTTTCTGTGTTGGCCATCGGTAATATCCAGTTTTATGCCTCTAAGAATAACTACTAGACACAGTTCTCTAGCTATTTCAATTAATTTAATTTGTTGAGGGTCTATATTAGCGGTTAAAGTTCCTAATATCCAAGGTTTATCCTGTTGAATGCGTTTCACAATATATTGTTTAACTTCTTCGGCGTGGCCTTGTACTTCTGGGCGGTTTTTACCAGAGTCAGGATCATTATTTTCAGAATGCTTTGTTTGTAGTAAAATAGGCAAGTCATGGGCTGGTATATTTATTTGGATCATGTCTCGTTTTCCTTGACGAAACCGTAAACCTAAGTAACATTTTTCACGGTAAAATTTTGATAAATAAGATTCTAATACTTGTCTAAGATTTTGACTTAATTCGCTACTGTCAATATGGCTATCAAACATAATAATTCTTAATTTTCGGTAAATACCTACCCTTCTATCATAATCTTGCGTTAAACTAATAGAAAACCAGGAAATTACCTAGTTTTTTGGGAGTCCCTTCTATCTATATTTATGATAATTATTCGTATAATCACTGAGTTAGTTTAATCTTTATGACACTGATATCTGAAACCAAAACCTATGACTGAAAATCAACAGCAAAAAAACTTAAGTTATTATTGTGAGCTTTTTTCTAATCTAAACGTTAGGACTAAATATCAACCTGTTCTTTTGTTGACAATCATAGATTTCATATCACAAAACATAATAGAAACCAATAAAATATTAATATCTGATGAGTTACTTGATACATTTAAAAAATATTTGAATAAACTTGATCCTGAAGCTAACAAAAATCCTGGGCTACAGTATCCTTTTATTGCTCTAAAAAAGCGAGAAATTATACATTTCGAGTTTAAGCCTGATGTTAAAGAAGAAGAATTGATAACTATTAATAAGTCTATTACAAAGTTAAAACAAGCAGTTGGATATGTTTCATTAGATCAAGAATTATTTGAATTTCTTCAAGATACAGAGACTAGAAGAGAATTAATCGATACTTTAATTAATGTTTGGTTTTCTTCTGCTCAGAAAGAATTACAAGAAATCTTAGACATTAATCAATCTTTTGAAGAAACAGGAACCGAAGCAGTAGAAGAAACAGAAACAACTAGAAAATTTTACATGAGAAAATCTTTAGTAAGAGATTCTTTTTTTCGTAAAGCGGTTATTCATGCCTATGACTATCGTTGCTCATTATGCCAGCTAAGGGTTATAAAATCATTATCACAAAGTATTGTAGATGGAGCGCATATTAAACCATTTGCACAATTTTATGACAACAAGATAGATAATGGTATTTCATTATGTAAAAATCATCATTGGGCTTTTGATAGAGGGATTTTTAGTATTGATGATAATTATCAAGTTCTTATTTCTGACAACTTTGCTGAAGACTCACCTAATACAAAACCTATCAGAGACTTTCAAGGTGAAACGATTTTATTACCCAACTCACAAACCTATTTTCCAAGTTTAGAAGCGATTCAATGGCATCGTCAAAACGTTTTTAGACAATAGTGATTTAAAATTTTTGAGAGGAGATGAACAAACATGACTAATATTCAAACCACATTATTTCCGCCTCGCACTGTTCCAGAACTCATTAAAGATATAAAAAGATTGACAGAAGAAATACAAGAGTTATATTGTGCTGATAATATTCCCCTTGTTATTGGTTATTCTGGCGGTAAAGATAGTAGTGCTATTGTGCAATTAATTTGGAATGCTATTGCTGAACTACCTCTAGATAAAAGACATAAAAAAATATATGTTATTACCACTGATACTTTAGTCGAAAACCCATTTATTTCTGCCTGGGTTAATAAGTCTCTTGAGAGGATGAAAAAACGGGCTACTAAAGAACAGCTACCTATTGAACCTCATTTATTGACTCCAGAAGTTGCACAAACTTATTGGACAGGTTTAATAGGGAAAGGATATCCTGCCCCTCGTCATACCTTTCGTTGGTGTACACCTCGTTTAAAAATTGATCCTTCTAACCGTTTTATTCGGAATGTTGTTAGGGCAAATGGTGAGGCGATCGTCGTCTTAGGAACTCGTAAAACCGAAAGTCAAAACCGCGAAGCGATCATGACAAAACGAGAACAGGGAAGAGTGCGCGATCGCCTTTGTAAACATCCTCATTTACCCAGTTCTTTGTTATACACTCCTATTGAAGACTGGCGAACTGATGAAGTGTGGTTATATTTAATGCAATGGGAAAACCCTTGGGGACATAGTAATAAAGATTTATTTTCTATGTATCGAGGGGCAACTGCTCATAATGAATGTCCTTTAGTCATTGATACTTCTACCCCCAGTTGTGGAAGTTCTCGCTTCGGTTGTTGGGTTTGTACCCTAGTTGATAGTGATAAGTCTTTAGCAGCAATGATCCAAAACGATGAGGAAAAAGAATGGTTACAGCCTTTAATTGATGTTCGTAGAGAATTAGATATACACAATGACCGAGATAAAAGAGACTTTAGACGTATTTGGGGAAATGTTCACCTTTTTGAACGTAATATTGATGGTCAGACTTCCATTGAACCCGTTCCTGGCCCATATACAAAATATTGGCGAGAACATTGGTTAAGACGGGTATTAGAAGCACAAGTTAAAGTGAGAAAAAATGCACCCCAAGACATGAAAGATATTACCTTAATTACCCAAGAAGAACTCAGCGAAATTAGACGAATATGGTTAGAAGAAAAACACGAATTTGATGATAGTTTACCCCGCATTTATGAAGAAGTGACAGGGGAACCTTTTATGGATAGTCGTCCAGGAGTCGGTCATAGTTTACTCGGTAGCGATGAATGGGATATCTTGTCCAATATTTGTGGCGATGATACTATGCACTTAGAATTGATGGCTAGACTATTAGATACCGAAAGACAATTTTATACTAAGTCTCGTCGTGTCGGTATCTATGGTGACTTAGAAAAATGCTTTGAAACCAGTTCTAGATCGCAAGATGATGCTATTGATAATGCACATACAAAACGTAACCTCAAAAATGCTATTAGCAAAGAAGAGGTTGATATCTTTCAAGTTAAAGAAGAACTTAAAAAAGTTTTAGATTCTGAAAAAGAATCTTTAGGACATCCTGTTACTGCTAAGGAAGATATTAACCAAGTTAAAGAAGAACTTAAAAAGAATTTGAACCCCGAAGAAAAACAACCGCAGAAACAACTGTCTTGGGGAACTATTAAATTTGGCAACCCTATTGATAACACAGAAAGTGAAAATAATTTATGATTAATTACACCTAAACTCTTGATGTTATGGATAAACTGACAGACGAAACCTTAGTATCATAAACATAAAAGATAATTTTATTGGTTTACTTATGTTATTTACTGAATTAGTTCTGGAAAATTTCGGTCCTTACGCGGGTAAAAATATTATTAACTTACAGACGGAAAAAGATAATGAAACTCGTCCTATTATTCTTATTGGGGGAATGAATGGAGGAGGAAAAACCACACTGATGGATGCCATTCGTCTTGCATTATATGGACAACGCGCTCAATGTTCAACCCGTAATAATCTTAGTTACAGCGACTTTTTAATTCAAGCAATTAATAATCAAACTGCATTAGGAGACGAAACTAGAATCGAATTAGCTTTTGAACACTTTATTGATGACCAATGGAAAGAAATACGCATCGTTAGACGCTGGAACAAACAACCCAAAGATGGTAAAGATACTTTAGGTATTCTCGAAGAAGATTGGCCGGCTAAAGCATTAGCTGAAACTTGGGATGAATATATCGAAACTTTATTACCATTAGGTATTTCTAACTTATTTTTGTTCGACGGGGAACAAGTTAAAGAATTAGCTGAACAAGAAACGCCACCTACTAGCGTTATTGAAGCTATCCAGTCTTTACTCGGATTAGAATTAGTCGAAAGATTAGCCGTAGATTTAGAGGTTTTGGTCAACCGAAAACGGAAGAAACTAGCAACTCAATCACAACTCAAAACTATAGAAGAAATTGAAGATAAATTAAACTATTATAAGCAAGAATTGGAAACCGCAAAACAAGATCAATCATCTATACAAAATAAACTAGACCGCGCTCATGATAAAATCAAAGAAGCATCAGAACGCTTTAGAATAGAAGGGGGAAAAATAGCCTCAGAAAGTAGTACCCTAAAACAAAATATTAATCAGTTAAAAGATAAATTACAACAGCAACGCAACGAAATGGTAAACTTAGCAGCAACCAGTTTACCTTTAGCTTTAATTACTCCCTTACTCACCGAAGCAAAAATACAAGGAGAAACCGAAGTTAAACAACAGCAAGCTATATTAGCTAAGACTGTCTTACAACAACGAGATAAAAAGTTAATCAGCTATCTAGAAACCCTCCAACTTACTGAAGAAAA
Source organism: Crocosphaera chwakensis CCY0110 (assembly GCF_000169335.1). Classification (GTDB taxonomy): domain Bacteria; phylum Cyanobacteriota; class Cyanobacteriia; order Cyanobacteriales; family Microcystaceae; genus Crocosphaera; species Crocosphaera chwakensis. Next base: position 93,262 of record NZ_AAXW01000003.1, read on the forward strand.
ATTGCAGAAAATTCAAATATTTTTACAAGAAGAATATAAAACTCTTAACCAAGATGCTATAACAACACTTGAATATTATTTAGAAATTACAGAAAAGGAATTAAACCAACTTAATACGCTATTAGACTATAAACTACCTTCACAACTTGATACCGCTACAAAATATCTAGAAATCTTACAAACCTTAGAAGTTGACTTAGATAATACTGACAGAAAATTACAGGTTGCTGCATCTCCAGAAGACTATCAAAAATTGAGTGATGCACTTACGAATGCACAAAAAGAAGCTGCTAAATATCAAACGGAATATAATCAAGCAGAAAAACGCATTAAAGAAGCTCAAAAAGCAGTGCAAATGACTATTAAAGACTTAAGAAGTTTTACTGATGAAGCGTTAGAAAAACAAAATAACGAACACATTATTAAATCGGCTGCTAAAGTCCAAAATACCCTACAATTATTTAAAGAGCGATTAACCCTCAAAAAACTCAATAAATTAGAAGGGGAAGTTACCGAATGTTTCCGTTATTTACTTCATAAATCTGATCTCGTTCATCGCGTTGCTATTGATACCCATAACTTTAGTTTATCCCTTTATGATCCTCAAGGGGAAACTGTTCCCAAACATCGTTTATCCGCAGGAGAAAAACAACTGTTATCGATCGCATTTTTGTGGGGGTTAGCAAGAGTATCCGGACGTAACTTACCCATCGCTATTGATACCCCATTAGGTAGACTTGATTCTTCTCATCGTAATAATTTAGTTGAACGTTATTTTCCCACTGCTTCCCATCAAGTTATCTTACTTTCTACGGATACAGAAATAAGACAAGAGGAGTTACAACAACTTACCGAACAAGATGTGATCGCTCACACCTATCTGCTAGAATATGACCAAAATAACCGTCAAACTACTGTTCATGGCGATCGCTATTTTTGGTAATTTTTTTATTATTGAATTTTGAAAAAAAAATCGGAAATTGTTGTTTCAAAGCTTGCCAAGAGTTTTACTTTATGATAATCTATATCATAATGGTTAATAGTAGCAATTTTAAATTTTTTGCTTATAATTCCATTATAAAACTTACATTTTCAATTTTCACACAAATTTAGCCCAAAAGCAACCCCCTCTTTTTTAACCTTTCTCAAAAGTAGGGTGAGTTAGACGGCATAATAAAAATGAAAACAACGACATAATTATCCATCGTCACCCACTATCTTAATAAGGTGGGCATAATAAAAAAAGAGAATAGAATAGTCAAAATAATTATCAAATTTGACCACCCTACATGGAATGATTATGGAATCACCGATTAAACAAATACGTTTATCACAAACAGCAAAAGACCAGCTAATTAAACTGAAAAGATATACAAAAATAGAACAGTGGAATATTTTATGTCGATGGGGGTTTTGTCGTTCCTTAGCGGAACCGAGTATTCCTTCTCCTGTCCCTATTATCCTCGATAGTAATGTAGAAATGACCTGGAGAGTGTTTGGAGGGGAAATAGCTGATTCATTATTAATTGCTTTAAAACAACGGTGTTATAAAGATGGTTTAGGAACCGATAAAGAAACCTTAATCACTCAATTTAGACTGCATTTACATCGAGGAATTGGTTATTTAGCTGGTGATATGAATATTAAAAAGATTGAACATTTAATTGAATTGACGACAAAATAAAATTAGAAATCATATGAACAACTTATACAATGAAGATTATAAACTCTGGACAGATCAACAAATTGAAGCCTTAAAAAATAGAGATATTGAGTCGCTTGATTGGGATAATTTAGCTGCGGATTTAGATTATCCTAAATATTGGATTAATCACCAATTAGTTATGGTGATCAGTTCTTTACTGGAACTTTATAGCGACTTTAACAGCCAAGATTTTGAAGAATATCATTGGAGAACATTTGTCGATACAAATCGATTGATGCTTAATGGTGTTTTGGAAGATTGGCCTCATTATTCTGATAAAATTAAAGTTGCTATCCCTCAAGCTTATAGCAGTTCCCTTGCTTGTAAGGTACAAAGGTTATCGCTTTGAGGCAGAAGGCAGAAGGCAGAAGGCAGGAGTTACGTGTGCCTCATGAGTCCAAGAATTGCTATATTTAACTGCAGTTAGTTTAATTTCACGTCATGGTAAAGCAAAAAGGGTTGAGGTTCAGTTTCAAGATACCTGTCCCTTCACGTTTGAGCAAATTCTTGAAGAAGGATGGTATCCCAAGTAAAATTTTTGTGTAACTAATTCCCCCAAAAGCTGCTATAATGGCCATTTTGGAGTATATTGTGTTTTAGGAGAAAATTGCTTATATGTCTCGTTATAGAGGACCTCGCCTCAGAGTGGTGCGAAGACTAGGAGAACTGCCAGGGTTAAGCAGAAAAACCCCCCGTCGAGCTTATCCCCCCGGTCAACATGGTCAAGGCCGCCGTAAACGGTCAGAATACGCCATTCGACTCGAAGAAAAGCAAAAGTTATTGTATAACTACGGTGTTACCGAAAAGCAGTTAGTTCGTTACATGAAAAAAGCCCGTCGGTCTACCGATTCGACAGGACAAAAATTATTAGAACTACTAGAAATGCGCTTAGATAACACCGTGTTCCGTTTAGGGATGGCAGGAACTATTCCAGGGGCCCGTCAATTAGTTAATCATGGTCATGTCATGGTTAATGGTCGCGTGGTTAATATTGCCAGTTATCAGTGTCGTCCTGGGGATGTCATTTCTGTGAGAAATAAGGACAACTCTCGTCGCATGGTAGAAACTAATATGCAGTATCCAGGTTTGGCTAACCTTCCTGAGCATTTAGAATTTGATAAAAATACCTTAACCGGTAAAGTCAATAATGTTATTAAACGGGAATGGGTAGCATTACAAATCAATGAACTACTGGTGGTTGAGTATTATTCTCGGAAAGTATAGTTTACGTGGGGCAACTATGATAGTTGTCCTCTTTATTATTAATAAATTCATATCGTTTTTTGTTGAAATTAAAACAGTAGGCTGATGCACTGTCCACCTTACATAATGTCATAATATTTTTTCGTGCTAATTTTTCTTTACCCCTAACTCTCTCAAGAATTGTTACAATATGGCTCATCTCCATTATGTTCGACATTAATCTATGATTTGGCCATTTAAACCTAGACCCAGTAAACAAATAGCCCGTATTGAAATTACAGGGGCGATCGCTTCAGAAACTCGGAAATATGTTCTTGAAGCCCTTAAAACGGTAAAAGAAAAAAAATTCCCGGCCTTATTATTACGCATAGATTCCCCTGGAGGAACCGTCGGCGACTCTCAAGAAATTTACGAAGCCCTCAAACGATTACAAGAAAAGGTGAAAATTGTTGCAAGTTTCGGCAATATTTCAGCTTCTGGGGGGGTTTATATTGGTATGGGCGCACAACATATTATGGCTAACCCTGGAACTATTACTGGCAGTATCGGAGTGATTTTACGAGGTAATAATTTAGAGCGATTATTAGATAAGGTTGGAGTTTCTTTTAAAGTGATTAAATCAGGCCCTTATAAAGATATTCTGGCCTTTGATCGCGAATTAACTGAAGAAGAACAGCATATCTTACAGGAGATGATCGATACCAGTTATCAACAATTTGTGACCACTGTTGCCGAAGGAAGAAACTTAGATGTTGATAATGTTAAAACCTTTGCGGATGGTCGTATTTTTACTGGACAACAGGCATTAGAATTAGGAGTAGTAGACCGTTTAGGAACAGAAGAAGATGCCCGTCGTTGGGCTGCTGAATTAGCCGGATTAAACCCCGATAAAGCCCAATGTTATGACATCGAAGAACCCAAATCCCTATTAAATCGGGTTTTGTCTCGCAACCAAACTAAATCGAAACTGAGAACCTCAATAGATTGGCTAGAATTTGAATTGAAAACCAACGGCCAACCTTTATGGTTATATCGTCCTTAAAATACGTTAAACCAAACAGAAAAATGACTCTAGGGGTGCGACAATGGGAGTGCAACTAACGAACACCGAACATTGTTGGAGGGACGCGATCGTGGAGTGGAAAGTCAGGGGAATTCGAGGGGCAACCACAGTGGCAGAAAATAGCCAAGAAGCCATAAGAGAAGCGGTTAGGGAGTTATTAGATGTCATTGAAAACCAAAACCAACTTAATCCTGAAGATATTGTCAGTGTCACCTTCACCGCTACTCAAGACCTTGATGCTATATTTCCGGCTGCGATCGCCCGTCAACGCCCCCACTGGCAAGATGTTCCCCTCCTAGATGTCCAACAAATGTCGGTTGAAGGTAGTCTAAAACGCTGTATAAGGGTTTTAATTCACATTAATACCCCAAAACCTCAAAAAGAAATTTCTCACGCTTATTTGCGCGGTGCTTCTAATCTTCGTCCTGATTGGCGTTTAACCTATACTAGCCATTCTCTCTAAAAAGGGAACACCGTATCTAACAAGTGTAAAATTTCTTCTTTTCGAGCGATATCAACAGAGATTAAGGATTAAATCAATGGCATTAGTAATTAGTACCGTCAATATGAAAGGGGGTGTGGGCAAGACGACCTTAACCGTCAATTTAGCCACTTGTTTAGCTAAAAATCACGGAAAACGAGTGTTAGTTCTTGATTTAGATGCCCAAATCAGTGCAACCCTGAGTTTAATGTCTCCTCATGAATTTGCCCAAACTAGAAAAAAACGCCGTACCCTCAGTTATTTATTAGATAATATTATTCAACCTAATCCTTATAGTAAGCTCGATATTCATGATATTATTCAACCCTATATTTGTGGTATAGAAGGGTTAGATTTATTACCAGGAGATTTAGAATTGTATGATGAATATATCGTTTCAGAAATGCTGCATAAACAAGCAGCAATGATAGAAAATCCAGATTTTGAAACAGTTTGGAATCACTTTGAGAGGGTTTTAATTCAGAAAATTTTAGAGCCTGTTCTAGAACATTATCACTTTGTAATTATGGACTGCGCCCCAGGTTATAATCTTTTAACCAGAAGTGGATTATCTGCGAGTAATTATTATTTATTACCGGCTCGTCCTGAACCTTTATCCGTGGTAGGAATGCAATTATTAGAACGACGAATTGCTAAATTAAAAGAAAGTCATCAAAATAATCAACCCTTGAATTTGAATTTATTAGGAGTCATTTTTATCTCATCAGGAGGCGGTTTATTAAGTCGTTATTATAACCGAGTAATGCGACGAGTACAAGCAGATTTTTCTCCTGAAAAACTCTTTAAAACTTCAATTCCTATGGATGTTAATGTGGCTAAAGCAGTGGATAATTTTATGCCTGTTGTTACTTCTATGCCCAATTCTAGTGGTTCTAAAGCATTCATTAAATTAGCCGAAGAATTTTTAAGTAAGCTACCCAGTAATTAATTATTAATTATTAATTCTACTAAATTATTGATTAATCTTTCTGGTTCCATAGGAATAATTGTGTTACCTGATAACATATTTTGCGTCAAAATATTATGGATTAAAGTGCCAACAAAAATATGGGCAAGAACTTCAGGATCTTTAATCCTAAGTTCTGGATGTTCTTTGAGATATCCTTTAAAAATGCTAATAGCTGGTTGAGCAACATTTTGTAAAAAAAGCTGCGATAATTCAGGATGTTTACCTGACTCAGCAATAATTAAACGCACAAAACAAAGATAATCAGGATCATTAATTTGTGTCATAATCAGTCGAGCTAATTGAGTCAAAACTTGACGAGGTTCTCCGATTAGAGGTTTTGACCAAACTAAGCGAAACTTTTGGCAAGCAACATATTGAATTAATGCCGTAAATAATCCTTCTTTATCATCAAAATAACTGTACAAGGTTTGTTTTGAAACCCCGGCGGTTTTTGCTACTTGATCCATACGAGTTGCAGCATAACCATGTTCTAAAAATTCTGGTAAAGCCCCTTTTAAAATTTGTTCTGCTTTTTTGTTTAATTGCGTTGAAGAAGAATCTAATATCATCATAATTTTAGGTTATTTTCAATCACACTGAGAAAAGGAAAGAATCATCGATACTTTGATATAGCTCAGCACAAGCAATTATTCACTGGTCACTGTTTAAGTATAGAGAATTGCCAATGATGACGAGTAAGACGATCCTTAATTTGTTGTTCCCAAGTAGACAATTCTTGCTGAAACTGAGGATAGTGTAAACCACTAAGCCAAAGCACCAGAGCATCTTCTCCCGTTTTTTTATAATAGCCTGTTCGTCGTCCTGCCACTTGAAAGCCAAACTTTCGATAGAGAGAAAGAGCAGGTTGATTAGAAACCCTCACTTCTAGGGTAGCACGTTCTAATTTTCGCTTCACCGCATCCCTGAGTAAACCATAAAGTAATAATTGACCTAACCCTTGACTTTGATACCGAGGCGCAATCATTAACAATGTAATATGGGCTTCTTCTAAAATTTCCCAAAAACACCCACAACCAATAATGGTTTGAGTTAAATGAGAAGACAAAACCCAAAAATGACTATTAGAACTCTTTAATTCCCGTTGATAGCCATCTTTTGTCCACAAACCCCCAAGACAATCTTTATCTAAGGTTACAAGTTCATCGAGATCACTTAGCTGAGGTGTACGAAGTTGAATTAAAGAAAATGACATGGAAAAACTAAACTTAATGGCCGACACAAACCTCGATGGTTGCAAGAACAGACTCAGCTAAAGCAGATAAATCATAACCCCCTTCTAACCCAAACAAAAGACGAGAGGTAACGGTTAATAATTTTTGTGTAAAAATGCCATAATCTTTAGGCTGAAGATTAATCGATGCTAAAGGGTCTGCTTGATTGGCATCATAACCTGCACTGACAATTAAAATATCTCCTTGAAACTTCTCTAAAAATGGTATAACTTGCTGATCAAAGGCGACTTGATACTTTTTTATGTCACTCCCTGGTTCCATAGGAATATTCAGCACATTACCATATTTTCCCGTTTCCGTTTCCCTACCGGTTCCAGGATAAGCAGGAAACTGATGCAACGAACAATAAGCGATATTGGGGTTGTTTTCAACGATCGCCTGGGTTCCATTGCCGTGATGCACATCCCAATCTAAAATAGCTACCCGTTCAATCCCATCACATTCTAAAGCATAATCAGCAGCGATCGCAGCATTGGAAAACAAACAAAATCCCATTCCTGTCTTCTGCACCGCATGATGGCCTGGGGGACGGCACAATACAAAGGCCGGTTTCTGAGTTTCCAACACTTGGTCAACTCCATCTAACCAAGCATTAACTGCTAATAACGCCACATTATAACTCTGAGGAGAGACAACTGTATCACCGTCTATAAAACCCCCTCCCTTGGCTGCTAAAGCTTGCACTCCTTTGACATAGTTATCAGCATGAATCTTTGTTATGTGGGGAATGGGATCTCGTTGGGTTGGGTGGGTTGGCTGTTGCCATTGTATGCGATCGCCCCAAGATACGGTTTTCAATGCTTTAACAATTGATTCTAATCTTTGAGGACTTTCGGGATGAAAGCTGCCTGTATCATGTTCTAGAAAAGCATCGGAATAAATAATAGGAAACATTGTAATTGAATCTAAAATTAATCAAAATTTTTGAACTGTATTAAATTGTACCGAATAATTAATAGTTCATAATTAAATCAACTAATATTATATAAAAAATCCCCAACTGTAGAAGTTGGGGCAATTAACAATTCTGTGAAACAAGGTTTATAGTAAATAAACCAAGATAAAAAGAATGATCCAAATGACATCAACAAAGTGCCAGTAAAGTTCGGCTGCTTCCACACCAAAATGGGACTCACTGGTATAATGTCCTGATTTACGAGAACGCCATAAAACCGCTAGGGTTAATAATAGTCCAAAGGTTACATGAAGACCATGAAATCCGGTTAAAGCGTAGAAAGAACTGGCGAATAAATTGGTGGTTAATCCCATTTCTAAATGGAAGTATTCATACATTTGGCCGATAAGGAAAATAATCCCCATCACCGCAGTAATACCGAACCAAAGTTGCAACCCAGAGACATCATTTTTCTTAATCGCAGTTTGTCCTTTGTGCATGACAAAACTACTAGCAACCAGAATAATAGTATTGACTCCAGGTAATAATAATTCTAGTTCTGGAGTGCCTTCCGGAGGCCAAACCGGCATGATAGTTTTGTAGATGATAAAGGCTGTAAATAAGCCTAGGAAAATGGAACTTTCTGCCACTAAAAATAGGGCAATACCAAACAGTCGATGATCCGGATGTCCCTCATGGCCACCGTGATGGCCACTGTGTTCAGGAACCGTTCCTTGAGGTTGTTGAATCGCTGATCCTTGCATAAGAAATTGAAAGGTTGAAATGATTTAATGACAGTTGAAAAAAAGAGGGAATGGGGAAATGGCTGATGAGAAAAAGGTTGCAACTTTTACCACAATTAAACCGATAAATAGATAGTGCCTTTTATTAATTCTGTTGCCTGTTACCCGTTCCCTGTTGTCTATCTCAAAGGATAGAAAAAATTACTTAGAATTAGCTCCAACTTCGGCTAACATATCTTCAATGCTTTCCTCAGAGTCAACCCCTTCGGAGTCAGTACCGTAATCATATGGACCAGCCCATAAAACGGGTTCTTCATCGAAGTTTTCAATCGCTGGAGGGGAGGAAGTTTGCCATTCTAAAGTAAAGGCACGCCAGGGGTTACGACCAGCTTTTTCTCCTTTAACTAAACTGAGGAAGACGTTAATGACAAAGGGAACGGTGGATACAGCCAATAAATAAGCACCGATGGTACAAAGCTGGTTTAAGGGTTGAAACTCAATATCATATAACGCAATACGACGATTCATCCCTAATAACCCTAGTTCGTGCATGGGTAAAAAGGTGATATTTAAGCCGATAAATAGCAGGATAAAATGGGCTTTTCCTAAAGGTTCATTGATCATTCTCCCCGTCATTTTCGGGAACCAATGATAGAACCCGGCAAATAGTCCCATTGCTGCCCCACCAAAAAGAACATAATGGAAGTGTCCGACTACGAAGTAGGTGTCATGGACATGGATATCAAAGGGAACCGAAGATAACATGACTCCAGTTAACCCACCCATTAAGAAAGTGGCAATAAAACCGATACCAAAACACATGGCGGTGTTGAGGTTAATTTTTCCGCCCCAAATAGTGGCACACCAGCTAAAGATTTTAATCCCTGTGGGAACGGCAATGAGCATGGTAGCAGCCATAAAGAAGATCCGCAACCAGCCAGGAGTCCCACTGGTAAACATATGGTGCGCCCAGACAATTAAACCGAGGAAACTAATCGCTAAACTGGAATAGGCGATCGCACGATAACCGAAAATTGGCTTACGGGCATGAACAGGAAGAACATCAGAAATTAAACCAAAGAAGGGTAAAATCATGATGTAAACCGCAGGATGGGAGTAAAACCAGAACATATGCTGGTAAACCACCGGATCGCCTCCTCCTGTGGGGTTAAAGAAGCTGGTTCCTGCGATCAAATCGAAGGATAAGAGAACTAAAGCAGCAGCTAATACAGGGGTAGATAAAAGAATTAAAGCAGAGGTTGCCAGCATGGACCAACAAAACAAAGGCATACTGTGCAAATCCATATCTTTAATACGCATTTTAAAGATGGTGGTGACAAAATTAATCGCTCCCAAAATAGAGGAAGTCCCCACCAATAAGACGCTTAAAATCCAAATTTCTTGACCCCACACCCCACTAATTAAACTGAGGGGAGGGTAAGAAGTCCAACCGGCTTGGGCTGCGCCACCATCCACAAAGAAACTCAGCAGTAACAAAATACCGCCAGGAGGGGTTAACCAGAAAGCTACTGCGTTGAGGGTAGGAAAGGCCATATCATCAGCCCCAATCATTAGGGGGATTAAATAATTGGCAAAAGCAGCCCCAGCTGGGACAATCCATAAAAAGATCATTATGGTGCCATGTAGGGTCATAAACTGGTTATACATGGCAGGGGTAACAAAATCGGGATCGGCGGTGGCCAATTCTGTGCGAAGCACTTCAGCAAAAGCCCCACCGATAAAATAGAACGCGAAAGACGTGACTAAGTATTGAATACCAATCACCTTATGATCCGTACAAAAGGTGAAATAGTCCGTCCATTTCCTTTGTTGATGTTCCATGTGGGTTGATTCGACGGTGATTGTCATAGAAAGGTTTATCAATAATTACGATAGACTTGGCAAAAGAGGTACAAACAAGACATTAAGTCAGGGGTCTAAAGTTGAAGTCAGAACTCAGAAGTAAAACTCTTTCTCTATCTAGGTTTAAAACCAAGGATTTGTTGATTCTTCTTCTAGCTTGCGACTTCTCTCAGATTTAAAAAGCGTAATCAGAACGATTACTGGCTAATTCAGCCACCATGTGGTGATTCATGCCCATATCTTCGGCATAACGGCTGAGAAATTCTTGATCGCTCATATTTTTGGGATCAACGATCGCCGTTTCTCCCATTTGAGCTTCTTGTACGGGTTTATTGGTTTCTTCCCATTGGGCGTAAGCTTCTGCACTATCGACATGAAGCACTGATTTCATACCGCCATGATAGGCACCACAAAGTTCGGCGCAGATGATAGGATAATCTCCTTCACGGTTAGCGGTAAAGGCTAAGGTTGCTTCTCGGCCTGGAATCGCATCTTGTTTTAAGCGCAGTTGGGGAACCCAAAAGGCATGAAGGACATCCCCTGCATTGATGTTTAGTTGCACAGGGCGATCAATGGGTACATGAAGTTCACCCGAAACAATTCCCGTTTCAGGATAGGTGAAAATCCAGGCGTATTGAATGGCTTTAACATCTACCATTACCGCAGGGTTAGTGTCTGTTGAAGCATTACCAATGCCTAAAGCCATTTGATGCTGATGGCCACCCATAGCGATTTGTTGGGGAGAATGATCTCTAGAAATGACTGGATCGAGTCCTCCCATATTGTTATAGGCTTCAAAGCTATAAAGGGCAAGAATGAAGACGATAATGGTTGGAATGGCAGTCCAGAGAATCTCTAAGGGTACATTTCCCTCAATGGGAGGCCCGTCGGTGGTGTCTCCTTTGCGACGACGAAATCGAATGACCGTATAAACTAAGACTCCTTCTATCAAGAGAAACAGTCCCGTTGCAATGGTCATCATAAAGTTGAATATATTGTCTACCTGTTTGGCATCTTCAGAGGCAGCTACTGGCATTAGGCCATGGTTTTGACCATACCAGAGACTCGCTAATGTAATAACGATACCAACGAGTAAGGTGATAATGTTACTTGGAATCTTCACAATGGTTGATGGGTTAGACGATTACCTATCTAATTACGGTAAGGCCAACTTTTGAAAATGATTGGTTTTTTTATAACAGATTTAAGGATCTTTTGTTTTTCTTTAGAATCAAACTTGATTAACAAAGATAACCTTAAGAAATGCGTATTTTAGCTTTTTTTAAGATAGGAACCATAACTTTGAATTAGCATAGAAATAATCGGTTTAAATCTAATTACAGTTAGTCAATATGGCAGCAACAGAAACCCAGTTAAATCTCATTACAAATATTACAGGGGAACCCTATCAACCAGCTAGACTTTATTATCATGTGACTAATAAAAAGACGGTGTTAGGGGTGTTTGAGAAGCTAAAATGTATGCAATATTATGAAAAGAGCGATCGCTGGTATTGGTTATATCACGAGGAAGCAAAAAAAATCCGTTTTCAACAATCTTATAATAAAATTCCGAAAGAAAATCGCCCCGTTCCTTTAGGTTATTTTCAATTTATTGATGATGATTTGATGATGTTAGAAGTGCGATCGTTTCAAAGAGTAGTAGAAGGGATAAAATTCTTTAATACTAGACTAAATTGGCGTGCAGCAGAACCAGTTCGTTTAGCCATTGTTAATAAATTATTTGGTTGTCCTCCTGAAGAAACTCCTCAACCGCCTAATTCTTTTGGTGAATTTTTTGATCGGGAGGATATTATTATGCACAGTCCCGAAGCTTTAGAAGAAGAAATCAATACGATTATTAGTCAACATGAAACTGAGGAAGAAAAAGATAAAGCAGTTACCGCTTACATGGAAGAAAAATCGAAACAACCGTTACCTGAAGTTGAAGAAATTGCTGTTACTATTCATGAAGAAGGTTTATCTATTTTAGAAATGGCTTTAAGAATGAAACATATTGAAGCTTGGGAACATTGGCAAGGTAATAAATATTTTACTCAATATGATTTAATTCAGAGTATGTTAGAAAATATGCCAGATAACCAAGAACAAAGTGAATAGTATTAAATCTAGAAATGATCACTTTTATCATTCATTAGAGGTTCAACTAATTCAAGTAATTCGGGGATGTCATATCTAATCACATCCCATAAAGTGTTAAAGTTAACTCGATCATATTGATGGGTTAAAATATCTCACATTCCAGCAATATCTCGCCAAGGAATATAAGACTATGTTTCTCTAAAATCCCCTGATAAACGTTTAACCGCTTCACCAATAATAATGATTTGATAAAGAATAGCTGATTGTTTTTTTTCATTTTTAGCTAAAGTCTCTTGATCAATTTCTTGAGAAAACTTTAAAACTTTTCTGGCAGCTTGAATAATATCGAGTAATGAAGTTTTATCTCTGTTCATAAATTACTTGTGCTGTATTTAAAATTTCATTTTTACGAATCCAATTATCGCTATTTTCTACTGACTCTTGTACAACAATATCTATTGATCTGTGGGTAATTTCTTCTAATTGATGTTTTAATTTTACTAAAGTCAGTAATCCTTGTCTAGCATCAGCAGTAAATTGAACTAAAATATCAATGTCACTATTGCTATTAAAATCTTCTCTTAATATTGACCCAAATAAAGACATTTTTTTGATTTTCCATTGCTGACAAATTTGGGATATATCTGTTTGTGAAAGTTGTAAGTTTTTATGAACAAAAGAAGAGTAATTATTAATCATAGTTTAGGGAACAATGAACAGTAAACAGTGAGCAATAATTAATACTTTGACATAGCTTAGTCCAAATAACTGGTAACTGACTTAAAGTCCTAACAATTGACTAATTGCTGGTAATAATTTATTGCATTCTGTCACTAAGGTTGTGGCGGTGGGTAAGGTAGAAACAATCCCTAAAATGGCATTTTTCGACAGTTTTGCTAACTTTTTCAAGTTACTATCTTGGGGATTTTTAGCAGCTTCAGTAATATTATTCACACTGTCTAATGCGTCGGCTTTTGTTTCATTGTCGAGATTTTCTTCTGTTTCTATTGCTATTTTTAATTGACTTAATAGCTCTTTTATGCTAGTTTTTCCATCTTCTGTATTATCGGGTATTTGTTGAATATTATTGCTAACTTTTCCTTTAATTTCTCCTAAATTAACAACGGAGTTAGTCGCATTAATATCTCTCATTTGGATGTTTTTGCTATTATCTGAACTGTTAGTCATGACTTTGTTTTCATTAATAATATGGGTTGGAGAAGGCTTTAAGGCTTCTACTAACTTAATTATATCTTTTTTGTGTTCTTTTTCTGCTTCTAATAGTTTTGTAGCAGTTGCTTCTTTCAATCTCAGTTCATAAACTTCATCAAAAGTATTTTGTATGTCAGCTTTATTTGCATCTTTAGGAACTTCTACAGTAACTAAAACATCATTACCTTTTTTCTCAATACCTTGAATATTATCATAACTAATATTCGGATTTTCTTCGACAATTTTATCAAACGCCTGTTTAAACGCTTCGGGGTTAATGCCATTTTTCAAGAATAATTGCACTGTATTAATAATTTCTCGATACAGTTTTTCAAAATCTCCAGGTTGAAACATTTTATTAGGATCATGGGGACGGCGTTCCCTAGTTCCATTAATTCCTGGCTTTTCTAATAAAAATAAATATTGACAATCAACGTTATCTAAAATAGTAGTTTGATCGATGTTCCAAGCTTCAATACAAGCACCCGTTAAATTACAGTGAGTAAAGTTAGTATTAATAGCAGAAACTTGCGTTAAATTTGTCCATTCTAAGTTCGTGGCTCGCAAACTAGCATCATTAAGATTACACTGTTTCAGGTTGGCTTTATTTAAGTTTGCTCCGTCTAAGTTTGCCCCTTGTAAGTTGGCATTGATATAAGATTTTTTGTAACCATAACCCGTCATTAATAACTCTCTGACATGGGTTTGAGAAAGGATGGTATTTCCTGGACGAATACGATCCAATTTTTGGGCATTTTTGAAGGAAGTACGGATTAAAATAGCCTCTCGAAAATCTGTACTTTTTAACCTTGCTTGGCTGAAGTTAGCATCAGTTAGATTAGCATTTTTAAAAGTAGTGCCACCCGTAGCAGCAAAAGCAACAGCAAAATTTTTTATCCAAGCCTCTCTAGGATCTCCTTTCATGGCACGATAGGCGATAAAAGAGGCAAATAGGGCTAACGCTACGGCTCCGGCTCCGGCTCCGGCTCCGGCTCCGGCTCCGGCTCCGGCTACGGCTCCGGCTCCGGCTACGGCTCCGGCTACGGCTCCGGCTACGGCTACGGCTCCGGCTACGGCTACGGCTCCGGCTACGGCTACGGCTACGGCTCCGGCTACGGCTACGGCTACGGCTCCGGCTACGGCTACGGCTACGGCTACGGCTACGGCTACGGCTACGGCTACGGCTACGGCTCCGGCTACGGCTACGGCTACGGCTACGGCTCCGGCTACGGCTCCGGCTCCGGCTACGGCTACGGCTACGGCTACGGCTACGGCTACGGCTACGGCTACGGCTACGGCTACGGCTCCGGCTCCGACTCCTAGCCCCCCCCCAAGTCCTTTCCAGTAACTAATAATACAAAAAATTAACAGTACCCCTAAACTAAACCATCCGATGACTTGATTTTCGACATTGGAGCTATCAAATATCAAAGCAACTAAATAACCAACAAAAGCAGAGCAAACGCTAGACAGGGCAATAAGCAGTAACGCAGCCAATAATAAGCCCATCATCCACCGTTTCTGTAACCCTGCCGTTGCTTGGCTAAAATCAGTTTCTATGAGGGTTGCACCAGTAAAGTTTGTCCCTCGGATATCGCAACCGCTAAAATTTGCCCCTGATAACTCCTTTCCTGCAAAGTTTTGACCCCGGAGACATTCACCTGAGAAGTCCCGTTTTCCTTCGTTATAGAGGTTAATTAGTTCAGATGCTTTCATTGTTCAGTTATCAGTTATTGAGGATAAGGGAACAGGGAACAGTGAACAGTGAATTTGCTTCTAAGGAGGTAAGTGTAATGAAATATAAAAAAGTCCGTAGTCATAAAATGTAGGTTGGGTTGAGACATGAAACCCAACTAAAATGGTAAGTTACTACGTATTTTGAAATTCTAACCACAATATAACCGATCGCTGTCTAACCAACCCTACGGTTATATTATTTTTGTTATTTTAATAAGCATCGTTAATATTTAAAGCCGAGTCTGATTAATCATTAAAAATTTTAGCTAACTTTATAGTTCGCAATGTGTAAGAATCTTTCTCAATAGTTGACCAATTTACTGGCTTTGGGGTATATTTGTAACGATGAAACTCTACAGTACGTATGTCAACTTAACGATTTAACCTCAATTAATCCTAATACTTCGTTACGTCGTTAAAAAAATGATGACATTTTAGACAGTTTTTTTCTTTTTTGTACCTCGGTGTTGAGCATCTGTACTAACCTATGTAAACTTTGTAAAGTGCTGCTCTTGACAAAAATAAGGTTATGTAAACTCTAACGAAGTGATCGTATTTGTGAGACTTTTAATAACCGCGATTTATAAGTGCGATCGCAATATGTATAATTACACAGTTATAAAACGATACAGTAAACTACTTCTGTTAGGGCTTAATATTATTAAGCCTCTACGGTTACACCTCATTTAACACTTTATTTTGCAAAGAAACTAACTCTTTGATGCCAATTTCTGCTAAATCTAAGATATCATTAAGTTGAGAACGAGTAAAACTATTTTCTTCGGCTGTTCCTTGTACTTCAATGAGGTCTAAATTTTCTGTCATAACCACATTAAAATCAATATCTGCTTTAGAATCTTCAGGATAATTCAAGTCGAGAAATGCCTCTCCTTCAATTAACCCCACTGATATTGCTGCCACAGGAAAGCGTAAAGGAGACTGAATTAATTCCCCTTGTTTGATCAACTTATTGACCGCTAAACCTAAGGCCACATAGCCTCCTGTAATAGAAGCAGTACGGGTTCCAGCATCAGCTTGCAAGACATCACAATCAATGGTAATACTTCTTTCTCCTAACTGTTGTAAATCAATACAAGATCGTAAACTTCTCCCGATTAATCGTTGTATTTCTTGAGTTCTTCCTGATAGTTTTAAAAGTTCTCTTCGTTGACGTTCCTGTGTTGCACTAGGTAGCATTCTATATTCTGCGGTTAACCATCCTTGACCACTTCCTAAGAGAAAACGAGGAACTCTATCTTCAATACTCGCAGTGCAAAGCACTTTTGTTTCACCGCATTCAATTACAACAGAACCGGCAGAAAAGCGAGTAAAATTAAGTTCAAAATTAACAGGACGTAGTTGGTTCGGTTGACGGCCATCAGGACGTTGCCAAGACATAATTTACAATAAAAATTTATTTTTTGCCTTTGCATCTTACCATGAATGCTGACAAAAGCAAGGATTTAGTTTTATCTTACTTATTATCACTATTTTCTATAATTTAAGAATGTAAAATCAAGAAAGCTAAGCTTCCTATACCCGAAACTGAAAACAAGATAGTCTTATAAGGTATTTTAGTTAAATTGACACTCAGTAATAATAAGAAATAAACATCCATAAAGACTCGTGAATAATCTAAATAGTACCCTAAAATCGTCATACTACTAAAAGCAAACATTACACTATAAAAAGTATTGCCTGTTTGCATTAATAAATTAGGTTGACGATGTTTTATATATAAGATAAAAATTGCGACAAAACTAAACAGCAAAATGAAGAACATATAAGCCTCAAATAAGTTACTTCCGTTTAATTCTCCTGTTACAATACTAATTAGTTTATTAATGATTCCCAGAAAAGGAAACCCAAAATTATCTTTAACCCTTACTTTCCCAGGTAAGTCTAAGAAACTAATATACACAGTCCATAAAATGGGTGGTATTAATCCATATAATAAATACTGAATCTGCTTGAATCTTTTTTGTATTAAACTGGTTAAAAATAAAGCAAACCAAACAATTAATAAAGTTTCTCTGGTTAAACAACCGAGACTAATAAATAAAGCCGTTAATTTATATTTTTCGTAACGATAACAATAAAAAGAAGCAATTAAAAAAACACTACTAAATAAATCAGCAGTGCCTAAAGATAACACCATCCAGACCCCAGGAATACATAGGGTAAAAAGAGATTGAAATTTTGAAACGTTATCAGATTTAAAATATAAATCTGTAATAGCAACAATAATGATAATAGAAAAAGCATTTATTGCTACCATGATGTAAGGAATTAAAGTTTTATTTCCCAAAGCTAAAAGATAACTAACGAAAGGGTAAAAAATACGACGATAACGATAGATTGGATGATCTAAACTATTAATGGTTTCAGAATTTTGTAAAAAAGGATCAAGAGCTAAACTTAAAAATTGTTGACCATCATAACCAATTTCTCCTTGATAAATGAAAGTCGTTTCAGCATTTAAAAAAGGAGAAAGAGGTAAAATTGAACCAATGCGAAAAAAACCTGTAATGTTCCCATCAAATTTGAAAAAATAAAAATATAAAGTGACAGAGAAAACAATTAATGTACTAATTAATATATTAATAAGATTATTAAAATTTTTGTCTTGGTCAGTTATAAACATTTTAAATAAAAGAATTTTAAAATAAAACAAAAGTACAAATTCAATAAATGTGTTGACTGTGATTTCTTAAAATTGTTCCTAAATTGTAAGCCTTTAGAAAATATTGAAACTGAAAAAATTCAGAAAATGCTCAGTAACGATCATTATTTATATAATTTTTTTGAAATATAGAAAAGTAAGACTTTATTTCTAACTTTATCAATAGCTATTGAGTAAAAATATAGCTCTAAATAAGGGTTGTCAAAGTGTCATTATAACCGATATACTTTACAATAAGAAACGACTTAACCTGAATAAGGAGAACAACTTTGCCACACACCATTGTAACCAAAACCTGTGAAGGGATTGCCGATTGCGTAGACGCTTGTCCCGTCGCTTGTATTCACGAAGGACCAGGAAAAAATGTCAAGGGTACAGACTGGTACTGGATCGATTTTGCCACCTGTATTGATTGTGGAATTTGCTTACAAGTTTGTCCGGTTGAAGGCGCCATTTTACCAGAAGAAAGACCTGACCTACAAAAAACGCCATCCTAAGAGAATAACAGTTATTTGGTAATAAGTGAATTGGTCTAAAAACGATTGAAACAATGGAAAATATCTTAGAAGTTAAGGATGTTTATGCCGGATATGTAAAAGATTTAAACATTTTACAAGGCATCAACTTTCGTATTTCTTTAGGGGAATTAGTAACGGTAATCGGCCCCAATGGTGCCGGAAAATCCACATTAGTAAAAACAATTTTCGGACTGCTCAAAACCAATCAAGGTCAAATCACTTTTAAAGGAAAAAATATCACAGGATTAAAATCAGATCAAATTGTAAAATTGGGAATGTGTTATGTTCCTCAAATTTCTAATGTTTTTGCCACCCTAAGTATAGAAGAAAACTTAGAAATGGGAGCGTTTATCAGTCATGGCTCCTTAAAAAAACAAAAAGATAAAATATACACCATGTTTCCCCGACTAGCCGAACGTCGTCGCCAAAAAGCAGGAACCCTATCCGGAGGAGAAAGACAAATGTTAGCCATGGGACGGGCATTAATGTTAGACCCCGACGTTTTATTATTAGACGAACCCTCGGCCGCCTTGTCTCCTATCTTGGTCAATAGCGTCTTTGAACAAATCAAAGCCATTAATCAAACAGGAAAAGCCATCGTCTTAGTCGAACAAAACGCCAAAAAAGCTCTAATGATGGCTGATCGCGGATATGTCCTAGAAAATGGTCGCGATCGCTTTGAAGGATCAGGAGAAGAATTACTCAACGATCCCAAAGTAGGACAACTCTATTTAGGAGCAGCTTATCAAGAATCCGAAGGAGAAGTGTAGGAGAAAGTTCTCAAGATGACTACAATTTCAAAAATACAAGGTAAGCTAGATAAGGAAAGGATTAACAACAGTCCTATCAAAGGTTAGAAGCAAGTTTCTTTCTTAAATTTAAGTGGAGAAAGACTGTAAATTCTGGCTTAGCGACTATAGCAAAGTGATACAACTCCATGCTGCGAATCATCACCCAGTCAGCTGAGATAGACACAGAATTGCAAAGAATCCGCGATCGCCCTTATCGAGACGAGATTCAAGCAAAAGAGGTTGCTGTGGCAGAAATTCTCGAAAGAATTAAGCACCAAGGCGACCAAGGACTCTTTGAACCCTTTGACCTTCTCACTACCCCCACCCATCTCAAAGTAAGCGGTTCCGACTTAGACGCAGCCTATCAAAAGATTCCCAAAGAATTACTCGATGCCATTCAAACCGTCAGTCAAAAACTAGAAAGCTTCTATAAACAACAACTCCCCAAACCTTGGGTAAAATTTGAAGACGACGATGTAGTCGTAGGCAAACGGTACACCCCCGTCAAGCGAGCCGGCATTTATGTGGCCTGGGAACAAGGTTCTCCCATGAGTCGGGTATTAATGCAAACCCTACCGGCAAAAATTGCCAAAGTCCCCGAAATTATCCTCGTCACTCCCCCCGATGAAACTGGCAAAGTACCCCCAGATATTCTAGTGTCCGCTCAAGTCAGTGGAGTGAATCAAATTTATCGCATGGGAGGAGCAAAAGCCATTGCTGCTTTAGCCTATGGAACTGAAACCATTCCTCAAGTAGAAGTGATCACAGGAACCGGTGGATTAGATGTTATCTTAGCTAAACGCATGGTTCACGGGACTGTTACCATTGATACCCCTGTCGATGCCTCAGAATTGTTCATTATTGCCGACGCAACCGCTAAAGAAAGCCACATTGCTGCCGACTTATTAGCACAAGTTGAACAAGATCCCAGTAGTGCCGTGATTGTTCTGACAACGGATTTAAGTTTAGCCCAAAAAATTCAAACCAAGGTACAAGAAAAATTACAAGATAACGCCCACGGCATTTTATCCGAAAAAGCGATCGCCCACTATAGCTTAATTATCGTATTAGACTCCCTTGAACAAGCCATCAACATCACCAATCAATTTGCTCCTCATTACGTGATGTTAGCCCTAGCTGACCCCTGGAACATAGTAGAAAAAATTCGTGCCGTCGGTAGTCTTTTCGTTGGACATAATACTCCCAAAGCCGTTGGGGACTATTTAGGGACTGGAGGCGTAATTTTGCCCCCCTCCGGATTAATTCGTTATGCTTCTTCTGTGCGAGTGGAAACCTTCTTAAAACCGTCCCATCTCATCGAATATTCTCCTGCTGCGCTGAAAAAATTAGCCAGTGCCTTAGAAATTTTAGCCCTAGCAGAAGGGTTACCAGGAACCGCCGATGCAATGAATTTACGGTTAATCGAAGGGGAAGATTATCAGTGATCACTCAACGATAATTAATCACGGATCACTGAAATAATTAACTTTATACTAGAGATTCGATACAATTAAAAAACTTTGTTATCCTTGATACTAATTAAGCTCTCTCAAGAGCTGAAAACAAGTGTCTATGAGTCAACGTCCTCCTAAAGCTGAGCATCGTCCAACCCGTTTCGTCTGTTTACCCTATGGAGTTGGTCATGATCATGAAGGGATCTGTCTAGAGCTACAATTAGGCCCCCATCGCATCTTGCTTGATTGCGGTTTAAGGGACCTCACACCCCTAATCAATCAAAACCAACCGCCAGTAGACGCAGTCTTCTGTAGTCACGCCCATAGTGATCATGCCAGAGGATTAAAAGCACTTCATGAAGCCTTTCCGACTATCCCCATTTATGCCAGTCACGTTACCAAACAACTACTACCTTTAAATTGGCCTGAAAAAAATTCTCCCAAAACCGCTAACTTTTGTCAGGGACTATTTTGGGAAAAACCCTTTGAGTTGTTTGATGATTTGACAGTGCAGTTATTTAGGGCTGGCCATTTACCAGGGGCCGCCTCTATCTCATTAACCTATCGTACCGTCGAACGTGCCTATAAATTACTGTACACAGGAGACTTTTCCTTATCCAATCTTCAATTGGTCGAAGGACTCTCCATTGAGGCATTAAGAGGCTTATCCCCTGATATTTTAATCATTGAAGGAACTTATGGCACCATGCGCCATCCCCATCGTCGTCAACAAGAAAAGGAGTTGATGCAGCGCATTCATGAGTGTTTAACCCACGGTTATAGTGTGGTGTTACCCGTGCCAACCTTGGGGTTAGGACAAGAAATTTTGAAATTGCTGCGTTCTCATCATCAGTTTACGGGACGAGACTTAGATATCTGGGTTGATGGGCAAGTAGCCAACGCCTGCGATCGCTATTTAGATTTACTGCCAGAATTTCCTATATCAGTACAAAATTTTGCCAAACATCAACCGCTCTTTTGGGATGAGCGAATTTGTCCCCGTTTACGTCGCTTAACCCCTCAACAACGGGGAAAAATTGGACAAACCCCTTGCGTTGTCTTAACCGATAATATCACTACCCTTTACGATGAAGGGTACCTTCTATCCGGGTTGTGGGTAATGTTATTCCCGGCTGCACCCCATGAAGGACAAACCCTAGAATCACCCGACATTGTTAAGTTCATGGAAAAGGTGTCCGTTCATACGGAGTCTTATGTTTTGGCTGAACATAGTGATGGTCGTAACACCACTCAGTTAATCCATAATTTACGACCCCAACATATTATTTTTGTTCATGGTTCTCCCATCAACTTAACGGATTTAACCAGTTTAGAAGAGTTACAAAACCGTTATCAACTTCATCTTCCTTCAACGGGAAAATTAGTGGAACTACCCATAGGAGATAAGTTTATTCAACCGGCAGCCCCCTCTCCTGGGGTTTATGAGGGAGAATTAAATGATCTAGACAGAAATATTACCATTACGTTACCTCACAGCATTATTGATGATCCTCACTGGCGTTATTTTGCTGATACGGGACTGGTTGAAGCCCGTTGGCAAGGAGACGAGTTGGTATTTCGAGGGATTCCTCAAAGGGAACTCCTCAACCAAAACAATACTGATAAAGTGATCAATGATTTAGATTGTTGTTTAACTTGTTGTCATTATCGGGGTCAACGGTGTTGGAATTCTCAATCTCCTCTTTATGGTTTTAAAGTAACCCCAGAAGGTTATTGTCCTGTGTTTGAACCCCTTCCCAAACAAGAAGATGAGTAATCACCGTGTTTATGATAGGATATTTTGTGATCCATAATATAAAAGAGTTGGGAAGGTAGATAACCATATGGAAACAGTATTCCTTTTAGCAAAATTACCCGAAGCTTATCAAATTTTCGATCCTCTGGTAGACGTATTACCAGTTATTCCTCTGTTTTTCTTGGCTTTAGCCTTCGTTTGGCAAGCTGCTGTTGGTTTTAAGTAAAACCTAACAGCGAAAACTTTAATCATACCCTCAATCAATGAAAATTTTTCATTGATTGAGAGTTTTAACAGCTATATCAGGAAAATCACTAAAGACACCATCAACCCCTAAGTTAAAAAATTGTTGATATTCTAATTGAGGATCGCCATTATAATTGGTCGCTAAGTAAGCATTTTCATTGCGAAAGGTAAACGGATGAACTAACAAACCCACATCATGAGCATCATCAATGAGTGAGGTAGGGGGAAGTAAAATTTTATTAGTTTCGTCAACTGAAACAATCATCCGCTTCCAAGGGCCGATCGCATTAGCATAAATAGCAATGTCAGCTAATCCTGTTGGGGTTCGCAACTCTCCATAGGTGCGAGAATCACCATTAACCACAAAATCATAGGGTTGGGTTTCGATCAACGTGCCATCTCTTTCAATACTCCCTGCATTCAATAATTGAACTAAGGGAACATCAATGAGACTGCGGAGTTTTTGTAAGTTACTTACTTCAAAGGACTGAATAAAAAGGCGATCGCGATCGCAAAATTGATTATCTTTTAATAGTTTGACTAAGGGTTCTTCTAATGATAAACCGACAGAATCATGATAAGTCGGATGTTTGGTTTCGGGATAAATACCAACTTTTTTTCCAGTATCAGTTTCAACTTGTTGAACTAAATCAATGATTTCTTGAAACGTAGGAATCTCAAATAAACCATCAAAAGATTGATCTCGAAACTTAAGACTTTGAACTGCCCGTAATGTTTTAATTTCGGCTAAAGTAAAATCATCGGCAAACCAACCCGTTTCTTTTTTTCCATCAATGATTTTTGTTGTATAACGAGAAAAAAATTCAGGGCGATCGCTTATATTAGTCGTATCCGTAATATTAACTTCATGGCGAGCAATTAATACCCCGTCTTTAGTCGAAACTAAGTCCGGTTCGATAAAATTAGCTCCCATTTCAATAGCTAATTGATAAGCTTCTAAGGTATGCTCAGGACGATAACCACTCGCACCTCGATGAGCAATAATAATCGGTTTTTGACTCCCATTTTGCATCTGCGTCATAACGTATTAGGGAAGATAGGGTGTAGGGTGTGGGGGGATTTATGTTAGTTCCCTGAGACTTGATGATTAACGATCGCAATATTCCATTCTCCGAGTTGAGTGGTTTGAAAAGCGACTTGTGACCCATCTCCGGTAATGGTGGGTTGTCGAACCGAACCCCGAACATTAGCTGAAAGTAACGTAGAGCGTTGTTTGTTGCGATCATAGACCATAATATCCGGTTTACCTCGTTCAGTGGAAACATAGACCAAATAACGTCCATCAAAGCTTAAAGCAGGTTGGTCTTGACTAGAATCTCTACGATTAAGATTAGGCAAAGAAACAAGACGCTTCTGTTCTAAATCAAACAGATAAATATCTCGATGACCTTGACGTTCTGAAGCAAAGGCTAAATAACGACCGTCTCCGCTATAGGTTGGGTATTCTTCGGGGGATTTCGTATTGAGTCCGCCGGTGGGTATTTCTGGGGTCGTTAACAGGGGATGACGACAGCTACTAAGGAACATTCCCATTAATAGGATAAGAACTATAAACAGACGAAACTGCATTATGGAATAATTGTTATCTTTAAATTCTATTTTATCGTTTCTTTGGAGTCAGGAGTCAGGAGTCAGGAGTCAGGAGTTATACCAAATCCGCTTATTTTAGTAGAGTAACATTTTTTCTCCCTGCTCCCTGCTTCAAGACTTAATACTATACTATCTAAAACGGATCTAGTATTAGGAGACAGTAGTCAGAATTAATTATTAACTAAACGAGGGTCTAACTTAGAGTAAGATCCGATTTTATATTGTTGTTGCTCAATTAATTGATTGAGTCTTTTGACCCGTTTTTTTGAAGCGGGATGAGTAGAGAAAAAATCCCAATTTAATGCTTTTTTCTGATCAAGATGCTTAAAAAAATCTGTTGCACCTACTACATGACCATAGGTTTTATTTAATAACATTAAACCATATTCATCCGCTTGATATTCTTGGGAACGAGAATAGTGACTATTGCTGATAGTTTCAGTAATAGTTCCAATACTATTAGATAAGAGAGTATTGTCTCCTGCAACAGTTGCGATCGCTATTTGAATAATTAATGCTTTTCCTAAACCTCGCAGATGATCTCGATGAGAAAAATGGCCTAATTCATGACCTAAAATCATCATTAATTCATTCTCTGAGTTTACCTTTTCTACTAACCCTTGAAACACCCCAATCACATCCCCAGGAATAGCAAAAGCATTGACAGTATCTTCTGGTATATAAATAACTCGATAATCTCTTTTGGCTATGGATTCATCATCAATTTGTGATTCTAAACGATCTAAAAGCTGATTTAAAACTTGTTGTTGAGGCGAATCTTCTGATTTTTCTTCATAAATAGGAACCACAATCGAGCCTAGTTTTTGTTCCCAACTAACGGGAATATAAGTGATTCCCCAATCAACTAAAAATGAGATTAACTGAATAATAAGTATGATAATAATTAGAAAAATTCCTAATATTATAAAAAGTTGACGAAAATTCGGGGGAGGATTGCGATCGCTCATAACGAAATCAAAAGTGATTTTTATAATGAAAATTGATTGATTTTAATCATTACTTTTTGTCGGTCGAAAGGGACGTAAAAAGTTGAGTAAAGGATAAATAGCACGGCTTTGAATCCAGAGACGACCTTGACCACTAAAGCGACAAACTAACCCTTCACCTCCTAAAATTCCTGTTTTTAAATTTCTAAAAGATAAACCGCCAATCATTTCAACATTGTAGTTTAAAGTATCTTCAAAAGCGACAACATAACTGGTATCAACTACATAATTATTAGTAACAGGAACTTCTAAAATAGCCCCATAGGAACTAAACCAAAAATCCCCCCGTCCGGTTGCTCTTAATAAGAATAAAGATTCTCCACTAAAAAACCCTTTAAACCCTTGAAACTGGGTATCCATTTCTACCGTA
Source organism: Crocosphaera chwakensis CCY0110 (assembly GCF_000169335.1). Classification (GTDB taxonomy): domain Bacteria; phylum Cyanobacteriota; class Cyanobacteriia; order Cyanobacteriales; family Microcystaceae; genus Crocosphaera; species Crocosphaera chwakensis. The sequence goes on from NZ_AAXW01000003.1 coordinate 118,925, forward strand.
TCACTACAAGCAACAAACCCCGATGATTGAACCAATAAACCGCAACGACTTTCTAAAGAATAGTATTGAATATCTCCAGGAACCCCAGGAGAAATATAAAGTCTTCCTGCATTATTTTCGGCGGTAAATTCATTAATAAAAAGGGATTCACCTCCTAACATTCGGCCTAACCCTTTCATTAATCCACCTTTTACTTTAGATTTCATTTTTATAGAGGTATCCATCGCAGCCATCGCTGAAGCTTCAACTAAGACAGTTTGCTGAGGACGCAAATCAAGAATTAATGAAGCATAAGCAGGAGAATGTTCGATTTGATATGCAATATTTGACATCTAAAATTTACCTAAAATAAACAATAACTAAGTAGTCAGACATAAATATAATCAACTGTTTTAAAAAATGTAAACAAGCTGTAACCCCTCTCCCTGCTCCCTTGACAGTAACGTTTATTTTTATTCAGGTACTTATTTAGGTGGTAATTGAGAACCAACAATAGACCCAAAACTACCGGGGTTATGGGTTTGACAATAAACTTTACCCTTGCCATGAAAACGACAAATAAATCCTTCACCGCCAAAAAATGCCCCTAACCAACTCGAATTAGCTTTATCAATGCGAAAATCCAAACTTCTCTCAAAAGCGACAATATGACCCGTATCTACCACATAATCCCCATCCACTTCAATTTCATAAATACCTCCAAAAGACGTTAAAATAACGGGTCCATATCCTGTGACACTCAGCCAAAAAATTGATTCTCCAGAAAACAAAGATTTCATCCCTTGAAATCCCAAATCGAGGTCTACATCGTTCGCAGACGCTAAATAAGAAGCTGCTTGTACTACTAATTCTTGACCTTGCATCTCATAAACTAAGATATCACCCATCAATCTAGGGGCGAGAAATACCTCCCCCTCTGCAGTGGGGGAACGAAACACACTTAAAAAGAGAGATTCTCCCCCTAACATTCGTTTAAACCCTCCCATAATTCCCCCACCTTTGCCTTGTCTGAGGGTGGTACTGGTGTTGATAAACCCACTCATAGCAACCATTGCACCAGCTTGAGCGACAATTTCTTCCCCTGCATTTAAGATAACTTTTGCGATCGCACTGTCGGGTTGATGTATTAATTGAATATCCATTGTTGTTACTTAACTTTCGGGCGTAAAAATCCCACTAAACCGCTAACACTACGAGATTGCAGATAAATGATGCCATTTCCTTTTAAACGGTTGACTAATCCTTCTCCAGAGGTCACAGAACTGATTAATCCACCGGATAAGCCAATACTCATTTTAATTTCGGGGCTATAGGCGACTAAATGACTATTATCGACAATAAACTCTCCGCTAATGGTTTGTTTACTGATACCACCGTAAGCTCCAAAAAAGACTGTCCCGTGACCACTGACTTTTAACTTAAATAACCCTTCCCCTGCAAACCAACTAGCAAAACCAGCCCACTGTACGCCTAAGTTAATTTTAGGACTACTGGCAATGTAAGCACCGGGTTGAAAACATATTTCATTGCCTCTTAAATCTATGCACTCAATATCCCCTATGATTGATTGGGTTAAAACGAGGGTTAAGGGTTGAGAGGTTTGATTTTTGAAGACATTAACAAACAGGGATTCACCCCCCAAAAATTTTCGTAATATGGCTGCAAAAAACCCGCCAGATAGTTTTGTTTTCATGGATAAACGACCATCCATACTGGCCATGGCTCCAGCTTCGGCTATTATACTTTCACCAGGGGCTAAGGTGACAAAGATAGCAGCAAACGCTGGTTTATATCGGATTTCATATTGCATTGTAATGAATGAAAATAACAACTGAGATAATTTAGCTCAGATACATTCTGATTTTATTACATCTATTATAAGTTATTCTCTATTATCTTATATTTTCTTTACAAATAAAGATGCAAAATTTGAGTATTCCTTAACTATTTAATTATGAGATTAGTTATAAGAATTTTACCTGAGTTATTTGACTATATGAAAATGACTACTCTTTTTTTAATAAAAACAATTTTAAGTATTTTTTCGGTAGTATAAACTTCAAAAACAATAATATCATAAAAGTTAATAGGATAAAAAACCTTAATAAAAAAAAGAATTATTCTATATAAATGAACATAATTATAGAAAATTTTATCATTATAAAACGTCTCGACTTTATGAATAAAAGTTTCAATAAGTAAAAAATAGGTGCTGATAAATGAATGAAATTGCTATATTTTTATTATTTTCAATCATTATTAGTTTTTTGAGTCAATATTTACACTATAAAAGACATAAACAACGCATAACTAATTATCTTTCATTGAGAGGTGCAACTAATATTGTTGTTTCAAATAGATGGAATAATTACGCCAAGAAATATACTAGAACTTATGATGTAGAGTACATAAATCACGAAGGACTGTATTGTCGTAATAGTTGCAAAATTAAGCTTTCTATCTTAAGTCGCGGTGAAATACATTGGAAATATCCCACAAGACTCTGGTAGTTTTGTTTAAGTCGTTAAGATTAGGATAATTAAATCGGAATCCAATTGACTGGTATTAAAGCTTGGTATTAGGTCAGTCTTTAGAGAGATATTATTTATGGTTCGATTGGGTTAAATTAATTTATGTTAGTCAAGAAAATGCCAATTACCAATAAATAGGGGACAGTATGTCAGCGAATGCTCAAAACTCAGAAATGCTTTATCGAGAATTAGGCAGTACAGGGGAAAAAGTATCCGTTATTGGACTTGGGGGTTGGCATATAGGATTAGATAAAGTTGACGAAGAACTCAGTTTAAAAATTATTCAGACAGCCATCGATCGCGGTATTACCTTCATGGATAATAGTTGGGATTATAATGGCGGTATTAGTGAGCAACGGATGGGAAAGGCACTTAAAGGAGGTTATCGAGACAAAGCTTTTTTAATGACTAAAATAGATGGACGTTCTAAAAAAGAAGCGGCCAAACAGATAGATGAATCCTTAAAACGCCTTCAAGTTGATTATATCGATCTCGCGCAACATCACGAAATTATTCGTTACGAAGATCCTTATCGCATATTTGACCCCGAAGGAGCGCAAGTTGCCTTTTTAGAAGCCCAAGAAGCGGGTAAAATTCGCTATATTGGCTTTACAGGTCATAAAGATCCGCAAATTCATTTAAAAATGTTAGAGGTTGCAGAAGAAAATGGCTTTAAGTTTGATTCGGTTCAAATGCCTCTAAATGTCATGGATGCTCATTATCGTAGTTTTGCTCAACAGGTAGTGCCGAAACTGGTTGAACGAAATATCGGTATTTTAGCGATGAAAACGATGGCTAACGGAATTTTATTGCGCTCAAATACAGTAACCCCGATTGAATGTTTGCATTATGCCTTAAATTTACCCACGTCTGTCGTGATTACTGGTATTGACAGTTTAGAGATCCTAGAACAAGCGTTTGAAGCGGTTCGCACGTTTAAACCGATGGATCAACAGCAAGTTGACGAAATATTGAAAAAGACCGCTAAGGCTGCCGTAACAGGTCAGTATGAACCCTTTAAAACCTCTTCTATCTTTGATAGCACTGCTCAAAACCCTCAATGGTTAGGAGATGAACCCCAACGACTTCAAGCATTAATGCCTAATTAGTTGATAGTTAGTAAAAGTGGGGAATAGGGAGATCGCAACATGGGAGAAAGTAAGTAGGTTAAAACAAATAATTCTACTCTTGCAACCATTGATTAACATCATTAGCAAAGTCCTCGTAACGACGCAATGAGGTCACTTTGACGTTAACATATTGCCCCATCGCTTTCATAATGGGTAAAGTAAAGAGAATTTGATCGAGCATATCAGGAGATTCGACGTTAACAATGGCAATAACCCGTCTTTCTCCTACACATTTCCATAAATCTACTACGACACCTGCTTTTTTGGCATTTAAGGCTGCTTCTGCTTCTGTTGACCACACAGAAAAAAGATCCTTTTGTGTCATAGCTGGTCCATACTCTACCTGAAAATCAAGAAGATAAAGCATTTTTGGGTTACTCCTTGTCACTCCTAGTTATTCAGAACAAATTGTAACTTGTTTGTTCCTCACTCATAATGGCAATAAATATGGCAATATGGGACAACTGCTAACAGAGGAGTGATGATAAAGATGAATACTATCCCAAATACGACAAGATTAACGACGTTAGAAATACTCTTAAAAAAGCAATTAGAAAACGCTGCTTTATTGTCTGTTCCGTTTTCAATTAATTGTTTTTTAGGAGAAGTTTTACTTATTTTAGTTGATTGTCCTCATCTTAATTGTGTAGACTTAGAAAAAATTGAAACTTTTTTATACAAAATTTTAAAACAAGAAAATTTATCTCATGCTTATTTTATTGAAATTTATTATTATATCAATGGAGAATATTGTTTTGTAGAAGTAGGTGAGCCAACCCATTTGTTAGATAAAAGAATTGATGATAGAGAAATGATGGTAAGTAAAAATACTATCCCAAATACGACAAGATTAACGACGTTAGAAATACTCTTAAAAAAGCAATTAGAAAACACTGCTTTATTGTCTGTTCCGTTTTCAATCAATTGTTTTTTAGGAGAAGTTTTACTTATTTTAGTTGATTGTCCTCATCTTAATTGTGTAGACTTAGAAAAAATTGAAGCTTTTTTATACAAAATTTTAAAACAAGAAAATTTATCTCATGCTTATTTTATTGAAATTTATTATTACATCAATGGAGAATATTGTTTTGTAGAATCAAACAAACAACCCAGTTTACTAGAAATTTTAGCTTGGGAATTATTCAATAAAGATAGAAGAATTTTTATCAAACAGCATAGAGATTTAATATTTAATTGGTATCAAAAATTTATCGACTCTTTAAATCACAATTTTAAGTCAAATCAATTATCATGGTTTGTGATTAGTGGAAGTTTGGGAACTTTAATATTGTTAACTATTTTCTATGGGTTGACTCGTCCCTGTATCTTTAATGGATGTCCAGAAATTAAGCAAGCTCAAGAACTCTCTAACCAGACTGATAGTTTATTAAACAATAATGCTTCTAATTCTGACTTCAATATAGCTAGAATAAATTTGGAATCAGCCATTAAATTATTAAATTCTATTCCTTTTTGGTCTGATTATTATCAAGAATCTTCTCATTTAAAAGAAAAATACAAACAAAAATTAAATAATATCTTGGCATTAAATTCTGCAAGAGATCAAATCAATAAAATAATATCTTTATATAAAAATTCTTCTTTATCTATGGAACAATTAGAAACAGCAAAACAAGAAATGGAAACAGAACTAAAAAAAATCGAAATGATTAATAATAATAATTTTTTAGACGAAATAGAAAACAAAAATTATCAAAACTATTTACAAATCATTGATAACATTAATGATCAAATAAATTTAGAAAAACAAGCCTACAAAAGTTTACAGCAAGCTGAGGAAGCAGCACTTTTAGCCCAAAAAAGAGAAAATACCGCCGATCAATTATCGGATTTGCAATTAGTTTATAATACGTGGGTTACAGCGATAAAACGGTTACAAGAAATACAACCCAACACAAGAATTTATCAATCTTCTCGTTCTCTTTTAAAAACCTATTTATCTAATCAAACAAGTGTGCAAAGACGTAAAAAACAAGAAACAGTTGCAGTTAGACTATATGAAAAAGCTAATAATTATGCTAACTTAGCAAAAAAAGCTGAAGAAAATAATCAATGGTCGCAAGCTGTTAACTACTGGAATATGGCTGTCGTGTATATTAAAAAAGTTCCTCAAAATACCTTCAAAGGAAATCAAATTCAACCGTTTATTTCAAGCTATAATTTAGCCCTAAACCAAGCTACCAATCAATTAAAGCAACTAACACAATCAAAAACTATTAATGCAGAATTAGATACAATGTGTACCATGAAACAGAAAATCTGTGATTATCAAATAACAGAAGAATTAATAAAAATGAAACTAGAATCTCAGTATTTAGAGCAGGTATGGATAACAGCTTTACAAGCAAAAGCACAAGGTAATTTACAAATTCAAGTCGAACTATTAAACCATCTTTCTACTTTTGAACACCGCTTACAAAAAATAAGTAATCAAACTGGTAAGTCTATCGAAGTGTATAACGCTCAAGGAAATTTAATGACTGTGTATCATAGACAACAGTAAGAAGATCCCCCCAGTGACAAAATTTTAATGTGATGGACTATACACGATCGCAAGGATTGGTTATAATGTGCATCGCAGAACAAACAAGATAAGTAAATATACTTAATAAATTTATGACAACTCAAATTTTGTCTCGTTCATCGTCCGAACCTTCTGAAATTACCTCTAACCGTTCCAATAAGCAATTATTCGGGGTGAAAGATAAAGATAATCAGATGATGAAAGTAAAAAAAGCTTATCCAGTGGTACAACAAGTCAAATATTTACATCTACAAGCTGAAATTGATGTGTTGCTTCAGCAATTACAAAGTCTTAATAAAAATTAGTTATCAGAAGATAATCAGAGTATAGACGAAGAGAGGTCATCTTAACGACCAATTCTTTGGGAGTAAGCAACCAAACCTGCTTTTGCTACCTGTCCGTAGCTATCGAGGCGTTCTTGTTGTCCTGTACGAGTGGGAGATAAGAAAGTATCTGTTAAACCCACAGAAGTAATCATGACAGTTGCAGCAAGGATAACATAGTTGCGGATAAAGTGGGTGTTGTTGGTGTTAGTGAACATTTTGATGACCTCTTTGCTCTTGTTATCCTCATCTTATGAGGTGACAAGGGGTGATGTCAGTCCCAAAAAGCCCATCAATTCAGGGATTTAGCTATTTTAGTTTTTTCCCTATAAGTGGAAATAAGTGGAAAAATGGGTTCGTAGTTCGGAGTTCAGAGTTGAACGTTTTTCTACTCCTCCCCCTATTTTAGGATTTTAAGCAGGAACTTCTACCGTTTCAATACCAGCTAACTCAAACGCCTGATGAACCGCTTTTAATGCCTTAACCCCTTCTTTTTTGGGAACCACACAACTAATTTTAATCTCAGAGGTAGCAATCATGTAAATATTGATGTTTTCTGCAGCTAACGCACCAAAAAACTTGGCCGCGACTCCAGGTTGTCCCACCATACCGGCACCAACAATACTAACTTTAGCGATATCTTCGTCCACAATTACCTCATCAAAGCCATCAGATAAACTATTTAATACCTGACACGCTGCTTTAGCGTCTCCTTGACAGACTGTAAAAGCAATGTCACGGGTTGGCATTTCGTCTAAAATACGACACCGTTGCGATTGAATAATAGTATCGACACTAATATTATTGTCAGCCAAAATCCCAAAAATACTGGCCGCCATCCCTGGTTTATCTTTCACGTGACGAATGGCAATTTGAGCCTGTTTTTGATCTAACGCCACACCACGCACCGGAGGAGACACCGCTACTGCTTGGGATGCAACAGGGTTAGGGGATAATTCTACATCAAACGCTTCACATAACGCTTTAATTGCGCGATCGCCGTCTTCTTTGGCTACCACACAACTGACTTTTACTTCTGAAGTAGAAATCATTTCAATGTTGATATTTGCCTTAGCCAAAGTTTTAAACATTTTTGCTGCAATCCCTGGCCGGCCAATCATTCCGGCACCAGCGATGGAAATTTTAGCCACGCCGGTTTCTACCATTACCTCTGCTTCTGTGGCGTTGGAAGGGGTACTGCGTAACGCGGGTGCGATCGCTTCTGCAACAGCTTCTGCTTTAGTTAAGACATTTTTGATCACCGTGAAGGCGATATCATTACTATTTCCTTCGTGGATCGATTGAATAATTAAGTCCACATCCACCTGTTGATGGGCAATTTCGCCGAATAAACGGGCTGCAATACCAGGGCGATCAGGAACCCGTAACAAGGCAATTTTTGCCTGTTCTCCGTCAAATTCTACTGCATCCACTGCTTTTGCAATTTCTAACCCTTCGAGGGATCTGGGTTTGGGAATAGGAGAAATAACGGTAGTTCCAGGGGCTTCACTCCAACTGGAACGCACCACCAACCGAACCCCATAATTACGAGCAATTTCCACTGCCCTAGGGTGCAACACTTTCGCCCCTAAACTGGCTAATTCTAGCATCTCATCGCAGGTAATTTCGTCCATTAACCTTGCTTCTGGAACAATACGGGGGTCGGTTGTCAAAATCCCTGGAACATCGGTGTAAATCTCGCAAAAGCTGGCTTTTAGGGCTGCTGCGAGGGCGACTGCGGAGGTATCGGAACCTCCTCGACCTAGGGTAGTAATTTCTAAATTTTCCCTCGAACTAATACCCTGAAATCCTGCTACAACGACAACTTCAGCTTTATCGAGATGGCGTTTAATGCGATCGGGTTTAATGGAGAGGATGCGGGCTCGACTATATTCTGCTTCGGTGACAATACCAACTTGCGCCCCGGTTAAGGAGATGGCTGCTTGTCCTATTTCTTGTAGGGCCATGGTTAATAGGGCAATGGTGACTTGTTCTCCTGTGGAGAGTAACATATCCATTTCCCGTCGGGAAGGGTTAGGGGTGATTTCTTGGGCTAAACTGACTAGGGTATCGGTGGTTTTTCCCATTGCAGACACAACCACAACCACCGTATTTCCCTGTTGAACCGTTTTCTGAATGCGTTGAGCAACGGTTTGAATTCGTTCGACGGACCCGACGGAGGTTCCCCCGTATTTTTGGACAATGAGAGCCATAGTTGAAACAGATGCAGAAATATCTCTTCTTTAATTTAGCATTCATAAATATAATAAAGGGGTAAGATTATGAAATCTTCGTACGAGTTAACAGAACACGCAAAAAAGCGTCTTGACGAACGTAGTATCCCTGAGTTTGGTAATCGTGTTTTGCGAGTTGTCTATAAGCCAACTGAAAACCCTATAAAAGTTATTACTGTTCACTTTGATCGCTCTATGAAGGGAAAATTATGAAAAAGATTACTTATGATCCCGACGCGGATGCAGCTTATATCCGTCTCAGAGATTCTAAAATTATTGACTCTGAAACCATAGGAGAAGGTGTTATTTGTGACTATGACGAGAACGAGCAAATAGTGGGTATTGAAATTTTATCGGTTAAAAAGAGAACCCCAGAAGAAATAAAAACTATTAATATTCCCTTGACAACAGAAGATAAGCAACAGCTAAAGAATTTATTGAATCTATTTAATTATGTTGCTAGTTGAGATAAAATCTCGTTCCATTTAATTTTATGAATGGCTTGTAATTCTTGATCGGATTCGACTAAGTTTGAGTAGTTATTAAGAAAATTTTCAACAGATGTTAATAATCTTAAATAATATTTCAAGGATAGTAATAAATCTACTTTTATTTAACTCTTTTTAAGGTAACTTCGCTTAACAACTGACTTGTCATTTATTTTACTTCAAGAAATAATTGAGACTATCAAACTTTTTTTAGACTCACATCTTGCACCAAGAAAAGTTGATATGAGAAGAGATGCCCAAAATCCTTATCTGACGGCGATTATCTTTAGTTCTCTAAACCAGAAAGAGAACAATAGTTAACAACTAATAAAAACCCAACATACTTTTTATTTTACTCCACCCTATGGCCGGGTTTTTCTTCATCAGGATATAAATCTAGCAAACTTTCATAAAGGGCTTCAATGGCCAAAGTTAATTGGTCAATTTTAGAGCGTCTAATAACAGCGTTAACACCATCTATATGTGCTTGACTTCCTGCCTTTCCCAAATGTTTAAAACGGGAAAATTCACCTTAGAATCGATTATAGGATTATTACTGGACGGACAAGGAAATGCAGTTCCTCATCATTGTGAAACCAAATCCGTGCATTGCCATTAGTCGCTTCTTGAATCATTATAATTGGCCCACTCGTTCAATTATACGTACCATTCGTTCTTTTATTTTAAATCTTGTTTTATCTCAATTTATGTCTTAGGAGATACAGCTTTTGGGACTATTCAATTTATTGAGAAAATCCGTAGTAAAAAGTTTAATCATCACGGTATTTTAGGGATTCCGAATCGCAGGAAATTAACGGATGGACGTAAAGTATCCGATTTCTCTTCTCAGGAGGTTAAAGTTACTTAATCCCTGGTTTTATCAACATGGTTTGGAACTTTGTCTTGTCAGGTGCAAGATGTAAGTTTTATAGTCATTGGAACAAGCATTAAAAATTTATCTGGAAATAGAAGATAAATAGGTTGAAACTAATCCTTATGGCAATTTGAGGATTGTTTACCAATTTTTAGGAGAGTATGAAAAAGCGATCAACTACTATGAAAAGTCTCTAGTTGTGGCCATAGAAATCAGCGATCGCGATTGATAACTGTTCATTAAATATGAACTTTTTCAGACCAGCGTTGACGATAGATTTCATAAAGATTAATAGCAGCAGCAACAGACGCATTTAAACTAGGGGTTTTTCCCTCCAAAGGAATAGAAACTAATTGATCACAACAGCGTTGCGTTAATAAACTTAACCCACTCCCTTCTGAACCAATAACTAAACCGATCGCACCCTCAAAATTAAAGTCATGTAACCGTTTTCCTCCCTCAGCAACAGTCCCATAGATCCAAAACCCTTCTTTTTTGAGGGTTTCTAAAGCCCGACTTAAGTTAACCACCCTAGCCACAGGAAAGGATTCTAAGGCACCTGCAGCTACTTTAGAGACAGTGGAGGTGACACCAGCAGCCCGTCTTTGCGGTATAATTAATCCTTGACAGCCCATGGCCTCGGCGGTGCGAATAATTGCCCCTAAATTATGAGGATCGGCGATACCATCCGCAATGACTATCACTGGTGCATCACTATTGGCCTTTGCTTGAGTAATTAATTCATCTAACTCATGATAAGTATAGGGGGCGACTTGGGCAGCAACCCCTTGATGGTTAGCCCCGTTGGTGATTTGAGACAGTCTTTGCAAAGAAACTTCATCAATCACTGCACCTTTGGCTTTCGATCCTTGAATGAGGTTATGAAAACGAGGATCATAGTGTAGTCGGTTAGTGATCCAGATACGGTTCAACTGGCGATCGCCTTCTAAGGCTGCTAAAACTGAATGACGACCATATATGAGGTCATCGTCAGTTTCTTGGGGTTCAGCAGAAGTATTACTTTGTGATCGCGAGGAAATAATCGGTTTTTTTCCTGAAAACTTACCTTTTCTAGGAAAACGGCGATCGCCTCTAGGAACAGGTTTATTAGGCATAATTATAATTTACAGAATAACGGTTTCGAGAAGTTCGTGTAAGCGATGAGTATCTTGTAAATATAAGTAACCAATTAATGTTTCTAAACTGGTTGCTTGTTGATAAATTTCTGGTTGTAGACGACGAGGACACCCGGTTGCTGCATTGCGCCCCCGTCGAACGATATCTTGTTCAACAGTGGTTAAATAGGGGGTTAGTCGTTGTAGGGCTTTTGCCTGGGTTTCAGCCCTAACTTGAGCAACCACTTGATTATGATAATCCCTAACTTTGCGCGGAGGAAATAAATAGCTAGTCCGCACATAAAGTTCATAAACGGCATCACCAATGTAAGCTAAAAAGGCCGGGGACAATTGACTAATCGTTTCATAGTCTTTTGCCTCCATAATTACCTGAAAATTCACCCCAGGACGATGCTGACTCATAGAATTAGATAATAGGGACTAATGTGAGTCAAGATAGACTTATTCATTCTAACTATTTTTTCTTTTTCTTCAAGTTAGCTAGGGCATCTTCTAAACTTGTTTGTAGGGATAAGAATTTTTCCAGACGAACCAGCTTAACGGTTTGAGTCACTCGTGGGTTAGTGACCACTTGTAATGTTCCGTCATGGTTTTGCGCCTGTTTGACTAACTGAACTAATGCGCCGAGTCCGGAACTATCGATAAAATCGATTTGAGCAAGAACGAGAACAATATCATAGGGACCTTCATCGATGTATTGCCCAACGACTTTACGAAATACGGGTTCAGAAAAGGCATCTAATAAGCCAGTTAATCGGAAAATTTGACAGTTACCTTTAACTTCATGAGTTCCCCTTAAACTCACGGTTAGGTTTAATTGTTCAGGAATAGCTTCCTCCTTAACGTTAGTCGATAAAATTTACAATTGATTTAAAACTGAATTATAACTCGTTATGAACCTTCATTGTGTAGTTCAATTGCAAAGTTATTCTTAATTTTTTATAGCTTAATCTCTGGCTAAGACTGTTTATTATGTTTTCTCCTGATTAATCCACCAAGGTTAATAGTCCTTTTGGGGGATTGATTTCTATTCTATTTTGTTCTATGTCCACCACTGGCACAATTTCGTAAACAAAAGGAATTAAGACTGTTTTATCTTTGTTTTCCTTATCTTTTTTTTCAGAGTTATTAATTAATTTTATTTCTAACAAATCGTGACCTGTGGTAAATAAATCTACAACTATACCGATTTTTTCGCCTGTTTTGTGATGATAAACCTCTAAATCGATCAACTGAGAAACATGATATTCTTCTTCTTCTAATTCAGGCAATTCTTGATCTATTATCAAGAGTTTGTAGCCTCGCAATATTTCTGCTTGATTTCTAGTTTCTATACCTTCTAAGCGAACAATATAAAGATTTTTACCAGCGACTGATTTACCACTAATTAATTTAATAGGTTGAGGAGAGGGATGATTAGGCGATTGTAACCATCGTTCTCCAGGGATTTCAAATCTTTCAGGAAAATCGGTACTTGATAAAACTTTTAATTCTCCTTTAAGTCCCCTCGCTCCAACAATTGTCCCAATTTCTAACCACTGATTGTTATTTATTTCCATTTTATTTTGTACTTTTTTATCAGTATTTTACTATTTTGATTATAGTATTTATCAGAGTATTAATACATTATTTTTCAAAGTTTTCTAGATTTGCAACCTAAAGCTTAAGTGTGGGAGGGCTGTTTAAAATATAATTATTAAGGATGGATAAGACTGACAACAATCTAGAACGCAAAAAAACAGATTAAAAACTATTAAAAAAACTAAAGCTCTAATCCAATCCCTCTTTTGATTGCCACAAACAAGAAATAAATAAGTTAGAATTTTGGGGGCGAGTCATCAGGAGTCCGGAGTTTCGGGTTCGGAGTCTAAAAGACGCTACGCGCACCTAAGGTGGCGGAGTTAATACGCCTTAAAGAGAAGGGTTTGAAAGCCTTAATTTTCTAGTCAATACTATTCATTGGGGAGTGAATTGAGAAATAAACTTATGGTTAGAAAACTGCGTCAGTATCGAGGACTGTTTTTTTCTTTAGCGAGTTTGAAATCAATTGTAATCTCATCACTGTTATGTCTGCCAGGGGTTGGCCAACCATCGGTCTTAGACCCCGTACCCCCTTTAGAACCCTATCCCAGTCAAAGCTATCAAGATTACGGATTATCTACAGAAACAGAATATACATTAGGTGCAGGGGATATTATCAGAGTAACGGTGTTTCCCGTAGAAGAATTTAGTGGAGAATATCAAATTTTAGTCGATGGAACCGTTTCCTTACCCTTATTGGGAAATTTTTCAGTCCAAGGACTCACCTTAAGTCAATTAACAGAATTTTTGACCCAACAATATACCTTATATGTTAAGCGTCCCTCCGTCACTGTTGGTGTAATATCTCCTCGTCCTTTGAAATTAGCGATCGCAGGAGAAATCAATAGTCCGGGTTCCTATCTTCTTCCTGTCGAAGGAGGGCAAAAATTTCCCACCGTCACCCAACTCATTCAACAAGCAGGTGGAGTTACAACGGTAGCGGATCTCGAAAATGTGACAATTCAACGACAGTATAGAGGAGAAACTTTGGTTTTAAGCTTAAATTTGTTGGATTTAGTTAAACAAGGCCAACTCAGACAAGACATTACCCTTAGAGATGGAGACGAAATCATTATTCCGACCCAAGAAGATATTGATCTCGCTGAAACTCGACTGCTTTCTGACGCAAACTTTGGCATTGTAGCTAACCAAGAAATTAATGTTGCTGTGGTTGGGGAAGTTTTTCGTCCAGGATCTTATCGTGTTATTCCAGAAAATATATCCTCTGCTGGTTCGGAAGGAAACGTTCGTCGGCAACCTCCAAGACTTACCCTTGCTGTTCAACTGGCCGGTGGTATTAAACCCTTAGCAGATGTGCGTGAGGTAGAAATCCGTCGCTATAATCGAGATGGTTCTCAACAAATTATTGAGGTTGATCTCTGGAATTTACTACAAACAGGAGACATTCAAGAAGATGTGATCTTACAAGAAGGGGATACCATTATCGTTCCTACGGCGCAAGATATATCCCCAGATGAAGCCGAACCATTAGCATCGGCTAGTTTTTCTCCTGCACTTATTCGCGTCAATATTGTAGGAGAGGTGAGAAGTCCAGGAACTGTCGAAGTTCCCCCAAATACCCCCTTAAATCAAGGGATTTTAGCGGCCGGCGGTTTTGATCAACGACGCTCAAATGATGCTACCGTTGAGTTAGTGCGTTTAAACCCCGATGGGACTGTTACTAAACGGGATATTGATATCAATCTAGCCCAAGGAATTGCTGAAGGGGATAATCCTATTTTAAAGAATAATGATGTGGTTATTGTCAATCGCAATTTATTAACAGTTGCTTCTGATACGTTAACCACTGTATTTAGTCCCATTGGGGCATTAACAGGCTTTATTAACTTTTTCAACATATTCGATGATTAATTTATCATGAATATGAGTCATAATAACTCATCACTGATTAGCCTAACGATTGATATTTGGGTCTTCCTAAAGTGGTGATATAAATAACTGCTTCATCTTCAGGAATCCCCAAAACTTCGTTAACTTGATCGTCAAAAAATCCTCCAATTCCACTCACCCCTAATTTAAGATGTATGGCTGCTAAATTTAATTTTTGGCCTAAATGTCCAGCATCTAAATGTAAATAACGATAAACGCGATCGCCGTATTTTTCCACTGCTTTTTTGAGATCGGCGGTATGAAAAATAATCGCCCCGGCATCCCGTCCTAAGTCTTGTCCTAAACACAGATAATGTAACTCACGGCGAAAATTTTTAAAGCGAATTTGTCTTAATTCTTGTGCTAATGGTGCATAATAATAACACCCGGCTTCTAACCCTTCTACCCCAGAAACTGCCACAAACGTTTCAATTAAACTCAGATCAAAATAATCAGGTTTTTTATCAAATCCTTGAGCTAAGTAATCTTGAGGTTGATAAGTAAAATGTAGCAAAGATTTTACTTCATCTAAGGTTAACGATTCTCCTGTATAAGACCGCGTGGAACGTCGTTTCAAAATGGTTTTTTCTAAAGAATCTAGATTATTTCCCCAATCAACTGCTACGGTTTCTGTTGAAACTTTTAAGCAAAAAGGAAAATTATATTTATCTTCTAAATTGTTTTTTTCTGTGGTTATTGCTTTCAGTGTATTTTCCTCTAATTCCTTAATTTCTGTAGCTTGATGGAAATAATATAATAAATCTCCATCGGACACTTTAGGATAATCTATTTTTATGTTAGAAGGTAAAGCAGTGGGCTTAAATGTTTTGACAGTTTCACTATTTTCTGCCAGTAAATCTGTCAGAGGAATAACAGAAATGACCCCTTCTTCTTCGGGATTAAAATAAAACATTTCGTTGAGAAGATGATCGACAAAGCCACCAATTAAATGAGGGCGATAATCGGTCATGGCACAGGCCAATTCAATATTACCTAATAAATGCCCTGTATCGAGACAAATACGCCGATAAGCCCTATCTTCATATCGCCAAGAAGATCGATAAAAGATAGCAGTTGTGACTATGGCGAATTGATTATTTTCTAGGGCCTTATGACTTAAACACGCTTGTTGTAAATTCTCCCAAACCTCACTATCCCAAAAATGTAATAAGCTATGACTTTGGGGCTGATAATTATAGAGTCCGGAGGGTAATAAAGGGGTTCCTCGAGAAATTAAGTAAACCTCAGCCGGATAAAGTCCACCGGCTGAGGGGGTAGCCCTTAAATAGACAGGAGTCCCCATGGTAGGAATTTTAGCGGTTAGTCCATAACTACAACCAAACAAGCGAGAGAGTCGTCGCCATTGCAAGGCATGGGGAACATCAGGTAATTTTGCCGACAAATAGGGAGTCAAATCGTAAGATTTGCCAATTTTATATGCTTTGAAAGGAACAGGTTGTTTTGACCAATCGAGTCCTTTATTTTTACTAGCAATAGTTTTGGGATCGTACTTTGTCCGTTGATGATAATGGGTAGCGATGGAGTTTGACAAATCCGACATAAATGTTTGTTGAGTCTTGATGCTTTTATTTTAATTTTAACCTGCTTCTATGGTAGGCTTATTCAAGCACTATGGTTTTTTTGGCCTTTTTGCCCTTAAATATTATTCATTGGGTAAATTTAGGAGAACACAATGGAGTTATTAGCAGCCCTTAATTTAGAACCGATTTTTCAATTAACTTTTGTTGGCTTGATCGTTATTGCTGGCCCTATCGTCATCGCTGTGTTGGCGTTTCGGGGTGGTGATCTCTAAAGATCAGTTTCAATGCAAATTTTTCTTGCTTTAACAAGAATATTACCAGAATTTCCTCAGCTAAGACCATAGGGAATTCTGGTTTTCTCTACAAGGTTTGATTATTAATTGTTTACTATTGAGTTAAGGGATTATTTAAGCCAATTCTGATAATAAACGACGAAGATTACATAAAGACATCTTAAATTATATTTCTAACAACTTTTTTTAGTCTTTAACCTAACTTAAAACGAACAATTTTAATAAGATATTTTTAGTTTATCTATACTATGTTCATCAGCTAAGAGGATAGGTTAATGCTCCTGCCTCAATAACATTGATCTGTTAAACTAAGTTTAAAAGGAATTTTATTGTTTATTTTTGTTATAAGAACCAAAAATTAGCTGATTTATGATAAATAATTTAACCATTGTGATTATCCTTCTATTAAGTAGCATTCTCTGGGTGGAAATTGTTCGGGACTGTTACCATGTCCTTTCTCATTATTGGCAACCGTTATACCGTCTTCATGGTTGGCATCATAAGGTATTTCGGCCCGACTTAACCCCTGTTAGCGAAGAAATTTATCGTAAGGCACATTGGTATAATGATGTGCCAGAAGCATTGGTTATGCTTGCGCTAAGCCTGATTCCTGGGGTTATCGGTTATTATTATAACGTCCCTTATGGTTGGTTCGCTTGGTCTGGATCTATTTACACTTTAACCTTTTTAGGTGGTGCGATCGCCAGAGGTTTCGGAGTTCCTTATGTAGACGAGTTGACCGATATTACTCACCGTCCTGGTAATTTTACCACACTGCCTAACCCTTGGTTTGTCAATCGTCCTTATCATTGGCGACATCATTTTGATAATCAAAAGGCTTATTATTGTGGCACATTAATGTTAGTTGATAAGATTATGGGAACCGCTTTATCACTGAAAGGAAAGACAGTTGCAGTTACTGGTGCATCGGGAACATTAGGTTTAGCTTTACTAAAAGAATTACAATCAAATGGGGCAAAAGTGGTTGCTTTTACCTCTCAAAATAAACAGATTAATTTAGAAACTAATCAAGAAAATTTACCGATTAAAACTTTAACTTGGATAGTAGGTAAAGAAAGCGAGTTAATAAATGAATTAGAAAAAATAGATATTTTAATTATTAATCATGGTATTAATGTTCATGACAGAAGAGATGAAGCAGCTATTTTAAAATCCTATGAAGTTAATACCTTTTCAAGTTGGCGGTTAATGGAAAATTTCTTTAAAACGGTGAAAACTAATAAGGATAAAGTGTGTAAAGAAGTTTGGATCAATACCTCAGAAGCGGAGGTAAATCCTGCTATTAGTCCTCTTTATGAACTAAGTAAGAGAACTTGGGGTGATTTAATTACCTTGCGTCGTTTAGATGCACCTTGCGTTGTGAGAAAATTAATCTTAGGACCTTTTAAAAGTAATTTGAATCCCATTGGTGTTATGTCAGCAGATTGGGTGGCGAAACAAATTATCAAAGGGGCAAAATCCGACATCCGTAATATTATTGTTACCATTAATCCGATTACTTTCATTGCCTTTCCTATTAAAGAATTTTGTCAGAGTTTATACTTTAAATTGTTTACAAAATCATCATAAAATATGAAAAAAGTAGCAGTATTTGGTAACGCTGGTGGGGGTAAATCTACGTTAAGTCGGAAGTTAGCAAACATAACAAATTTACCGCTTTATGTATTAGATAAAATTCAATATAAACCTGGAGGTGTTCCAGTTTCTTATGAAGAATATAAACGCACTCATGAGGAAATCATCAGCAAAGATGAATGGCTAATTGATGGTTTTGGTTCCCTAGAAACGATATGGTTGCGATTAGAAAAAGCAGACACATTAGTCTATATTGATTTACCTTTACCTGTTCATTTTTGGTGGGTAACAAAACGATTAATTACGGGGTTTTTTGTTCCCCCTAAAGGATGGCCAGAAAATAGTCCTTTATGGAAAAGTTCTATGAATAGTTATAACAATCTTTGGTTATGTCATCAACGGTTAACTCCTAAATATCGTGACTATGTTTTAGAAGCAGAAAAGAATAAAAAAGTGTATCATTTGAAATCAACGAAAGACATTAAAGATTTTTTTGAATCAATCACTTCAAATTAGATAAAATTGAAGTACAGTAACATCATTATTAACGATTTTTTTAGCCATGAGCGATCCCTCTAGCGTTACCTATACTACCGCAGAAATCCTCAAACGTATTGAGGATAAGATAGATAACAACCAAAAAGAGATTAAGCAAGAGATTAAAGAAGTTAATCAGAAATTAGATAAAATTAATGAACGTCTTACTCATTTAGAAATCGGACAAGGAAGTTTAACTGAGAAAGTTGAGGGGATGGATAAACGACTACAAAATGTAGAAGGAACCCAAAAAAATCAGATTTGGGCGTTAATTGTTATTGTTGCTAGTGCTATAATTACTGGTGGAGCAAAATTATTTTACCACTAACCCTTAATTAAGTCAGAACTAAATATAACAGTTATAGCAGGTTATACACAGCCAACCGACACCACTTCTGTCTTACAATGAGAACTGCAGTAGGTGCTATTGTTTGAATTGTTATGAGAGAACAGGTTATTGATTGGTTAAAAGAGAATGTTTCTGAACATCGCTTGCAACACATTTTAGGGGTTGAAAAGATGTGTGAAAACTTAGCGATTCATCATAGAATTGATTATAAAAAAGCTGCACAAGCAGGGTTGATGCACGACTTAGCCAAGTTTTTTGCGCCTCCGAAACTCTTAGAAATGGCAAAAAAAGAGTATAATGAAATTGATCCAGTCTGTTTATCAAATCCCCATCTTTTACACGCAGACGTAAGTGCAATCGTAGCTAGAGATACTTTTAATGTCACCGATAAAGACATTTTAGATGCCATTCGTAACCATACTTTAGGGAATCCTGAGATGAGTAATCTCAGTTGTATTGTCTTTATTGCTGATGCGTTAGAACCCAATAGAGGCGATACCCCAGAATTAGAAAAAATGCGTCAAATGAGTTGGAAAAATCTTCATAAAAGTGTGCAACAAACTGGTGAATATTCTCTACAATATCTCATAAAAAATAATAAAACCATTCATCCTAGAGCTATTTTAACTCGTAATTGGGCATTATCAGAAGTTAGAAATCAGAAATCATAAATTAGAAGTTGATGATTTATTTAATTATTGGAGTATCGGGTTCAGGAAAGACAACAATAGGTAAAGCATTAAGTCAAGAATTAGGCTATGCTTTCTATGATGCTGATGATTTTCATCCCCCAAAAAATATTGCTAAAATGAGTCAAGGTATTCCTTTAGATGATAGCGATCGCTTACCTTGGTTACTCGCTATAAAATTGGTCATTGACGAACATCAAAAAGAACAAAAAAATGCTGTCATTACTTGTTCTGCATTAAAACAATCTTACCGAGATTTATTAGAAAAAAATACTACAAATATTATCTGGATATATCTAAAAGGAAGTTACGAAACTTTTTTGAAAAGATTACAACAGCGACCAGACCATTTCATGAAAGAAAATATGTTAATCTCTCAATTTGAAGCATTAGAAGAACCAGAAAATGCTGTTACCATTGATGTGAATTTATCTGTTGCAGAAATTGTGCAAGAAATTATCAATCAAACTTACACTAAAATAGACAGTAATGCAAAGTCATAAATATTAGTCTGATAATTACCACTTCAAATCCATCTCCACAAACAGAACAAAACTATGAGATAATTTTTTCTCATCAAATATGAGTGTAACGTTTTAATGAAAAGGGTTACGCTTTTATTTAGAAAACTCTACCGAAGGCATATCCTCTTAAACTTTTTGCTCCTTTTAGAGCTTCTTTCATGAGAATTTAAACAGCTTTTTAAACCCCTTTCACTTGTTGGATTCCTGATAATAAATTTTGACTAATAATGATTTATAAATTTGTTTCAGAAAGTTGAGTATCTGAGAAAATAATGATTAGTTCAATATCGTTTTATAGCATTTTAGAAAGAATAAATTAGCATTGAGTTGGCTTGAATTGTTTTTACTTACCTAAACAATTGTATAACAAATTCTTAGGAGAATATATGGCACTACACAATCAGGTTAAGATATTAATGAGATTCCTCGCTTCCTCCGAATGACAATTATTGTAAACTTATGTAAAGTAGAGAATTAAATAAGTACAAGGAGTGTTATGTTGCGTCGTCAAATTTTCAGTATATTGTTAGCGATCGCTCTTATTTTTTTTGGGACTCAAACCCCTGCATTAGCGTTAGGAGGACCACAACCACCTCTAAATGAACCTGCACCTAATTTTACCTTACCAACGAATACAGGAGATGGTGAGATATCCTTATCGGATTATCAGGGACAATGGGTGGTATTATATTTTTATCCTCAAGATTTTACCCCAGGTTGTACGTTAGAAGCCCGTCGTTTTCAACAAGATTTACCGAAATATGAGGCTAAAAATGCACAAATTTTAGGAGTTAGCGTGGATAATGTTGACTCTCATCGAGAGTTTTGTGATGCAGAGGGTTTGAAGTTTCCATTATTAGCAGATACTACTGGAAAAGTGAGCAAAACCTATGGTTCTTATTTAACAGGAATGTCTTTACGTCATACCTATTTAATCGATCCAGATGGTATTCTAAGAGAAAAATTTTTAGGGGTTAGACCTGCTATTCATAGTAAGGAAGTTTTAGCTTATCTTGATGAAGTAAACAGTGACCATTAAACATCTAAATCATTTTCAAGTTCTTCTAACTCTTCTAAGCTTTGATTTTCATATAAGTCTTGTAAGTTTTGATGTTTTTGTCGTCGAGAAGTTCTGCGATACTTTTTACTTTCTAATTTAGGTTCATAATATTCTTGTCCTGATGCTTTAACTTTCAATTTGACGGTTGATTCCTGATCCGTCATTTGTTGAGTTGCTTCTTTTTGGGCGATCGCTTCTTCTAAAAAGGTTAAATAATGTTCATATCGTTCCCAATTTTCATCAACAATACAGTTAGGTTCTCCCCGATGAAAACAATCACTAAACTGACAATTTCCTTGTTCTAACTGTTGTCTTGCTTCAGGAAAATAGTGAATTAATTCACTAGGAGAACAATCTAAATGCGGTTGATTAAAGCCAGGAGTATCGGCTAATAATCCTCCGTCAGGCAACTCAAATAATTCTACATGACGAGTGGTATGGCGACCTTTTTGTAACTTCCCTGAAACTTGATTCACTCGTTGCTTAACGTCAGGAACTAAAGTATTAATTAAACTAGATTTTCCTACTCCAGACGGTCCAGCTAGAATCGTAATTTTATCCTTTAAACAATCTTTTAGCTCTGTTAACCCCTGAGAAGTCATGACACTAATCAATAAAGGCTGATAGCCCCATTTTTCTAGGCGTTCTTGCCATGTTTTTTGTTGGGTGGAGGTCAGTAAATCTGCTTTATTGAGACACAATAAAAAAGGAATCTCAGTAGACTCAGCTTTGACCAAAAAACGACTTAACTGCCAAGGTTCTAACGGCGGTTCATCTAAGGCAAAAACGAGGAGCATTTGCTCAGCATTAGCTACGGGAGGACGGGATAACTCCGTTTTCCGAGGTAAAACTTGAGCGATCGCTCCTCTTGCGTCTTGATAGTCTGGTTCTTCAACAACAACGCGATCGCCGACCATCACCGTTTGCCCGATTTTCTTCAAACGAGTCCGTCGAGTACACAATAAATGGTGTATGAGAGTATTATTATGGTCTTCTAGGGGTTGATCAAGACGAACCTGATAAAAATTAGCCTGAACTGCTATCACTGTCCCTAAAATGTCTGAGACAGTGGATATAGGTGGACGGTTGAACGATCTTAAATCATGCACAGAAGTAATAAATTCCCCGTTTTTTCCTATTGGGGACGACGAACCTTTAGGGAAAAGAACCCTTGACGATCATCAATGGTTTCTACCTGGTATCCTTCCATCGTGAGACTATCGGGAACCTGTTCGATAGGTTCTCCTGGATCTAACCACACTTCTAAAAGGGAACCAGGGGACATTTGTTCTAATTTTAGTTTAGTCCTAACAAAATTGATGGGGCAAGGGGTTCCCCGCAGATCCAATAAAGATATATCAGAGGTTGGAGGGTTCATTTGTGAAATAAACTCCCTAAAAATCCTTCAAGTCCCCCTTTCCCGTGACTTTGACCTTTAATATGGGCTAACTTTTCTAGTAAGTCCCGTTCTTCAGCATTGATACGGGTGGGAATATCCACTTTAACCGTAATCAAATGATCCCCTCGAATAGCATCATTACCGAGTTTCGGAACCCCTAAATTTTCTAGGGTCAAGATGGTATTAGGTTGAGTTCCTGCAGGAATCGTTAATTCCTGTTCTCCGTCCACCGTATCTACCGTTACAGTGCATCCTAAAATGGCTTGGAGATAACTAATTGTGATCTCCGAAAGGATGTTCATTTTGTCACGGGTAAAGACCCTATCGGCTTCAACATACAGATAAACGTATAAATCTCCTGGTGGGCCTCCCCGTAACCCTGCATCTCCTTTCCTAGAGACTCTCAGACGGGTTCCATCATCCACCCCAGCAGGAATGGTTATTTTTACTTTTTCTGTAACTTGTCTCCGTCCAGCACCATTACAGACTTCACATTTCTCTTCAATTACCTGGCCTTGACCGTTACAAGCAGGACAAGCGGATACTTGAGCAAAGCTACCGAAAGGGGTACGAGTCGCACGACGAACTTGGCCTTGACCGTTACAAGTTGAACAGGTTTTTGCCCCGGTTCCAGGTTTGGCTCCGTCTCCTTTACACACTTGACAGGTTTCTAGGTGGGGAATGCGGATCTCTTTTTCTCCTCCGAAAACCGCTTCTCGGAAGTCTAGTTTAAGATCGAGGCGTAAATCATCTCCTTTGGTCGGTCCGGTACGACGACGGGTTCCGCCGGTTCCCATACCACCGCCAAAACCACTAAAAATGGTTTCAAAAATATCGGCAAAACCGCCCATATCACCCATATCGCCGTAGTTGAAGCCTCCAGCACCACTGACTCCTGCTTCTCCAAACTGATCGTAACGATTTCGGGTTTCTGGTTCGGATAACACTTCGTAGGCGCGGTTAATTTCTTTAAACCGTTCTTCTGCTCCTGGTTCTTTGTTAACATCAGGATGATATTTTCGCGCGAGACGGCGATAAGCTCTTTTTAAATCTTCTTTACTGGCGTTACGGTCAACCCCAAGAATATCGTAGTAGTCACCTGGCATAGATCGTTAGTTTCGCTTGTTTGTGGGTAATGGTTGAGTGATAGGCTTAGTAGTTACTTTAGCAAACTATTGTAAACAAAACACTATTTTAGATCGTTTTTATGATTCCCATTAGTCATGTAAATTTCTAACAAATTTCATTTCTCCTTTCATAACCCCCTCTGGTTCAATCCCAATGGGAGTCCAACCAAGGTGAGTATAAAAACCGTAAGCTCTTAAACTGGGATCATTGCCTGTTAAGAGCCAAATTTGTTTAATCCCTTGGTTCTTGAACCAATTTTCAGTTTTCTCCATTAAGGCACGACCTATTCCTTTATTTTCAAATTCAGGCAGAACGAAAATACCAAAAATTGTTTTTTCAGTCAGATTAGCAATAGAAAACCCTACGGGTTGACTTTCCATTTCAGCAATCCAGGCACAACAATCTATGCTCAACATTTGAGCTACTGATGAGGGTGTAATACCAAGGGTAGCAATTTCTTCACGAGATTGATAGTTTTCTTTAACACTGGTTCTAATGTCAAATAGTGTTTCAATGTCTTCTGTTTGAGCAAGACGAATATTTATAAATTCTGATTTAGCCATTTTTTGAATAACTCTTAGATTTTATGATTTTTCAATTTTCTTAACTCTTCTAAATTATTACTACACAAAATAGGAATATTTTTCGTAATTCTTTCGATTGGCCAATTCCACCATTGCAATTGTAATAATAAATTTGTTACCTCATCACTAAACCGTTGTCTAATCAATTTAGCTGGATTTCCACCCACGATGGTATAAGGTTTTACATCTTTTGTGACCACTGAATTAGTTGCAATAATTGCCCCGTCTCCAATGTTAACACCAGGCATAATCGAAGCATTATAACCTAACCAAACATCATTACCAATTACTGTATCTCCTTTAGATGTTCCTTCGACAGACATGGTATTCTCCCAATCATGACCAAAAATAGTAAAGGGATAAGTTGTAAAATAACTAAGGGGATGATTACCCCCATTCATAATAAATTTTACATCACTGGCAATGGCACAAAATTTTCCGATAATTAATTTATCTCCGATAAAATCAAAATGATACAAGACATTTTTTTCAAAGTTATGAGGATTTTCTAAGTCATCGTAATAAGTAAAATCTCCGACAATAACATTAGGATTTTTAATAATATTTTTCAAAAAACAAAGACGGTGATAGTTTTTTAAAGGATAGACTGTATTGGGATCGGGATAAATGGTCATTCTTGATTAATTTGCCTGAAGCCTTTATTATATAAAGCAAAATATATTAAATAAACGAAAAATTAGTAAACTATAAAACTAATGATGAAATTATCCATTTTAGCCGTAATTCTAAGTTCCAGTTTACTCTTCATCGGATGCACTTCTCAAACCATGAATTCAAAGGAAGATGCTTATCAAGCGATTAATTTAGCAGAAGTAGACGGGGAATTAACAGGAGATGACCCGGAAGCAATAGCATTAAGTTTATTTGGTAATCAAGAACCGGTTGAAGGAAATTTTTCCCAGGAAACTAAAGTTATTGAAAAGGACGGATTTAATCAAACAATCCTTTTAACTCAAATGAATTTACCAGATGATTCGGTTAAGGGGTTACGTTATCAATTGAAGTTTGAATTTGATCAATCTGTTGGTCAATGGCGTTTACAAGAAGTAGGTCGTCAACAGTCTTGTTATAGAGGGAATTCTCCTGATAATTGGACTGTTGAACCTTGTCCTTAGATTAACCTTTATCTTAATCTTTCATTGAGTTCATTAATGTTGTTTTGGGTTCTTTCAATTCCGGAATCATCTTCTATTTCTGTATAAATTTTTAAAGCTTGTTGATAATAGTTAATGGCATCAGCAGCTTTTCCCATATTTACGTAAACGTTACCCATATTACTGAGGGAGGTGGCTACTCCAGAAAGATTGTTGATGTCTTGGTAAATGGTTAAGGCTTGTTTATAACTTTCTAAAGCTTGGGGATATTCTTGAATTTGACTATGATTGAATCCTAATCCTAACCAAGACCAGGCTTGTAATTCTTGATTATTTTCTTGTTGTACAATGGTTAGTAACTGCTGTAGGGTTTCTATTGCTTTTGCACTTTCTCCCTGTCTGGCTTGTTGTTTTGAGTCTTGTATTAATTGTTCAATTTGTGCATTTAGATTCGTTTGTCCCCAAGTTATTTTTTGGGTTAAAGGAATGCTAAAAAGAATTAAACTTATACTAAGAACTGTTATATATAAGCGTTGACGTTTCATATTAATACAATATAATGATGAGATAAGAATCAATTTTTAATAAGCATCGTAAGGTGGGCATTGCCCACCTTACAGTAATATATATAATCAATAATTAACTAATCAAAATAAAATAATGTGACCAGTTTTCGTTGTTCTTCTGCTTCTTCGCAGGTTTGTAATAAGGTATGACTGTCATGAAAAGCAAAACATATCAACTGCTGACAACGAGACACAATTTCTCGGTTACATAAAGCACTTGCTTCTCCCAACGATAAGCCATCATTTTCAGGATTTTCCACTAAATGAATGACCCTTTCTAGTTGGTCTTTTGACTCTCTGGGCTGTTTGGTCAAGCTTTGGGGTAAAATTACCGTTAACAGGTTGGGATCAGCCCGCATTGCCCCTTTAATCGCTGCTGCATTGGTTCCTGTGGCACCGGATGTCATCAAACGGTTACCACCTAAGACAAGGGCATAACTCATCATTTCAATTAACTGTTGATGAGTAATAGGAACATGGCGCGAACCTAACAAAGCAATACGTTTTGAACCCGTTTGCTGTATAGCAGCGAGTTCCTGCGCCAAAGTATCTAGGGTAGGAATATCAAATGATTGACTCAAAGATTCTCTCGTAGACTGCAAATGACCGTAAGTTATTTTAACAAAGGTTTCTCGATTATGGCACAGATTTAATAATTTTTCTTAATTCTCCTGTCGTTTTCATATTTGACCCCGTTGTTTACTCAATCTTTTTTATCGTAGGACTATCAACAATTTTTAATAAAATTTTTTGTTTTCAGATAATAGTAATAAAGACAGCTTTTATTAGATAGGTTAGACTCTGATATGATTAAGATTCTATCTTGTTGTTAAGTTAATTGTTGATTAGTCGATAACTCTTATGGTTGCTGTTCCTCCATCTCCTGATGATATTCGTGATGCTTTAGAAACCCCTGTTGACTTTAACTTTGAGTTACCCGATCCTGAAGATGAAGAGATTGAAGAGTTCGACTTTCAAGAAAAATTAGATACGGTTTGGAAAATTTGCGATCGCTTTGATCTACAAACAGATATTTGGCGCGGTAGAATCTTACGGGCAATTCGCGATCGCGAAAAAAAGGGGGGAGAAGGACGAGGAACAGGCTTTTTAAATTGGTTAAAAAAGCGAGAAATTACTAAAAGTCAGGCTTATGCTTTAATTCAGTTGGCGAATAGTGCCGATACCTTACTGGCAGAAGGAATATTAGACCCCGATGCCATCAATAATTTTAGTAAACGAGCTTTTGTTGAAACGGCAAAATCAGATCCTGAAGTGCAAAAATTAGTCAGTGAAGCAGCCCAGAAAGGGGATAGAATTACCCGTAGAGAGGTCAAACAACTATCAGACGAATGGACTGCCATGAGTTCTGATTTATTGCCCTCAGAAGTAAAGGAAAAAGCAGAAGAAGGAACATTACCCCCCCGACATTTAGCTCCTTTGGTTCGGGAAATGGAAAAATTGCCAGAGTTACACTTAGAAACCATTCAAAAAGAAGTGGCCCAAAATCCCGATGTAGACACGGTAAAATTATTAACCACCGATGCTAAAAACTTGGCTAAATATCTCGATGCAGCAGCCCAAGTTCAAACCCTAAAAAAATCTCCGTTAGACTTAGAAATGGCTTTAGATGAAGCAGTAAGATTAGAATGTTTAAATACAGCAGCCGACTTAGTGAAACAAGCATCAAGCTTAGAACAAATTGTCGGAAAATTATATACAACTTGGAAACGATTAGGCAGTTTATCTGATAGATTATATGTTGATACAGGGGCAAGTAATCCTCATCTGCGATCGATGTTAACTTCCTTAGAATCTTTGAGTGGGGAAGTAATCGAAGTTCAACTCGATGAAGCAGGAGAAAAAACCGTTAGACTAAAAGTATTAACTGATTCTTCTAATTAAAATAAACTGTAATTGTTCTTATCCGTTTAGTCATAATATCCATGAAAGTTTTCGCCCTCAAAAAATTCTTACATCCCTTAACTTCGGTATTTTTTGGAACCTTAACCTCCTTAACCTTAACTTTACCAACCAACGCAGCAGAAAAAATATATTTTGTCTATGATTCATTAATTGTTTCTATTCCGGTTCGATCCTTAGAAATTTATGCAAATGAAGGGAGATTAACTCAACAATTACGTCAATATTTTAACTTAGCAGGAACAACCGAAGAAGAAAGGGAAGCCTTTCGAGAAGCCTTATCTACTCCTGTTGCCGTCAATGCTGTTGACTTATCCAGACTGCTAAATACCGATGAAGGGGAAAGAATCTTAAATTATGTGGGTAAAGTTTTTAATATTCAAGGGGGAAGAAATGGTAAATATATTATTAGAGGTGCTTTAGTCCAAGCTGCGTTTAATCCAGCCGGATTAAGCTTGATTAATTTCTTAAATAGACTCGCCACCGATGTACAAATTGATGTCAAAAAAGCCATCGAATTATCACGAGAAATCGAATTGATTGTTCAGGGGACTTACTTATTTACCGAAAAAGTAGAACAATTAGCTGAAATGGAAGCGCAACAAGATCCAGATGTTAATTATTCTCAATTAACTGATCCCCGTCAACCTGATCCGTTGGAAGTTAAAAATTATCGCTGGAATTTAGTAGATAGAAATCGCGATCGCGCATTTTATGTTGAAATGTATCAACCCCAAACATTACCCGATGAATCAGTTCCTGTAGTGGTTATTTCTCATGGGTTAGCATCACGTCCGGAAGACTTTGGAAAATGGGCTAGACATTTAGCTTCCTATGGTTATGTTGTCGCAGTTCCTCAACATCCAGGAAGTGATTTACAACAAACAAAAGCCTTTTTAGAAGGATTATCTCGACAAATTTTTATTCGGGAAGAATTTATTGATCGTCCTCTCGATATTAGCTATACCATTGATGAATTAGAAAGACGCAATGAAGGATGGTTTTCAGGTAAATTAGACCTTAATAATGTGGGGGTTGCTGGCCATTCCTTCGGAGGTTACACTGTATTAGCGGTAGCCGGTGCAACGCCTAACTTTGAACGATTAGAACAAATGTGTGACCTAGAAATAGGAGACTTAAATACAGCTTTATTGTTACAATGTCGGGCTTTACAATTAGAGAGAAAAGACTATAATTTTCAAGATGAAAGAGTTAAAGCTCTCTTTGTCGTTAATCCTGTTAATTCCGGTCTTTTTGGTAGTGAATCTTTAGGAAAAATTGATATTCCTGTCTTTATTTCTGCTGGAAGTTATGATCCGGCCACTCCTTTTATTTTTGAACAAGCTGTTTCTTTTCCTCGCTTTGAAGTCTCTGAAAAATATCTTCAATTACAAGAAGGACAAGCTCATGTAGATTTTTCTCAACTAGATGCAGGTATTGCTGATACGTTGCAAAAAACCACTAAGTTAACGCTTCCTAGTCCTCAATTATTAGATAGTTATACTAACTCAATGATGCTATCTTTCTTTGAAGTTTATATCGAAAATAATCCTCAATATCGTCCTTTTTTACAGTCAGCTTATGGGGAATATTTAAGTCAAGATCAGGAATTTAAGACTTATATTATTACTGAAGAATCTTCCGATGAATTGAGTCAAGCCATTGACCAATTTATCAGAGAGAATAATATAGCCCTTCCAGAGGAAAGGTGAAATACGATCCTTATGTTACATTGTTGGCAACTTTAAAAGAAACAAAAAATTTTTGTTAAAGAAATACTATCTTGCAAATTAATAACGATAGTATTAATTTAAGCTGTTTTCTGATCATAGATTTATATAAAAATTAGTCTTTATCATTAGAAATCTTATTCAAGAAGACCATGAATCATTGATATAGCTATACCTCATATACAGGATGTTAACAAATGTTTAACTTACAGGGAATTTTCAACAATATAATTAGTATTTTAGATAGCATTACCTTTTCTATCGGTAAGAATGAGGTCACGTTGACCTATTTTTTTCAAGTTATATTTTATTTAATTATTATTGCTATTTTAGCAAGTTACTTAAATAAAGTTTTAAGAAAAAGACTATTAAAAAGATTAATTAGTGAATATGGAATTCGTTATGTTTTTGCTAGTTTAATTAGTTATGGTGTGGGGGCTTTTTGTTTTATTATTATTTTGCAAACTACAGGATTTAATGTTTCAGCACTTACTTTTTTAGGGGGTGGTGTTGGCATTGGGATTGGGTTAGGGTTGCAAGGGGTGACTAAAAATTTAGTCAGTGGACTCAGTTTATTGTTAGAAAGAAAAATAAAAATAGGCAACTTTATTAAATTTAATGATACAGAAGGTTACGTCACTGAAATATCAACTCGTTCCGCTACAATTAAGTTAGAAGACGGATCTTCAGTAATTGTTCCTAATCGCCAGTTAATAGAAAATGAACTGACGAACTATCATTATAAAACTAATTGTGTACGTTTAAATTTATCAAACAGAGTTGACTATAATAGTGATTTAGTGTTAGTTACAGAAGTTTTGTTGCTCTCTGCTTATTCAGAAAATAATATTTTAAAAAATCCGCCACCGAAAGTGATTTTTAAAGGATTTGATGATAGTTGTTTAGAATTTGAACTCTGGTTTTGGATAAATAGCGATAACATGGGAATTCGTTTTGAAATTATGAGTTCTTTATATTTTGCTGTTGAATATAATTTACGACAACGTAATATTAGAATACCGTTAGCGCAAAGAGAATTATGGTTTAAAAATTACGAAACAATGAATTTTTTACCTATAGATAAAGCAGATAATCATATAACATTAGCCACTCATCAAGCACTGACAAATCATTATGCACAACCCGATACATTAAATTCAACTGGGTTATTGTCTATTAAAGAATTATTGAGTAAAGTAGAATATTTTAAAACCTTAGACGATTTACAAATTAGAAAATTGATTGAAATTGGTACATTAAAAGAACTGAAACAGAATGAAATTCTATTTAAAGAAAATGATCCAGGAGATGCTTTTTATATTATTTTATCTGGTTCAGTAGAAATTTTTACCGAAACCTTGAATAAAACTTTAGCTATTTTATATAGAGGTGACTTTTTTGGAGAATTAGCTTTAATGTTAGGCATTCCTCGAACTGCTAGCGTGAAAGCACAACAAGAAACCATCTTATTTTCTATTAATAATCAACAATTTGATCGACTTTTAAAAGATTATCCACAATTATGCGATCGCATTGTAGAAGAGTTAGGAAAAAACCAAGAAGAGTTATATCAACGTCGAGAAGAATTAAAAGAAAAAGGACTATTAAAAGCTGAAGAAGAAGAGAGTAATATTATTGATTGGGTTCGCCATCGTCTTCAATCTATGTTAACCTTATAATTGAATACTTTAACTATTATTTTCTTCAACAGAAGTTAAATAAGACTCAACTCTTAACTTGCGTAATTCTCGAACTAATCTTAATCCTTGATGATAATATAAAGAAATTGGAAAAAGAGTCGGTAATTGCTTCATTGAACTTCTCGCTAAACTTAAAGAGCAACCAGAAATCCTAGACAAAGTGTTAGCTCCTTCAAAAATAGCGTCATTAGTAGCAGCATTTTTTATCTGAAGTTTCCATATTTTTTTATCTAACGAAAGTTGTCCTTTTTCGATAGCTTTTAACCCTTCAATTGTCGCTAAAACTACCAAGCGATCGCCCACTGATACCCTTAACTCTTCATGAGGCATTAAAATAGAAGATTGAGATGGTTTTTGATACAAAATAGGCATAACTCCGTAACCATAAGCGATATCTGCTAATAATAATCCGTTCAAAGTATCATTAGATTCAATATAATATTCTGTCACTAAAATCGTTTGATTATTGAGACGAAAAAGAGTAATAATATTTTCTCCAAAAGCAGCACCTGCGAATACTTCTGCAGCCACTTCATAGGTTCCCACAATCTGAGCATGGGGTAAAATTTGTAGTAGATATCGTC
Source organism: Crocosphaera chwakensis CCY0110 (assembly GCF_000169335.1). Classification (GTDB taxonomy): domain Bacteria; phylum Cyanobacteriota; class Cyanobacteriia; order Cyanobacteriales; family Microcystaceae; genus Crocosphaera; species Crocosphaera chwakensis. The sequence continues at coordinate 150,972 of NZ_AAXW01000003.1, forward strand.
CTAATTGTTGTCCAGCGGTACGAATGACTAAATAACAATCAGGATTAAGTTTTTTTGCAGTTAAAGCTATTTCTAAATTAAGAATTTCGTCATCAGTAAGCACTACAACACTTTTAGCAGTTTCTAAATTAGCCTGAGGTAAAATATCTTGCAAATTTCCAGACATTAAAGGAATATCTAACATAATTTCTGAAGCAATATCAGCCTTAAAAGTAATCCCTAACAAAGCTTGTTTAAACCCTTTTAATAATCTAGTGACTTCTTTACCAACTCTTCCTAAACCAATAATAATAATATGGTTTTGCTCAGGAATTGGAGGACGACGTTTAATAAATTGAAATTTAGTAGATAATAATAATTCAGTTAATAAAGCATATAAAACTCCCACAAAAGCTGTACCTGATAACGTTAATCCTAAGCTAAATAATTGCAGCCAATGGGGAATTTGTTCCATTTGCTCAAATTCTCCAAAAAGATCAGAATAGCCCCCTAATAATAAAATAACTGTAGCCGAAAAAGCAGAGAAAAAAGTTGACTGGGGATAATAGCTATGAATTAAAATTGTACCGAAAAACAACAAAATCAAGACAATAGCACCACATAACAAAGCTACCCCTCGTAAATAGTTGCGTCCTTTTCGCCATAATTGAACAATAAAATTTTTGATCCGTAAGAAAATAGGTTTTGGCTGAAAAAAAATAGAAGTATTCGTTAATTTTGAAGTGTTAGAACTCAATACATCTTGAACCTGAACATAAGTAATGAGATCCCCAGGCTCTAAAATTGTTTCAGGATTCCATTGATAAAAAGATCCGTAAAAATTTGTGGCTTGATGATCATAAGAAAGCAAAGAACGAGTACGAGTATTTAATTCATGAAGATAACGAGTATAACACCAAGGATCATTACTTTTAAGACGACGTTGAATAATTTGTAATGGTTGGCTATCTAGGGTAAAAAAGCCTTTAATATTGCTTCCTAAAGCAGCTAAAGCAAATGCTGTGGTCGGTAGTTGAGTGGGTTCGTAAGCAATAAAATTTCCTAATTGTTCTTCGAGTAAACTATTAAGATTATCTTGAGCAGAACGAACCACTAAACGAGTTTTTGGGTTTAACTGGCGTATGGCTAAAGCAGTTTCAATATTAACCTGTTCACTGGTAGTAACTAATAAAGCAGCGCGACATTTTTGGATATCAGCTTGTTGTAAAATTTTAATGTGTCGGCAATCAGCAAAAATTAACGTATCGATAATGTCTTCAATGTGAGGAATTTCCCAAATTTTTGGTCGTAAAAGTTCAATGGCAACTATTTTTACTCCAAATTTTTTAAGAGATAAAACGCAATGCTGTCCTAAACTTCCTAACCCACAGATTAAAAAGCTATCTTCTTGATGAGATGTGTTTTGGATAACAGAATGGGACAAAGCGTTGTTTACATTAAATTAGCTAATATTAATTTAATTGTAATCGTTGACTCTATTTTTTATCTTTACTAGCAGAGCGTTAATTCCCATCCTTTAACTTCTTCAGTTATCAGTAATTTTTCTTGCTGGAAGTAGTTCCGTTGGGTTGCTTGATAAATGTGTTGCATGATAACGGGTTGGTTGTCTTGCGCTGTCAAAAATGCAGCATTGAAAGCAGTATTGCTGGTGTTACCCCCTAGAATTTCAGTAGATCACAAATCTCCTAATTAAGACAATATTCTTTTGATAACTCTACCGTTTGAAAGATGAATAGATTTATTTTGAGTCGTTAAGGTAATAAATAGTAGCTAAACTAATTATCCCTCTTTCATCACTCTAGGCAGAAGAATAACAAAAGTCATCCCAAAGATAGACTAAGTAATGTAGATAGTCAACCTCATTTATTTTAGCAATAAGTCTTGGAAATCCCAATGAAAGTTGAGGAATTGGAAATACTTTCAACCACTTTAAAATGAAATTGAAGTAAAAATAAGGTTGCAAGATTAACTGCACATTATTTAGGAGAGATTTCCAGCCCTTGCCTTTATCCCATAACTCATGATTTTGAAAGGTTTTTGAAATGGGATTCACTGTGGAATTAAAAGATTCACTCAGGAGACAAATCATCAAATAAGCTGACATAATTAATTCCCACCACTTCTGAATTTGCTCGTAGTGGGTGACTCGGAAATTTGCCCATCCTAGTTCACTTTTAGATTGTTTAAATCCATATTCCACCCAAGTTCTTACTCCATAAATATCCCCAACTTCTTTATATTTAATCTCAGGAATTCTTGTCATCACAAACCAACTTTCTTCTTTAGTTATATTTTCTTTATCTCTAGTAATTTCCCAATATTGAATCTTCATTCTTTTCCCATAATCGGTAGTTTTTCCCTTCTATCTTGATGCGCTTTCCCTTGCGCCTTACGAAGGCGCGGGGTCGCATCGCTTTTTATCTCCTGTTTCATCTATCATCACTATTATCTCTTTTCTTTCTAAAATATTTAAAATAATCTCTAATCTTCTCTTTTCTAAGTCCTCTGCTTTCCAGGGAGATTCCGTCAGAAAATGTAATAGTCCTTGTTCATTTTTTAATCCCACTGCTTTTGCAATTGCTGGTAAAGTTTTTCTTTTTATATCACTTATTAGTCCCAACTTAAGATATTTAAAGGCTTCATAGGCTCTCACTTCTATAAATAAATCTCTATAGAGTTCACAGTAAGTATCAACACATTTTACTGTCATTTGAGGAGGGCGAGGCTTAACCATAGTCTCTGTCTGACTTTCAGGCTCTTTTCTTCATTATACATCTCCCAGAGTGATGAAAGAGGGATAGCTATTTAAAAGAAGGGTAGATTAACCTCGAAAAATGCAATAAAATGACACAAATTTTTAAAAAATTAAAGGTCAAGAAAAAACCCCGTCGTTTGACGAGGTAAATAACAAGAGAAGACGGTCAAAACTGTGATTAACGACCAAGCTTTTGAGAATAAGAAACGAGTCCAGCACTAACCACTTGACCATAGTTGTTGAGGCGATCTTGTTGTCCGTTGCGAGTGGGAGCCAAAAATGTATCGGTTAAACCCATTAGACATCTCCATAATTTAATAAAATCAAAAAAATAGTATAATGAAATACATAATAAATTTCTAAAAGAGGACATGAAAAGTTATACTTGGGCTTATATTCAAAAATATTCTAAACAAACAAAAAGATTATTAGGAATCGACTATCAACAACTCAAACAACTAATCGCTCTAGGAAAGCTTCTCAATCAGAACAATAAAGAAAAAATTGAAAAAACAAAAACCCGAATTAATCAATCAGGAAGTGGAAATCATCCTAAATTATCAGAAGAAGAACAAATAATTCTCATGTTAATTTATCTTCGTCATAATGTAAGCTTTCAATTCTTAGGACTTGTCTTCCAAGTGAGTGAATCAACGGCTCATAATATTTTTACATATTTGGCAAAAACTTTTTGAGGGAGAGTTACCTCCAAGTTTGTTAGAACAAGTAAAAAAGTCCCAAGACGAAGAAAAACTTGTGATTGAACAATTAAAAGATTATGAATTGATTGTAGATAGTGCAGAACAGCCTATTGAAAGACCTTTAGACTACCAAGAGCAAAAAAGATACTTTTCAGGAAAGCAAAAAAGACATACTCTTAAAAGTCAGTTTATTGTATTACCAAAAGCTGAGGATATTGTTGATGTAGTTATTGGAAAACCTGGACCAATAAGTGACATAAAAATATGTAGGTAAACTTTAAATAAATTTAAGATAAATCAAACTTTTAGTGGGGACAAAGCCTACATTGGAGAAACTCAAATTACGACTCCGCATAAAAGAGCGAAAAATGGAGAATTAACAGAAAATCAAATAGAAGAAAATAAAGCTTTATCATCTAATCGAATTTTTGTAGAGCATTTAATTAGAATAGTCAAAGTATTTAAAGTAGTTCAAGAGAGGAGAGATTTCGCTTACACAAAAATAGATATAAATCGGTTTTATTAACAGTTTGCGGATTAGTCCGCTTGAGAATTAGTTCCCTAATTTTAGAAGTAATAAAATCCTGTACATCTGGAGAAATAATTGACGTTAGAATGAACCATAGTTTTATGTCTAAATTAGATTTAGTCTCTTCAAATCCTTATTAATTCGTTTTCAGGACAATTTTTTACTTCGAGTCCAATACACCTGTTTCTATTGCTGTAACTAGGTTATAGATTTTTGGAGATGTCTAATGCAGGGATTTATTTAACAGGAAATTTAGTCATTGATTTTCCTGAAGAAGTTAAAATTAAGATGGAACCAGAAGAATATACGGTAATTGAATTAACAGGAAGTAATCTTAAGTTGAGTTGGTGTCCTATTGAAGAAGCGTTAAGTTATTTGAAAGATCAGTATGCGATCGGTACATTGACAGCTAAGATTATTACTCCGAAACCTTGATTTTGTTAATAACTATAGAGTTATTGTATAATCGAACTTGACAAAAGTAACTACAATCCAATTATGACTTTTCAACTTACTGAACAAAAATTTTATCATCGATGGAATGATAAATTAAAAAGTATATCTCAAAGTGAATATGAATATATAGATAAATTTATTACTGCTTATATTATACATAATTTTTTATATAATCTTGCCGTTGACTTAAAAGAATATGGTAGAGGGAAAGACCAGTATCCTGTAGTGGGTGCTGATAGAAAGAAAGCAACTGAAATACCAATCAAACTACTTACAGCAGAAAAAATCGTAAATACACAAGGAATTCGTGAAAACGTAGAAAAAATAAGAAAAACAGTCAGAGATGGACACTTTTACATATTTCGTGTCCCTGATCCTAACGATGAGAAGGCTAAAGATGAGAAGGTTAAAGATAAGGAGCCTATAAATAAGGAAAAAATTTGGTTAGAAAAAATAGAAAATAAAAATAGTTCCTTAGAAGAGTATACACAAGGATTTTTGGACGCAATTTACCAGATAAGGTGCAATACTTTTCATGGACAAAAAGACCTTAACAGCAAACAAGAAATAATTTTAAAGCCTGCTACAGAGATTATTATAAAGATTAATGAAATGATGTATAAAGAATTAGGTGGAAAAGAAAAAGAAGAACTTGGAATATAATAGAGAAAGATAGAAACTGCTAGATGCTTATGGACATAGGACAATTATTAGGATGGGGAACCGCAGGAATAGTAACGGTTGCTGTTGCTGGTAATACTGTAATTCCTAGTAATACTCAAGTCTCAAGTATAAATAATAATACTGTTGCTCAATTACCAGAAGAAACTCAACAACCTCGACGGTTAACCATAACAGTAAAAATCGCCGAACCTCAAGATTTAAAGGTTAGTGAAGGTTCCGAGATTAAAGCTGGTCAAATTATTGCCAGTCGTGATCGGGAAAAACAACGATTAGAGGCACAGAAAACCCAACTTAATTTATCGCTTCAAAAACTACAAAGTTATCAACCTCTGCCTCCAACGGCTCCTAATTTACCCCCTACTATCAAAGCTTTGCCACTTAATTCCTATCTCGAACAAGAGGAAATTGTAGAGAAGGAAAAAACTGCGATCACCTCCATTGAATCTCAGATTGAAGTGAAGGAAAAAGAGATAAAATATTTACAAGCTGTTGAGAATTTAGACCCCATTATTCTTGACCATGAAACGGTTAAATTAAAGCAGTTAAAATTAAAACATACAGAAGCTGTCAGAGATTATCAACTGGCGACCGGTAAATTACAAACTGCTAAAGATTCTAGAGCTTATCAAGAATATCAAGCTTCCTTAGCAACCGCTAGACGAGTAGAACAGATGAACACTGCTAGAAGTAGTTATGAGAGGCAACTGGCAGAATATCAACAACAGTTAGCAGGGAGGGAGTTTCAAGAAGCACAACTGAAGGGGAAATTAAATGAGGTTGAGAATGCGATCGCCAATCTGAGTGTGGTTAAAAGTCCTTATGATGGGACGGTACGCAGGATAAAATGGTTAGGTCAGAGTCCTGATGGTAGTTTGACGGCGGAGATTACATTGATGGTTAGGAAGTAGGAATAACAATTAAAGAAAATATGAATATTAACGATTGTTTGTTAATCTTTTAATAAATTGAGAAGAACAAGAAATAATATCAAATGGTTTGGAGGTAAGGATTCAGGTCTAGAAGTTAGGAATTAGGGAAGGAAACAAACAATTCGGATGACCGACTTTGGCTATTAATGACTTCTCGAAAAAATCAATCACCGAACGTTCTTGACGACGACAAGTTTGAATAACCGTCAATAAGTTAGCTGTTTGTTTAAATCGTTCCATGCTTCTTGAACCCCCACTAACTTTCCGTTTCGTGATGGCTAATCTTAAGGATCTTTCAGCAAGATTATTATCAGGGGGGATCTCTGGATGCTCCAGAAAATACCACCATTGCTCTGCCTTTTGCCGAAGGTTTCGCAAAAGTTTTCCGGCTTCATAACCGGCTTTAGGCTTCCATTCTTCTGTGGCTATCTTTATCTTATCTTTGAATTGTCTTGCCCAAACTTGATAACCATGCCTATTCTTATCGTTTTGCCAAATACGATAATGACGGAAAGCTTCATCAATTAATTTGAGAAAAGTTTGACCGATGGTTTTGTTATATTGACCTGGAGTTTTTATTAATCGCTGAAAGTGACGGCGTAAATGTGCCAAACATTTCTGTTGAGCAACAACAGTATAACCATTGTAAACTCCCAAATCATCACTACTTAAAACACCACCATATTCATGGCCTAACTGATCTTCTAATTCCTTACGCCCCCTAGTATCAGCAGCCCGAAACAGGCAGAAAAGTTGATTGGTAAATACCCACAACCATTCTTTGACTCCCTTCACTGGCCAGGGTGTTTCATCAACATGAATTGGGGGTTGTTCTACTTTGACCCACTTGGATAATTGTTCAACCGACGGATTAATGGCTGTTTCTACTCGTTGATTGGTGGCTACGATGGTCCCCATACCTATCTCAATTTGCCCTAACTCCCACAACATCTCTTGTTGCTTTTCATAAGGTAGATGTCCATAATTCCCTAACCATCCCAGAAAAGCTTGTAACTTCACTCCTAAATCTTGTCCTGGGACGGTCTTGGGCGACCAATTCGCTTTGGTCACTTCACCACAATGCCCACAGCGACAATGATGACGATGATATTCTACTACCTCAATGGGTTTATCTACCAGTTGTGCTACCTGCTGAGAATCAACTTTCACTGGTTCTATTAATAATTCTGTTTGACCACAGTGACTACATATTGATGGTTGCAAGATTTGAATTCTGTCAATTCTCCCAAAGCCTTTCCTTGTTTTTCCCTTATGTCCAGGTTGTCCCCCTGGTTTTCTTTTCTTATCCTTATCGTCTTCAGTTGTTTTAGCCTTCTCAGACTTTTTCAATAAGTCTGTTGATGGGGGTTTTGATGAGGTTTGGCTATCTAAATTACGACTGAGCTTTAATTTTTCTATTTCTTTTTGTAGCTGCTCGATAAGTTTCTGTTGAGCCAAGATAATTTGTACCAACCCAGATTTTGACAGTTGGTTTAATTCGTCTGGATTTAACTGTACTCCTGGTTCAGTTTGACTCATACCGTTACTTTAGCGCAGTCAGCCTGTTTGTCAATATTTGCCACCTGAATCCTTACGTTTGGAGAAAGAACAATGGCTGGGTTATTTGTTATTGCTGCGGGTATATTTAGTTTGTGTGGAGCTATTTTAAATTGGGATTGGTATATGAATCATAGAAAAGCTCGGTTCCTTGTGAGGATTTTCGGGAGAGGAGGAGCGCGTGTTTTTTATGGAGTTTTAGGCTTAGGATTAATTATATTAGGAGGGTTGTTACTTTTTGGATTCATTGAATAGTTAAGGGTAATGAATAAGTTATATAAATTGTATATTCTTGTCAAAGGCTTATATTATAATCAATCGGCAATCTACAATTTTTCTGTAACAAGTTACTATTCTAAACTTCGAGCAAAGTGATAATATGCTATCATTAACATAGTTAAATAATTAAACCTTAGATATAAGACTTTTTTAGAAAAATGGTTGACAAAATAAATATTGTAGTCGCTAAGAACTCAGATGGATATTCAGTTAATTTTCCTGAGTTAGATTCCATTGATTATCAAGACAGTTCTTTAGATGAGGTTTTGAATAGACTTAAAGAGACTTTAGAAACTCATCTGATGACTTCTGACGTTTCCCAAGGAACAACAGGAGAATCCATTTTAAACATGGTTAATAAGTATGATTTAACAGAAGAAGAACTGAATAATCTGCCTAGAGATGGTGCAGAAGAACATGACCATTATCTTTATGGAACCCCTAAGAAAAGTCAATGAAACAAATTTTCGCAGATACTTTTTATTGGGTGGCTTTAATCAATAAAAAAGATAATTGGCATCAACGAGTCATCGAAGTTACATCTATGCTTAAAAATGTTGAGATTGTGACAACAGATGAAGTTTTGATTGAGGTCTTAAATTTTCTGTCAGCAACAGTTTCTCTGAGGGGGCGTACTGTTCAATTTGTTGATGATATTATGCAGAATACTCATATTAAAGTCATCCCTCAAAATAGAGAGTCTTTTCTTCAAGGTTTAAATTTATACCGTCGTCGGTTGGATAAAGAATATAGTTTGACCGATTGTATTTCTATGACAGTTATGCAACGGTTAAAAATTAATGAGGTGTTAACTCATGATCATCATTTTAAACAAGAAGGTTTTATTATTCTCTTTGAATAGATTAAAATGTCATCTTTTTTTTATCGTTTTAGGTACTGCATTAACCTTAAGATACAGTCAAGTTCAATCATTACCAATTAATAGCGACCAATTAACAAATAACCCCCCAATTAAAAATTCTCTTCCTTGTCTTGACACCACCAATCAATGTGTTGAACAACTAACTCAACAAGCGATCGCCAATTCCTTAACCCTACAAACCCTCAACGAGAGGATAACCCTAATTAATGACCGGTTGGCTTTGATGGGGGACAGAAAAGACTACGCTGAGTCTAAACTCTGGACGAATTACCTCCCTACCTCAACCAATATTGATGGAATTATTGATCCTTTTGCTTGGATACGAAACCTTGCTGGTGGTGGGGATATGCAACGGGATAGACTGGCGATCGCAGATCTTGAAGTGAAAGCGGCCACTTTAGAAGCAGCTAGAGCAGAATTAGAAAGACAACGAGAACAAGAAAAGATTTTCTTAGGGGAAAAAGTTTTACAGTTGTTACTGGGTTATGAAGCTGCAACGAGAGAGGTTGAGTTAGTAGAAAGTCAGATTAAAACATTTGAGGTATCCCGTGAAGTATTCCGTATTCGTTACCAGTTTGGAGAAGGGACAACGGAACAATGGTTAAGTTTTGAAGAACGGGAAAATAGGTTAACTGAACAGTTAATCAAAGTGAAGACAAAACAGGAAGAAACGGTTAGGGAGTTGAGGCAATTAATTGGCATCAATTAATTTTATATCTATGGGAACTCAAATAATCGTCAATCATCAATCTTCATGAATAACTGATGATTAAAAGCTATGCCAAGAAAACCGAGAGAATTAAAACCAGGTTATTGTTATCATGTTACCATTCGTTGTAATAATCGTGAGTTTAAACTACTTCGTCATGAATGCAGAGAGGTTTTTATTTATGTTTTGAATCAGGCGATCGCTAAATATCAATTTAAACTTTATGCGCTGTGTATAATGAGTAATCATGTGCATTATTTAATTGAACCCAAACAACCAGAAGACCTCCCTAAAATTATGCACTATATCAACTGGTACACAGCCATGTGTTTTAACCGAATGTTGAATAGAAGTGGTCATTTTTGGGAGAAACGTTATTTTAGTGGGGGTTTTCCTAAAGATGATTATCAACGGGCTTTAAATACCATGAGATATATCCATGCTAACCCAAAAGCAGCAGGAGTTCAACAGGGTTTTTTCTATGATTTTAGTAACTATGGTATTCACGAACGGTTAGGGGATGACGGACTTACAGAATGGCATCCGGCTTTTTTATCTTTGGGGGAATCTTTAGATGAATGTGCCAGGAAATATAAAGGTTTTTGTCATAAGTATAAGCCTAAACCTAAGTCTGAAAAAAAGTATCATTGGGGTAAAAAGTTATTACCTAAAGTATTGAAAATAAGAGATAAAAAGAAACGTAGCCCTGGTCAAACTAAGTTACCTTGGGCAGTTGGTAGTGTATCATAAGTAGTGAAAGTCAAATTTTTTCCTAAGTTTCTATTAGAATAAGAAAACAAAGCACAAGAGGTTTTCAAATCTGACATCATTTTCTATAGTTAAGGCAGTATTTTTAGTCAGTGACGCTCAAAAATTAGCGATGGATAAAGAGTCTTTCTTCTCTTCTCGTCCCCCCTGTCCTTATTGCGGTTCCCATCAAATTTTGAAAAATGGAAGCACACATCATAAAAAACCAAAGTTTTTATGTAAAGAGTGTCGTAGACAATTTATAGAAAATCCTCGGAAACGCCAGATTACTTTAGCAGAGAAAAAACAAGTTAAAAAACTATTATTAGAACGAATTTCTCTTAGAGGAATTACTCGCACTTTAGAAGTATCCATGACTTGGTTACAGAAATTTATTAACAATTTATATCGCTCTGTGCCTCTTGAACTAAAGGTTAAAGATACATCAGACCTAGAAATAGACATAGAATGTGATGAGTTATGGTCTTATGTCAATTCGCGCATAAAATCAAGTTTATATTTGGTTAGCAATTTCCCGAAAAAGTCGTCAAATTATTGGGTTTTACTTAGGAGACAGAACTCGTAAAAGTGCGATAGAATTCTGGAATACTTTGCCAAAAACTTATCAGAACAATGGAAAATTTTATACAGACTTATGGGAATCATATTGTGGTGTAATTCCTCAAGAGCGTCATTATCCTAGTACAAAGAAAAGTGGTGAGACAACTAGGATTGAACAAGGAAGCGCGTCGAGGTTCCCTCGACAAGCGCAAGTCTTGTTTGAAAGGTTAAATAACACCTTAAGGCATCGTTGTTCTCGTCTAGTTAGAAAAAACCTATTGATTTTCACTACTTAAATTACACTACCGGGCAGTTGATGAAACCTATAAGGCAGAAATACGAGAAGTGGCAGAAAAATTCGTGGTTGCTAATGCTTATAACCCTCAAGTTGCTATGCAGTTTTTTAATGATGGTTGAGGCACATATCGGTTTTCAGTTGACCTGGCCAAGTTGGTGCAATTCAAAATTAATTATTATTAACAATTCACTTGTACTTATCTGATAACTTAAATTCAATTTTGTCTTTTGACTTTTGCCTTTTGCCTTACCGAGTGTACCAAAGTGCCAGGTATCGAACTCAAGAAAACCCCATGAATTCGTAAAAAAAGAACGGAAAATTAGGTCTTGACAAACGCCTGAAAGTCTTATATCTTACAGGTTACAAGTCTTTGCGCGAGAGAAGAGATGTAAAATGAAAATGTTGTAGAACGTCACCGAAGACAAAGAATTAAACAGAGGAAGGTGTCCCCTAGGAAGGTGTCCCGACATCCTTCGCCTATTTGCAACTGAGTAGTTCACATAGTTTCCTCCTTTTTTCCAACCGACACGATCGCAAAACTCGTTCCAGATTTTTTCATTATAGTCTTTTGTTCCACCAAGTTCATCCATATAGATTTTTTTCTGGATGCTGAAGCCAAATTTACCGTTACTGTATTTAACCCACAGTTGATCAAGAGTGCGTAGGTCGTCACAGGGGAAAGTATCAAAATCTGAGGGGTCAAAATATTGGCCTTCTTCTTTGCCAACAGTTTCAATCATCAAGCGGTAGGTTTCATCGTCAGCGTCTTTGAATTGCTGATTTTTGAGGAGTTCTTCTAGTTTTTGGTAACGAGCATTTTGTACTGTAGTAGAGAGGGACTGTAATTGATCTTCTAGTTCGGGATCAACTTGACGAGTAGTTTGTTGAAAACATTGATAAGCTAGTTGATTAGCTTCATAGTTATTTAAGTTTAATAAAGAAGTAATAAAGGGAGTAGGATTTGTCAGTTGAGCAACGTAGAGAAGAATAGTATCTTTCCACCAGGTTTCTTGATACTTAGCTAATAATAGTTGTTCTTGCTTTTCTTTTTTTATTTCAACTGATGCTAAATATTCTTGAAAATTTTTATGAGCAAATTCATAGTGATCATCAATTCTAATTAGAAGTTCACTAACATCTTCAATTTTTTTGAGAAAGGTTTTAGGAGAGAGAGAATTATCAATAGGCTCAAGATATTGTTTAAGTTGGTTGAGTAGTAAGTCTGGCTCTATTTTAGTTTGCTCTTGTTGCATCATAAACAGAGCTAATTTTTGTAATACTTGCTGACGATCTTCTACTGATTCGAGAGGCATTTCTACTTGTCTTGCTAAAGGACGGTTCCCTAGTTGTAGTTGAACAATTGAACGAAATAAATCGGTGCGTCGTTGTGGTAATTTTTTTGCAGTACAATTAACATCTAAATTGACAATCATGTTAAGGAGTAGAGGAATTTTAGCAAAGTCACTGAGGGGATTTATTTCATTTTCAATGGGTTTGATTTGAGCAATTAAATGAGAGGCTTGTCGTTGTGCTTCGTAGGGTAATGGTTCAACACTGTTATGAGTTTCCCAACTAAGGTACCATTTTTCAATAAAACGAGCTTGTTGCTCTTCGTTTAAAGGTTTAACAAACAAAGGGATTTTGGGTTTATTTTCCCCTTGATATTGATGATACCCAGCCGGACGAGAGGTAAGAATAAAATAGGCATTAGGATATTGTTTAAGTTGTTGACTAATCCATTGACTTAACTTTTTGTGCCATTCTTCTTTGACTTCATCAAAACCATCTAACATGATGAGCATTTTACCGTTATCTAGATGATTTTTTGCCCAATTAGGGGGTAATTTAAGATTATTTCCTCCAGGGAGATCCTGAAGATGATGTTTTTCGATTAAAGTAACTAAGGTGAGGTCTTTTTGATTAGCAATTAAAGACTGCCATTTTCTTAAATAAAGTAAAACAGGTAATAATTTAGGAGCTTGGTAAGGTTTTTGTTTGTAACGATTTTTAATAGTATAAATATAAGTAATATGGCGAAGTAGAGTTGTTTTCCCAAAACCTCCTTTTGAAATAATAACTAAGGAACGATAAAGCTGATCCCCTTTAGCTAATCTGAGAAAATGCCAAATACTTAATCCTTGCCGAGATTGAAACTGTTGAACTAAATTTCTCTGCCAAAAAAAACCTTGTAAAATAGGGGGTCTAAGTTGACCTTTTTCATCAGTAAAAAACTGACTGCTTAATTCAAGGGGAACAAAAACATCTTTTAATTTCGGTTTAAAGGTATTAAGTCCTTCTGTTTTATATTGTAAACAGTCATTAGCTTGACATTTTAGATATTTATCATCAGTGCCAGCTAATTGCCAGCGTATGGTTTCCGTAAAAGCTTCCCTCACCCGTTGTTGCCAAGACATCAAATTATCAACATCTTGCCGTCCTCTTTCTTCAAATACTTCTGCTAATCTTTGTAAAAAACTCTCTGTATAACTAGCCCAAATAACGGTTACTATCATCACGGGGAAACTGGCAAAAGCAGTCAACCATTCTTGTTTTAATAAAGCATTCGCAAACCATGTCCCACTACTCCCCAAAGGCATCCATTTAATTAAAGTTTGAGCCGATCCCTGAATCCATTTTTTGGCCTTCTTTTTTTCCTCATCAATAGACAAGGATGATTGTTCTTTTTCTTCATTATCTTTTGGTGAGTTGGTGTTGTCTGAAGTCATTGAGACTTATCTCCTAATAAATGGTTTTATCCTAAAAAATACTTGCTTCTAATCTGAGTGAAAATTAATGTCTAGATATTTTTTTTTCAAGACTGTCAAAAGTAGAAAAGCTATATTTGTTAAGGATGTCTTTTAGTTTAGCCAAATAATTATACTTCATTTCTTCAGGAAGATTGTTGGCAAAACGATAGATATATTCATCAACTTCTTCTGATTCAAAATATTCATCTTCTTTATGATAGTTGTTAGAATACAAGTAACCTTCTTCAAATAATTCTTCAATATCTTCCATTATTTGTATTAACTTTTCTCCTATTTCTTCTGGTAGTTTATCCCATAATCCTCTGATTGTCTCTAAATGTTTTAATAATTCCCGTTCAAATTTATTAGGATCATACAAAGTAATTTCATCAGCCAGTAATTTATCAATTTCTATTGAAACATCTCTAAATATGACTTGAGCCTGATTTTTACTGGCAAATTGACTATTAATGCTATCAAAAAAACTTTGAGGAGCAAATTTTAAAATTAAGTCAATTAGTTCCTCTTTAGTTTGAGTCTTTAAGTAATTGATAACTTTCTTGTTTTGCTTTGAATCTGACATCTTTTTGTTCCACCCCTAATTATAATTTTTCTTTCCCTTCCAACGCTGCCACTCTTCTTTCAATCTCTGTCATCCTCTGACTCAACGGGATATTATCAGCACACCCTAAATATTCTGCAATTGCACGACACACCACCTCCGTTTTAGAAGTACCAGTCTCCTCAACATAACGATCAAGTTCATTGAACAAAGATGTGGGAATTCTTAACCCCAGTTGTGACTTACTCATTGACTTTAATTACCCTACTTTTTTAATAATACTAAAAACTATTTAACAATTGCAAGCTTTTTTTCCGCAACTGCTCACGACACATAATTAACTACCCGAATCACCAGAAGACTATAACCGAAACACCCGAAACTATAGAATCATACACAGAATTAATTACCCGAATAACCAGAATAATAACTATTAGTTTTAAAAACAAATAAATGATATAAAAATATAAATAATTTCCGTAATTATTCCTATATTGTTTTTTCTTGAATTCAAGTGTAATGAAAGAAGAAGACAAAATTTATGAATCAATCATGCTCTTAAATAACGTTAATACTCAAGGACAGACAGTTACTTTAGGTCAAGGAATTTATCAAGTTGACTTATTCAATTTAGAAACCATTGATCCTTATGACTATATGAGAATAATGGGGTCTAACTTTCAATGGCGATACCAAGGCCAAACCGAATGGATGGATGGTCAATTTACTGAATATGCTGATAACATCAACCAAGGATTAACTATTGAATTGAATGTACTTGATGACACTGAATTAACCTTCAGAACTGATGACACCTTTGAATATCCTAATGATGACACCCCCACTAACCCGATAATTGATATAGAAATTTTACAAGCTGGTGATTATTCATCAATTATTGAAGATGGTATCGGAGCCATTGATAATAATATTCTCAGTACAGGAGAAGGTGCGGTTACAGTAGAGGAAATACAAGCTAATTTCTTTCACGATATGATTGATTTAACTGCTTATGGAGTAGAAGGAAGTGCAGCACTGTGGGTAACAGAACCGGGAATAAATAAGGTTGATATTACGGTTGATGGTTTTGCTAACTTATTGTTTTGGGATGGGAGTAATATTACTCCTTTTTTTGCAGAAGGGACTCAAGAATTATACTTTAATACTGTATCTGATGAATGGGGGTTTGTTATCCTTGATGATGTTGCTAATAATGAAGCCTCAGTAACCTTTGATAACTTCGTTTGGTACAACTCACAACCTCCTAGTGTTGATGTTATCAGTTATCAAGTTTATAACCAAGAGGAGCTTGATTTTCCTATTAGTTTAGGTGAGTTCTTTGAACTGATTGAACCAGCAACTACCTGAGTTCAGTTAATTGACACGCTGACCATTACTATCAATGATTATTTCTCCATCTTCTTTGGCAAACGGTCCAGGTGGCTAAAGTTCTACGAAGATCCAGGACTGCTTCACTTTAAGCTTATTTTCAGCTATTAATTAGGATAAATTCAGATTAAGGATTAATACTAGAATTATCTGTTAAATACGCTTGAAAATAATAAAGCCATTATGAAAATAGCACACACAATCGCACTCTGTTTAATTCTCTTTGCTGCTGTAGGTTGCAATAGTGTCAAACAAGAAACAGCTAATAATCCTCCAATAGTAGAGTCTAGTGAGAGTACCAAAAGTGATGAAAGTAACTCAGAAAAAGAGTCAACTATCAAAGTCGGTTCTTTTGTTTCTGGAGAACATACCACTGAAGGAAATGTTCGTATTATTAGTGAGGAAACACAAACATTCATTGAACTTGATTCTAACTTTAAAACATCAGAAATGGGACCAGATTTAGTGGTGATCCTTCATCGTTCTTCTGATGTTATTGGTTCGACTAACCCTCCAGCTTATCCACTTCAAGAAGGAGATTATGTGGTAGTCGCTCCTTTAAGTCAATTCAGTGGGATGCAAAAATATGCTGTCCCAGAGGAAATTAATATAGCAGATTATAAGTCTGTCGCTATTTGGTGTCATAAATTTAATGCCACTTTTGGGGCTGCAGTCATTCAGTAAAATTCTTATCTTTATTGTTTGAATTGAGTAGAGGGTTAAGTGATTTTATTAGTAATTAATATAACTTGTAAAAGTAAGTTTTTTATTTAATAAAGATCATTTCTTGTTGATTAGATAAACTTTCATCATAATGATATCCTAAACCAGAATAATCTTTAAGCTCTGAAGGATCATCAATTTGATTTTGTATAATCCAATTTGTCATTAACCCTCTACTTTTCTTCGCTATAATTCCAATAGTTTTGAGTTTTCTATTTCTCATTTCTTTAAAAGACACTTTCAAGATAGGATACTTAAAGAGTTTTGAATCGATTATACGAGAATATTCATCAGAAGCCAAATTAAGTAAGACTTTAGTTTGATGTTGTTCTAATTCATTATTTAATTGATGAGTAACTTTTTGAGTCCAAAATTGATAAAGATTATCCGCTTTTTCTGTTTTCAGACGGGTACTCATTTCTAGTCGATAAGGACTCATTTTATCAAGAGGTCGTAAAATACCATATAACCCTGATATAATTCGTAAATGGTTCTGAGCAAATAAATAATCTTTATCCTTGAATTTCTCTAATTCTAATTGTTTAAATACATCTCCTCGATAAGCTAAAATAGAAGCTTGTTTTTGAGATGTATCAAATAATTGAAATCGTTGATAATTTAAGTTAGCTAATGATTTACTTACCCCTAGTAATTGCCCTAATTGTTCAGACGTAAACGTTTGAAGCGAGTCAAGTAAAAAATTAGCATCTTCTTGATAAATAGCTTGTGTTGTTTCAGGAACGGTAAAAACATCATCAAACACTAAGGTTTTAGCTGAAGAAAGAATTAAAAGCATTTAATAGGAACATCATAATTAATGATTAGCTTATTTATTTTACCTTATAATCGAGATTAATTATATTTTTAAAATTATAAAAAATCAAGAGGTACTAACATGATAAAATGAGATTTGGATTTGGTAACACTCAATCTAATAGAACTCAATTATCAACATTTGAACTTTACTATTATCAACGCAACCCCTGGACTTACTACCAACGAACAAATCTTAGAACTCTTAGAAAACTATCCCAACGGGTTGACTGCTAAGCAATTAAGTCAATTACTTAATCGACCTGTCTCTATGATACAAATTTGTTTAAAATTGTTAGTTATTTGTCAAAAACTTAGAAGTCATGAAATAAATATGAGACAAGTATATTATTTAACTAACACTCAAAAATGAAATAGTATTTATCATGGAGACACACACTGAAAACCTTTGTAATCATTAACATTCTTTTTCAATATGCAAGTCAAACGACAAAACATTAGTATCCTAGTAGACGACAATGCGATGAGAATCTACCTCGTTAGTCCCGACAAAGTTGGAAAATATCCAGGAATTTTATTTTACAGTGATATTTATCAACTAGGTTCTCCTATAGCTCGTTTAGCGGATCATTTAGCTGGATACGGTTTTGTAGTGGCTGCTCCAGAAATCTATCATCGTCAGTTACCTCTTGGCACAGTGATTGAACCTACGGATATAGGAAAGATTCAAGGGAACGAAGCAGCGAGAAAAACCGCTACCTCAGAGTTTGATACCGATGCGAATGCTGTGATTGATTTTTTGAGTAAACATGAGGGAGTCGTCTCTCAATCAATAGGTGCGATGGGGTTTTGTATTGGAGGACATTTAGCTTGTCGAGCAGCCTTGAATCCCTTGATTAAAGCCTCCGTGTGTGTCTATCCCACAGGAATTCATAGTGGTAAATTGGGAAGAGAAAAGGCCGATACTTTAACAAGACTTTCTGAAATTCAAGGGGAACTTTTATTAATTTTTGGCACTTTAGACCCCCATGTTCCGGAAGATGGAAGAATTATCATTAAGCAAGCCTTAGAAAAAGCTAAAATTAGACACCAAATCAGAGAATATCAAGCTAATCATACTTTTATGAGAGATGATGGCTATCGGTTTGATCCCGTTGCTACCGATCAAGCAATGCAAGAAATTCTCTCTTTTTTTCAGTCTACATTCGTTAATAAGTAAGCAGCTAATTAATGATTCTTGTTTATTGCAAAACCCAACCATTGGCTTGACACACAGCAATTCCATCACCCCTAGGTTGCGCTAAAGACGATAAACACCAATAATGTTCTCCATCAAAAACAACACCATCTTTGACATACGTTAGTTTAGACACAGGTTGCCAACTACTTTCTCCTTCTTCATCATAATACTGATACTGTCCATTCTTTATCGTTAATCCCATCCCCACTGGACCTATCCAATAATTTCCTTCTCTGAATTTCATCAAAGAATTTGATTGAACTTCTCTGTTTTCCTTTAGATAGTTTTCTTGAATCAAAAAAGCTTTTAAAGCGGTAGGAAAGTCAGGGTATTTATTAGTCACATTTCCTTGTTCGTCATAAATCTCTAATCCCCAATCTGAGTTTTTATCATAACGAGCTAACATCAACTTCCAACCGTCTTCATATTCCCCTAAAAGAATTTTTTGAGCAACATAACCAGCTAATATCCCATTAATCTCATAATCGTCCTTTTCTCTTTCTTGAATGGCTTCATACATTCTTTTTAGAGTTTCTCTTAAAATTTTGGGATGATTACGAGTAACATTATTAAGTTTTCCCTTTTCAAAACTATAAATGAGTCTAGGAGGAAAAGAACCAGCGTAAGAACTAAATTTATAAAGAAAAGAATTATCATAAGTCAAGAATTCTAATTTTCCATCCTCATTAATATCTTCAAAACTACCTCCAATACCATCTAGATAGCCTGTTTGTGTTTTAATAAATTGCGTATTATCCCAAGTATAAATAATATGATTGGTACAACAATGTGCGCCTCCACTAAAAGTTTTAATCACCACTTCATCTATCCCATTTTTATCTAAATCTTGTAAAAAAACTTCTCCAGTGTATCGAGTGTACTCTTTAGCCTCAACTTGTTTTTGATCATTATAGTAAATTGAGTAAGATAAATTTTTATCGTCTGATGAATCCGAATAATTTATATCATTCGGAGTGTAACTAACAGAGACTTTAATGGCTCCAGATTGGATAATTTTGTCAGTAAACGGAGTATCTCCTTCAATCTCAATATTTGAAGTAGCTAGTATTCTATTCGGCAAGCCTAACATCATAAAAGTATTTAGTGAAAGGAGACATAAAAGATAATTAATAATTTTCATAAATTAGTTACAGATAAGTTCTATAGCATTTTCATTTGAGTTGTAAGCGGGCTAGTTTAGTAAGGCAGGAGGCAGAGGGCAGGAGGCAGGAGTAAGTTTTCACATTTCATTTGTAAACACTATAGTTGTAGGTGAGAAGATAAGAAATGATAAAATATTATCATCTAAACCATAGTTGTATTACATCTATTCAAAAAAAAGTAATGCTAAATAATTCAGATTTAATTTTAGTGGCAGGTGCTACCGGTGGTGTTGGTCAATTAGTGGTAGCTAAATTATTAGAAAAAAATCTTTCTGTTCGTGCTTTAACTCGAAATCAAAGTAAAGCTGAACAGATGTTTAATGATCAAGTGGATATTGTGATTGGAGATATTCGTTATCCTGATACTCTCGCCTCAATAACACAAGATGTCACTCATATTATCTGTTGTACAGGAACCACCGCTTTTCCTTCACAACGATGGGATTTTGCCAACTTATTTGACCCTAAAAATACACCTCAAGCAGTGGATGGAGAAGGCGTTAAAAACTTAATTGTAGCTGCTCCTAAAAACCTCAAACGATTTGTTTTCGTCTCTTCTTGTGGTGTGTTGAGGAAAGATAGTTTACCTTTTAATATTCTTAATATCTTTGGCGTACTTGATGCCAAACTTTATGCAGAAAATACGCTTAAAAGTTCGGGATTACCTTATACAATTATTCGACCAGGACGATTAATTGATGGTCCGTACACCTCTTATGATCTTAATACTTTACTTAGAGCTAAAACTGATGGAAAGAAAGCAGTTATTCTAGGAACTGGGGATACTTTAAATGGAGAAACTAGCAGAATTGATGTGGCCAATGTTTGTGTTGAATGTTTAAAGGATGAGATCACAATAAATAAAGCTTTTGATATTATTAATTCAGGAGTAAGACCACCCGTTGTTGATTGGGAAAAACTGTTTAGTGAGTTTAGTTGAATTATGATGATAAGATATTTACTTATTGTTGGTTAGGACTAATTTTATTATGTGGCGAGTTAATGTTCATTGTAATGGAGATGCTTGGAAACAGTCGGGTGCTGATTTTAAAACCATGACAGAAAATTATCAACTGGAATTAATAGGTTCTCAAAAAATGCCTGATGAGACAAGAATTATGGCTTATAAAATGGATGACATTAGTGAGGTTGAAACTTTCATAGAAGATTGTACCAAATTTTCTGGATTTACGGCTGACTTTGAATCTTTGTAAAAGATTTGATGACAAAAAGTATAAATTTAGCTTTGGTCAGTTTAGTATTATAATGAATTAACTGATTATCTTTTATTCAACAGGTTTAACCAGAAGTAAAACTGATTTAATTGAACGTTGAATTACGTTTCCGTCTGTTGATTTCTTTCCATAAAAACTCTCACCTTGATGAAAGAAAGATGAAGAACTTCCCCCATCTAAGTTCATTGCTGACGTGACTTCTAAACTTTCTAAAAAATCTCTCAATTCTAATAAAGATAATCCTGTTGATGGGGATTTTTGCTCTACCATCATCCAAAGAACATCTCCTGATGAAGTAATACCGATCGCCGTCCGTGCATTGGCTCTTTTGAGTCCCAAGGGATCACGAGAGATTTGACCATTAACGGACTCGAAGAAAGCTTCTTCTTCTGCACTGAGATTAGGAAGCAGTTGTGGCCCACCTCCAATAGCTTCAGTCAGTTGACAATTTTCTGGTGTCCGATCTTGATGGTAAGTAATGGCATAACGAGTGAGTTTACCACACTGATAACGACGAAACTCACTACGATTAAGGATTTTTTTAAGATAGGGTTTTAACTGTGCATTATCTATCAATCTCGGATTATTTGAAGGATCAGCAATGACTTTTCCCTGTTGGACTACATAAGAAGTTGTTTGACTATTTACTGGGTCAAAAAAGCCTCCATTTAAGACGGCAATTGCTTCAGTTTCTATGGCAAAATCTTCTATAGTCTTTAAAGTATTAGAAACAGCTACATCAATTTTAAAATGACTTTCAGCAGGAATTAATAAAGTATGAACTTTAGCTGTAGGGAGTTCATGAATTTTGTGAACCAGAGGACGGGATGTGACTTCAGCACTGTTGACTGGATTGTTTGATAAAGTTTCTGGTTCTGATCTCGTTTGACAAGAAGTGAGAAGAAGATGAAACAAAAGTAGCTTGATTATAATTCGCCTCAAGTCCAAAAATCTCCCTTAAATTTTGACAACATAGAGATTGACTCAATTATAACCACAATTCTATCAACTATTAAAGGGCAAAGTAAAACCATAAATGAAAAAGATAACAGTTCACAATGCTGCTACACGACTAAAAGGTGCTAGGTTGAAAATGTTTATCCAATTTCTAAACTGGTTACTCCGAAAATCTTATTCCAATTTAGTAATGGTGGTTGATGAGTATACATTCTCACACATTCAAAAATCAACTCCATTTTATAAGATGTCACTAAGGAAATGGCTTCTCTATTAAGATCAGGAACATCAATATAGATATTATTATTATTAGCATAAGTTGATAAAGCTAGTAGTAATTTCTCTGCGATTGCTTGGTTTTCAGAAAACAAAGGTCCAATTTTAAATCCTTCAACGCACTTTCTAATGACTCCATATCCAACAATTTTATCTTTTTCTACAACAGCATACCCTTGACTATTTGATTGCTTGATCCAAAGTTCTAAAAATTGCGCTCGAAACTGAGGAAAATACTGACTATCGTAATCACAGATTTGATTAAAATCAACTTCATTAATATCAACAACATCCTGCAAAATTTGTCCTTGAATAACTCCTTTATAGCGTAAATGTAGATGATCTGATTTAAAGTCCCATTTTTGATAATTATGAACTTGCTGAAAAACTGCATCTAACGCTGCCGATTGATTACCAATTAACTTAAACGCTTCTTGAAATGTTTTTAAACCATATCCTTGATGACGAAATTCTGACTTGACAATATACAGCCCAATAAAGTTAAAGTTTTTATTATATCTAATAACAGCAATACAACTAATAGGATTACCATTTAATTTTCCTATTAAAAATCCCTTCTTATCTGTAACGTAATAATTGTAAGCGTCATTAACTCCTGGATTCCATCCTTCTGCTTCTGCCCAAGATAATGCTAGTTTAACCTCATCCGTCGTCATAGGAGAAACAACAAAGTCTTGATTAGTGTTTGTCAATTCATTGGCTAATTGATTCATTTATTATCTTAATTTTTACTTGACTTTCTATTGTGTTATCTTAGTCGTTTCCACTCTTCGTTTCACTCGCCTCGTTAAACTCGTCCTGGTTAAATATAAAGATAAAACACACAGCAAATCTATTATACCCCTTAAAAAACCCCGTCAAGGGACTTGTGGGGCTATATTTGAGGTCGTTGCGCCTCGTGCGCCGTATCAAGTTTGCTGGTAAAACTCAAAGGTTATTTTACGGCACTGGCACATTTATTTATTTGCCCCAACCGCCCTATGACGGGGGGTTATCGCTTTCACATGATTATTGGGTTAATCAAAGTCAACATTGAAAATCTTTGGTTGCCTAATGAAAATGCTCAGAAAGAAAAGGAATAATTAGGGTTTGCTGAAAAAGTTTCTCCAAAATTTATGCGGCCAAAAGCCGATAATTTCCCTGCCAATTAATAATTTTTCTTTCTATAAATTTGCTATAAATATAATTTTCATTAATATAATTGTGGTTGAATAGTTCATCAGTTTTAATATTAATGAATAACCACAAATAAAGCGACAAAAACTGCCGAAGCAGTCTGGAAAGATTGACAACTAGAAAGGTAATGGCAATAGAAGTTTCTGAGGTTTCAGGGAGTTTAGTCATGACGAGATTCAAGCTAAACGAAGATTTAGCTTGTCCAAATTTTCCCTCAATAGCATTTCGGAAACTTTCGTCTGAGCGAGCTTGTTTCTTCTCTTCTTCACTGACATTTTTCGGAGGTCTTCCTAACTTCGGACCACTAATTCTTATTCCTCTCTCTTTACACCAATTTCTATTTTCTCTAGTTCTATAAATTTTATCAACATGAACAGATTCGGGATAATAGCCAAACATTTCTCTATACTTTTCTACTTGTTCTTTTAAATGACAAGATTCATTTAAGTTTTCCCAACTTATTCGGTCTAAAAATACATAATTATCCACACAGCTAACCGAGAGCTTAGCTCCAAACTCTATTGGTTTTCCTGCTTTTCCTCTGACTATAGGACGAATATGGGGTTGAGTTAAACTTACAATTCTTTGGGGAACACTCTGGGTTTTATTCTCCCACATTACTCGTTGTTGTTTATAAACTTTTTTGATAGTTTCTAGAAGATTTTGCTGTCTTTTACTCAGATTTTTGAGGGAAGCCCCAGCTTGATTCAAGTCTTCTATATGTCCTAGATTGTTCTTAACGTATTTCAACTGTTTTTCTATAGCTTTTCTCCTTTCTTGATAAGAAACTTTTCCTTTTTTAGCTACCTTTAAATATTCTTTTCTGGCAATGTGTCTAGAAATTCTCGGTTTTTTCCTCAGTTTTCCTCTTAAAGCTTTATAAAGATTGTCTATTATTCTTTCTGTCTCAATTCTAGCTTGATTTAATATTCCTAAATCTGTCGGATATTTTATATCGGCCGGCGCACAAGTTGCATCTAGTATTAGTTTACCTCGATTTTTTAGTTTTTTTCCTTTTTCTTGGGGTAAATCCTTTTTTTTTATTTCTTTATCAAGCTTTTCTTTCTCTTTTTTCACTATTTCTTT
Organism: Crocosphaera chwakensis CCY0110; assembly: GCF_000169335.1. GTDB lineage: Bacteria > Cyanobacteriota > Cyanobacteriia > Cyanobacteriales > Microcystaceae > Crocosphaera > Crocosphaera chwakensis. Next base: position 175,409 of record NZ_AAXW01000003.1, read on the forward strand.
ATTTATTTTATTCACCAAATCTACATCAATCCTTTTCCTAAAATGAACTAGCATTGAAGCTTCCACTGGTGGCTCTTGTTGATAACAATTTAAACCTATAAAGTATTGTAGATAAGGATTTTCTCTAATCTGTTCTATTGTTTCTCTATCACTTGTTCCTAACTTTTCCTTAATAATTAATATCCCTAATGCCATTCTAAATGGTTTAGCTGGCGCACCTTTTTCTGCTGAAAAAAGTTTAGCATATTCTTCTTCAAAATCATCCCAAGGTATTAGTTCTGCCATGATTACCCAACGATTACTTGGGGATAATTTTCCCTCGAAGGGCAATTCAAAATTTTCTGGGGCGGGTGAAGGCTGCTCCTCTTTTCGATACATTTGTTCTTGACTAACAACTGCAAGGTATCCCTACCAATTTTAGCGGTTTTTAGCTGCACTAGCTGATCTTTTTTTGTCATCGAATATGAGTGTAACCTTTTGATAACAAGGGTTACACTCATATTCAGCAAACCCTAATTAAGACAATATTCTTTTGATAACTCTACCGTTTGAAAGATGAATAGATTTATTTTGAGTCGTTAAGGTAATAAATAGTAGCTAAACTAATTAGTTTATTTTATTTATGGTACAGACAAACAATTCTTCTCAACCCAAATCCTCATCTAATCCCAACGAAATACCCGATCGCCAAATTACCGAACCGTCTGAACCGAATACTATTCCGCCAGGAGTTAGCGATCGCAACACCAGAATGGGTGCAACCATCGAATCCAATGAATATCGCCTTGCTTCGGGGGAAAACACCACAGCAGGAGATCCTGACGCAATGACAGAACAAGCTAAAGTAGTGGGAGAAGAAGCGATCGGCGGTGATACTCCTACACCAGATCAAAATAATGTTGACGATATTGGGGATGCAACTGGTGTTAACTTTGCACCCGCAGAACCAGTTGAAGTGTTTGACGAAATGCAACAACGGGATAGCGATCGCTTTGAACTTGATCCCAATTCTAAAGAATCTTAATAAGTGACTAACCCTCTCAACTTATTTAATAAACAAAATTGGCGTAATGTTTTCTTAGAAATACTCATTTATTCTAATATTTGGGTGGCTTCCGCCATCGCCTCCCTTTGTTTTAGTTTTCAATTGTTGATGGAACTGCCCTTAGATTGGCGATCGCCTTTATTCTGTTTCGGGGCTGCTTTAATTCCTTATCATTTGGATCGAGTTGTAGATGTTTACGTTCAACAAATTCCTGATCCTAATGTTCAATCCTATTTTAAAAAGCCAGGATTTTTAGTTTGGTTTTTGATAGCTTTAGGATTAAGTATAATCTTTACCCTATTATGGTTTGCACCTACTGCTGTTCGCTACGTTAGTTTGCTCGGTATTTTTCCTTTGATTTACGGAGTTCCTTTATTTCCGAGATCAAATCAATGGTATCGACTTAAAGATATTCCTGGGTCAAAAGCTTGGATTGTTGGTGCTATCATTACCTATGCTGTTGTTAGTTTGCCTTGTGCTTATGCTAATTATTGTCCTCAAGGAATTACTTTTATTTTGAGTACCTTATTTTTATTTATTTTTATTGTTACGAATTCCCACAGTTTTGATTTAAGAGATATAGAGTCCGATCAAGAACAAGGAGTTATTACATTACCTTTGATGATGGGAATAGATAGAATGAAAATTTTACTTTCTATTCTTAATGTATCGGTATTGGCTTTATGGGTTTGGGCTTGGTCATCTTCCTTAATACCCTTTAAACCAGAGGTAATAATTTCTATTTTAATTACTTTATGTTATCTTTCCATACTTAAGCCATCAACCTCTCGACCTATTTACTCAATTTTCATTGATGGTTGCTTATTTATTCCTTTATTTGTTCATTTATTATTTAGTTTAACTCTAAAAAATAATCCCTCTGTTCATTAATAAGTAAGACAGAGGGATACTATGTTTTTTGAGAAATAGCCTCTAAGTTTTACAGTAATAAATAATCATATAGATGATTAACTAAGAGAAATACTGATAACTGTTGCTACGCCAATAGACCATACAATTAAAGACCAGATCCAGTTGACTATCATTGAGTTAGCCTCCTCGTACTAATTAGTAAGCTTTCGCTTTATATTCTTCATCTTGAAGATGAATTAACTTAGGCAAGATCGAAACAATTTAAACCATCTATTATTCCTCAGTTTAAAGGTGAACTCAGGATTCATAAGTGCTTTAGGTTACTGTTTTTGATATATTCAATTAAATACATCTTCAATTCAACCTAATAAAATCAAGAGTATAATGGTTATAAGGAGCCAGTTGATTGTTAACTATACTAATTAGTTATTCATAGGAAATTAATGAATAACTGGTCAGACACTTAAATTTACTAAAAGTTGACAATTGTGAACCATCATAAACGAGTCTCCTTAACAAACATAGGTCAATTAAGACTCTCTATACATACTATAGCAAATATTTCAAGGGTCTGCAATAAATATTTACAGCAAGGATTTAGTAATGGCGATCGCTTAGTTTCATAGCAATTGTTAATGGAATAATCAAAATCAAAAGTTGAGTAAAGATCAACCGCCGTCGCCTTGAGTTTGTTTGACATGGCTCTGATAAATAATATCTGCAATCTCAACATTAGCTTTTAATGATTCAAGAAAGCCTTAGAAAAAATACGGAAAAATTGGATATAATTAGTTTTTTTAGTAATTTTAACCAAGATTTATTAAAGAAATAGTACAGTTATTGTAGATTACTGGGAAAATTATCCCTAGATTTTAAGCGGTAAAAGGATTAACTTAATTTAATTTAATATCTGAGTTATCATTCAATTCTCAATATCAAACTCAGATTAGTGAGGCTGTTTTCGGCATGAAAGGCAACTTTTGTGTTAATGTTGCCATAAATCATTATATTAAGCTTCATCTATATTATTCATCTGGTGATCATGACTTATGCCCATCAGTCCTTTACAAAAAGCGATACGGAAACTCTCTAGCAAACAACGAAAATGGTCAATGGTAGGCCAGCGAACGCCTAAACGGGTTAATCGTTGGTTCAAATGGTTATCCCCTGGACTATTTGTTAAACGTTGGTTATTAATTAGTGCAACTGGTTTAATTTTATCGATGTTAGGTTTGGCTATTTGGGTCAAACTCACCCCTGTTGATCGTCTTTTGGAGTTAATTTCTCAACTCCTCGAAACCATTACCACTTACGTTCCTAGTTATATTTCTGGGCCGTTTGCCTTATTATTCGGACTCTTTTTATTATTATGGGGACAAAGCCGAACGGTGGGATCGATTACCGAAGCGTTTCCTGATAGTGATCAGGAATTAGTTGATCGCCTCTTAACCCATCGTCGTTTACATCGGGGTCCAAAAATTGTCGCTATTGGAGGAGGAACGGGACTATCAACCCTTCTGCGAGGTTTAAAGCAATATAGTGCTAATATAACCGCCATTGTTACGGTAGCTGACGATGGGGGGTCTTCAGGACGACTAAGAGAAGAAATCGGTGTTTTACCTCCTGGGGATATTCGTAACTGTATGGCTGCTTTAGCGGATGAAGAAAAGTTATTAACAGAATTGTTTCAATATCGCTTTCAAGCAGGAGAGGGATTAAACGGCCATAGTTTTGGTAACTTATTTTTAACGGCCATGACAGCTATCACGGGACGGGATTTTGAAAAGGCGATCGCGGCCAGTTCCAAAGTGTTAGCCATTCGGGGTAAAGTCTTACCGGCAACGGTGAGTGATGTGCGTTTATGGGCTAGATTAGATGATGGTCGCTTGGTAGAAGGAGAATCTAATATTACCGAAGCTGGCGGAAAAATTACTGAAATTGGCTGTTTTCCTAAAAATCCTCCCGCCTTACCTGCTGCGATTCAAGCGATTGGAGAAGCTGACTATATTATCATGGGTCCAGGCAGTCTTTATACCAGTGTCATCCCGAATCTTTTAGTTCCGGAAATTAGAAATGCTTTAGCTAAGGTCAAGGTTCCTCGTATTTATGTTTGCAATATTATGACGCAACCAGGTGAAACCGATGGTTATACAGTTGCTGATCATATTAAAGCTATTGATCGGGTTTGTTCTCGACGCATCTTTGACGCTATTTTAGTACAACGCATTTCTCCTTCTGCCACAGCATTAAAACATTATGCTAAAGAACAATCCCATCCTGTATTTTTAGACCGAGAAGATGTAGCCAATTTAGGATGTCGTATTATTTTAGCGAATATTATGGATGAAGATCCGATGACAGCAAAAGTAACTCATCATCCTCAAAGGTTAGCCAGAGTTTTATTGCGTTGGTATAGTAAAAATTAAACAGACAAATTGCTTAGAGTTTATTTTTCTAAGCGAATTACATACCATTGCAGATAATCATCACTACCCATATCAAGATCACAAAAATTTTCCATTAAATATTGTGCTTGATCGTCTATCGTAGTTAATTTTTCTAGTTCCTTGGGTAAATCATCTTGACGAGTTGATAAAATACCTTTGAGCTTTTCTAATAACTCTTGAGGGGTCAATATTTGTTCCGGTTGGTTGGTTTCGAGGACAACAAAACCATCCTCTTGATACATAATTGAATCTGGCATCGTTTTTGTATGTAATAAAGTTAGAATTTAAAGGTTTCTTTTAAGTATAATAATCTCATTGCCTACCACTGGACTGCGAGCAATAAGATTTCTTTGGGAGTCTAACATTTCTAATTTACGAAAGTCCAAACTTTGAGTCTTTTCTAAGATGGTATTTGCCAGTTGATTTTGTTCTGTTGTTGATAAACTGTACCATTTATCTCCGACAGTCACTATTAGTCGACTCCCTAAAAAATTGGCTTCTATTTTACCAATTAAATCGTCAGGATATTGATTAGTTAATGCTGTAACTTCTTTTTGAATTCCAGCAATTAAGCTTTGTTCTGGGGTTAATTTGGGTGGGGAAGAAGGCACATTTTGAATGGGTTCGGGTAAGGAAGGTTCTTCTAATTCTGTTGGTGTTTCTACCACTTGAGGTTGGGTGATTTCTGGGGAACTGTTGAAAATTTCTAGGTTGGGTAAGGATGGTTTATATACGAAAAATGAGACAGATAAGGCAATAATTAAAACAAATCCTATGATTTGGGCTATTTTTCCCCCGAATAAGCTTTTGAGAAATGATGGAGGTGACGATGATGCTTCGATTTGGGGTTTTTGATCAGCTTCAATATCTTCTGTTACTTCATTAATTTCTGATATATTGCTTACTTGGGTTGGGGTTAAATCATCTTCCCAGTCTTCTGACTCCTCTATGTCTTTATCTTCTTTTTCTTGTATTTCAGGAGAGTTAACGATCTGGGATTTATTTTCTAGAGAATTAGCAATAATTTCCGTACTATTAATGAGTGTGTTTAAAGTGTCTTTATTAGGTAAATTATTGATATTTTCTTCATTGACTTGCTGAACAATGAAGTCCAATTTTGTAATAGTTGCTTTTAGTAATTTAATAAATTCTTCTTGAGAAATCTCTTGGTTTAAACCCTCAGACAATTGAGAAGAATTTGAGGATATGGGAGAAGGTTTGTCGCTGGACATAAGTTAACTTCCTTATAAAGCAATTAATCTTAACTATGGCAGACTGTACTGTTTAAAGTTAGTTAATAATTAATAATTTGTTGTGCAAAAAAGTTATTCTTAACTTTTTTATTTTTGGGTTTAACCCCCTAGACAGCCTATTGATTTTATGTTAGAGAAAACATCAACATAAACAAGGTAAAGCAATAGACATATATCTAATTTATCACTTCTGTTTACAAATTTGATCTCATATAAAATAAAATGCTAGAATGAAAGGTGAAAACACAAATGAAGATTTCCTAGTTAAGGAGGAAGTTAAAGGTAACTTTTCTCCATCTTCTTTGTCTCAAGCGTTTTCATTATCTCAGAGAGGAACTCATTTTGGCTAAACGTCGTAATTTGAAGAAAGAAAAAGCAGAACGGAATCAGGCTTATGCTCGCCAATTTCGTCAAAAAACTTCTCGTTCTTTTTCCCGTGGTAGATCCTATTCTAACAATAACAATGACCAAGAGGATAAAAACGACGATGACAATAATAATAACTAAGGTTTAAGTTAATTAGTAAAAGGAACAGGGAATTGTGAGATTCTCCTGTCCTGTTTGAGTTGTATTGAGGGGTTAAAGGTTTAATTGTTGAACTAACCGATCAACATCAAAGTTTTTAACCATTAACTCTTGAATGCAGCTAACTTTAATTTTTTCTTGCAATCGGACTTTACCAAAGGCTTGATCCACAATTTCAACGGTAGTTAAGGTATCGAGATCAACAGACAAGATAGGCACTTCTAAATCTTCAGCTCGACTAATGATCAAGGGTTGAGGGTTCATGTGTCCTGTGAGAATGAGGCAACTGGTAGAGGTTTCGAGGGCTGCTAATTGTAAATCAGTGCGATCGCCTCCGGTTACCACAGCTTTATTTTGTCCTTGGCGGAAATATTCTAGGGCTGAGTTGACATTCATCGCCCCGATAGTAAGACTTTCTACCATTAAATCTAAGCGATCGCCACGGCATAACACTTGAGCCTTTAATTGATGGGCAATTTCGCGAACACTGACACTGCGTAGTAAACGACTGGTTGGCAATAAACCCAATACTGGCATCCCATGACTTTCAAGATAGGGTTTAATGAGGGTTTGAGCCGTCTCTAATTCTTCACTGGGGATATCATTGATAATCATACCCACTAAGCTATCCCCTAAGGCCAATTTAACGTTAAGTAGATTATCTACCACCAAAGGAGAATGATAACGGGCGACTAATAACACAGACGCATTTAGGGTTTGGGCCATGTCAACAATCGATAACCCAAATAGACTACCTTCCCAGAGGGTTCCCGCCCCTTCTACAATGACAATGTTAGCTTCAATGTTAGCAAGACTATCCTTGAGTAATTGTTTGTAGTCTGTAGTATCCTCTTGTTTAAGGCGTTTTTCGAGGGTTGCTCGTTGTAAAGGGATAAGGGGGGATGCTACTTGAGCTTCTTTTAAGCCCAAAGCGTCAGCAATAAACTCGACATCCGCTTCTTTTGCTTTAGGATCTTGATCTTGGAAACAAGTGCCAATAGGTTTACTATAGGCAATGGAGAAACCTTTATCTTGAAACTGATGAGCAAGTCCTAAAATGGTTCCTGACTTACCGGTATAAGCTTCGATTGAAGCTATAATTAAGCATTTGGTTGACTGTGCCACCCTGTTACTCCTTTATTTTCTATCGGTCTAGGAGGCAGATTCTTCACAGTGTAGCAACTTGCGATAGAATCCCTGAGGAAAATCTACTATTTTTCCTTCTTGATAAATTTTAAGGGCTGAGATCAGATAGTCAATAAACTCCGCATTAAGAATAGTAATTTCATAGCTTAATTCTGCTTGCCCATCAAACTGCATTCGACAACGAGTAATTTCAGAAGGCAGTTTCGAGACAAACCAAGAAGCAACGAAAGGGATACCTTTTCCCCCTTCAATGCGTCGTGTTCCTTCTAAATTCCCTTGGGCATATAAAGAAATGGCATAGGGGAGTACTTTATGCTTATCTTTATGATAGTAAGGCTGATAAATCATTATCTGGCCTTTGGGGGCAGGTTGGATATCTTCGATGCTAGTCATAAAGTCAATAAACCTTAAAGAATAGGATGGGTGATGAGTCAACGTCCTGCTATGCTCTATTATAGGCAATCGCATCCTTATTCTTCCCTCAAGATTCTCTAAATTAACATTAATTATTAATTATTAATTGTTCAACGGTTTCTAAATCTGGTAGGGCTGTTTGTGCGCCTTCTTGCGTCGTGGTTAACGCTCCCACCACTGACCCCCATTTTAAGGCTTCTTTAAGTGATAAACCTCGATCTAAAGCAGCAGCAACTCCCCCATTAAAACCATCTCCTGCACCTACTGTATCAATGGTTTCGACGACGGTAGGAGCGACAAATCCTTCCTCATTTTCTGTGGCATAAAAAGCTCCTTTTTGTCCTAGTTTAATAATGACTATTTTAACTCCTTTTTGCAGTAATTGTTCAGCAGCTTTTTTAATAGTTTCTGTATCAGATAAAGGGAAACCTACTAATTTAGCTGCTTCGGTTTGATTAGGTGTAATAATATCAATTAGAGGATATAAACTATCAGGTAGTTTCTCAGGTGCTGGTGCAGGATCTAACATCACCGTGACCCCTAATTTTTTCGCTTCTATAGCTGCTATTTCTACTGCTTTTAAGGGGATTTCTAATTGTAATAATAACAAACTGGCTTTCAAGAGAATTTTCTCTAAACGAATAACATCAGACTCATTAATGTTACCATTAGCCCCAGAAATAACAATAATGCTATTTTCTCCCGATGTTTCTACCGTAATCATTGCTACCCCTGATGAGGTATTTTTATCAATCAAAACCCCCTGAGTGTTGATGTCAAATGTTTCTAATCTTTTTAATAAATCTCGGCCTAAACTATCACCCCCAACCCGTCCCACAAAGTAAGTTGAACGACCTAATTTTGCCGTTGCAACCGCTTGATTTGCCCCTTTTCCTCCTGGTAAAGTTATGAAGTGAGTGCCTGTAATGGTTTCCCCAGGTTGAGGAAAGCAAGGAGTTTGGGCAATCATATCCATATTAATGCTACCGAAAACTACAATACTCATAAAGCAATTAAGAATTCAGAATTGATAATTATTTTAAAGTGCTTTTCATCTTTTTGTATATTGTCGTTTATCATAACAGATTAGTCACTACGACCGTTGATCATTACTGCTGCATCCTCCCAAACAAAAGCGTTAGCAATGGTATGACCGCTCCTTCGAGATGAAGCACTAACTAATACTTTAAGGATATAATATTAGAAATGCAAGTTAGAAAAAATGAAGTTAATCGAATAAATAATGCAAAAGATAGTCTCTATTATTCAAATCATTGCCTATTATTTACTTGTTCTTTTAGTTTTTATAAGGTTTCATTTCTATATCTGAAAATTAAAGAAGTTGTGATCGCGACCGAGAATTAAAGTGATTGATTGTAAGCAGTTTTTCTTATCCATAACATAAATTTATATAGGTTCTTGAAAAACGTATATGTGTATTTATTTCTTTTCAATTAAATCTAAAATGCTTCTGTTCTTTTAGCATATTGTTAGAAAATTTAGCATAATGGTCTTGTTTTGCTAATAATTCATCTTTTGTTATGATGGGTTCATAATCCTAATACTGCCGAATCGAGAAAAACAATCTAGCAATCAGGAATAATATATGAGAACCAATTAGTCCATAATATTATTATGTTTCTACAAGAGCGATTTGTAGGGTTTTAACACTGTTAAAGCCTTTCTCACAACTGAAACCTGATTGCTATCATTGTCTAATCTTCAAAATCTAGTTGAGAACCTTGGGGACAAAATTGAGCAATTAATTGTTTAAATTTCTCAAACTATTCTTCTCTTTGATAGGCTTCTTGTTCATCAATTTATAAAGTTTTTTTGATATTTTTTAAACTTCTTCAAAGCTTTTTCATTTTGTTTTATTTATTCTTCTCAATCCCAATCAGAATCATCTTAAATAGTTGCAATTTTCTGATTATATTTAGCCTCTAAGCTATATAATAAAACTTGTTTATAAGTTGTCGATAAATCTCTATCAAAGGGAATAGGCAATGGTAAGAAGTTAAAAGTGTATCTCATCAGAGTGAGAAACACTATATTTCTTTACATAGTGTTGTTAATTGATGTCCGACTACTTAAACTTACAAGTATGGTTAATACATCAGCAGACGCAAGACGATTTTTTATTGTTGGGATTGGGGCTTCGGCAGGAGGAATCGAAGCCCTAAAACGCTTTTTTAGCAATCTCCCCGATGATCCGCAGGCTGCCTTTGTGGTGATGCAGCACGTATCCCCCAACCATCCGAGTATGATGCCCGAAATCATTCAACGGGAAACCAATTTGCCTGTGGCTGCCATTGAGGATGAGGTGGCAGTAGAGCCGGGTCATATTTATGTGTTGCCCCCAGGGTATAATGTCGAACTCGAAGATAATCGCTTGCGCTTGCGGGAGTTAACCCGAAATTTTGCCAACACCATTGATAACTTTTTCTACTCCCTAGCAACGAATTGGGGAGAAAAGACCATCGCTATTATCCTATCAGGGACGGGGGAGGATGGACAAGAAGGACTCCAGGCAGTGAGTCGGGTAGGGGGAATAGCCCTGTCACAGTCACCAGAAACAGCCCAGTTTGAGACGATGCCGAATAGTGCGATAGGAATGGGGATCGCTGATTAAATCTTGTCCCCTGAAAACTTGGCGAGGGCGGTGTATGATCTGATTCGCTTTGCTGATAGTATGCCCAAGGACGAACGGGAAACCGAGGCGATTGATGCAATGCGACTTCAGCGTATCCTCGATATTCTGGCAGAACATGAGGATATTGACTTTTCCCATTACAAAGTTAGTACCCTGTCGCGGCGGATTAAGCATCGCTTGACCCTCTCCCAATATCGCAATTTAAATAATTATGTTCGTTTCCTCGAATCCTCGGAAGAGGAACAGCATAATCTACGTCAAGACTTGTTGATTGGGGCGACTTGTTTTTTCCGCGATCGCCCTATGTGGGATTACCTCGAAGCCCATGTCATTTCTGAGCTAGTGGAGAGAACCAGGGCGGGGGAACAACTGAAAGTGTGGGTGGCAGCCTGTGCCACGGGAGAAGAAGCCTACTCCTACGCCATGCTCTTGTATGAAGCCGTTGAGCGTAGCAACAAGTCGATTCGAGTCAAAATCTTCGCCACTGACCTCGATACCGAAGCCCTAGAAATTGCCTCCCGTGGAGTCTATCCTGAAGCCATTGTCAATGATGTGGATGCCGAACGCTTAGAGCGATACTTTACCAACAACGGCTCTCACTACAAAGTCAAGCGGATACTACGGGAAATGATGATCTTTGCCCCCCATGACTTAGTGAAAAATGCGGGATTTGCGCGGATGAGCTTGGTGAGTTGTCGCAATGTGCTGATCTATATGCAGCCTGCACTTCAGCAACAAGTTCTGCGGTTGATGCAATTTGCCATCCTGCCCCAAGGGATTCTCGTGTTGGGGAGTTCGGAAACCTTGGGGGATGTTGCCGATGGCTTTCGTCCCCTTCAGGCGAAGTGGAAGATTTTTCGCAAGCGTGGGGATGTCTCGGTTTCGATTATGCCCATTGGTCGGCAGATGATGATTGCCCCGGTGTCCCAGACTATCCGCCCCCGCCTGCGTCGGAACCAAACGGATCAGCTTTTAGAAGAAGTCCTCAAGTATGCCTTTGTGCAACGCCCGATGACTTGTCTCCTGGTGAGTCAGGAGAACCAACTGCTGCGGGTCTTTTACAACTCAGCAGATTTACTTCAACTTCCCGTGGGGGAAGTGGACTTAGGGGTGACAGACTTGGTACATCCGACCCTGAAACTCCCCCTCTCCACCGCTCTGCACCGCGCCCGACGCGATTGTGAGCCTGTCCTGTTTACCGGACTCCACATTGACCGAGAGGATGAGGAGCTTAATGTCAGCCTGCGGGTGGGGTGCAACCCCAATAATCCGGCTCTGGCAGACTACCTGATCGTCATTTTGGAAGTAGAAGGAATTTCCCCGAAGTCCGGTGCTGCCCTACGATTTGATGTTGATAGCGAAGCAGCCCAGCAGATTACGGAAATGGAATACGAACTGCAACAAACCCGCGAAAATCTGCAAATCACCATCGAAGAACTCGAAACCGCTAACGAAGAACAACAGGCAACCAATGAGGAAATGCTGGCGGCCAATGAGGAGTTACAGGGAACCAATGAAGAACTGCAATCGGTAAACGAAGAACTCTACACCGTCAACTCGGAGTATCAAAACAAAATCAATGAGTTGACCCAACTCAACGATGATATGAATAACCTCCTCCGCAGTACCAACATCGGGGTTGTCTTCTTAGATCGCCAGTTGAATATTCGCAAATTTACCCCCGCAGCCACCCGTGCCATTAACCTCAAACCCGCCGATATCGGTCGTCCTTTGGCTGATTTGACCAGTAAACTCGACTGTCCCGACCTATTGACCCTATTGCAGACGGTACTAGAAACCGAAAATGCTGAACAGCGAGAGGTGAATATTCCGTCGACTGACGGAACCTTGCTGATGCAGATCAACCCCTACTGGCGCGAAGATGACACCAGTGATGGGATTGTTCTCAGCTTCATTGATATAGATGAACTCGAAAAGGTGCAACACCAACTGCATCAGGCAAATGCCATCCTCGAAAACCTCTATGCGACTTCTCCAGTTGGCTTGTGTTTGTATGATCATGAACTCAAGTTTGTGCGGATTAATCAATCCCTGGTGGAGAGTTACGGCTTAGAGGTTGAGGATGCACTGGGAAAAACCTCCTCAGAAGTTCTCCCTGAGCTCGGCAGACAAATTGAACCCCTGCTCCGTCAAGTCCTAGAAACCAATGCGCCCATTATAAGTATTGAACTGCGCGGTCGTACCCCTGCTGACCCAGCAGCAGAAAAGGTCTGGAGTGCGAGTTATTACCCCGTGGATGTACTCGAAGATCAGTGCGGAGTAGGCGGGGTGATGATCGACATTACCGAACGCACTCATGCTGAAGATTCCCTACGGGAAAGTGAGGCGCAACTGATCCAACAAAAAGAGGCATTGGAAGACGCGATCGCGATCGCCCAAGCAGCGGACTTCGCCAACCAAGCCAAAAGCGAGTTTCTCGCCAACATGAGCCACGAAATCCGCACCCCCATGAATTCCATCTGTGGGTTTAGTGACCTCCTCTTGCGGAGTCAGTTAAATCCCAAACAACGCCATTGGATAGAAATCCTTCAAGCTAATAGCAATAGACTCCTCGCCCTGATTAACGATATTCTGGACTTCTCGAAAATTGAAGCGAGAAAGCTACACCTTAATCCCCGTGAATTTAATCTAGAGACACTCTTGCAAGAAGTGAGATTTTCTTTTACCCCTCAAGCCGAACGAAAAGGATTGCAACTTACTCATGAGATTGAGCCAGATGTCCCTAGACACCTAATTGGGGATGACTTTCGACTCCAGCAGGTTCTCAGCAATCTCGTCAGCAACGCCATTAAGTTTACCGAAACTGGAGAAGTCAAAATTGCTGTTTCCCAGCAAGGCGAAACCGAAGTAAACGGGGGGATAATTGTCCCGTTGCGTTTCAGCGTCCAAGATACCGGAATTGGGATTTCCCCAGACGCACAAGAAAACCTCTTTCAACCCTTTACCCAGGTGGATAGTTCTGCCACCCGACGCTATGGGGGGACAGGCTTAGGCTTAACTATTTGTCGGCGCATTGTGCAGTTGATGGGGGGAGAAATCCACGTCGACAGCGAGGTAGATGTCGGTTCAACCTTTTGGTTTACTGTTCCTCTCCAACAACCGGATCACCCTGCTTCCCCCGCAACCAGTGAGCATCCAGAAACCTCAGTCTCCCCTTTAGAATTACAATCTACTTGCAAAATCCTTGTTGTTGAAGATCAACCCGACAATCGGATTCTACTTCTGCTCATGCTTCAAGAGTTTGATTGTGAAACAGACTGGGTTGAGAATGGTCAAGAAGCCCTAGAACGTATTCTGGCTGAAGATTATGACCTGGTATTCATGGACTGTCAAATGCCTGTGATGGACGGTTATGAGGCGACGCGACTTCTACGAGAACAAGAAACAGAAGACCGTGTTATTATTATTGGACTTACCGCCAATGCGATGACAAGGGATCGAGAAAAATGTCTGAACGCAGGGATGGACGACTACCTCAGCAAACCCGTCCTCATCGAAGATATTGAACAAATTTTAAACAAATGGACAGCAAGATAGTCTCTAAAATGCTTCTGTTCCTTTGGCATATTGTTGCTTATAAAATTTAGCATAACGGCCTTGTTTTGCTAATAATTCATCATGAGTTCCTGACTCAACTACTTGACCTTTTTCTAAAACTAAAATACAGTCAGCACTGCGTACGGTACTTAAACGATGAGCAATGACAAAAACGGTACGATTCTTCATTACTCTTTCTAATGCTTCTTGTACCAAGGTTTCTGACTCAGAATCAAGGGCCGATGTTGCTTCATCTAATATCATAATACGAGGATTTAATAAGACGGCTCTAGCGATCGCAATTCTTTGTTTTTGGCCTCCTGATAGGTTAACGCCCCTTTCTCCTACCCAAGTTTGATAACCTTGAGAAAATTGAGTAATAAATGAATGAGCATTAGCTATTTTTGCAGCATTTTCGATTGCTTGATAATCTAATTCTTCTTGTCCATAAGCAATATTTTGGGCAATCGTTCCTGAGAATAAAGTTGTTTCTTGGGGAACAATTCCTATTTGATGGCGTAAACTTTTTAAGCTAACGTTTTTAACATCAATACCATCGATTAAAATTTGTCCATCTTGGGGATCATAAAAACGAGGGAGTAAATTAACTAAGGTTGTTTTTCCTGCACCGGATGATCCCACTAAGGCAATAATTTGTCCTGGTTGTGCGAGTAAACTAAGATTTCTCAAGACAAGTTTACCTGATTTGTAAGCGAAACTGACATCACAATATTCTACTTTTCCTGTAACTTGTGGCAAGGTTAAACTATTTTCTTTTTCAATGACTGTTGGTTTTTCATCCATTAATTCAAAAATACGATCCACCGAGGCTTCTGCTTGTTTAAATTCATTATAATTGCTAGTCATTAAATCGATAGGATGTAATAATATAGCCACAGCTGCTAAGTAACTAACAAATTCTTCTGATTGTAAATTTCCTTGAGAAATTTGCCACCCTCCAATAAAAAAGAGAGACATAATACTAAGCGCTTCTAAAAATCCCACCACAGGATATTGAGTCGCTTTTAACTTTTCTGCTTTATATCTTGCTTGACGATTATACTTAGCTTCTTGAGCAAATCGTTGAACTTCATAATCCTGTGCAGCGAATCCTTGAACCACACGAATACCACCAAAAATCTCAGTTAACAGAGAAGAAATGTTAGAAATTTGGTTTTGACTACGACGAGAAAGTATTAATAATCGTTCTCCGAACATACTGACTAAAGTAGCCATCAAAGGAGCGAGAATTAAACTAGCAATGGTTAACTGCCAGTTTAAATAAAACATATAAGCAGGAATAACAATTAATTGCAGCACATTCGAGACAAATTGATGGGATAACTTATCAACAATTTCCCCAACTTTGTCAATATCTTCTGTTAAACGATAAGTTAAATCTCCTGTTTTTGCTGTTTCAAAATAATCTAATCCTAATTGATGTAAATGGGCATAAACTTTTTTGCGAACATTTAACACCATCTCCAAAGAAGCATCAATCATGAATATATTTTGTCCGTATTGAAAAATGCCCCGAACTAAAAATGCTAAAGTTCCTAATCCTAACCAATACGCTACTTGTTGAAGATTACCTTGTCCAATATATAAAGAAACTTGTCCTGCCAAATAAGGTAATGCTAATGTAACTGAAACAAAGCCTAAAATACACAAAAATCCTTTAACTAATGACGGCCATTCTGTTAGCAAATAAGGTAATAATCGCCACCAATTTGATCGTTTTTTCATTAGGATTACGAATTCAACAAAAGCAAAAGGTCATTATAACACAAAAATTATTTTTTAGAGATAATTAAAAACTAAATAAGCTACTTTATCCTAATAATTAAATCACTGCTTGGAAGTCTCTAACCATTCGTTTTAACTTTGAACTCCCAACTCCGAACACATGTCATGTTATGGATAGAGTAGGTTTCTGTTAGAATTATTACCAGATCACTTATGTAGATAAACCATAATCCTTGTGATCGTCAGTTTTATTAAGTGGAGAGTTGGTACTCTGTGCTGCAACGTTTTAAACAAGATTTAAAAAATGATTTAATTGCGGGCCTTTTAGTGGTCATCCCCTTGGCAACTACTATTTGGCTAACGATTACTATTGCCAGTTGGGTCATTAATCTTTTAACTCAAATTCCCAAACAACTCAACCCCTTTGATGGCCTTGACCCCATTTTAAGCTATTGTCTTAATCTGATTGTGGGTTTAGCAGTCCCTTTACTGTTTATTTTAATTATTGGCTTAATGGCCCGTAATATTGCGGGTAGATGGCTATTAGACGTAGGAGAACGCATTTTACAATCTATTCCTTTAGCAGGGGCTGTTTATAAGACACTACAACAAATATTAGAAACCCTCTTTAAAGACTCTAAAAGTAAGTTTCGGCGTGTGGTTATGGTGGAATATCCCCGTACGGGTGTCTGGAGTTTAGGGTTTGTCACAGGGACTTTAAGTCCTTCTCTACAAACTCATCTTGATAAACCTATGTTAAGTGTATTTATTCCCACTACTCCTAACCCGACATCGGGATGGTACGCTATCATTGCTGCTGATGATGTCATTAATCTGCCCATTTCTATTGAAGATGCCTTCAAAGTGTTAATTTCTGGCGGTATTGTTAGTCCCAATCTTCCTAACCCCGTTCCTCAGTTGTCTCAACCCAAGAATAACACTCAACTGAATCTTGATTCGACTGTGAAACATCCCGAAAAGCATCCGATAGTCGTTGAAGAAGATACCGCTAACTCATAGGGTGAAAACAAAATTATACTTTGAGAGAATTATCAGGTTGAGGGTGTAGGGTATAAACAATCAACCATCGTTTCAAATCTAGTTATTTTAGAGATTTAACCGCTTATGCCGTCTCGTCAGCAACCCCGTCGTATCGCTCGTGAATTAGCTTTATTAAGTCTTAGTCAAATTAAAGGAAAAGCCGAAAAACTGGATAAAGTTGAACTTAACGATCTCACTTTAGCAGCTATCAGGGCTTTAACCAGTGAGGTCCAAGATACTCTAGAAACCGCTTCATCCGAAGTGAAAAGGGGACATAATCAACTGTTTCAGTACGAAATTAAGGCAACGACTTTAGAAAGTGCTAAAACCATGATTAAAGATGCTCTCACCTTAACACAAGAAGCCATTAATCGTTTAGCTAACGCAGTAGAATTCCCTGAGATTATTCAATTAGCTAGTCAATACGAAGTCAGAGAGTACACGCTTGAATTAATTGGAACGATTAACCGACGCAGACAAGAGATTGACCAACAATTAGAAGCCGTACTAAAAGACTGGCAGTTAAGGCGTTTGGCCAAAATTGATCAAGATATTTTACGTTTGGCTGTAGCAGAAATTTTATTTCTTGATGTGCCTGAAAAAGTGGCGATTAATGAAGCTGTAGAACTAGCAAAACGCTATTCTGACGATGATGGTTATCGTTTTATCAATGGGGTTTTAAGACGATTTACAGACCATATTAAGAAGAATTAATCGTGTTTCTTCAAACTCAATTGGTTTCTCTTGAAGGTCTATCCTGTTGAGAAGTTTCCTTTAAAATAGAATATATCTTAATATTTTAAAGCCCACAGCCTAGCAGGGATCGTCTACAATAATAAACTTGCCAGACCATTTTTGCGGGGGGCAGATGTGATTCTAAATTTCTCGTTAAAATTAATGTTTGCCAAAGGGAAACTTTGCTGTAGCTTTTCCCTTTATAAGCGATATCGTGCCATGAGTACAGCCCCGGTGGACGTGCTATGGTGTAAGTTAATTAATGTGGCTGATGTTTCTTGGCATCCTCTGTTCTCCAAAACGAATGTTCCCCTAGGACTCATTGCTAAACCAGGTTTAATTTATAAAGCGGTTACCCGTTTAACTCCCATTCCTGTTCGTTTATTCGTGGAAAACGTCCGTCCTGGGGAGTTATTGAGTTTAAGAGTCTTAACCCTTCCAGGGATGGAACAAAAAATTACCTATCAAGTAGAATCAACCCTTTGCGGTACTTATATTTCCTATTCTGTGACTCTCAAAGGATGGTTATCTCCTTTAATTTGGTGGTTAATTAAGCCCTATTCTGCCCGTGTTGCCACAGAGTTAGCTCAAGCAGCCGAACAATTATTGGCTTAGTTATTCTCTTCCTTATCTTGTAGTCTTTGTTTAAGGCGATTTAGATGGGTGCTACTGTTGGCAGGAATTCTAGGAGAAGGTAATTCATTATTTGGCCAATCTGATAAGTCAAAACAAGTACACGCAGGAGAGGCTACCCCCCCAACTGTCATGGGTATAGGTAAGTCACAGCGAGGACAACTCATAATTTCCCAAGCTGGACTTAATAACTGCTGTATGGTTTGGTCTGTGCCTTCTAAATAGCAATCAGCATCAGTATGCAGAATTTTTTGCCAACATTGTTCAAATTCCGTTGAATAATTATGTCCACTAAAAATGACTTGAGGACGAATTTTCTCTTGTCGTTTAGGAAAAATGACGTATTTACCTAACTGAAACCAATGGGCAAGATATTGTTTAACTTGTTCAGTTGAAGCCGTACTCATATATTTCACCGATATCGTCTAACTAATCTCATGGTAACGTTTTCTTTGTTTATTTCTATGGAATGAAAACGATAGATTATCGAATCAAACTTTTGGTAGTTGCGTTTTCTTCCAGTTCGGTAATTGTGTTAGACTTAACGGCCCGAAACATTCCAAAACGACACAACCCTGTCCCGAAACCAATCCGCATTAGTAACAGTGTGGGAACTTCTCTGAGGGATTTAATAATACCAGAAACACCATATTTAACCATTCCTTGCGGCCGAATCACCCCTTGCCAAATGGAGTCTAACCAGGAAGGGAGGGTTTCTTGTGTCCAATCTGCTGTTATTACTTCCCCTTCAACTAATCCAGTGGCTTCAATTTGTTCAGAAAACCCTTCTATACTAGAAAAGGCAGGATGAGACCATTGATCTAACAGTTGACGCATTAAGGGTTTTTCCCAGAAATTGAGGGGTTTTTGGCGATCGTCCCGTTGATTCCAGTCAGCAACCACTAAGATTCCCCCAGGTTTCAAGACTCGCATCATTTCTTCGGCATATTTAGCTTTATCTTCCATGTGGGGACCGGCTTCAATGGACCACACCACATCAAAGCTATTATCAGGGAAAGAGAGGGCCAGCGCATCATCTACCTTAAAATCAGCCGTAACCCCTTCTGGCGTTAATTCTTGGGCGCGTTTAACCTGTTGGGGACTGATGGTAACGCCGGTAACAGCAAAGCCGTAATCTTTGGCTAAAATGCGACTGCTTCCCCCAATACCGCAACCTACATCTAAAACGGTGGTTCCTTGAGGTAATTTATCTAAACCACCCCATTTGACCATTCCGTGAACAAAATCTTCTTTTGCTTGTAAGAAATCCTTATTATGAGGTGGGGAACCATAATGACCTAAGTGTATATGTTCGCCCCAATAAAATTCTAAAATACCATCTTCTGTCCATTCGTCGTAGGAATTGGCAACGGTTTCTGAAGATTCGTAGTTGCGAGGGGTGATTAAATAGATAATGACACTTAATATTAATAGGGTGACAATGGCAATTATAAAAACAGAAAGATTCATGTAAATAAAGTGATAATTAAATATTTAGAGACATTTTAGAAGTTAACACAATTACCAACTTTTTGACAACTGACAAGTTTTTATTTCGTATAAAAAACTGAGATAAACTATTCATAATATAAACAAGCTACTCTTTTTTTACTTAATAAAGATTAGGATATTTTAAACTAGATTATTATTAGTTTACTTGAGCAAATCTTGCTTATCCTCAACAGTGATTTAGCCCTAGTAAAAGGATTTAATAACACCATTTATGTTTTCATTAGAATAATAATAATGATAATTAATCTCATTATTGGAGAAATGATTTGCTTTGTAAACTTTTATAATTTTATTTTGCTAAAGGCAACGAATAATTAGGATTAAATAAATCAAAATAGTGCCAAAGTATTTCTTTTCTAGGATCGTATCTAAGATAACTACCTGTTTTATGTTCGTTCTTGCTTGAACTAAGTATTTTAGGTGCATTCAGGCTGATAGCATACCATTTACCTTGAACTCTAAAAAGTTTAAGTTTTCCTCCAGAAATTTCATATCATGCTGTTGCTGAAGTAGATATTGTTGGTGAATTTACCCAAATAGCTGTCCCTGGATAAGCTACTCCACATGGATTCACATAGATTTCTTCACACTCTGAATAGTCATGTTTCAGTAAAAAAGAGATTTCATTAAATGTTTCATAACTGAGAACATAGTTCTTTTCATCTGGTATTTGAAGTAATATTGCACCTTCTCCGTATAAATTCAAATTCCCCCAAACTCTAGCTCGAAGTGTTTTGCTGTGTCCTAATCCACCAAAAGTTTCTGGATAAATATCTACCATTGCTCCTGGAGTACCATAAGCATTTCTAACGTTAGCAATTCGACTACCTTCCAAATAGTAATGCATTAGAGCAAGAATATTATCATTTTTCGTTGGATAAGAATTAGCAAGTGTAGGAGATGTATATTTAGAGTAGTAGCCATATTTTGTGACAAGTGAAACTTCTCTGTAGATTATTTCTATAAAATCGGATGGTAAATTAATTGCTTTTTTATCAATAGAATTTTGTCTATGAACTGGTATTGATACTGTCTTTTGCTCTTGCCAATTTTTATTTAGTGAATTTAAAAAATCTTTTGGAAAAGACCAATAAAAAATATTATTTTGACGATCAACAACGACTAAAAATGTTGGATTTGGATTAATGAGCCAATAGTTTAAAGTTTCTACTTTAATTGGTAAAGACATTATATAGCATTTCCCTGACTCATGAGGTACATTATAGATTGTAATATCTATTACTGATGTACTAAAAAATGAAGCCTTATTCTATAGACTTTAGAGAAAAAATCATAGAAGTGTGGAAAAAAGAAAACCTCTCTATCAGGAATCTAGCTAAGCGTTTTGGAGTAGCGAAAAGCTTTATTCAAAAATTGCTTAAACAATATCAACAAACTGGAGATATTAGACCTTTACCGCAAGGAGGAAGCCCATCTCCTAAGCTTAATAGTGAGCAATTGGTTATTTTAGTGGAAATCATGGAAAAAAATAATGATGCAACTCTCGAAGAATTATGTGAGTTACTCTATAAAGAAACAGGAGTGCAAGTCAAAAAAACCACAATGGGAAGAATCAGCCAAAGATTGAATTATAGTGTCAAAAAAAACTTTATATGCACCTGAAAAAGACAATGAAAAAGTCCATCAAAAAAGAGTGAAGTTTTGGGAAACCATTCGAGATGTAAAGACAAATAATTTAATTTTTATAGACGAATCAGGAGTGAATTTAGCAATGCTGAGACTATACGCTAGGTCGCTAAAAGGCACGAGAGCTAGGGGAGAAAAACCCCAGAAGCGAGGCAAAAATATTTCTATTATTAGTGCATTATCCTTAGATAAAGTTCTGGCAACAAAGAATATTTACGGGTCAGTAGACGGAATTACATTTGAAGCTTTTATCCTCACAGAATTAGTACCAAAGCTATGGAAAGATGCTTGTGTTGTTATGGATAATGCTAGAATTCATCTGGGAGAAATGGTCAAAGAATCTATTGAAAAAGTCGGGGCTAATGTAATTTACCTACCTCCTTATTCTCCTGAATTTTCTCCGATTGAAAATTTCTGGTCAAAAGTCAAAGCTATTTTGAGAAAAATCAAAGCAAGAAACTATAAAGACCTAATAGAAGGTATTACATCAGCTATGTTACAAGTTACCAAACAAGATATTCGTAACTGGTTTACTCATTGCTGCTACTGTACCTCATGACTATGGGAATTGCTATATCATTATTTAATACTACCTGATTTTTGCCTTTACATTGTACATTAAATAATTTTCCAGTAGGAGATTCTTGGTTCATAATTTCACAAGTAAAATCAATACCAAAATCTCTTTCTTGAGGAACAGGAATAACATTACAAAATTCACTAAAAACTGCATTAAATAATTCAGCAGCACTTACGCCTATTTTTTGGGATTTAGTACGTTTTGGCAATCTGGACATAACATATAAGTTGTTTCATTCTATAGTTCTATAGTTTTAATTATAACAATTTTCATCCTAATAATTATTCAAGAATTCTCTTAATTGATTTTTTGTCAAATACTAACCATATTATATCTGAATCTATTTTAAAAGGAAGAAAAAACACAATTAAAGAAATTAGCGATCGCCTAAAATTTATAAGCAGTTCAAAAACTGAGTCTTGCGATAGGTTGAGGAATTAATCTAAATTTTCTGTAATAATCGTTTCTAACTCTTCTAATGCTTGAAAACTGCCAACTTGCCACGATCGCTCAACAGCATCTGGTATTATTTGGGTTAAGTTAATATTAGGAAAAGTAGGACTTATTTCTGACTGGATATATTGGCCATTTTCTAGAAGATAAATCTTTAACTTGCCACTATCATAAACCCATAATTCAGGTACTTGAATAGCTTGATACGCTTCAAGGTTAGTTTTAGACGTAACATCACATTCAATCGCTAAGTCAGGGGGTGGATCGCCAGATTGTAAACGACGGCGACTAATCATTTGTTGATAATTTTTGATATAAAAACAAGCATCTGGTTCAACTCCTGCTATTCCTTCTTTTTTAAACGTTGTTGAACCAAAAGGTTCATATTTTTTTTTGCTTATTTTTAACAAGATTTTGACAATATCTGAAATTAGTTCCTTTGGTCTTTCATGTTCGGGAAGGGGAACCATGACTTCTAAAATACCCTGACTATAGCTTAATCTGGCACTACGATTTTCTCCTAATTCCTGTAAAATGGTTTCAAAGTCTTGCCAGCTTATATTAGTAATAGTAACTTGACTACCTGGTTCTAGGCTAATTTGATTAATTGGTGTTACAAAAGGAATAGTAGCACTCATAAATTTAAAAGCAAGATCAAGCTAATTTCTTTTCCTCAATCATAATCAATATTAGTTAAAGGTTCTCCCAGTAAACTTAAATTGAGAACATGACCCCCTGTAACTAAATAAGTGGTATTTGCGATCGCCCCTAACTGACGGATTAAATGTCCCAGGCGATCGCGGAATAGTCTCCCCAAAGGATAGGCAGGAACGACTCCCCACCCTGTTTCCTCGGCCACAAAAATAAGATCCACCGATGCTTGTTGTGTACTTTTTAACAAGCGCGTGGTTATCCCTTGCCAAGTTTCATTATCTTGTTCTAACCCATTGGCTACCCAAGTCCCCAAAGAATCAATTAACAGACAATGAGGGGGTTTTGCTTGTTCAATGGTTGCACAGAGATCATAGGAAACGGATAGAGTTTGCCAGTGAGAGGGACGACGACGGCGATGTTGTTCGATACGCTGTTGCCATTCAGCATCATCGGGGTTTTCTAACGCGGTGGCCACGTAGATAACTGGTTGCTCAAGTTTCTCGGCTAACCTTTCAGCCCACTCGCTTTTTCCCGAACGACTCGGCCCCGTCACTAGAATATGTTGAGGCATTAACTATCCATTACCGCGACGTTGATGATCTTGGATAAAGGACTCAACTAAACTGACATCTTCTTTTGAACCAATAACTAAAGGACTTCTGGCATGAAGTTTATCAGGAACTACATCTAAGATGGGTTTCAGTCCGTTACTGGCTTTGCCTCCTGCTTGTTCGACTAAAAAGGCTAAAGGCGCACTTTCGTACAATAAGCGTAATTTTCCTTCGGGTTTCTTAACGGTTCCAGGGTATAAAAATACGCCTCCTTGCATCAAAATACGGTGAATATCTCCGACTAATGCACCGCTATAACGAGCAGTATAACCCTCATGACGATGAACATAACGGGTATAGTCTCTAATGGCATCATCCCACTGCCAGAAGTTTCCTTCATTGGTACTATACACGGGTCCGTGATCAGGAATTTGTATATTTTCTTGTGCTAGGATAAACTCCCCTAAACTGGGGTCAAGCAAGAAAGAATGGACTCCATGACCGATGGAATAAACTAACATGGTAGACGGTCCATACACAATATATCCGGCTGCTAATTGTTCGTGTCCATCTTTTAAGAGATCATTACCTTCTCCGTCGAGATCATCCTCTTTTTGTTGACGAATAGCAAAGATTGATCCCACGTTTAAATTAATATCAACATTAGATGAGCCATCAATGGGATCGTATAACAAAGTATACCGACCAATAGGACAATTTTCAGGAATATAATAGGGTTTGTCCATCTCTTCTGAGGCTAAACGACACACTAAGCCACTTTGTTTAAAAACAGAGATAAACACATCATTTGCATAGACATCCATCTTTTTGACGGACTCACCTTGTACATTGGTTTCTCCAGTAAATCCTAAAACGTCGGCCATTAAACCAGCGCGACTGAGACGACGAGCAACCAGTTTTCCTGCTAAGGCAATGCGGTTCATAATCGCACTGAGATCCTGTGCTTCAGGGGAAAAACTTTGAAGTTGTTGTAAAACGTGACGAGAAAGAGTAGTACAGTCACGCTCAAGGCTATGTTCTGGGACGACAGGGTTTTGTAAACTGGTCATAATAAAATTCAAAAGTTTTGCAGTGTAAATAACCTACATTGATTTACAGGTTAGCGGATTTACTGAGGCTATTACCAATTTTAATCAAGAATAGTTATATTCTCTGATAACTTTAGATGAATTTCAGGTTAGGTTAATATTTAGCTCTTATCTATGATGCTCAATTAGTCTAAATTATAATTATTCAAAACTACTTTAAGTTACTAACAGAAAATAAGAAAATTAAAGATTTTTTTAAAAATATGGGCTTAAATTGATTGTTAGGTTTTAATTTTTTGTAACAAGTATGAATAAAAAAAATACTATTATTTTAACAGGTGTGACTGCTATTAGTGTGGGAATCTTATTACCTGTAGAAGCTGCTGAATTTCGCAGTATGGATGGCACTGGTAATAATGTTAATAATCCTACCTTGGGGTCAGTGGGTAGTAATTTAATTCGTCTTTCTGGGGTTGCCTATGATGATGGTTTTGCTATCCCCAGAGGTAAATTGAATCCCGGTGTTTTACCAAGTCCTCGCGCCATTAGCAACGCTATTTCTGCTCAATCTTTTTCTATTCCTAACTCATCAAAAGTAACAGATTGGGTGTGGCAATGGGGCCAATTTCTTGACCATGATCTCGATTTAAGTCCTATTGGTAGTAGTGAACCCTTTAATATAGCTGTCCCCAGAGGAGATCCCTATTTTGATCCTGTTAAGACTGGAACTGAAGAAATTGGCTTAAATCGCTCAGAATTTAATACCGATAGTTTCGGTGTGCGTCAACAATTCAACGAGATTACTGCTTATATTGATGCTTCTAATATTTATGGTTCAGATAATAATCGCATTAATGTTCTACGGACGAATGATGGCACCGGAAAACTAATTGCTGATACAGCAAACAATGGGAAAAATTGTTGATGTTAAATACAGTGGGTTTAGCTAATGATACGGGAGGTGATCCCAATACTACAAACTATTTTCTATCAGGGGATATCCGTGCTAATGAACAAATAGGACTAACGGCTACCCATTCTCTATTTATGCGAGAACATAATCGTATTGCTGATGATCTTAAAACCCGTCTGGATAGTGGAGAAACTGCTTTAGTTAATAAATTTCAGGAGTTCGGTCTGAGTGAAGATGACTTTATCTTTGAGTCGGCTCGTAAAGTTGTAGGCGCACAGATGCAAATTATCACCTATAATGAATGGTTACCGGTTATCCTGGGGGAAAATGCCTTAGAGGACTATAAAGGTTACGATGATCAGACCGATGCAAGCATTGCTACAGAGTTCTCGACTGCTGCTTTTCGTTTTGGTCATACCATGTTATCCCCTAATCTTCTGAGGGTTGATAATAATGGCAATATTGTTGACTCTTTATCGTTGCGAGATAGTTTCTTTAATCCTAATGAAGTGCTAGAAGGTGGTATTGATACTCTATTAATGGGTTTAGCGTCTCAACAAGCTCAAAAATTGGATACCTTTTTAGTTGATGATGTGCGTAACTTCTTATTTGGACCTCCTGGAAGCGGAGGATTTGATCTCGCTTCTTTAAATTTACAACGAGGCCGAGATCATGGCATTCCTGATGTCAATACAGTTCGTTTAGCCTTGGGATTAATCCCTTATACGACCTTTTTACAACTGACTGGAGGCGATATGGATTTAGCCAATGCCTTTGCTAGTGTTTATAATAATGTTGATGAGGTGGATTTGTGGATTGCTGGTTTAGCAGAAAAAAAGGTGAATGGGGGTTTATTAGGAGAAACCTTTAGTTATATTTTGATCGACCAATTTACTCGCAGTCGGGATGGCGATCGCTTTTTCTATCTTAACGACCTCGATCATCTCAATATCTTAGATCCGACCCTCGAAACCGTCACTCTCTCTAGTATTATTCGTCGCAATAGTAACATCGAAAATATTCAAGATAATGCGTTTTTGGCGACTTCAGTTCCCGAACCCAATACTACAGTAGGAATATTGATGTTGATGTTGTTAAGTTTAATCGGAGGTCGTTTTCGTTCTAACAACTAATTATTCAGTTTTGTTAGTTTCTTTAGAATCAACCATTTGCTCTTTTGTCTTTTCTTGAGGACGCTGTAGAGAAATGTCTTTAAGTTGTTCTTTATATTGAACCGGTGCTTTAAGAATCGCTTCTTTAAATAAAGTTTGAGCTTCGTTTTCTTCCCCTTGTTCTCTGAGTAACATCCCTTTGGCTAATAGGGGACGAAAATCGTCTTTATCTCCTTTAATAGCTTGATCGTATATAACTAAGGCATCATCATAACGTTCCTGTTCACTGTAAATTTCTCCTAATAGTAATTGTAGAGAAGTTAGATTAAAAACGCTCTCAGAAGCTGACTCATTAGACTGTTCTTTAATGGCTTCATTTAAGGTATTTTGAACTAAATTAATGGCTGCTTGAGAACGGTTTTGGTTCATATACAAATCCACCATTCCTTTTAAAGCACGCATATCTCCGGGATTGGCTGCTATAATTTCTTGATAAGTATTAAGGGCAGCCTCATAATTGTTTAGTTGTTGTTGAGATTGAGCAAGTAAAATTCCATAATCGGGTTGTTCAGGGTTAAGTTGAGCGAGTCGTTCGAGTGGTGTGATCGCTGCTTCTAAGTCTCCTTGTCTTAGTCTAGTTTCTAAGAGTCCTAACAAGGCGTTTTCATTGTCTGGTTCTCGTTCTAAGACCAATTGATACCCTAAAGCTTCATTTTTAAGTCTAGTGCTTTTAGTGGTGACTAAGGAAGATTGATCAGCTTGTTGCGCTTGAACCATACTGCTGACAATCGGTAAAATTGAAAAGGAAATTAAGGCTAAGAGCATTAATACTAAGGTGGCATAAATCCAGCGACGTTTCTTTGTTTTAGCGTTTTTCATAAAAAATTAATTGACCAAGTTCAACAGTAACATTCTTATTTTAAAATGGTTAGGTCAACTTATTAAATCGTATCGACCCCTAATATATTACTCTTATGGGGTTGTATCGCCTATTTGAAAGATGGAACCTTTAATCTTGCCCCTATTTTGCTATAAATAAATTACTCTTATGACTATTATGACTTTCAATTTAACGGTCAATATTGTAGCTAGTTATTAGAGTTAATGGATTACTTGACAGGAAACTCAATAATTAATCAAGCTTGACTTGAATTTCCTGATGTTTAGCAATCCATAATCTGGTTTTCTACCTATTACTTATTTAAGCAGGAACGGGTTCTCCAGGACGCAATTTCATCCATTTTCCGCTTTCTTCTAAAAAGCTTTCACAACCCACGACATCCCACTCCATTTCGATGTAATCTTCTTTAGGACGAATGTTAACATTAATGGTAGGTTCTTTTGGGTCAAATGTTGGATTATCAGTTAAATGAGGTTGTTGATGTTGTTCTTCTACTGCGTAATAGGTTTGACAACTATCAACGTAATGACAGTTAACACAAATACACATAGATTTCTCCTTTGTCCGTGTTACTTATTAATCTAACGTAAGATATGAAAATTTGACTAATTTTTAAGAGTTTATTTTTTTAGTTTATATGAAGCTGTCCAGATCATTGCTTAATTTATCTCCCAACATTTTACCCTTTGACTTAGAATTGCTTCCTCCTACTGCTTATTTGGTGGGTGGGATGGTTCGAGATGCGTTGCTTAATTATCAGCGAGATTATTTTGATTTAGATTTTGTTTTACCTGACTTTGCTATAGAAATAGCAAAAAAAATTGCTAATCAATATAATGCCGGTTTCGTGGTTCTCGATGCAGAAAGGAACATTGCTAGAGTCGTATTCAAACAGGGGACAGTTGATTTTGCTCAACAAGAAGGAGATAGCATTGAAAAAGATTTAAGGCGACGGGATTTTACTATTAATGCGATCGCTTACAATTTTCAGCAACAAAAATTCATTGATCCTTTAAATGGTTTGCAAGATTTGCAAACAAAAACCATTAAAATGATTAGTGTTAAAAATTTAGAAGATGATCCTTTACGATTATTAAGAGCTTATCGTCAAGCTGCTCAATTAAAGTTTCAAATTGAGCCAAAAACACGGGAAACTATTGCCCAATTATCTTTTTTAATTCCTCAAGTTGCTGCTGAACGAGTACAAACTGAATTAAATTATTTATTAGGTAATGTTGAGGGGAGTCAATGGTTAAGTAAAATGAAAAAAGATGGATTATTAAGCCCTTGGTTTTCTCACATCGATAATTATAATTTGCAGTTACTGGAAGCAATTGATAGGAGTATTAAATTATTATTGCATAAGTACAAACAAGATAAATCCAAGATTGATCATTTATTTGCAATTCAAGAAAATGAAGAAGTTTATAGTAGTTATATTGTTCAAAAATCACGATTAACTTGTTTGGTTTCTAATAATCCTGAAATAGCTAAGAGAGAGTTAAGCAATTTAAAATATTCTAATCAAGATATTAAAACAGTTTTAAATGTTCTCAATCATTTACCTTGGTTAAAAAATAAGCAACAAGTATCTTTAAGAGACTTATATTTTTTATTTTTAGAACTAGGGGATAATTTCCCTATTTTTGCTCTAGTTGCTTTAGCTAAAAATGCAGATCATAAATTAATTTTGCAACTAATCGACCATTATCTTGATTCTGACGATAAAGTGGCTCATCCGACTTCTTTAATTACAGGTCATGATTTAATTAATCATCTTAATATTAAACCTAGTCCTCAACTCGGTCAACTTTTAACCGAAGTTTTAATTGCTCAAGTTGAAGGTAAAATATCGACTAAACAAGAAGCTTTAAAATTTGCTAAAGATTATGTAACAAACTTGAATTCTATCTGAAAAAAATCCCCAACTTGAAAAATTGGGGATGCGTAAGACGATAGGTTATAAAGTTGTTATGTACTATTCTTTACTCAGAAAGGTCAACAACTCTGTTAGGATTAGTAGGATATATTAAGCAGCCCACTCAGTATGGAAAGATTCGCCTTTAGGCTTATCAACCCGTTCGTAGGTATGCGCTCCGAAGTAGTCCCGTTGTGCTTGGGTTAAGTTTTGGGGTAAATCAGCGCGACGATAGCTATCAAAATAGTCCAATGAAGAACTAAAAGCAGGAACAGCAATACCGACTTTATTAGCCAATATAAGCACTTCGCGCCATGCCTCTTGACGATCTAAGATAGTTTGCTTAAACTCAGGAGCCAAGAGTAGGTTAGGTAAATTAGGATTATCTACAAATGCCTTCTTAATTTTATCTAAGAAGCCAGCACGAATAATACAACCACCTTTCCAAATCCGAGCAGACTCAGGTAAGCTGACTTGGTTGTTGTAATACTCGGCAGATGCTTTAGCAATTAAAGCCATTCCTTGAGCATAGGAACACATCTTAGAACAGTACAGTGCATCTCTTACCTTATTAATAAAGGCTTTTTTGTCTCCATCAAACTTGATTTCCGGACCAGTTAACTGTTGAGAGGCGGCCTTCCTTTCTTCTTTGTAGGAAGACATGACCCGTGCATTCACTGCTGCGTACATGGTGGGAATGGGAACCCCTAATTCTAAGGAACTTACCACAGTCCAGCGACCGGTACCTTTTTGACCAGCAGAGTCTAAAATGAGGTCAACGAGATGCTTGTTGCTATCAGGGTCGATATACTTGAAGATATCGGCGGTAATTTCAATTAAGAAAGAATTAAGTTCATCGGTGGTATTCCACTCTTTGAATACCTCGTGTAATTCTTGGTTACTGAGGCCCAGGGCATTTTTCATGATGTCGTAGGCTTCTGCAATTAACTGCATATCGCCGTACTCAATGCCATTGTGAACCATTTTGACATAGTGGCCAGCACCACCGGGTCCCACAAAAGTAACACAAGGGCCGTCATCTACCTGTGCAGCAATTTTAGTTAAAATGGGTTCTAATTCTTCGTAGGCTGCTTTGGTACCGCCAGGCATTAAGCTAGGACCGTTTAAAGCACCTTCTTCACCGCCACTTACACCCATACCAACGAAACCTAGACCGGTTGATTCTAAGTCTTTGGTCCGTCTTTCTGTATCTTCGTAAAGGGAGTTACCACCATCGATGATCATATCTCCTTCTTCGAGAAGGGGTTTTAAATCTTCGATAACATAATCAACAGGCGCACCTGCTTTTACCATTACTAAGATTTTACGAGGACGTTCTAAGATTTGTACAAATTCTTCTAATGAATAGGCCGCCTTGACATCTTTGCCTTGGGCCCGAGTTTTCATGAATTCTTCTGTTTTACTTGCCGTACGGTTATAAACAGCAATAGGGAAACCGCGACTTTCGACATTGAGGGCGAGATTTTCTCCCATCACCGCCAAGCCGATGACACCAAAGGTTCGCTTTGTCATATAATTCCTACCAACTCTACGGGTTGTGTGATCAAGAGAACTTTGATCTTGTTTGACTGTTGAAGTGTCTAGGGAACACCACTGATCAGTGTAACCTCGTTTTTTTGTTGGCCTGGGTTCTCTACAGAGAATCTTAAGTAATGATCTTGAAAGTGCGATCGTTTATACAAAGTGTTTCATTTAAGCTGCATACAGGAGTTTAGGACTTTCGCATTGACAGAAAATGAATATCATGCTGTCAAAGAATGCGAGACAGAAAGCTTTTCTAGAATAAACTCCCTTAATCTTCCAATACTACTCGGTTAAGCTCAAAACCCTAGCTGAGACTGCAAGGGAGCGGGGAGCAGGGGGCGGGGGAGAAACCTAAAAATCCCTCTCCTCAGCGAAGGTCTCCCTGCTCCTCTACTTGCCTTAAAGAAAAGTCAAAATCCTTAACCGAGCAGTATTGCTTAATCTTCTCCCTACGCCCCTGCAATCTTAACTAACAATTCAAATGATCAACAGCTTAAGACTGTCAGCCAATACCTTAACATTAGGTTCGAGCATCATAGTAATATGATCCCCTGGCACAGATGTTATATCCACTGAAATTTTGGTCAATTGATCCCAACCAAAAGACATATTCTTTTGAATTTGATGACGAATCATATCATTAACTCCGTTAGCTGTTTCCCAAAGACGAACATCACTACTACGGAAAACATGAATAGGGGTAGAATATTGTTTTTGAGGTTTATAATTAGCCATTGCATAAACACTCGCTTTGAGAACCTTAACAAACCCTCGAACCTGTTTAGTTGCAGCAGCAGAGGGGTTAACATGAAGCTTTTTAACCAAACGTTCTGTTACATACTCTAATTGTTCATCAGGTAAGAAACCTTTAAGATCATGGTAAGAAATATTGAGATTTTCCTTTAAAAAGAATTCAAATAACTTAACCACTTCACTCATATATTTCGTTTCATCCCAACCCGCTACAATGAGATGATTAAATAAGGGTGCAGGAATATCAAAAATAGCCAATAAACCCACGTCATCCCCTTGTTGTTGTAACTGTTGAGAAATCTCAAACGCCACTTGACCCCCAAAAGAATGACCCCCTAAGAAATAAGGTCCGACGGGTTGAATCGTTTTTAAGGCATCAATGTAATAAGCAGCAATTTCGCCTACATTGGTTAAGGGTGTGGCCTGATCGTCCATTCCTCGCGCTTGTAGTCCATAAAACGGTTGATCTTCTCCCAAATGATGGGCTAAAGCATGGAGATAAAATGCCGTTCCTACGCCTCCAGGAACACAGAAAAAAGGTGGTTTTGTCCCTTGAGACTGAATGGTAATGACAGGAGAAGCAAAACCCGTCTCCAGGGTTTCATCTTCTACTAAACCCAAGTTATACCCTTCTGAAGTAAATACTTCGGTGGCCAGATAGTTCGCTAATGCGCCTAGGGTAGGATATTCAAAGATTAACGTTGCTTGAAAAGACGCACCTAAACTCTCTTGTAAAAGATCACTTAATTGTACCACTGTCAAAGAATCAAGTCCCATGCTAGTTAAGGGGTTTTCCCAGTTGATATCTGCAACATCAACTTTGAGAACATGGGCAATTAAATTTTGAAGATAAGCTTGTAATAATTCTTGTCTCTTTTCAGGGGGAGTTGTTAATAGGGTGTTTCTATCTAAAGAGATTTGTTTTTTTCTGACCTTGATATCTTCTTGAAGACTACGGGCGATCGCCTCTAAAGTGTCCTCTAAAAATCCAAGTTTACAAGCATGACGTTGAATCTTATTACTAGAGGTTTTGGGGATGGTTCCTGGTTTCAACAAAACGATCGCATACACTTGTAACTGATGTTGTTGGGAAACCCCTTGACGGATAGCATTAAACACTTGTTCTTGATTTAATGATTCTAAGACTGCTTCATGAACTTCTTGTACAATGACTAATTTTTCTTCACTGTCTAACTCTACAGAAAAAGCAGCCCCACAACTTGGACGTAACCCCTTATGACTTCTTTCGGCAGTTAATTCAATATCCTGGGGATAATGGTTAGTCCCGCGAATAATAATTAAATCTTTGAGACGGCCAGTAACAAATAACTCATTTTCCCAAAGAAAGCCTAAGTCTCCTGTGCGTAAAAAAGGCCCTTCCTGTGTATCCTTTAAATACCCTTGAAACGCTTCTTCTGTTGCTTCTGGACGGTTCCAATACCCTTGGGCAACACTAGGGCTAGAAACCCAAATTTCCCCAATTTCGTTAGGATGACACTGGGTTAGAGTATCGGGGTTAACAATAATAATTTTTTGTTCGCTTCCAATATCACCACATCCCACCAGTGTCTGACTGTTTTCATCATCAGCGACAACCACACGATTTTGTTGTAACTCACTTCTATCCATATTGAGAATAAGAAAAGATTTGTTTTTCTTCCCTAAACTAATACCCACTACACTCTCGGCCATCCCATAACCTGCACTTAAAGCTTCCCAACGAAACCCGCATGGTGCAAAGGTTTTAGCAAATCTTTCCAAGGTTTCGGCCCTGATGGGTTCGGCCCCACTCACGGCAAGCTCCCAACAACTGAGATCCAGGGTTTCTCTTTCTTCTGGGGTGGTGTAAAAAGTGGTTAAGTCATAGGCAAAATTAGGGGCTAAACTTTGAGTGGCTTGATACTTAGAAATAGCGGTTAACCAACGAGAAGGTTTTTGTAGAAAATCTAGGGGTGACATCAAGATCACAGGATGATCACTATAAAGGGGTTGTAAAACCCCCACCACTAACCCCGTATTATGACCAAAAGGCAACCAGCTAACTGTCTTGGTTTGAGGAGTAATCTCTGCATATTTATAACCCATTTCTAAGTTGTGCAGTAGGTTTTGATGAGTAATGATCACCCCTTTAGGTTTTCCAGTTGAACCAGAAGTATATTGTAAAAAAGCAATGGTATCACCATCAATGTTAGGATTTTTCCAGTTTCTGTCTTCTGTTTGAATAATTTGATTACTATCGAGTATTTTTAACTCAGCTAATATAGAACTGGTGGTAAAACGACCTTGTAAATAAGGGACTAAAGGACCAATAGTAAGAATAAATTTAGCTTGTGCATCTGTTGCGATCGCTTCTAACCTTGAGAGGGACTGATCCGGACGAGGGGGATAAGCAGGAATAGCGATCGTCCCTGCATATAAACAGCCATAAAATCCGGCCATAAAATCCAGTCCCGGAGGATACAACAGTAATACCCGTTCTCCTGCTGCATTGAGGGACTGAAGATGACTTGCGATCGCTGTTGCTTGTTGTTCTAAAGTTGCATAAGTAAGACTTCCTGCTTCGGTTTCTCCTTCATGAAGAAAGGTATAAGTTTGATTATTAGGTTGGGCTAAACTTCTGTGTTGTAGTAAATCAACTAAGGTATTGAATGGCATAGTTAAAAGTTTAAAAATTTAGCTATATTATAGTTTTGTTGCTCTCATTTACAGTACAGTATCATTAACAATCTTGTCAGCCAATTTTTCTCTGTTTTGCAACCATTAAAAAACCCGCCGTAGCGGGTAATCAAAACGTAAACTAACTCAAAACTTTTAACGAACCGTTCCTTCTAAATGATCAACCCGAATGGGTTTAATTAAATACAGTTTCAAGAACTGAACTCCATTAGAAACAAACGCAGGTAATTTTCTCAAGAACTTAATCGGGGCTGGACTATTAGAAGCGTCAATTTCCCGTAACTTTTCGTTGTTCTTGATACAAACTTCTAAACTGCCATAAAACTCAGGATTTTCCACATCTAAAACGATAGGAAAAACTCGTCCTGCTGTTTCGTTGGTCTTCTCAATAACATATTTATCATATTCCCGTGCATCAAGTCCAATGGACGCATAAAAATCAGACCGTTGAATATCATTGAGATACATGGTAGCGAACACCGACAACAGGAAGAAACGACACCATAAACGAGCTTTCCAGTCATTTAAAATGTTCGGGGTTGCTTTCATAATGGCATCGAAAAAGTCCCCGTGACGGTTTTCATCTTGACACCAGTTTTCAAAGAAGTTGAAAATAGGATAAATTCTGTCTTCGGGATGTTGTTCTAAGTGACGGTAAATAGTGATATAACGCCAATAACCAATTTTTTCGGATAAATAGGTGGCATAGAAAATAAACTTAGGTTGAAAGAAGGTATAACTCCGACTCTTCGTTAAGAACCCTAAGTCCAAAGACATATTAAAATCAGATAAGGCTTTATTGAGGAAACCTGCATGACGCGCTTCATCACGGGACATGAGGGTAAAACATTCAGCCAACACAGGACTTTTATCCTTTAACCGTCTACCTAATTCTTTGTAAAGAAGAAACCCTGAAAATTCCGCCGTACAGGAACGTTCTAAAAATTCAACAAACAAGCGACGGGTGTCCCCATCAATATGATCCCAGGTTTGGGCGAATTCTTCACGACGGATAAAATGATGACGATTATAATCAGTACGAAATTCTTCGAGAATGGCTTGTAATTCCTCTTCGTTGACTGAAATATCCATTTTGGCCATCGCTTCAAAGTCAGTGGTGTAAAAGCGAGGGGTAAGGATAGTTTCTTTCGCCGGAACTTTAATCCCTGGACGGAGTTCCTCAAATTCAGGTTTTTGAAGGGTATTGACCATAACTTGTTTAAAAAGATTTTTTTTGAATCGATCAAGGACTCGTTCTACTTTGTTTGTAACAAAAATGTTACGTTTTTTAGCAGGAATTTACGAGGCTTGGATCACAGTCTACCAGCCTTGAAGCCATTCGTAACCCCTCTTTTTATTAAGAGTTACAACACATTATCAATTTATGTTAAAAAGCTTGCTTTTTTTACACTCAATGATGTATAAAAAGCTGAAACAAGTTGAATCTCGGTGTCAAAGGGTTTAAGGTGTACAAGATGTCAGTAAAACCTAAGTTTCAGTGTGAACCTGTTCCGTGTTCTCTTAAAACCAAAATTTCCGATAGTTCTCTCCAAATCGTCAGTGGATTAAAAGGCTTCATCAAAACCCCTGCTATCCCAATTTCCCTATAATATTGCTCATCCCTAGGTAAAGCTCTAGCCGTTAATAACACGATCGGTATTTTTTGGGTTGGAGGGTCAGCTTGTAAAATTTCAACAACTTGGAATCCATCCATATCAGGCATGGAGACATCGAGAAGAATAACATCTAACTCCTCAGTTGTCGCTTTTTCTAGACATTCTAAACCTGATGAGGCTCTAAAAACTTGCCATTGAGCGAATTTTTGAAAAGCAATTTCAGCAATATCAAGGATATCTTGATCATCATCAACTAAAAGAATTCGTTTGCTCATTTGATTGATTTGTAATCACATAATTACAACGACATTCATCTAGTAGGGAACAGACAGAGATGATTAACTATGTCAATCTAATTATTAGAGTTAATTCTGACTTTGTACAATGTAACAATTAAATTTTTTTGTGTCAATTAAGTATCATAAACATTCAATGAAAATATATTCATACATAGAGGTAAAGTAAAGTAAAAGGTACTTCCTTCCCCTAAAATACTGTCAACCCAAATACGTCCATTGTGTTGTTGAATAATACTTTGACAAATAGCTAACCCTAACCCAGTACCCGCTTTCTGACGAGCATCTGAGGCATCAACCTGTTGAAATCGTCCGAAGATCGTTGTTAATTTGTTAGTAGGAATTCCTCTTCCTTGATCTTTGACGGAAAAGAGAACAAAAGAAGTTGCTCTATCAGTAGAATCTGGATCATCAAATAATTGAGCCGTGAGCCAAACTGTTGTTCCTTCAGGAGCAAACTTAATGGCATTACTAAGAAGATTGGTTAAAATTTGAATAATTGCATCATAAGAAGCCCAAACGTGAGCAGATATAGAAGTTAATTCAATATTAATAGAGGCTTCCATGGCCATCGCACTGACAGTCTCAACTGCATCAGTCAATAAATGATCGACTTCACAAGCTTCTTTAATCAGTTGAACCTTCCCTGATTCTAACCGTTCGAGATTGAGGATATCATTTACTAATCGGATCAAGCGATCGCAGTTTCTCAGAACAATTTGCAACATATGTTCAACGGTTTCTGGTTCTTCTCGTAAAACACCAGAGTCCAAAAGACCTAATGCTCCTCGCATGGAAGTTAAGGGAGTTCGTAGTTCATGACTGACAACAGAGATAAATTCCGTTTTGAGGCGATCCAACTCACGACGTTCGGTAATATCCTGAACTTGGGTGACAAAATACAGAGGATGCTGATCTTGATCCTTAATGGAAGAAATGGTCACAGAACACCAAATTATAGAACCTGATGCTACAATATAGCGTTTTTCCATTTGATACGTTTTGATTTGACCACTGGAAAGTTGCTGAAGACCTTTGTTACTCATGGTCAGGTCGTCAGGGTGAGTAATTTCTTGAAAGTTTTTAAGGAGAAGCTCTTGTTCACTGTATCCAAGCATTCCACAGAAAGCCTGATTGACTTTCAAAAATTCTCCCTCTAAAGAGATTAAGACCATACCAATGCCAGCGTTTTCAAAAGCACTGCGAAATCGCTCTTCACTCTCCTCTAATGCAAGCTCTATTCGTTTGCGATCGCTAATATCAATCATTATGCCACTCCAACGCCTGCCTCCGTCAGCTTGAGGTTTAGAACTAGGCTGAGAGGTTTTTTTAATCCATTTTATTTGACCTGAAGGCAAAATAATGCGAATTTCGGTTGAAAAACATTCGTTATTGTCCAGAGAATATTCTTTACTTTGTAAAATAATCGGCAGGTCTTGGGGATGCACCATGCCCCA
This sequence comes from Crocosphaera chwakensis CCY0110, assembly GCF_000169335.1. Classification (GTDB taxonomy): domain Bacteria; phylum Cyanobacteriota; class Cyanobacteriia; order Cyanobacteriales; family Microcystaceae; genus Crocosphaera; species Crocosphaera chwakensis. Next base: position 213,111 of record NZ_AAXW01000003.1, read on the forward strand.
AAAAACGCTAAAATCTCGTTTCAAGATGTCAGGCTCTGTTTCTAAGAGTTCCCGACACCTAGGACTTATATAAGCAAAACGCTCTGAGCCATCAGGATAAATAACATAATCATAAATAACACCAGGAACAGTAACCACTAAATTTTGATAGCGAGCTTCACTGCGTAGTAACGCTGCTTCAGCTTCTTTGCGATCGCTAATATCTCGACAAATACACAACTGAACGATTTCATTTCCCCATCTAACCGGGGTAGCACTAATTTCGACATCATAAATTGAACCATCTTTACGGCGATGACGGGTTTCAAAAATATCTTTACATAAGTCACTTTCTGCAATTTTCTGCTCAATTTCTTCTGGCGTATAATTGGCTTCCCAATCTCTTAAATGTAATTTGGCAGTTTCTTCGGGTGTATAACCTAGCATTCGGGAAAAACTAGCATTGCTTCTGATCACATACCCTTGGTGATCAATTACCACAATGCCATCGATTGAGGAGTCAAATAAAGTATTACTGCGACTGACTTCTTCAGCTAATAAGGCTTCTGCTTCTTTTAGTTCTTGAATATCTCGACCAACGGACTGATACTCAATAAAGTTACCTTGTTCGTCGAACAGCATACGATTAATCCATTGAGTCCAACGAATTTCACCATTGACAACAATGCGATTTTCAATGAGAGTAATGGGATTTTCTTTGCTCAGGCTGTTAACTTGTTCCCTTACCTGTTCTTGGTCGGGTTCATAAATCACAGGTTGATAGTTTTTACCGATGATATCTGAAGCATTGATACTAAAATAACGGCAGTAAGCCTCATTGACAAAAAGAGTGGTTCCATCAGGCAGAAAACGGGAAATAAATTCCGTCTGATCTTGTACAATTCCGCGATAACGAGCTTCACTTTTCTGTAACTTAATTTGTGCTTGTTTTCGTTCTGTAATGTCTGTGACTCTCACTAAATGAATGATTTGATTATTGACGATAATTAGCTTGGCCGTTAAATTTCCCCAAAATTCATGACCTTTAAAGGTTATATATTCAATTTCTTTCTCCCAAAACCCTTTTACTTCTATTTGAGTAATAATTTCTTCAACTTCTTCATCCGTAAATAGTTGTTTTTGTAAGGTATGCCATTCAATATCAATTAAGTCATCTTTACAGACAACTTCAAACAATTCAACCAGTCGATGGTTACAGTCAATAATTAGGGAAGATTGAGGATCAACCAAAAAGATGGCATCGGAAGAATTTTCAAAAATAGATTCACGGAGGTCTTTTTGTTGTTGTAATTCTGATTCAATTTGTTTGCGATCGCTGATATCAATGCTAACCCCAGTGACGATCCAAGCATCAATGGTCGGATCTCGATAGGAAGTATAAGTGGTAGCAATCCAGCGAATTGAGTCATTTTTATGACGAAAGCGATACTCAACAGTAATGGTGTCTTCTGTCTTAAAACGCTCGAATAGGGGCAAAATAATGGTTTCGTGGTCTTCGGGAACGATTCTTGATGCCCATAGCCCTTGATCAGCCATAATTTCTTGAGGGGTATAGCCAAATAGAATCAGACTGCCGATGGACTGATAGTTATATTCCCAGGTTTGATCATCAAACAGCCGAAAGCTAAAAATAGAGGCAAAAGTATTATCAAGAATCTGATTCAGTTTTTTTCTGGAGTCTTTGAGAGCTAATTCTAGTTGCTTGCTTTCGGTGATGTCTCTAAAGGTGACAATGATATACTCTTGTTGCTCGATGCAATGGTTTTCAGCAGATAATAATACAGTTTTGACTTCTCCTGATTTGACTCTGAAGGCGATCTCTTGACTATAGGTAAAGCCAATTTTTTGGAGTAATTCTTGAAAATTGCGATGTTGTTGAACATTAGGGAACAAATTTAATTCTAAAGGGGTATGACCCGTTAATTCGTCATAGGAATAACCAGAAAACTCGATGAAGCGATCATTAACTTCAAGGATACGTCCATTTTCACAATAGTTAATCATGATGGGATCAGGACTCATGCGAAAGATGGTGGTAAATTTTTTTTGTGATGCTTTTAGAGCGGTTTCGGTACGACGCAAGGACTGTTGTAATTGACTCGCTGTTTGGTTGAAAGCGTTGGTTAAAGATAAAAGTTCAGCAATATTAGTCTGAGGAGATAAACTGTCTTGCCAAGTTCCTGTTAATAATGCTTCATTAGCTTGGTTTAAGCGACGAATGGGTTGGATAATCCAGTAAGCCGTTAACATTCCCATTAATGTCGTACTCACAAGGGTGATTCCACATAAAATCAGGGTAGAACCGACATTGGCATTGATTTGGTGCATAAACTTTGATGTCGGAATAACCGTAATAATCAACCAATCTAGTCCAAAGGGATTTTGGTAAGGGCTAATGTTGATATAGTAATGTTCCTGGTTAACCATCAATTCAATAGTTTGGTCACTCTGAATTGCCTTCAAATCGCCCCATTGTTGTTGGATTTTTTGAGCGATCGCACGGGTTAAGGGATTTTCGCTATTAACTGCCTCTAGTCTGATTAATGCTGTCCCCTCACCGTTTTTGACAAAGGGTTTTTCCTGAGTCGAGCTAGCGACTAAATCTCCTGTGGGTTCTATAATAAAAATTTGTTCTGATGAAGCAATACTAAGGGAACGCAGAAAAAGATTAATGTCTGAGAGTAGAATATCGGAATGCAAAACCCCTTTTAATTCTCCTTGCAGATAAACTGGCCTGACGGCAGACATGAGAGCGACGGGAATACTAATGTCGCTAAAAATAGGAGTCCATTGCGGTTGATCTTGACGAATCGCTGCTTGATACCATTCGGTCTTAGTGACATCAAAATTGAGTGTGGTATGAATAACCTGTTTACGGTTGCCTTGATCGTCAACACGATAAAAACGACGGACTCTAGGAGCGTTCCCTCTTGCTTCCCAAATCGTCAAAGATCCTGGATCAGTAATGATGCCTAAATGATCTCGGCCAACTCCGATCACTTCTCCTTGAGTATTGCCAAAACTGAGAAGAGTAATGGATTCAAATTGTTCAATTTCTCGGAAAAAATCGGCTTCTAGAGCATCAAAATCATTCCAGTTTGTTTCTCCTGCTTCTAATGCCTTCTTATTTTTTTCGATGAGCATTTGAGGGGTTTCTAGATAATTATCGAGGCGATCGTTGACTCTACCTGAAATTTCATCTAGTAAATGGTTGGCTAAATGTTCAACCGATTTTTGTCCGCTACGGTAAGATAAATATCCTACCAAGGCCACCGCAGCTAAAAGTTGCAAGACAAGGGGAAAAATTAAGACCCATTTTAAAGGTATTTTATATGAACGGATATTAATCGAAGGCATGGTTTAAACCCAGAAGTCTCCACCTCAGATGTAATGTAATTGAACAAAAATACTATCTTATATTATTTGTCAATTTGATTGAAAACACGGGCAACTAATTCAGATTTTATAATGGGTTTGCTCAGGAAATCATTAGCTCCGGCCTCGAAGGATTTCTGAAGATATTTTATTTCTGTGTGAGCCGTCACAACAATAATCGGTAAGGTAGCGTATTTTTTATCTTGGCGGACAACTCGACAGAGTTCAATGCCGTTTATCGTTGGCATCTCTAAATCAAGTATAAGCAAATCTGGATTAGTTTGAGTTAATATGTTCCAAAATTGATTAACCTCACTCAAGCCAGTAATTTGAAATCCCCAAGGATGTAATATCTTTCTAATCGTAGTAACGATAATGGGATCATCATCCACGATCATGATATTGGTTTGAGATGAAGATAACGGAGACAAAAGTGTATTAATTGTCTCTAAGATATCTTTTGTACTGACCGGTTCTACTAAATATTTTTTAATCCCATAACGTGCAGCTTTAAGCCGATAGGTTAAATCATCTTCTGTAGCAAGTATTAATATTGGAACTGTGGGAAATTTATTTTGAATGCTTCTGATATCATTGAATGCTTTTTTGTCGAATTTATTGATTTTTAATAAAATTATTTTTGGAATATTTTTTTGTGAAACATTAGATATATTTTTTAAGTCTTGAAAATTGCTTAATTGTAATTTATACAGTAAAGCTTCTTGTTGTAATTCAATTAACAAAGACTCTTCTAACCCTATACTTAAAACTAAAGAACAAGTTGGTTTCGCTTCATTCTTAGAAATTGATTCTTCTTTAGAAGTATTGATCTCTTGCTTTAATTGACTAATCAATTGTAATAATTCATTAATGTCTGTTATATTAGTTTGTTTTACTTTGGCAATCTTTTTTAATAAGTCTTCGATGGTTCTAGCTAATTTTGAACCTTCATTATAACCATAAGTTCCTAAACTTCCTGCTAATTGGTGTGCTTCTTCTTTTGCTTTTTCTATATTTTGGCTACTCAATCTCTCAGATTGAAGTAATAAGATTATCTCTTCTAGAGTGCTAATGCGTTGCTCTAAAGCAAATATAAATTTATCGGTTAATTGATTAATTAGGTCAATACCTTCTTCGTATTCTTTGGTTTTTTTGCCATCTTGATCCACCGTTATCTCGTCTTCGAGCAAATGAGGAGGAACAGGGTTTAAACGATAACCTAATCCATATATGGTTTCAAACATATCTTCTTCCATTCCTGCTGCTTTAATTTTATTTCGCAGGTCTTTAACCAGATTAGTTACCGCACTTTCACTCGGTATATCTCCCGTTTCCCAAAGATGATTAATAATCAAACTTCGACTGAAAATTCGTTGTGGATGACGTAAAAATAATTCTAATAAATGATACTCTTGATTACGTAAATTAATTACTTGTTGTTTATAAGTAACTTGGGCTGAAACCAAGTTGAGAGATAATTGCCCCCAAGTCAACACAGACGAAGAGGAAATGTTATTTCCACGACGAGTCAAGGCGCGAATTCGAGCTATTAGTTGAGGAGGATCACAGGGTTTTAATACGTAATCATCTGCCCCTGCATTCAATCCTATACTGATCTTATCTGTCTCTTGACAAGCAGTTAGGATAAGAATAGGGGTTTGTTTCTTCTTGCTGCGAAGTTGACGACACAAACTGATCCCATCAATTTTAGGAAGTTGTAGATCTAAGATAATAACGTCATAGTCCCATAAAGTGGCGTAATCTAAACCTTCTTGACCGTTAAAGACCACATCAACCACAAAATGATCGTCTTTTAGAACTGCTGCTAAATATTCGCTAGTTAGCTGATCATCTTCTATCAGCAAAATTTTCATCTTTCTCCGATAATGTCGAAATTAAGGATAAAAAAGCGAATAATCAATAATTTCCCACTTCTTAGTGTTTATTATATTTACATTATATCTATATCATCTAGACCAGACTGTACGATAACGTACTTTAAGGATTCTGGCATTTTATAATTTTCTTATTTTTTATTCTTATACTGAAATCAAAGTTAATGTTAAGGAAAAGTTAAAGTCACTTTTTTGTCTTTTTTTGACCATCAAAAGAGGAGTATTCTGTGCAATCTATTTCTAATGATTATTCTATTGACTATTTATCAAATGTTATTGTTAGTCAGCGAGAAGCGAGAACTGCAAATATTGTCGAGTTGCTCGACAATCTTCAACTGATTAAATATCAACTTAAGCAATCTGGAGTTCCGGATGTTGTTGAGTCAATAGAAAAAGCGATTGACCAATGTCAAAAACTTAAACTGCTTAACTAATAATTAGGAAAAATATTCAAGAATTTCTCTAATTATCTAATGCCATGTAATAAAAAATAACTTGTAAACTGTAAAAAAAAAAGAGCAAACACAATGTCCGTAAACACTGTTGACCCTATTAACCTCAAGGACGGTAATCTATACAAAGCTAACTTACCTGGTGCTGACTTAAAAAACTTAAATTTAGATGGAGCTAATTTACAAGGAGCTAATTTACAAAGAGCTTATTTGACTAACACTTCTCTCAAAAAAGCTATATTAACCCAGGCTAATTTACAAAACTGTTACCTAAACAAAGCCAATTTTGAGCAAGCTAAATTAAGAGAAGTGAATCTACAAAATAGTTATCTCAATCAAGCTAATTTAGACAAAGCTATTTTAGATAATTCAAATTTGAGAGGAGCTTATTTGACCGATGCTCATTTACGGGGAACAAGTTTAAGAAAAGTCGATCTTCGTGATGCTTGTTTACTTGGTACTGACTTAACAACCACTAATTTGAGAGAAGCCATCTATAACCAAAACACTAAGTTTCCTTCAGATTTTAATCCCGTTGATTCTAAGATGAATCAAGTAGAAGATATTACTGTTAGACAGTTATTACCTTATTTGAATAATTTATACCAACTAGGCTGTCAGTATTTAGGAAAAACTCTAGCTACTAAATATTGGGAAACATCTTGTCCAGATTCTGAATGGTTTAATCAATTTTCCCTACAGAATAAAAAAGATTTTATTTTTTTAGGAGACTTAGATCAACCCATCAATCTATCACAATATCACCATACTCAAGAATGGCAAAATAATTTTATAAAAGCCTGTTCAGGAATTGTTAAAAGTTTTCCAACTCTCGTTAATTCACTTAGTAATTCGAGATAAGAAATCCAAAATAAGCTTTATTATTGCTCGGTAATTTCTAAAATATCTGAGCAACAGAAACTTGTGAGTTAATCTAAATTTACTACTATTTTTTCAAATTTTATCAAGGGGTATCATCAAATGTTGAGCGACAAAAAAAAACGAATGGTTTCAATCAAAGTTAGTGAACTGCAACAACGCTACAAAATGGGTGACAGAAATTTTAGTTATCTAGATTTAAGGGGACTTAACTTAGAAAAAATTAATCTTGAAGAAGCCAATTTGGAAGGTTCGGATTTACAAGGGGCTAATCTTGAGAATGCCAATTTAAAAAGAACAAATCTCGTTAATTGTAATTTTTATCGAGCTAATGTTTATGGAGCTAATTTAAGTTATGCTGATTTAAGTTATGCTAATCTAAAAGAAGCTAATTTCCATCGAACCCGAATAGAAGAAGCTCGTCTTGATCATGTTTGTGTAGAGCGTACTGATTTCACTGAAGCTTATATCAAAAAAGTATCGGTACGATGTGTTAAATTTGTTAAGACTGATCTAACGGATGCTATTTTAATTGATGTTAATTTAGGTCAAGCTTATTTCTTTGAGGTTTATTATAGTAAACTAACAAAATTAACTAATTGCTTTAAAACTGAGCAATCGGATTTATTCAAGTTTTTAAGTTAAGTATCACTAGATAGGCGTAATTAAAGATAAAACATTGTTAGCATGGGCAGTGCATACAAGTAGGTTTATATCAGTATTTTAAACTTTAATTAGCATTGCTTACACTATCTGTTTATCGTTAGTGCGATCTCTTCGAGATCGCTTTTTCGGCGCGCCTTTAGATTAGGTTGATTCGCCATAAGATGTCCATACGATCATTTGTTAAATTAAAATAACAAAATAAAACATTGTAGTTTTTATTTCAGCAACCTCTCTAAAGTAGTTAACTGTGGCCTGGTGATTGGTGAAGAAATAGATAAACCTTTGTACCTTACCCCCCATCAGAAGTACCATATAAACTACAATAAAGACTAAAACGATATCTTATGCTTAAAGCCCTATTTGGTGATCCTAACACCCGCAAAATCAAAAAATTACAACCCATTGTTGCTGAAATCAACTTACTAGAAGAAGATATTCAACAGCTATCCGACGAACAACTCACGGAAAAAACCGTTGAATTTCGAGAAATGCTCGATAAAGCTAACAATGACGAAGAATTAGAGGATATTTTAGAAGAAATTCTTCCAGATGCCTTTGCCGTTGTCAGAGAAGCAGCAAAGCGAGTCTTAGGAATGCGTCACTTTGACGTACAGTTAATGGGGGGAATGGTACTCCATCAAGGACAAATTGCTGAAATGAAGACAGGGGAAGGAAAAACCCTTGTAGCCACTCTTCCAGCTTATCTTAATGGACTGACAGGAAAAGGAGTTCACATTGTTACTGTCAACGACTATTTAGCCCGTCGGGACGCTGAATGGATGGGACAGGTGCATCGTTTTCTAGGTTTAACGGTAGGACTGATTCAGTCAGGAATGAACCCAGAAGAACGCAAGAAAAACTATGCCTGTGACGTTACCTATACTACAAACAGTGAACTAGGATTCGATTATTTACGAGACAATATGGCCACCGCGATGGCAGAAGTGGTTCAACGTCCTCCAAATTTTTGCATCATTGACGAAGTTGACTCTATTTTGATTGATGAAGCTCGTACCCCATTAATTATTTCTGGACAAGTAGAAAGACCTACCGAAAAATATGTTAAAGCAGCCGAAATTGCTAAAAAATTAGAAATACAAGAATCAGAAGAGGATCTCAAAGACTACGAAGTAGACGAAAAAGCCCGCAACGTTTTAATGACCGATCAAGGGTTTGAAAAAGCAGAACAATTATTAGGGGTGGGTGACTTATACGACCAAGAAAACCCCTGGGCCCATTATATTTTTAACGCCATCAAAGCCAAAGAATTATTTACCAAAGATGTTAATTACATCGTTAAAAATAAAGAAGTGGTCATCGTCGATGAATTTACGGGTCGTGTCTTAGCCGGAAGACGCTGGAGTGATGGACTTCACCAAGCGATCGAAGCTAAAGAAGGCGTTCCCATTCAACGAGAAACCCAAACCCTTGCTACCATTACCTATCAAAACTTCTTTTTGTTATACAACAAGCTTTCAGGGATGACTGGAACCGCTAAAACAGAAGAAACCGAACTAGAAAAAGTTTATAACCTACAAGTTACCATCGTTCCCACAAACCGACCTTCCCAACGTTATGACTTTCCCGACGTAGTTTATAAGACCGAACCTGCCAAATGGAAAGCCGTAGCAGCAGAAGTTGAAGATATGCACCAACAAGGCCGTCCTATCCTCGTAGGAACCACCAGTGTCGAAAAATCAGAAGTAATTTCAGCCCTCTTACAACAAAGTAATATCCCCCATAATATTCTCAACGCCCGACCCGAAAACGTCGAAAGAGAATCCGAAATTGTTGCCCAAGCAGGACGAAAAGGGGCTGTTACCATCGCCACTAACATGGCAGGACGAGGAACGGACATTATTTTAGGGGGTAACTCCGACTATATGGCCCGCCTAAAAATTCGCCAATACCTCATGCCTCAAATCGTTATGCCAGAAGATGATAACCTCATGACCGGGGGAATGGGAGGCAACAATCGTCGTCCTCAAGGGTTTGGTCAGGATAGCAAAAAGAAAAAATGGCAACCCTCGGCCGATATCTTCCCCACAGAATTATCCCCAGAAACCCAAAATATGATTAAAGACGCGGTTAAATTTGCCGTTGATGAATATGGACAGCAAAGCCTTTCAGAATTAGAAGCCGAAGAAAAGATCGCTATTGCTTCTGAAAATGCCCCCACAGAAGACCCTGTGATTGAGAAATTACGTCAAGTCTATAAAGCCATTCGCAAAGAATACGACGCATTTACAGACGCAGAACACGAAGAAGTGATCGAGTTGGGAGGACTCCATGTGATTGCCACAGAACGTCACGAGTCTCGTCGCATTGATAACCAGTTACGGGGACGGGCCGGACGACAAGGAGATCCAGGGTCAACCAAATTTTTCCTCAGTTTAGAAGATAACTTATTAAGGATTTTTGGTGGCGATCGCGTGGCCGGGTTGATGAATGCCTTCCGCGTTGAAGAAGATATGCCCATCGAGTCCAAAATGTTGACTCGTTCCCTAGAAGGGGCCCAGAAAAAAGTAGAAACCTTCTACTATGACACCCGTAAACAGGTGTTTGAATATGATGAGGTCATGAATAACCAAAGACGGGCGATCTATGCTGAACGTCGTCGGGTTCTCGAAGGGTTAGACCTCAAAGAACAAGTTCTACAATATGCTGAAAAGACAATGGATGAAATTGTAGACGCTTACGTTAACCCTGAGTTACCCCCTGAAGAATGGGATGTAGAAAACTTAGTAAGTAAGGTCAAAGAGTTTGTTTATCTCCTCGAAGATATCACCGCCAAAGATATGGAAGATATGACGGTAGCAGAGATGAAAATCTTCCTTCACGAAGAAGTTCGTAAAGCTTACGATATCAAAGAAGATCAAGTCGATAAGGTTCGTCCTGGTTTGATGCGAGAAGCAGAACGATTCTTTATTTTGCAACAAATAGATACCCTGTGGCGTGAACACTTACAGTCAATGGACGCTTTACGAGAATCTATCGGTTTACGAGGTTATGGACAAAAAGACCCTCTTATTGAATATAAACAAGAAGGATATGAGATGTTCTTAGAGATGATGATCGATATCCGTCGTAATGTCGTTTATTCACTCTTCCAATTCCAACCCCAAGGACAACCTCAAACGGCTTAGTGACGGCTATAGGCAAAAGTAGAATGGTTGAGGAGGAGATAAAATTGCTCTTCCTTAACCCATTTGTCTCAATTTGCTGATCAGCAACAAAAAACGGAGAGGGTGGGATTCGAACCCACGTTGGCTATTAACCAAACCCGATTTCAAGTCGGGCGCGTTCGACCACTCTGCCACCTCTCCTTGAGTTTACTAATCATTTTAACAGAACTTGGCCAAAATTTCCCTATTTTTTAGTTTCTTCCCCAAATCCCCTAAACAAAAGTTAAATCAAGGATTTTTTACGATATTTAGTATTATTTACTATTACTTAAAATGTCTTAATATAGCGGTCTTAAGATTATTTTTATTGGAATCAGAGATATAATTGAGTTAATAATAAAAACATGATACACAATAAAAATAGCTAAAATTAACCTTTAGCAAACATCGTCCTGAGAATATCAGACTTTAAAAATAATATTTATTGAAAACCCCTGAGTTTAAATGACAGCAGACACAAAAAAGCCAAAAAAATTTGCTTTAACCACACCCTTATATTATGTGAATGGGGTTCCTCATATTGGTAGTGCCTATACCACGATTATTGCCGATGTCATAGCCCGTTATAAAAGATTGATAGGAGAAGAGGTTCTCTTAATTACTGGAACTGATGAACACGGACAGAAAATACAACGAACCGCCCAAGAAAAAGGACTCTTACCCCAGGATCACTGCGATCAGATTGTCGGCAGTTTTAAACAATTATGGCAGAAACTAGATATTCAATATGATCGCTTTAGTCGGACAACGGCAACGAAACATGAAGCAATCGTTAAAGAATTTTTTGGACGAGTTTGGGAGAATGGAGATATTTATCTAGCTCAACAACAAGGATGGTATTGTGTTCAGTGTGAAGAATTTAAAGAAAAACGGGAATTATTAGAAGACGGTTGTTGTCCTCTCCATCCCAACAAAAAAGCAGAATGGCGAGACGAAGAGAATTATTTTTTTAAATTGTCAAAATACCAAAGTAAATTAGAAGAACTCTACGCTAAAAACCCTCAATTTATTGAACCTGAAAGCCGTCGCAACGAGATTCTTAACTTTATGAATCAAGGCTTACAAGACTTTTCCATATCCCGCGTCAACCTAGAGTGGGGCTTTCCTATTCCCAAAGACCCTAACCATACAATTTATGTGTGGTTTGATGCTCTTTTGGGCTATGTAACAGCCCTACTTGAACCAGAGGAGGAACCAACCCTAGACAATGCCTTATCGGAGTGGTGGCCAATTAATTTACACTTAATCGGTAAAGATATTTTGCGCTTCCATGCCATCTATTGGCCAGCCATGTTGATGTCAGCAAACCTACCTTTGCCAGAGCAAATCTTTGGTCATGGTTTTTTAACAAAAGATGGACAGAAAATGGGCAAAAGCCTAGGAAACACATTAGATCCCTTTGACTTAGTGGATAAATATGGTTCCGACTCAGTGCGCTACTATTTCTTAAAAGAGATAGAATGTGGAAAAGATGGTGATTTTAACGAAACTCGTTTTGTTAATATTCTTAACGCCGATCTGGCTAACGATTTAGGGAATTTGCTCAATCGAACTTTAGGAATGACTCAAAAATATTGTCAAGGGTCATTACCTGAGATCACAGCCAGCGAATTACCCCAAGATCATCCCCTAAAAACCATAGGCTTGAGCCTAGGGGAAAAAGTAATCAAAGCCTATGAAAAACTCAAATTTAATGAGGGATGTGAGGAAATTTTAACCTTAATTCAAGCAGGGAACAAATTTATCGACGAACAAGCTCCCTGGCGTTTGTTTAAAGAAGGAAAGCAGGCCGAAGTAGAAAAGATTTTGTATGGAGTGTTAGAATCAGTGCGTCTAGCTGCTTATTTGTTGGCTCCTATTATTCCTAATCTGAGTAGCAAAATCTACGAACAACTAGGTTTTTCTGTAGACTTTAATCAAAGCGATCGCTTTAATGAAGTTGTTCCTTTTGCTCACCATAGTCAATGGGGGAAACTAGCGGTTAATCAAGGGTTAAGTAAACCTCAACCCGTCTTTGCTAAACTAGATTTTCCCTCAGAAGATAACCCTTAACAACTGAAAAAATTAACATTTTTTCTATTTTTGTATTGAAAACAACCACTATTTACGATGAAATACAAACCCGAACTCACAAATAACTTTCATACTCCGTCCTTTTTTGACGAGCAAAGAGGCTTATCAGCAATGTATGATGACTTTGAAGATGATTCAATTTTTTCCCCCGAACAAGTTTTAGAAAATCGTGGTAGAGTTGCCATTTTTATCGATGGATCGAATCTATTTTACGCTGCATTACAATTAGGCATTGAAATTGATTATACCAAGCTACTTTATCGTTTAACTGAAGGATCTCGCCTCCTGAGAGCGTTTTTCTACACAGGAGTCGACCGCACCAACGAAAAACAACAAGGTTTCTTATTATGGATGAGACGCAATGGTTATCGTGTCATTGCCAAAGATTTAGTACAATTGCCTGATGGCTCTAAAAAAGCAAATTTAGACGTAGAAATTGCTGTAGACTTAATGGCCTTAGTGGGTTCTTACGACACCGCTATCATTGTTAGTGGGGATGGAGACTTAGCTTATGCAGCCGACTCCGTAAGTTATCGCGGAGCGCGCATTGAAGTGGTTAGTTTACGCTCAATGACCAGCGATAGTTTAATTAATGTCGCGGATCGGTACATCGATCTCGATCAGATTAAAGAAGATATTCAAAAAACCCGAAAGCCTAACCTGTCCTATAACAGTTACTCTAGCGTTGGTATGGTAGAGCAAAATAACCCTTAAACTAGGACAACAAAAAAAGTAGGAAGACCACGAAGATAATACCATTAATTATTTCTGGATGCTTCCTACACCCTAGTTTTTCTAAAAGATACGATGGAGATATTGGCAGAGAGTTCCCGCATTGACCCCTAACTCCGTGCGTTCTTGGGCTGCTAACATTCCTGCTTTGGCGTGCCACCAGGCCGCTGTTGCTACCATCGCATCTATCGGATGCTGAATCAGCGTGTTTTGAGCCAATAATCCTCCAATTAATCCCGTTAAAACATCCCCACTACCTCCCCTAGCTAAAGCAGGGGTACTTTGAGGGATGATCCAAATTTTGCCTTGAGGGTTAGCAATAATCGTTCTTGCCCCTTTTAACAAAATAATCGCTCCAGTTTGATGAGCAGCCGTTTTTGCTGCGCTGATCCTGTCCTTTTCAGGGTGATCAATGTTTGGAAAAAGACGTTTAAACTCTCCTAAATGGGGCGTTAACACCGTTGCTGCTTGACGTTTTCCTAAGCTTTTTACCGTTCCCAGTTGAGCCAGAATATTGAGTGCATCCGCATCTAACACGATAGGACATTCTGCGTCTAAAACCTTAGCAACCACATCAATTCCGTCTTGGGTTAACCCTGGACCACAGGCAATGATATCATAGGAATCGAAGTCTGTTGCAAGTGGGGGCAATGAGGCAACGGCCCCCTTTTCCGACTCTGGACAATCAATAATTAAACCATCAGGAATTTGACCAATTAACAAGGGTTTGAGAGACGCAGGAACCGCTACCGATAACATCCCTACCCCACTTCCTTGGGCCCCTAAACCAGTCAAAATAGTACCGCCAGCATAACGACGAGAACCACAGATTAGTAATAAATGTCCTTGTTGATATTTATGGGTAACTTGGGGACGAGATAAGGGTAAAAACTCTAGTGCTAGGGTTTTGGTTAAAAGTTGTATAGGGACAGGTTGAGAAATAATTGACCACACCTCTCGTGTGGGAATACCAAAATCAATTTTTTCTGCTTCACCGAGATAAGCTAAAGCTTGATCTTGAAAATAGGCCGGTTTCCACAAACCCAAACAGAAACTATGAGTTGCTTTAACTGCTGTTCCTAATACTTCTCCTGTGTCTGTGTGTAACCCAGAGGGAATATCAATACTGACCACAGGAATCGGCCATTCATTGAGCCGATCCACATCCATGGCCAGATTACCAGAAAGCGATCGCGTTAATCCAAACCCGAATAAACCATCAATGATTAATTGACAAGTGCTTAAGGATTCTACATCATCGTAGTAAGGAATGCCCAAACTTTTCGCGTAATTAGCGTGTTGTTGTGGTAAGGCTTTCAATTTTTCTAAAGGACGATATAAACTAACTTCGTATCCTTGCAAATGTAGTTCTCTGGCAATAACTAAAGCATCTCCTCCATTATGGCCCGGACCGACTAATACCCCGACTTTAGAGGTCGTTTTAAGAGGATAAAGCTGTTGAATGCGTTGAGACATCATCAAAGCTGCTTTTTCCATTAAAGCAGCCACAGGCATACCGGCCGCAAATAGTTTCTTTTCAATATTAGCCATTTGTTCGGCTGTTACCACAACAGAATCAAGTTCTTGTCTGGGTTGCATAGATATCCTTTCTCAGTTCAAATGCTTGTATATAAATTGTAAGGAAGGATTAAACTCATCGCATATCTTAAGATTAGATTTTTCAATAGACACTGATCAGTGATATAAGCTAAATTGGTAACGAGTATGTATAAGTTCAACACATTCACATCTCATGAAGGAAACACTAGAAGAAACTCCAAGAATCCGTTCGTTAGAAGATGCTTTACATCGTTGTCAATGTCTAGGTATGCGTATTAGTCGTCAACGTCGTTATATTTTAGAGTTGTTGTGGAAAACCCAAGAACATCTATCGGCAAGAGAAATTTATAATCGTCTCAGTCAAATCGGCAAAAATGTCGGTCATACCTCAGTTTATCAAAACCTCGAAGCTCTATCGAGTCAAGGGATTATCGAATGTCTAGAACGATGCGACGGACGACTTTATGGAACCATTACTGACTCCCATAGTCATGTTAACTGCTTAGATACTCAGCAAATTATTGACGTTCATGTTGAGCTTCCCTCTGACCTAATTCAACAGATAGAAGCAAAAACAGGGATTACCATTACTGACTATCGTATTGACTTTTATGGCCATAAACAACCAGAACCGTCTAAACTAAATGAAACGTTAAGTAAGCCTTAATCTGTGGAACTTTTGTGAGCGATCGCCGTATATCTCTTCTATTTGTAGATCAAGATGCCATTTTTCGCTTAGGACTCGCAACTATCTTAAGCAATTATCCTCAGTGGGAAATTGTCAGTCAAACAGATAACTTAACAGACGCTTTAACCCAGTTATCTAGTAATACAGTTGATTTAATTACGTTAGATCCTAACTTAAGGGGTCAGACTTTAACTGTTGAAGCTTTTTATCAACAAATTAAGGAAATTTCCCCTGAGACTAAAATCTGTTTATTGAGTTACGCTTTAAGTTGGCAACAACAGCAAGATTTTAGAGAAATTGGCATTGAAGGATATTGTCATAAAGGAGAATTTATAGACGTTTTATTAGAAAACTGGCAAAAAATTATTGAAGGGGAAATCGTTTGGCCTGTTATTAGTTCGAGTCAATTGTCTGAATTTAACCAAACAATCTCTAAGAAAAACTGGCTTTCTAAGGTGAGAAAATCAGGAATTGAAGAAATTAATAAAAACTTGCAATTAATTAATAAAAACCTTAAGAATTATCCTAGTTCTACATGGGACAAAATTTTTTGGCAAGGAAGAAAAAGAGAATTATTAACAGCCCGTTGGTTAGTTGAACAATTATTACCAGTTGATGTAATTGTAGTCGCTTCTCCAAGAATAAACTCCCAAATAATGAAGACGAATAATTTAAGTTCCATAGGAACATTAGTGGCAACTGGTGAATGGTTGAATCTTTTTCAGGAAACTAATGATAAGCTAGAAAATAACCTGAAAAATTTAACCAACTTTCTTCTCGAAATTGATATCTTAAAATCTGAAAAAAAACGAGAAATATTAGAATTAGTCTTAAAACAGTTTGAAAGAATAATTAGCGATTTCAAGTTTATTGAGACAAAAAGTATGCAAATATCAAGAAATCGCTTATCTGTTTTAGAAAGATTATGGCGAGAATCAGCCTTGATTTTTTTAAGCAAATATTGTCTGAATGAAAAACAAATATCCCTAGAAGATATGGAAATACTGGTAGAAGAAAATGAAGAATTAGTATCTAAAGAAATTTTACAAGAGATTCCTTGTTTTCCAGAACTATTTGATTACATCATTTTGGATAATGAATTAGAAACTAAAGAAAGTAATCAAGCAAATCTGTCACCAGAAAAGAAAAAAGAAACAATTTTACACAACGTTGTTATTCAAGTTGCTAACGGTATTGTTGCTTTGATTTTAAATTACTTTTCCAATAATGAAAAAGTCAAAAAAAACTTATATAATATAGACATGGCATCATCAAGGGAAATTGCGAAATTTAGGAATCGTCTCGCCTGGGAATATAGAAAGAAAGAATATTGGCAAGAACCTAAAAATATTTTTGAAAGTCAATATCGACTTTTTTTCTTCACCGAAAAAGGCATCGATTGCACGTTTGTTTATTATCCCCGTCAACAAGAACTAGAAAGCTTGAGGGGACTACGTTGGGCGGTGACCATTCTTTTAGAAATTAGAGATGCGATCGCCCCATTGCTGCGCTCTTTAGTAGGAACAGTGGGAACCACATTAGTTTACATTTTAACTCAAGTGATTGGTCGAGCGATTGGATTAGTGGGTAAAGGCATTTTGCAAGGAATTGGTAATAGTCTTTCAGAAAGAGACTACCCCAGCAAACCGAAAAAACAAAATTCAAAATCCTAAATCATCCTCAGAATACTCCCCTAGATGCTGCTTCATCGTTCATAATAAAAATAAAGAATAATTTTTCTAACAACTAACTGGTTATGAAATACATCTCCTCCTTAACCTCACTACAAAATCAATCAACACCAATGAAAAGTTCTAAACAACGAAAATTGACCACTAACAAGCACAGTCAAAAACGTCGTTTAATGGGATGGGGAAAATTAGTGACCAGTGGTCTTTTATTGCAATTATTGTTAATGGCCAGTCCCAGTTGGGGACAAGAAGAAAAAGACAAATATACCTACAGTGAACTATTAAATGACATTGATTCAGGGAAAGTTACTCAGGTTGAAATTGACCCCAGACTGCAAACAGCTACTGTTACCCTAAAAAATCAAGAAAAAACCGAAGAAGTTCCCTTATTTAAACAAAATCCTGAACTCATTGACCGTCTAAAAGCCAACGATGTCAAGATTGACTATAATCCTTCTCCCGATAACTCAGCAATGGTTCGGTTGATGCTGCAAATCCCTATCATATTTCTGATTTTAATCATTGTCATTGCCATTGTTCGTCGTTCGGCTAATATGTCAGGGCAAGCGATGAGCTTTAGTAAATCCCGTGCTAGATTCCAAATGGAAGCAAAAACAGGGATTTCTTTTACAGACGTAGCCGGAATCGACGAAGCCAAAGAAGAACTACAAGAAGTCGTTACATTCCTCAAAGAATCTGAAAAATTCACTGCGATCGGGGCTAAAATTCCTAAAGGGGTACTGTTAATAGGACCACCAGGAACAGGAAAAACCCTCCTAGCAAAAGCTGTAGCAGGAGAAGCTGGCGTTCCCTTCTTTAGCATTTCAGGATCGGAATTCGTCGAAATGTTTGTCGGTGTTGGTGCCTCACGAGTCAGAGATTTATTTAAAAAAGCCAAAGAAAACGCCCCTTGTCTCATCTTTATTGATGAAATTGATGCCGTTGGCCGCCAACGAGGTGTTGGGTACGGTGGGGGTAACGATGAACGAGAACAAACCCTTAACCAATTATTAACAGAAATGGATGGCTTTGAAGGGAATACAGGCATTATTGTCATTGCTGCCACTAACCGTCCTGATGTTCTTGATAAAGCGTTAATGCGCCCTGGACGATTTGATCGTCAAGTAATGGTAGATTACCCCGATTTTAAAGGAAGACAAGGCATTTTAGAAGTTCATGCCAGGGATAAAAAAATAGACGAAGAAGTGTCTTTAGAAGCGATCGCCCGACGCACCCCAGGGTTTACAGGGGCTGATCTCTCCAATTTACTCAATGAAGCAGCCATCTTCACTGGTAGACGACGGAAAGAAGCTATTACTATGGCAGAAATTAACGATGCTATTGATCGGGTAGTTGCCGGGATGGAAGGAACCCCCTTAGTTGATAGTAAGAGTAAGCGATTGATTGCCTATCATGAAATTGGTCACGCTTTAGTGGCAACCGTGATGACCGGTCATGATCGCGTCGAAAAAGTTACCCTTATCCCTAGGGGACAAGCCAAAGGCTTAACCTGGTTTACCCCAGATGAAGATTCAGGGTTAGTGACTCGTAATCAACTTCTCGCCCGTATCGCCGGTTTATTGGGAGGTAGGGCTGCCGAAGAAGTAATTTTTGGAGAAGATGAAGTAACGACCGGAGCCGGTAATGACATCGAAAAAGTCACCTATTTAGCCAGACAAATGGTAACTCGTTTTGGAATGTCAGAATTAGGATTATTGGCTTTAGAAGAAGATGACCAAGATAACTATGCTGCTTTTGATGAAATTGCTACCAAAATTGATACACAAATTAATCTGATCGTCGAAAAATGCCATCAAAAAGCACAAACGATTATTCGAGAAAATCGGGCGATGGTAGACCGATTAGTCGATATATTAATCGATCAAGAAACCATCGAAGGGGATGAATTTCGTGAGTTGTTAGAGAAATACAAAGAACCTGTTGATTCAACTGGGCCAGAACTTTGTAAGTCAGTTTAAGGGAAACCAATGCAGTCCCCACCTTAATAATTGATTTTGGACTCCAAATATTGGTGAAAATCTAATCATGGGGTACAATGGGGAATGGACTATTTAAAGCAAAAATCTTAAATTGAAGTGCTATGGCTAAAAAAAGTATGATCGAGCGCGAGAAAAAGCGCGAGCGTTTAATTGAAAAATATGCTGAAAAACGAGCAGCCCTCAAAGAAGCTTTTGAGAATGCTGAAGACTTTGAAGAAAAAATCGAAATTCACCGTCAAATCCAACGGTTACCCCGTAATAGCGCACCTAGTCGTCACCGTAACCGTTGTTGGTTAACTGGTCGTCCTAGAGGCTATTATCGTGATTTCGGCTTATCCCGTAACGTTCTTAGAGAATGGGCCCACGAAGGCTTATTGCCTGGGGTGGTTAAGTCCAGTTGGTAAAGAGTTAAGAAGTCAAGGTCATAAGTTTCTGAGTGATGGGGAAATAGTAACTATTAACTTGGAAACTTGTCACTTCTAACTTCTTCAACTCTCTCCACAACAATGATCAATCCCTAAACTATCGAGAATCAGATCGCTAACAGCATTCGCTACGGCAAACTCACTAAAAAAGCTTTTTGTAAAATCAAAGGCTTGCATTTCTGTCACAATAGCAATGACTAAACTACCTAAGTCATTTTCCCCTTCTAGTCGTTGACGCACAAAAATTTGAGCAGCCCGTTGGGCAATGGTTTCATTCACCTGTTCTGGTATAAATTCTTGATTGAGCCAGTTTTGCAAAGCAACTTGTAACCACTCCTTTTCTTGTTGGGGATTACGGATTGGGGGTAAAGTAACAGGATGAATAGGTTGAGTCGTCATAATAATAGATTAACTTCGTAAAATCGACGATGGAATTTAGCGAAAATATAGACCCCATTATACAAGGATATGCCCAAGGTTACTTTTTAATGGCGGATGAAAATGATGTACTGGGCTGGTATTCTAGTCGTCAACGCGCCCTAATACCTCTAGATGAGCGTTTCCGCTATCCGAAATCCCTAAAACGATTTTTGAATCAAAATATTTTTTCTGTAGCAGTTAATCGTGATTTTCTAGGAGTTTGCCAGGGTTGTGCGGATAGAGATAGCACGTGGATTGCGCCAGAATTAATTGAAATTTATTATCAACTACATTTAGCCGGTTATGCCCATAGTTTTGAAACTTGGCAAGGAGATAAGTTAGCCGGGGGTATTTTAGGAATTACCATCGGGGCTGCATTTATTGGGGAATCAATGTTTTTTCGTATCCCCAATGGCTCAAAAGTGGCTATGGTTAAATTAGTAGAACATTTGAAATCGCGAGGTTTTATCCTCTTTGATGCTCAATTACAAAACGACCATTTAGCCAGATTTGGATCTTATTTAATCAGTGATTTAGAATATCAAAAATTGTTACAAGAAGCGTTAAGTTATCCTTGTATTTTTGTTTAAATACTATTCTAAAACCGCACCCCCTCGCAATGACAATCAACCCAGAACAATTCACCATTACGTTGACAGTGTTAAATTCCTGCGAGGTTGTGGTTTTATGATTAATTGGCTTAAAAATCTCTGGAATTGGTTAAAAAGTCTCTTTAATGGTTCTTCTGAACCCATAGAACCCTGTGATCCTCCTTCTGATCCTAAGTTAACCGATTCTGAGTACGAAAGTGTCTTATTTGCGTTGCTAGAAGAGGTAAAAAAAGGGAAATCTTGGGGTAGTTGTCAAGGAATTTTAATCAATCGTAATGTTAAATCGGATGAGTTGGCAGGATGGATTGAGGAGAAAAGTTTGGAATGGTTGCAGAATAGACATAATTATCAACAATTAGGGGAAGATTTAGGGGAATTGGGCGATATTGCGTCGGGAAAATTGGGCAATATTGCAACGCAACTGAGTTCGGAGTTAGAAAATTTTCAACAGGATAATCTACAAAATACAGAATTAATAACATCAAATTCAAACCCATCAGAGACAACAGTAGATGAAGTTCAAAGATTAATTGAGCAAGCATTTGAACAATGTCAAAAGGGAGAGTATGAAGCAGCGATCGCATCATACAACAAAGCATTAGAATTTAAACCAGATCTACATCAAGCTTGGTTTAACCGAGGGAATGCGTTACATAACTTAGGAAGGTTTGAAGAAGCGATCACATCATACGACAAGGTATTAGAAATTAAATCTGATGATCATAAAACTTGGAATAACCGAGGGAATGTGTTAGCTGACTTAGAAAAGTTAAAAGAAGCGATGGCATCATACGACAAAGCATTAGAAATTAAACCTGATGATTATAAAACTTGGGATAACCAAGGTCTTGTATTGTCTGAGTTAGGAAGGTTTGAAGAGGCGATCACATCTTCTGACAAATCTTTAGAAATTAAACCTGATAATTATAACGCTTGGTATAACCGAGGGATTGCGTTAGCTAACTTAGAAAGGTTGGAAGAGGCGATCGCATCCTATGACAAATCTTTAGAAATTAAACCTGATAATTATGACGCTTGGCATAACCGAGGGAATGTTTTAGCTAACTTAGAAAGGTTGGAAGAGGCGATCATATCTTATGACAAAGCTTTAGAATGTAAACCTCATTTTCATTATCCTTGGTATGAATACACTTGGTATGGCCGAGGTACACTAGCAAGTAGATCAACCGCA